>DBTV01000011.1:110637-181097 GCA_002307235.1 Acidobacteriaceae bacterium UBA1307
GACCAAGCGCATGGCCGAGGATCTGGCGGGCTACTACACCGAGGTGGGCGTGCGCTGCCGCTACATGCATTCGGAGATTGAGACGCTCGAGCGCGTGAAGCTGCTGGCCAGCCTGCGCAAGGGCGAGTACGACGTGCTGATCGGCATTAACCTGCTGCGCGAGGGACTCGATCTGCCAGAGGTTTCGCTGGTGGCGATTCTCGATGCCGACAAGGAAGGCTTTTTGCGCAGCTCCGGCGCGCTGATCCAGACCATTGGCCGCGCCGCGCGACACCTGGAAGGCAGAGCGATTCTCTACGCCGACAGAATGACCGACTCCATGCGTCGGGCCATCGACGAGACCGACCGCCGCCGTACGATTCAACGTGCGTACAACGAGGAGCACAACATTACGCCGCAATCGGTCACCAGCACCATCGACATGGGGTTGGCCGAGATTCTCAAGAGCGAGTACGGCGATATTGGAGAAGAAGAGACGGCGGCGATGCCGGAGTTCAAGACGCAGGCCGAGCTCGACGCGCACATGACCAAACTTGAGGCCGAGATGCGCGAGGCCGCAAAGAAGTTCGAGTTCGAAAAAGCCGCGCGGCTGCGCGACACCATCAAGGAATTGCGCGAGAAGGAATTTCTCTTCAGCTAACTCAACGCAAGCGGGCCGCACGCCATCACGGCATGCGGCCCGAGCTATAAGCAAGCGCGTGGTGGATCAGGCGGCGCGATGATGAGAACCCGATCCGCCTTCGATGCGGAACTGCGCACTCTGCTCGTCGAGTTCATGCGCAAGACCGGCTAGATCCTTGGCGGTGCGCACCGAGGCCTCGACGCTCTCTGACGAGGCGGTAATGCCCGAGGCAATCTGATTCATGGACCGGCCGAGCAGCCCTGTCGCGTCCGACTGTTCATCCGAGGTATGCGCGATCTGGGCAATGCGCTGGCGCACCTCTTCGGCGCTGGTTCCCAGCACGGTCAGCGATTGGGCCGCGGCATCGGCGGCAGAAACGCTCTGCCGCACGCGCTCCGCATTGCCCTGAATCTCGTTGACGACGCCCTCGGTGCCTGACTGAATCTGTTGCACGGCACCGGCAATCTCCTTGGTTGCCGCCGTCGTGCGCTCGGCCAGCCGCCGCACCTCGCCGGCAACAACGGCAAACCCCTTGCCCTGCTCTCCGGCACGGGCCGACTCGATGGCCGCATTGAGCGCCAGAAGATTCGTCTGTCCGGCAATCTCCTCAATCAGATTCACAACCTGCCCAATCTGCCGCGTCTGCTCGCCAAGGTCGACCACGGCCTGCGCATTGTGTTCAACCGCACTGGCCAAGGCGCGCACATCATTGGCCACATTCTCGACACTGCGACTGCTGTCGGCGGCAAGACCTCCGGTCTGGTCGGCATAATGGCTCGCCTCCTTGCAATGGCCGGCCACCTCGCGCGCGCTGGCAATCAGTTGCTCCAGCGCAGCGGCCACCTGCGTCGACTGCTTCTGCTGTTCCTCGATGGTCTGGCTGATTCGCGCGGAGGTATGCGCCACGTCGCTCGAGTCACTGGTCAACGAGCGCGTAATCTGCTGCATCTCGCCCACCATGCGCGCCAACTGATCGCGCATGTGCGTCATGGCGGCAATCAGTTCGCCAAGTTCGTCACCACGCTCTTCGACAGTCGCCTCTGCCGTTAGATCGCCTTCCGCAATACGACGCACGAAGTGCACGCTGGCATTCAGACGCACGCCAAGCGATCGAGCGAAGGCTATACTCCAAATTCCTAAAACGACCCACAAAAGCACGAGAATCACAGTCATGACCGCTTGCTCGCGATGCAGCCTTGTGGTGACGGCCGCTGGAACCGAAGCCGCCAGATCCGTAAGCCGGCCGGCAACCTTGTCGAGAGTGTCGGTCGGTGCGCGATCCTTGCCTTTCATAGCGGCATCCGCGGCGGCAAAGTCGCGGCTTACGCGATAATCGGCAAGCGCTGCCTCATACTGCTGATTGAGCACGGCGACCTGCGAGCCAAAGTCGCTCAACTGTTGTTTGGCCTGAGGATCGTCGACCTTGGTGGACAATGCCTGAACCGCCGACTGCACATCGGCCGCGCGCGTATGGAACTCCTGGTTGTACTTGGCCAAGGCGGCATCGTCGCGACCGCGCAGCAGAATATCCTTCCAGGCCTGCACCTGTTTTTTGAAGTTGAGCTGAATCGCGCGTACCTGCTGCGCCTGCGTCACCTCATTGCCGATGATTTGCGTGTAGGAGGCACTGACACTGGAGCAGCGCACCATCAGATAGGTTGCCGCAATGCCACCGGCCAGCAAGGCGCTGCCCAGCAACAGGTAGATCGTGTGTGTAATCTTGAGCGATTTCATTACTCTCTCTATCGGAGACAAAGCTGTTCCACACGAGACAGTTTTTAGCAATTCCCAATAAGCGGGACGTCACAAGCAACCCAAATCGGGTCGCAGACATCTCAGCATGTACGAGACGTAGAGGATTTGCACGACGAGCAAACCCACGTCCCCTGGGGCATCATGAGCACAATTCTTTTGGTCGACGACGATCCGCTCCAAGCGTTCGCGCGCAAGTCTATTCTAGAAAAACACTTCGCCGATGTTGAGCGTGTCAAGGACGCCGCCGAGGCGCTCTGTCTGATTGAGCAGCACGGCTTTGCGGAGCAGCTCTGCCTGGTCATCCTGGGCCATCACATGCCCGGTTTCAGCGGTCCGGCCTTTGTGGCCGAGCTTGGCGCGCGGTTACCCTCCCTGCCTGTTCTCATTTTGGGATGCGAGCATGAAACCGCGTCCGATTATGCGACAGCCAATGCCCATTTCGCTCCGCTGCCCATCGCTGCCGACGAGATCATGCTCCTGATCAAGGAGCTCAACCCCTCGGCGAATCTGAACCCTTCGAAGGCAACCGCGGCCTGAATGAAGCTGTTGTTCACTTTTCCACCTCTTCCCGACCAAAATCTTGCCTAAAAGTGATTTAGATCACCTTTGTCCCCTATGATGACAGTGGATAATTCGAAGGGCGGCAAACGATCCGCCTGCAAATTCCCTGTGAGTTCAAGCTGCGCAACTGACTGAGAATCACCATGTTGCCAAGTTCAATCCTCCCTTGGGTCGCAGGCGAAACATTGCCGGCTCTGCATGGCGGCACGCGTGCAAGAATCATCCCCGGGAGTTTGGATGGCAACCTTTGGCAGCTTTTCTCTTCTGATCGCCCTGGCGCTGGCCGCCTATAACCTTTGCGCAGGTGCTTTGGCGCTGTGGCTGATGGCCACGCGTCGTCCGGTGCGCGTTGCGCCCGAACGGCTGGCAGAGACCGCGCGACGGGCAGGCATTGCCGGTTTTCTGGCGATCTCCGCGGCTGCCTTTGCCCTGATCTGGGCCGCGTTCACCAACGATTTTTCCATTGTCTACATCGCCGAGCACTCCAACCGCGCGCTGCCTGTCTACTACAAATTTGCAGCGCTGTGGAGCGGGCAGGAAGGCTCGTTGCTGCTGTGGGGCTGGCTGCTGGCCATCTTCTCGTTTATCCTGCGGCTGCGCCACAAGACCGACGTCAAGCTCTACGCCTACGCGGGCACGATTCTGGCCGGAATTCAGGTCTTCTTTCTGGCGGTGCTGAACTTTGCCGTGCGCCCCTTTGCGCTGACGCCGGGGCCACTGCCGGACGACGGCAACGGGTTGAATGCGCTCCTGCAGTATCCCGAGATGGTCATCCATCCGCCGATGCTCTACCTCGGCTACGTCGGTTTCTCGGTGCCCTTCGCCTTTGCGCTGGCCGCGCTCATCATGCGCTATCCGGGTGAAAAATGGATTCGCATCACGCGCACCTGGACGCTGGTGACCTGGATGTTTTTGACGATCGGCGTCTTCCTCGGCATGCACTGGGCTTATGCGGTGCTGGGCTGGGGCGGCTACTGGGCCTGGGACCCGGTTGAAAACGCGAGCTTCATGCCGTGGCTGACCGGCACGGCCTTTCTGCATTCGGTCATGATGCAGGAGAAGAAGGGTCTGATGAAGAGCTGGAATGTCTGGCTGATCTTCTCGACCTTTCTGTTGACGCTGCTGGGCACCATGCTGACGCGCGCCGGGCTGGTCAGCTCCGTGCATGCCTTCGCCAAAAGCTCCATCGGTAACTGGTTCGCGACCTTTATGGTCATCGTCTTCGTGGTCTGCCTGACGGTCTACATCAAGCGGCGCGATCACCTCAAGAGCGACCGGCGCATTGAATCGCTGGTCAGCCGCGAGTCCAGCTTCATGTTCAACAATCTGGTGCTGCTGACGGCCTGCTTCGTGATTCTGTGGGGAACGCTCTTCCCGATGTTCACCGAAGCGATCAATGGCAGCAAGGTCACCGTCGGCGCGCCGTTCTACAACAATGTCGCGGTGCCCATTGGCCTGTTTCTGCTCTTCCTCGCGGGCGTTGGACCGTTGCTGCCCTGGCGGGCGACCTCGCTGCGCGCCGTGCGGCGGAACTTCGTGGCGCCGTGCATCGCGCTGTGGCTTACGGTGATCGTGGCCTATCTGCTGGGCGCGAATCCGTGGAAGGGCGGCAGCTTCTCCTCGGGCGCCTTGTACGCGCTGGTGGCACTGGGACTGGGCGCGGCGGTCATCGTCGCTGTCGTTTCTGAATTTGCACGCGGCGCACGCGCCGTGGCACGGCAGACGGGCAGCAATCTCGTCGTCTCCACCTGGACATTGATGCGGCGCAACAGCCGTCGTTACGGCGGCTACATTGTGCATCTCGGCGTGGTGCTGGTCTTTGTCGGCCTTGCCGGGGCGGCCTTCAACCAGACGGCCGAAAGCGAACTGGCGCTGCACCAGAAGATGCAGATTGGCCCGTATACGCTCGAGTGCACCGGCTTCACGCAGGACTCGAATGAGAACTTCCAGTCCGAATATGCGATGCTCAACGTCTGGAAGAACGGTGCGGTGCAGTTCCAGATGATGCCGGAAAAGCGCGTCTATCTGGCCAGCGAGCAGCCGCAGACCATGGTCGCCATTCACTCGGTGCCGGGTTGGGATCTGTATGTGGTCTATGAGGGCGCGAACCCGGACACGAATCAGCCGATCATCAAGGCCTTTTTGAATCCGCTGGTGAGCTGGATCTGGATCGGGCTAATCGTGATGGTGCTGGGCGTGCTCTTTGCTCTGGTGCCCAGCAAAAAAGCCGCGCAGATCGCGGCGACGGAGGTGCAGGGATGAATGAAGCTCAAGGACTCGTCGCCAGCCTGTTGCTACTCGTGGCTGTCTTCTTCTATACCTTCTGGCCAGCGGGCACGGCCGCGGAATCGCGCGAAAAAACGCGGCTCGACTACCTGATTGAGCGCAAGGAACAGCTTGAGGAAAACCTGCGCGATCTGGACTTCGAGTTCCGCGCCGGCAAGTATCCTGAAGGAGACTTTCTGGCGCAGAAGAAGGTTCTCGACCAGGAAACCACCGAACTGCTCGCCGAGATTGCACAGACGGAAAAGGCATAAACCGGCGCGGGTTCTATCCACGCCGCAGCAAGAAGGAGTTTGTTCCCTACGATGAAAAACCTTACGTTTGCAACACGCGCATTGGCCTCGGCGCTGCTCGCCTCGGCTGCGTTGGCGCAGGCCGCCACGCTGACCGGCACGGTCTCGAACAAGACCACGGGCAAGCCCGCCACCGGTGACACGGTGGTTCTGGTGGATGTGGCCGCCGCCATGGGCGAGGTGACCAAGACGACGACCGACGCCAATGGCCACTACAAGCTGACCGAGCCGGGCACGAGTTCCTATCTGATCCGCGTGACGCATCAGGGCGCGGGCTACTACATTGGCGCGCCGCAGGACGGCAAGCCGGGCGACATTACCGTGTATGACGTGGCCGCGAAGGTCTCCGGTGTCACCATCGACACCGACGTGATCGAGGTCGAGGCCGACAATGGACAGTTGCGCGTCAACGAGCGCATTTTTGTGCACAACACCTCGAAGCCGGCCACGACACAGTGGAGCAAGAAGTCCTTCGAGATCGTGCTGCCCGCCGACGCCACGGTGACCACGACCGGCGCGCAACGACCGAATGGCCTGCCGACCAACCTGAAGCTGACCCCGGCCGAGACCAAGAATCACTACTACTACGACTTTCCGATTCAGCCCGATGACGGCGACAAGGACACGCTCTTCCAGGTCGGTTATACCCTGCCCTACGCGGGCGGCAGCTACACCTTCCACTCGGTGCTAGTGCTGCCGGCCGACAACTTCGCGGTGCTGACGCCGAAGAGCATGAGCTTCACGGCGCTCGACGGTATCGCCCTCAAGCAGGTGCAGGCTGACCCGGGCGTGTTGACCTATCTGCTGAAGAATGCTCCGGCCAACAAGACCATCAGCTTCACCATCTCTGGCACCGGATCGCTGCCGCGCGAAGACCAGGGCGGACAAGCCTCGCAGAACCCCGCGGCGGGCCAGCCCGGCGGCGGCATCGGCGCACCGAATGCGATGGCCGATCCGCTGTCGAAGTACAAGTGGTGGATTCTGGGCACGCTCATTGCGCTGATGGCGGCTGGTGCGGCCTTTCTGTTGCGCAAACCGGCGGGAACCGCGACAGCGCCCATGCCCGCTGCCGTGCCCACGGCTCCGACCACGCCGAACGAGTCCGGTCTGCGCGGCGCGTTGAAGGACGAACTGTTCCAGCTTGAAAGCGACCGGCTCTCGGGCGCGATCAGCGAACAGGAGTACGCGGAGAACAAGGCGGCCCTCGAAGTCGTCATCAAGCGCGCCTTGAAAAAGCAGTAATCCCTTCTTTTACACATCGTTGCACGAAATCGACGCGGAGCCTTCGGGCTTCGCGTCTGCTTTTTAGCTGCATTTTCCCCATACACGTGCGAGGAAAAGGCCCCCGACATCCCGTTTTCCCTCTACAGCAATGGGGAAAATGCTCTGGCGCGACTTTCCCCTGCAAATCGCGTCTATCCAGTGCAGAATAGAAAGCGGAGGTTTCACCGCGTGAACGGTTTGAAGACCACATTTTTGCTGACGGGACTGACTTTGCTGCTGATCCTGGCCGGCGACTTTTTTGGCGGCCAGAGCGGCGCGCTGATTGCCTTTGTGATGGCCGCAGCCATGAACTTCTTCAGCTACTTTTTTTCCGACAAGATCGCTCTGGCCATGAGCGGCGCGCGCCCCGCCTCGCGCGAGGAGCTGCCACGCATTTACGAGGCCGTCGAACGGCTCACGGCCAAGGCGCGGATTCCCATGCCGAAGATCTTCGTGATCCCGTCGAACTCGCCCAATGCCTTTGCCACCGGCCGCAATCCGAGCCACGCCTCGGTCGCCGTCACCGAAGGCATTCTCGGCGTGCTCAACGATGAGGAGTTGGAGGGCGTGCTGGCGCACGAGCTGGGCCATGTCCGCAATCGCGATATTCTGACCAGTTCCATTGCCGCCACGCTGGCCGGCGCCATCACCATGATTGCGCGCATGGCCTTCTGGGCTGGCATCTTCGGCGGAGGCCGCCGCGACCGCGACGACGAGGGCGGTGGCGCGGCCGGGCTGATCATGATGATTTTGGCACCCTTTGCCGCCATGCTGATCCAGCTCTGGGTCTCGCGCACACGCGAATACGCGGCCGATGCCAGCGCGGCAGAGCTAACTGGCAACCCGCAGGGGCTGGCCCGCGCACTCGAAAAGATCTCCGGCGTCAGCCAGCAGATTCCGCTCGAGGCCTCGCCAAGCACGGCCCACATGTTCATCATTGCGCCGCTGCTTTCGGGCGAATCCTTTGCGAGCCTGTTCTCGACGCATCCTCCGGTGCGCCAGCGCATTCAACGGCTCATTGGCCGACCGTCGGTCTACGGAGCATAGAAATAGTGAACAGAGCAAAAACTCTGTTCACTGTTTTCTCTTCCCTGTACACTGCCTGCATGAAGATACTTCTTCGCTGCGTACTGTCTCTCGCGTTCATCGTCTGGATTGGCGCGGAGATCTTCTTCCCCTTCGTTGCCGCCACCGTCTTCCGCACACTTTCCCCCGACACGCACACGGCCGGAAGCATCGTCGGCAGCCTGCTGCGCACCCTGCACTGGATGGGACTCATCTGCGGCATTCTGGCGCTGGCTTCGCTGACCTTTGCGCCTGCGCTGGGCATGACGCGACCGAAGCTCGCCGTGGCCGCTGCCTGCCTGGTTGTGCTGATGATGGCCGCGACCGCCTACTCGCAATTCGTCATCACGCCCTCGATGGAGCGCGACCGCGTTGCTGCCGGTGGGGCGATCAACAAGGTTGCCGAAACCCATCCGGCGCGAGCCCACTTCAACAGGCTGCACAAGCAGAGCGAGCGCATGGAGCAGTGCGTGCTCTTTCTCGGGCTGGCAGCAATCGTCGTGCTGGCCTGCGCGGAAACGCGGTAAGTCTCTCTCTTCCCACGGCGTGCGAGCGGGCTCAGGCCCTGGTTCGCCGTCGCAGGAAGAGTGCATCCTTGCTTCTCTTCCTGTATCATCGGAGAGGCGGCTTTGCGCGCACAACGCAGAGATAGGCCGCGTTCACTCCACGATGCTTCGAACTTCCCTGATCCTCGGCACCATTGCAGCGCTGGCAGATATTGTCGGCGGAACGCTGCTGGTGCGCGCCAAGTGGGTCGACGGCTACCTGCGCTACTTTGTCGCCCTCGGCGCTGGGTTTCTGATGGCCACTGCTCTTGTTGAGATGACGCCCGAGAGCCTGCAGCAGAGCCCGCGACTTGGGCCGGTGCTGATCATGGCCGGTTACTGCGTCGTGCATCTGCTTGAGCACACCATCAACGCACATTTTCATTACGGCGAAGAGACGCATCACGAAGAGTTCGTTTCGCGGCGCACCAGCAGCTCGGTCATGATCGGCCTCAGCGTTCACGCGTTGTTTGACGGCGTGGCCATCGGTTCGGGCTTTGTGCTTTCAAACCGGCTCGGCTGGCTGATTTTTCTGGCGATTCTGCTGCACAAGGTGCCGGAGGGCTTCACCATGGCCTCGGTTATGCTGGCCAGCGGGCGCAGTCGCAGCTCTGCCTTCTATTCGGCCGTAACGCTGGCGGGCGCAACACTGGTAGGCGTGACGCTGATCGAGTTGGCTCCTGTCTGGATGCCCTACGGACTGCCCATCTCGGCGGGCGTGGCGCTCTATGTCGGCGCCAGTGACCTGGTTCCAGAGGTCAACCAGCATCCGGGCATCCGCATGGCGCTGGTCTTTTTCGCCGGTGTAGCCGGTTTTCTTCTGTTGCGCCATTTTTTGCCCACGGTTTAGCAATTTTTTCAATCAGTAGCCCTTTGCTTCAGAGCTTTACCTCTGTAGGATGAAAGTCGCTGCTGCAATAGATTCCCCTTCGGGTCCGTCTAACAGAGTGCAGCTATTCCTATCCCCGGCTCGGCAAATCAGCATGAAACTGAAGTGGCACAACTTGGCCAACCTTGTTGGCGTGGTGTTTTTTTCCCTTCTGGGCTTTGCCGTTCTTGGCTATCACCCAGGTTTTGAGGACGACGGCGTGTATCTGGCCGCGATCAAGCACAACGTCGATCCGAATCTGTATCCGCACGATGCCGATTTTTTCCAACTGCAACTGCAAGCCACACTCTTCGATGATTGGGTCGGCGCCACGGTGCGCGGCACAGGCCTTTCGATTGGCACCGTGGCCTTGCTCTGGCAGTTCGCTTCGATTCTGCTGACCATCTATGCCTGCTGGTCGATAGCGCGCGCGCTGTTTCGCAATACCTATGAGCATTGGGCCGGCGTGGCCATGGTGGCCGCGATGTTTACGCTGCCGGTGGCCGGCACCGGGCTGTTTCTTCTCGATCAACACCTGCATCCACGCAACGTCGCGACCGCGCTGATTCTTCTGGCCGTCGCGCGGATTCTGCACGGTCAGCGCTGGGTCGCCGCTCCCTTGCTCACGCTTGCTTTTGTCGTTCATCCGATCATGGCCGCGGTGGGAATCCTCTTCTGCCTGACACTTGTGCTGGCACTCAACGATGCAACCTATACCCGGCTGACACGCTGGCGCATAACCGGCACGGGCATGGCGGCGGCATTGCCGCTGGGCTGGATCTTCGAGCCGCCGAATCCCCTGTGGAAGCAGGCGCTCGACACGCGCACCTACTATTACCTCTACAAATGGCAGTGGTATGAGTGGCTCGGCGCCATTGCCCCGCTGGTGCTGTTCTTTCTGCTCTGGCGCATGGCGGAAAAGCACCAGCACCGGCGGCTGGCGCGCTTTGCCTGCGCGGTCTTTGCCTATGCGCTCGTCCTGCAATGCTTCACCATGATCGCACTCGGCTCGCCGGCCCTGATCCGCATCACGCCCTTTCAACCCATGCGCTATCTGCAACTGGTCTATGTTTTTCTCTGCCTGATGGGGGGAAGCCTTCTCGGAAGATTCTTGTTGAAAACGCATGCATGGCGCTGGGTCGCCTATCTTCTGGTCTTCAACTCCGCCATGCTGGCGGCAGAATGCGCGCAATTTGACGATACGCCGCACCTGGAGCTTCCCGGCCAGCCGAGCCCGAATCCCTGGGTCGAGGCCTTCGCCTGGATTCGGACCCACACGCCGACCGATGCCTACTTCGCGCTCGACCCCTATTATCTGGACACGCGTGGCGAGGACGTACACGGTTTTCGTGCTCTTGCCGAACGCAGCCAGTTGGCCGACGCCGTCAAGGATACGGCTGTGGTGACCCAGGTGCCGCGCCTCGCGCCCGTCTGGTACGTGCAAAGCCAGGCGGGAAAAAACTGGAAGAACTTTACTCTGGCCGACTTCCAGAAATTGAAAACGCGCTTTGGCGTGGATTGGGTGCTGGTCTCTGACCCGGCACCGGCCGGACTCGCCTGCCACTGGCACAATGGCAGGCTTTCAGTATGCGAGATTCCATAGCCGAAGTGGCACTACTGGCTCCATTTATGCACCATAAACTTTGCATTGCGGAAGGCTTTCCACGAGAATAGAGATTGGCCTGTTTTCACACGCGGAGACCAATGCGCGGAAGACGGCTTTGTTGGACGAAGAGCAATGGCGCTCTCCGCACAACTGCAGGGAGAGTCCGGGGCATGTTCAATCTCACTCAGCGGCTGATTCTCGGTTGTACCTTGTTGGCCGGGCTGACGATCGGGCTGGTTCTTCTCAGCTATCGCACCTTGGCGGCAGGCGGGCTGGGGCAACTGGCCATTGGTTTTGCCATCGCCGCATTGCTGATTTCCGTCGCCGTCGTCTACCTGGTCCTGTGGCCAATCCATGCGCTGGCCAGTGATGCGCGGCGCATTGCCCAGGGCAATCTTGAGCACCGCATTGAATGGAACAGCCGTGACGACTTCGGCGTGATCGCCAGCGAGTTGGGCCGCATCGCCAACCGGCTGCGCGAGTTGCGCGACTCCGAGGCCGGCCGCCGCCAGATGGAGTTTCAGCTCTCCGATGCCGTGCTGCAATCCATCTTTGAGCCGATCATCGTCACCGACGGCCGTGGCCAGATTCTCAAGGTCAATCAGGCGGCCAAGGAGCTGCTCGGCGACGCCGTCAACGACCGCATGGCGCTCGTCAACACGCCCGGCGGAGACAAGATTCTCGGTGCCATCCGCGATGCCATTTCCATGCAGAAGGCCGTAGCCACCGAAGGCGAGTCCACCCTGTTGCCGATGCGCATCGGCGCGCAATCGCGCAGCTACCGCATGCGCACGACCCCGATGCGCGATGGCGAAGGCCGGCTGCTCGGTGCCGTCACCACGCTCGAAGACATCACCAGCCTGCAAGACACCGACCGCTTTAAATCGCAGTTCATCGCCGTAGCCAGCCACAAGCTGCACGGACCACTGTTGCAATTGCGCCGCGGCCTCTATTCGATTGCCCAGGGCTATGGTGGTGAGTTGCGCCCGCTGCAGTCGGAACTGGTTGCAGCAGCATTGAACGAGTCGGAAAACCTTGACGACCTGATGAGCGATCTGACCGAGGTCGCCGAAATCGACAGCGGCAAGCGCGAGCTGAAGCTCGAAGACATTTATCCGATTCAGGCCTTGAACAAGGCCCGCGACCGCTACTGTGACGAGGCCGCCGCCAAACACATTCACCTTGAGATACAGGCCTACAGCGATCTGCCGGCCGTGCGCGTCGACCGTCGCGCCCTGCGCTCGATTCTCGACAACCTGCTGTCGAACGCCATTCGCTTTACGCCCGACGATGGCGACGTTTTGCTCGCCGCCGAAGAGATCAAGGACTTTGTGCAATTTACCGTGCGTGACAGCGGCCGCGGCATTGAGGCTGAGCGGCTCGGTGCCATCTTTGACCGCTTCAGCGCCTTCTCGGAAAAGGGCTCGGGACTTGGTCTCGCACTGGCACGACGTCTGGTCGAAGCGCTCGGCGGACAAATCGCCGTCGAAAGCCGGCTTGGCCACGGATCGACCTTCCGCTTCACCGTGCCGGTCGCCGTCGCGCGTACATCGCATCATCCAGTCGAGGTGGGCTAATCATGGCAGAGATCGTTCTTGAAAAACAGCCCGAGCCCGCCAAGCTCCGCATTTATATTGGTGCCGCGCCCGGTGTTGGCAAAACCTATCAGATGCTCAGCAACGCCTACACCATGCGCCATCAACTTGGCATCGATGTCGTCATCGGCCTGGTCGATACGCATGGCCGCGCGGAGACCGAGGCGCGCATTCGCGATCTCGAAATCATCCCCCCCCGCGTGATTCCCTACCATGGCGTCACCATGACGGACATGGATCTGGACGCCATCCTCAAGCGCCATCCGCATACGGTCGTCGTTGACGAGTTGGCGCACACCAACGTGCCCGGCTGTCGCAACCGCAAGCGTTACGAAGACGTGATTGAACTGCTCGATGCCGGCATCAACGTCATGACGGCCGTCAACATTCAGCATCTGGAGACGCTCAACGACGCCGTCAATCGCTCGGCCAACACCGTGATTCGCGAGACGGTGCCCGACAGCTTTTTCAAGCGCGCCGATGAGGTTGTCAACGTTGACGTCACCATCGAGGAACTGCGTTCGCGCCTGCGCCAGGGCAAGATCTACGCCCTCGACAAGGTCGAGCAGGCACTGGCCAACTTCTTCCGCAAGGGCAATCTGAACATGCTGCGGGAGCTTTCCTTGCGCACCACCGCCGAGCAGGTCTCGAGCCGTGCCGCCGAGTATCGCCGCACGCAGGGTCTCGAACAGGCGCCGATTCCAGAGAAGGTCATGGTCTGCCTGTCGACCCGGCCCGGCACCGAGCGGCTGCTGCGCGTCGGCTCCCGCATCGCCGGGCGTCTCGCCACCAACTGGTACGCGGTCTATGTCCATGCGCCCGAGAACAAGAGCATCGAAGACGCCGAGGCGCAGCACCGCATCGAAGAGTACGAACGGATGGCGCGCGATCTTGGCGCCAAGGTCGTCATGCTTACCGATCGTCACGTCTCCGACGCGTTGATTCACTTCGCGCAACAGGAAAACATCTCGCATGTGGTCTTCGGCCAGTCGGCCCGCACGCGCTGGGATATTCTATTGCACGGCTCCGTGCTCAACCGCTTCCTCAATGAGGTGCGCGATGTCACCGTGCAGGTTGTCCCCATGAACAAGCCACTGCACCGCGGGTAATCAATTTCTTCCATGGATGCAAAAGGAGCGAGCCGGTTGGCTCGCTCCTTTTTTCGTGGAGAGAGTTGCCTTCTATGGCACGCGGAGCGGACGCAGGCCATCGGTCGGGAACAGGCCCGTCGGTCCGCTCGCCGTTGCGGGCTGCGCGCGGAAGAGATAGTGCACGGAAAAGCCAATCGAACCGGCCTTGTAGTCGCGCGTATTGTTGGCACCAAAGCTGGCGCCGGCAATCCAGTGCGGGCTGATCTGGTAGGCAGCCTGCCCATGCACGTCGAAGTTGGTTCCTACGCTGGTCTTTGCCGGCAGCGAAGCATAGCTCATGCTCGTCTCAAGCGCCTTGTCGCCAATGAGCGGCCACAGCGGCGTTTTGTCCTCCTGGAAGGCCTGCAGGCCAAGGCCTCCCGCAACCACATAGTGCAGGCGCGTCAGGTAGTGCCCCGTCCAGGTCAGCGGCACGTTGGCCAAAAAGTAGGCCTGCGGACTGAAGTAGCCGCCCATGCCGTGCGTGAAGGCATTCTGGTTTTTCTCATAGTGCATGGCGAAAAAGTTCACGCCAATATTCAGAAGACCATTCTCCGGATCAGTCCAGGCGCGCCAGTAAGCACCACCGCCGCCATCGAAGCGGGAGTTGTGCTCGACCTTGTAGCCTTCAAGCGTCTGGCCACCGATGCTGAAGTAGTAGCCCGACTGCGCGTCTCCACGAGCGATTTGCAGCGAACCCTGGTTGGCAACCACGCCGCCCCAGATCTGCCCCTCGACACCGAGCGAATCCCCGGCCGGATCACGCAATCCCGCGTAGGAAAGCTGCGAATCCTTCACCGAATCGCGGCTGAAGTTGACGGTGACCGGACCGCCGCCCGGGTTCCAGTTGAGCCGCCCGGTAAAGGTCTGCACCAGAAAACCATAGGGCGTGCTGCCGCCCGCAATCGCAAAGTGCGGAAAACTCAGTTGCACCTCGCCGCCAATGCCGCTTGCATTTTGCTGCGCGGGAAGCGTGGTGTCCGTCGCGGTCAGCGTGCCGATCGGCGTGGGAATCGCCACCTGCTTGCTGCCCGAGGTCGTCGATTCAACGACGGTCATCACCGCCGAGCCATCGGCCTGTCCGGAATCAAGAAAAACCGGCTTGGCGATCACCGACAACCGCGCCCGATAGCCACCCGCGATGGAAACCTCAAACGGCGCCTCGAAGGCCGTCAGACGATCAAAACCGAGACCGCCGCTGCGATAGTTCAGCATGCCCGCGCCGGCAAGCCAGCCGCTGTTGCCGCTCTCAAGCGAGAGCAGTTGTCTCTCGGCCTCTTCACGCGGAGAAAGGGTGTGCGGCGTGCGCTGCACACGCACCCAGGGCCCGCGCAGAGGCGGAAGATTTCTCTGCTGCAACTCTTCGTCAGTAAGCCCCGTGCCACTCGAACGCGGCGCTTGCGGCGCATCCGCACGCGCGTACTCTTGCGCTGCTGCTTGCGCCGGTGCGCTCGGCAAAGGCTGCGCGGGCGGCGCAATCGGGAATCGACGAAGATCCTGCTTGCGCAACGCGTTCTTGCCCGCACGCGGCTTGATGACCTTCGCGACAGGCTTTACCGGCTCCGGCTTTGACGCGGAAACAATCTGTGGCATGGGCAACGGTGCGGAGACCGCGGGCTGCGAAGAGTTTTGCGCCGGAGACGCGTTTGTGCGCGGCACTGAAAAAGCTCCGGCCACCGCATCCTGCGTCGAGGGTGCGTACTGCGCAGTCGCATAATTGCCCGACGGCGCAGTCTGTGGCGCACGATGTACTGCATCCGGTTGTGCGTGCAGCGCCATCGCCGAACCCGTCGTCAACTGGCTGTCGGTCTGTTCGGCAAACAAGGCCAGCACGCGCGCGGCCTCGGGATTCATCGGCGCGGAACTGATGCGCAATCCGGTTGCGGGCGCATTCAGCTCCGGCGTCCACGCAGGCGACGGTTCTTCGGCAGCTCCTGTGCCAATCACCTGCTCATCGGGTGGCAGATGAACCTGTCCCTGATAACTGCCAGCGCGCACCGACGGCTTCTTCTTTTTCTGCACGACCGGCAGGAAGATCGGCTCGGCATACGCCTGCTGTTCCATCATCGCCATCCCGCTGGTTGCCATAGGATCGACCGGCGCATCGGTGATGACGCGAGCCGCCTGCACCGCTGCCGCACCCCGCGAGTAATGCACTGCCGTGCGCAGATGCAGCGTGTTCTCCGCGCCATGGGCGCTCTGCTGCTGCCAGTTGGTAGACTCATCCGCCACGGGAACCGCATGGATAATCGCGTCCTCGGGCTCGCGCGCCACAAAGTTCGTGCGGCCGTTCGTCTGCGTGCCCAGCACGACCGGCGCGGAACCGCCATACGGATCGGGCCCGTAGGCAGGCAACGCAGGCAGCTTGGTCGTCTTCTGAAAAGGCTCATTGTTCGGATCGAGCAGCCGCTCAAGGTCAGCCGGCGTCGCCGCGCGGCGCACGCGCTCGTCCTGCTCGGGCGTAACCAGCATGTGCGCCAGCCGGTCAACGGGCGTCACCGTCGGCATGGCCGCCAGCGCCGCGCGATAGTAATCGGCAGCGCGTTCATTGTCGCCGCGCGCCTGCTCATAGCGCGCCGCCAGCGACAAAATCGCCGCGTCGTGCGGATAGAGTTCGAGCGCCTCGCGCAGCCAGAGTTCGGCCTGAGCCTTGTCATTGGCAGCCAGCGCAGCGCCAACCGCTCCCTGATAATCGCCCGCACTGGCCTGTTCCATCGGCACGGTCTTGAAGATCGCGAGCGCCTCTTTGGTGCGCCCCACCTGCGCATAACCGCCAGCCACCGCCTTGCGCACCGCCAGATTATTCGGGAAGGCCTGATAGGCCGCATCGAGAATCTCGACCGCGCGCCGCGGATTGCCGTTGGCCATCGCCGTTGCCGCGCGATGCACGCTCCAGTTGGCCCAGATATTCTGCACCGACTCGCGTTGCGACGGGCTCAGGTCCGCGCGGCCGCCAAGCCGCATCAACGCCGCATAGAGCGCCTGATCGCTGCCCGTGTTGTAGAGCAGCCATGCACCCTGAATCGCCAGCGCCGCAGGCGGTGCCATGCGCCGTTGCGCATAGTAGGCATTCACCCGCGCCATCAGCGCCAGTGCGCGCTGCGACTCGCCGGCCGCCGCAAACAGGCTTGCTTCAAGCTGCACAAATTCAATATCGTCGTCGAGTTGCTTGCGCGTCGCCGCCGGAATCTGCGCAAGCTCCGCAATCGCCTCGGTATTGTGATTCGCCGCGCTCAGCGCGGAGAGCACGCCCTTCCAGGCATCGGTCCGCTCCGGGTGGCGCGTCAATACCTGACGATAGATGGCATAGGCCTTCTGCGTCTCGCCACGTTCCAGATAAATCGAAGCCAACTGCAGTTGCTGCTCGAGCGGTGGCTGCGCACCAGAGGCTGACTGCAGGCGCAGTGCGCGTTCCAGCAGTCCCTGCGCTACCTCGTACTGATGCGCCTGCTGATAGATCGCGGCAAGAAGCCCCAGAAAATTCGCATCGTTTAGCGAGGCTTCATACACTGCCGCCGGCATCTTCTGCACATCCGCGATGGCCTGGCTGTCCTGACCGAGTTCGTGATGCGCGCTGACCAGCCCCATCCATGCGCCGGAGTTCGACGGATCAATGGACAGCACCTGCGCGAAAAATTCCACCGCCTGCGCGTACCGCTTCGCTTCCATCAGCAGGCCTGCATATTGCAGCTTCGCCTCGCTGAGCGCCGTGCCGCGCGGCACAGGCAGGGCCAGAGCCTCGGCCAGTACGCGCTGCGCCTCGGCCGCGCGGCCCTCCGACTGATAGAGCGAGGCCAGTGTCCGCAGATACTCAAAATCGCGTTGCAACGTGGCGCGCACCTGCGCCGGAAAGCGGCTTTGCACGGCCAGAGCCTGCGCATATTGATGGCCGCGCGCGCTGGCCAAAAACAGTCCGCGCCAACCATCCGTGCTCGACGGCTGCGTCTTCACCAGTTGCGCGTAAACCTCGCTCGCCGCCTCGTAGCGTTGTCGTTTGACGAGCAGCCCCGCCAATCCGTTCAAGGCCTCCGCACTCTGCGGATTCAGCGCCAGCGCGGCTCTGTACTTTGACGCCGCCAGATCGAATTGCCCCGCATCCACGGCCTGTGTGGCCTCGCTCATCGTCGCCCAGAAGCGCGCGCTGGCCAGCGCCGCAGCCACCTGCTTTGAGCTGGCACCGTTCTGCTCGGCCTGGGTCAGATAGCCGATGGCCGCCACAAAATTCTTCTGCTGCATGCGCAGATAGCCAAGCCCGGCTGCCGCGCGACCGTTTTTCGGTTCGCGCTCCAGAATCTCGGCAAAGCGCCGTTGCGCCTCATCAAACCGATGCGCATTGAGCGCCGCAAAGGCCGCGCGCTCAGCCGGCGACGGTCCCGCTTTCATCTCTTTCAGCTTGCTCTCGTTTTTCTGGAGCAGCCCCACGACCTCTTTGTCCTGCGGATGCTCCTTCACATAGGAACGCATCCCCTCTGCCGAATGGGGATTCTGCGCATCCCACAGCAGAGCCTGCCGCAGTGCCGCCTGCGCGTTCAGCGCCTTGGTGTGCGCCGATAAAATGCGCTCGCCCTCGGCGCGCGTCTTCTGGTCATAGGTCAGCATCGTGCCCAGCTCGACCGCATAACGCTCGTCGCCGGCATTGCGTGCCGCCAAGGCACGCAGGCCCGCAATCGCCTCCTGCTTGCCCACAGAGGTTGCATAGAGCGTCTGATAGTAGGCCAGCGCTACATCGCCCTCGGGCGGATGGTCGCCGTAAAGCTGGCGATAGATACGCATGGCCTCATCCGGCCGTCCTGCCCGCGCCAACCGGCCCGCCTGGCTCAACTGCGCATTCTGCACATGCGTGCTGGCCAGTGCCTGAATCTTGTCGATGTTCGGGTCTTTGGGATTGACGCGACGCAGACGATCAAGCGTCGCCGCAGCCTTGTCCGCGGCACCGGTCAGCTTCTGGTCGCGCGCCAACCCGGCCAGCGCCTCGGTGTTATTCGGATCCGAAAGCAGAATCTGCTGCCAGATCTGCATCGCCATATCGGAGCGGCCGCGCGTCTCCAGCGCACGGGCCTTGCCGACCAGAACGCTGCGCGTGGCATCAGCAGTATTGGCGGGCCTCTTCTGCGCCCATCCAGACACCAGCACCAGTGCCAGACAGCCTGCGGCGATTACCTTCGGTTTCCAATCTCCCCAGACAAACTTCATCAATGTTTCCATCCCACCCGCAGTTCGCCCCCGGGACCCAGTGTGAACCGGTCCTCCATAAATCCTGCAGCGAACAAAGCCAGGTTCTGATCGTAATATGCTTGATTTTTTCCGTACAATCCAGAGGAGTTCAGCTCGGACTTCATCCGGATCAACTGTTTGGCGCTGGCCTTCGATACCCCGGAGAAGGCGCGCAGATACGGCACAAGCGCCGCGGAAAAGCCCACCGGCCCGCTCTGCTCGCCGGGCACGCCATCGGCCGAGACCTTCTCTGGCGGCGCGTCGTGCGTCGTCAGATAGATGCTCATCCCCGGCAGCGCATCGAGCAGCGCCTTTCGTGCCGCGCCCTCCGGCAACATGCCCGCCCACAGGTACACGCGAATCGCATCATAGCTGCCGACGCTTGCGCCATTCTGCTGATTGACCGCAGCCGGTCCTCGCAGCGTGGCTGGCGCAAAACCATCGCCCGGCAGATACTCCACCCAGTCCATCGCAAAACCATGCCGCGCGCTCTGGCGCACCAGCAGCGGAATCCGGTCGGCAATCGCCCGCCACGGCCCGGCCGCGTCAGCCCTCGCCAGCCGCTCGAAGACAAACACCGGAAGATAGCTCGGATTCAGCGTCCAGCTTTTGCCATGCGCAAACCCCACCGGCCCCGGCAAAAGCATCGGCCCAAAGCCCGGCAGATCGACGACCTCTTTCTGCGCAACCTGCGCGGCCAGCCTCTGCCCGAGACTCGTATACGCCGGAGCCTTCCATAACCGGCCCGCCTCCTCCAGCGTGTAGGCCAACCACACATCGGCATCCGAGGCCGGATTCGCATCGAGCGCCTTCCAGCTTCCATCGGCAGCCTTGCCCCACAACCATGCAGGCAAATGCGTGCCCAGATCGCCCTGCGCCAGATTCGCCTGTGTCCAGCCCAGAATCCGGTCAAAGCTGGTCCGGTCATTCGCCACCAGAGCAAAAAACAGCGCGTAGGCCTCGCCCTCCGAGGTCGATCTCTGATCGCCCACCGGATCGAAGACCCTGCCCTGCGCGTCGATGAAGCGGCCTTGATAGGCATGCCAGAGCGGCCACTGGCTTCCCCGGCAACCGCTCGTCATCGCGCACAGGGCGACGCAGAGAGCCAGCAATCTTTTTCCCCTGGACCTGAGCGCTTTTTTGCGCATGAATGCACTCTGCCTCTCTTGCCGCCCGCTACCCATTCAGTCGTTTGCGCGCCTTGCCGCGCAGCCACTGCCGCACCCACACCGCCAGCAGAAAGGCCAGCACCATCACCAGCACGGCGGCCAGCCATGGCACCTGCGTAAACCACAACGTCAGCCGCGTCCACAAGGGCAATACACCCACATGATAGACCTCGTTGCCCACGCGGAAGGACTCGAAGAGCTTGCCGTGCAGAATCGCCACCGAACCCTGAATATCGCTGGCCTGCTGCACGCGCAGAAAGTTGACCATGAACGGCTCAAAGGTGCTTGCATCGCGCAGATGGATGGCCACCAGACTGCGGCTTGAAACCGGATCGTAGGGCGAATGAATGCCCTCGATCACCGCATCCGGCGTCCCGTTCACGGACAACCGGCCCGACTCCTCATGCTCGTTCGGTTCCAGCTTCCACCAGGCATGATGCAGCGGCGCAAAAAAGCCCTGCGTATCGCGAATCTGCACCTGCGCACTGGCAAGCGAGACGGGCAGTTTCTTGGCCAGCGCCTCAAAGCCCGGCTGATCGTCTCCGGTGCCAATCACGATAAAGTCGGTATGCGCGCCCGCGTGCAGAGCCTCAGGACCGGCCGCGGTCACACGCAATGCCGGATACCCGGTCTGACGCGAAAAATGCCCCGTCAACGTCAGAAAGGTCTCGATCTCCTGCTCGGTCGGCGTCGGCGGCAGCACCACCGTCGTCTCGCTCAGATCGGCCAGCCGCGTAAACGGGAAGCCCGCGTTGGCAAAGACCTCCAGATTCGGCAGCGCCGCATAGTGCGGATAGCCCTTCAGGTCAATATAGCTGTCGCGCAGAATCGCCGCCTGCATATTGATCGGCGTCGTATCCTGGCAGCCGCCCCTTTTCTGCACCTGGAAGGTGAAGTCGAAGCTCAGCGAGTTCGAGAACGGACGCAGATCGACCACCGGCACGGCGACATCCATCTGCATCGTCTTCGAGGCCTCCTGGCCTGGCAGCAGCGGCACCGATCCCAGAAAGGCATTGTTGATCCGAACCTGCATGCTCGAGATCGGCCCGATCGGAATCGAGTTATAGCGATAGACCAGATGCAGCTTCGCGTTCGGATGTTCCGAATAGAAGATGTCGGGCGGCACCCGAAAGTAGACATTGAGCGGTGCCGAGCCATCGCCCTGCACCTGCTCGGCCGTGGCGTAATCCCACAGCGCAATCTTCTGATCGGTGCGTGCCCATCGCGGCGCGTCGTCCGGCTGACGTTTGTTCGGCAACTGCAAATCGCCCACCGTCGCCACGGCACCTGTCAGCATCTCACTGTGCAGGGCCACGGCCTGCGCCGCCGCAAGAAGCTGCGCGGCATCGGCCCCGGCAAGAATCAGCAGCTTGCCATAAGGGTCGTTGGGATTGGTGCGCATCGCCACCGTCGGTCCGTTGATCGGCGGCAGATCGATCCCCGGCGGCAACCCGCCACCGCTGTCGACAATCAGAATCACGTTTCCCTCGGGGATCGTGCCAATATGCACCGGGAAGCGCACCGGGCGTCCCTCCGACAACATGCCGAAGTAGCTGGTCACCACGCCCGCCGCCTGAATTCCGGCAAAGGAGGGCTGCGACGGAAAGACCACCGGAATGCTCAGCGGCTGCACCACGGCCGGGTCCAGCAGAGGCATCGGCAACTGCTTCAGATCATCGGCCAGCGGCAGCAGATCGCCCTGAATGTCGAGATAGGTATTCAGGTGAATGCGCGACCACAGCGTTGTATTCGCCGGGTCCTCGCAGACCATCGTGTAATGGCCAATAAACTCGAAGGTCAGCGTATTGTTATGCACCAATAACTCGGCCGGAATGGTGAACTCAGCCTCGGTATCGCGGCTGTCGGAGCCGCCCGAAGTCACCGGCGTCGGCTGCACGGTGGCAAACAGCGTGCCGTTCAACAGCAGCTTGATGTGACTCAACTGCGGCAGCAGGCTCGGCGAAAAGGCGTAATACAGATGAATCTTCGCCGTGCGCGCTACGTGCGTCTCCGGCAGCGTGAAGTAGAGGCTGTGCTGGCTGTCGATGCTGTGCAGTTCAATCTGCGATTCACCCGCATCGGCCAGCGTAAAGTGGTCGCGATACTGCCCTGGCGCCAGGGGCGCGGGCTGCGCGGCGACGCTCTGGTTCAGAGGCTTTGCTTGCGCGGCCTGGCTCGGCGCAGCCGTTTTGCCCGGCTTCGGTTGCGCGACCAGTTGCGCTAGGCCACAGCCCAACAACGCAGCCAGCAAAAGCGACGCGCGCACAGCCGCCTGTTTGCGGCCGAGCAAGCTGCGGAAGGTTGCCCCGAGGCCCTGCATTGAAATTTTGAAGATGCGTCCCAGGCTCCGAAGAACATTGTCGTTCTCGTGCATATCGTCCCAACCCAGCCATGAATCTGCTCGAGAATATAACACCATCGTCAGCACTTCCTGTTCGGCGATTGTCAAATCTTCAAAGCGAACGCGCACCAGCGCGCCGTCGCAGGAGACCACCTGCGAGGGCAGCTCCGAGGTTCCCGACGGCACCGGGAAAAACAGCCGCAGCGCGGTCTCCGGCCCCAGGTCGATCGGCTCCTTGAAGCGAATGCTCGAACCGCCGCTCGACATATCCACCGTCTCGCCCGCCACCGTGCGTCCATCGGGCAGCAGCGCCGCCACCGGCGTTTCCAGCTTGATGCGCACCGTCGTCCGCAACTGGCGCATCTCGCGCGCCACCGCCGTGCACACGCCCAGAATCACCACGTTGAAGCAGCACCAGGCCACATTCATCACCACCGTGCCCGGCCGGTCGCTATCCCACAAAAAGAAGCGCGGAATCGCCACCAGAAGCCCGATGAAGTTGAACAGCAGCATAATCAGAAACGGCTGCGCAATGCGACTGTCGAAGAAGGTCTTCTTCACCACGCCGCCCTTGGCCGTCACGTTGAACTTGCCCAGCTTCGGATTGATCAGCGCCAGCAGGGTCGGCAGCAAAATGTACGGCGAGAGCACCGTCTCATAGATCTCATTCCAGAACGAGTGCCTGTGCTCGCCCTGAATCCGCGAGTTGGTCACATTTGACAGCGTCAGATGCGGCAGCGCGTAGGCCATCACTGCCGCCCAATAGCCCGGCACGTTCGTATGGTTCAGCAGCAGATAGATCAGAGGCGCCGTCAAAAAGATCAGCCGCGGAATCGCATACAGAAAGTGCAGCATGGCATTCATGTAGCAGATCCGCTGTGGCCAGCTCAGCAGCGGCGCGAACAGCGGAAAGTCCATGCGCATGATCTGGATCATGCCGCGCGCCCAGCGAATACGCTGGCCAACATGTGCTGAAAGCCGCTCCGTTGCCAACCCCGCCGCCTGCGGAATGTTGATGTACGCCGTGTTCCAACCCCGCATCTGCACCCGCAGCGAGGTATGCGCGTCCTCGGTCACCGTCTCGGTCGCAATGCCGCCAATTTCGTCAAGCGCCGCGCGCCGCAGCACCGCGCAGGAACCGCAGAAAAATGATGCATTCCAAAAATCGTTGCCGTCCTGCACCACGCCGTAAAACAGCTCGCCCTCATTCGGAATCGTCTTGAACTGGCCCAGATTGCGCTCGAACGGATCCGGCGAATAGAAGTGATGCGGTGTTTGCAGAATCGCCAGCTTGGGATCGCGCAGAAACCACCCAATCGTCATCTGCAAAAAGCTGCGCGTCGGCACATGGTCGCAATCAAAAATGGCGATCAACGGCGAATCGATCGTCTTCAGCGCCGCATTGATGTTGCCCGCCTTGGCGTGTTTGTTGTCAGGCCGCGTCTTGTAGCCAATGCCGGCCTCGCGCGCAAATTCCTTAAACTCCGGGCGTCGGCCATCGTCGAGCAGATACACGTGCATCTTTTCAACCGGCCAATCCATGTTGAGCGCGCCGAGCGCCGTATAACGCACCAATTCGAGCGGCTCATTATAGGTCGGAATCAGCACATCGATATGCGGCCACTCGTCGGTGTTCTCCGGCAAGGCCACCGGAGCACGCCGCAAGGGCCAGATCGTCTGGAAATAGCCTAAAAACAGGATGACGAAGGCGTAGGCCTCTGCGAACAGAAGACTGAAAATAAAAAAAACGTCGAGCGCGCCCCAGTGATTCGCCGGATCTTCAAAGAAGTGCACCGTCTGCGCAATCCGCCAATATCCATAGCGAAAGGTGCAAAACAGCGACATCAGCATCAGCGTCAGAGTTACCAGGTAGGAGTCAGAACTGCGCGCCAGCGCCATGGCCATCAGCAACATCAGCAGGCCCAGCACGGCCTGCTGCGGCCAGCTCAGTGGCAAGGCGGCGAAAAAATAAAAAAATGTCACTATGGCCAGCAGAAACACGAGACGGAGAAGACGGGTGAAAAAGTTCCTTCCTGCCCCAATATCCTGCCAAAGAACCGATGCCGTCATCGTTCGCTCCAGCGCACCCCACGGAATCGAGGATTCGCGGGTGCCGACTGCGTCTTCACCCACCCGGCAAGATGGTCAAAGTCCCCGGTCACGGCCGATTGAGGCGCGTAGTCAACCACCGTCATCCCCTCGGCCAGGGCCTCGCTGACCACCGGCGCCCGGCGCAGCGAAAAATTCAGCAGACGGTCGCCCAATTGCTGCTCAAGACTCCGGCGCACATCCACATGCAACGGTAATGTGGCATCAAACTGATTTAAGACATAATACGGCCGAATCACGCCACCGGCCAGATTTTCCTGTCGACGGAAAAACTCCTCGATGGCCTGCACGCTGGCAACCGAGTTCATATCGGGCGTCAACGGCACCAAGACCGTCGGTGCCAGCCGCAGCACCCGCCGCGTCGTTGCTCCCGAGGCCGTCGCCAGATCGACAATGACCCGGTCAACACCATGCGCATGTTGCTGAATCGCGGCACAAAGCGGCTCCTGCTCAGCCACCGGCACGCCCAGCGCCTCCGGGTCCAGCGCCACCACCTGCACCGGCGCATCCACACCGACGCGCGGCGACGTGAAGGTGCGCACCTGTCCCGGACGCTGATCCTCTGCGCCAAAATAGAACGGCAGCAGCCCGTAGGAGGCCGTATCTACCAGCAGGACCCGCTCGCCCGAGGCCGCCAGCGTCCGCCCCAGCGTCGCCGTCAGGCTCGTCTTGCCTACGCCACCGGCCAGTGAAAACAGGGCCAGTACCGGCGTCTGCATGGCGACCGGTGCCACGGCATGCGCCGGCGTGGAGACCCTGGGAGCAGCCTCCAGAACATCGCGCAGCAAAAACCAGCGCTCCTGCGGCTTCTCTTCCGCAGTCGTGGGAGGAGCTGGGGCAACCACCGCCGTCTTCACCTCGGTCATCCAGTCCGCGCAAGGTCTCTCCACGACGCTACCGCGTGGCTCTCTTTTTTCCTCATGAAGAGCTTCAACCTGAGCCGCTAATGAACTGATTCCAGATGGCCTTACCGCATCTGCCCGACGTGGGTTCTCAAGTCGAATCCGTGCTTCGCTCTTGGCGACATCGGCCACATGGCGCTGTTTTTCCGCCTCCTGCGCCTGCTGCATCCGCAACCGCGCATGTTCGCGTGTTTGTGCCCGCGCGGCAGAAAAATCCCGATACTTGGCCCCTTGCAGGTTTGCCCAGGAGTACAGCGAGGCTACATCCTCGGGAGGCTCGTCCTGATCGTGCAATGCATTACTATCCGTCATGCCGTTTTCACCTCCACCGTTTGTCCGTCCCTCGACCAAAGCTCTGTCCTCGCTATCCGTCTCTTGCACGTGCAATGGACGGGTGCGCAACCGGACGCACTGGCTGGTCATCGTTACAAGGGATCGTAGTAGTACCGCTGTTATCCAAACAATAACACTAGCAAGGTCTTATATCTACCACTTTAGAGCCAGGTACCTAAAAGCCAAGTAACTCATTTTTAAGTTACTTAAGTCTTACAGTAATAGTGCGCTCTCCGTTTGTGTCTCCTATTGATTCATTCGAGCTAAAAACTATTGAACATCCACGACGGCTCCCTCAAAACGCCGTTTGTGCTACGCTCCCAAAAATAGAAGATGACTTTCTCTCATCCCACATCGCAAAATCACGAGACCTCCTTGCCCCGCGTTCTGGGGAGCAGCCAGGCGGCGGCCATCGTCGTCGGCACCATCATCGGAAGCGGTATCTTCTTGGTTCCATGTGAGATGATGCGCGACGCCGGCTCCTCGTCCCTGGTCTATCTGGCCTGGATCGTCGGCGGTCTGCTTTCGCTGTTCGGCGCAATGACCTATGCCGAGCTTTCGGCCATGATGCCCTATGCCGGCGGCGAATATGTCTATTTGCGCGGCGCCTACGGCGATACAACCTCTTTTTTGTACATGTGGACCTGGTTCGCTGTTGCAAAACCGGGCACCATCGCCACCATGACGACCGGTCTTGTCCGCACGCTCGCCGTCTTCCCTGCCCTGCATTTTTTGCACGATGCTGTTCCCGGCCTGCACGGCATGGTGCTCTGGTCACAGATTGCGGCCATCACCGTGGCCTGGATGCTGACAGGGCTCAACTACATCGGAGCGCAAAGGGCCGGCAACTTTCAGTTGATCTTCACCATTCTCAAGGCCGCGCTGATTCTGGTCGTGGTCGCTGTCTGCTTCGCCGCGCCGGGAGGAAGTTTTTCCAACTTCTCAACCTCACTGCCGGGAGCCTCGAAGGGCATGAGCGGCTTTATGCTGGCGCTGATCGCAACGCTTTGGGCCTATGACGGCTGGAGCGATCTCACCGCGGTGGCCGGGGAGGTACGCAACCCCTCGCGCAGCCTGCCTCTCGCGCTGATCGGCGGACTCGGCATGGTTGCCGTGCTGTTTATGGCGACCAACGCCGCCATCCAGTATGTTCTTCCCGCTCAAGCGATTGCAGCCAGTGAGCGGCCCGCCGTCACCGCGCTTTCTCTCGTTGCCGGTCCGCGTGGGGCCGGATTCGTCGCCATCGCCATGGCCATCAGCATCTTTGTGGCCATCAATGGCTCCACGATGTCGGGGGCACGGGCACCCTTTGCCGCCGCGCGCGACGGGCTGTTTTTCCGTCCCTTTGCCCGGATTCACCCCCGCTTTCACTCGCCTTCCGTCGCACTGCTGGTGCAGGGCGGGCTTGCCACCGTTTTTCTGCTGCTGCTCAACCGCTTCGAGCAGTTCTTTGAACTGACGATCTTTGCCGAGTGGCTGTTCTACGCTCTAACGGCCTCGACCGTCTTCGTCTTCCGGCGCACACTGCCCAACCAGCCACGGCCCTACCGCGTCTGGGGCTACCCGATACTGCCTGCGATCTTTCTGATCGTCGCTGCCGTTGTGCTGGTCTACAGCTATATTGGCAACCTGAGGGGCTCACTGCTCGGCACGCTGCTGATTCTTGCCGGACTGCCCGTCATGTGGCTTGTGCGCCGCCACCATCGCCCAACCACGCGCTGAGTTTCAGGATTCACCCGGGCAGCGGCTGGATTTCTTTATTGACTTTTCATACCGAAGATTCTACGTTCTCATCCAGTCATCTATATGACTCAAGATCTTCGAGCATGAGATCGGTCGGATTTTTCCGCGTGACGTGTGTACACGCGTGCTCTCGCCGGTGGGCCAGCAAAGTTTTCAGATTGAACCGACAAGAGAATTGTTTCACTCCCCGTTCAGCCCCCGAAACGGCGCTGCACTCTCCGCACCGTTGTATTTTCCGAGCAGTTGAGGGCAAAAGGCGCTTCCGTTCTTTTGCCCCAGAACGCAATGACAACCGGATCATCCAGACGGATGGTACGGGAGACCGGATTTTTTAGGAGGCATATGATCGCAATATCGAGAAATCTCTGTCGTCGTTTCATGATTCTCATGGCAGTTTGTACACTGCTGTGCAGCTCTGCCCTGCTGCGGGCGCAGGGCGGCGTTTCCGGCAGCATCGGCGGAACGGTGACCGACCCGAATGGAGCCGTGCTGGTGGGGGCCACGGTGACCCTGAACAACACCGACAAGGGCGCCACCATCCGCGTGACCAAGACCAACTCCGCCGGCTATTACACTGCCCCGTCGCTGCCTCTGGGAACCTATTCGGTCTCCATCGCCTATCCGGGCTTCAAGACCTCCACGGTGACCGGACTGGTGCTGAACGTTAATGACTCACTGACGGTCAACCGCGCGCTGGAGGCTGGCGGCAGCAATGAGGTGGTCACGGTCACGGCCAGCGAAGCCGCGCTTAATCTTGAAAGCGCCGCAGCCGAGGGTCTGATCGATTCCAACCAGATCAGCGAACTAACCATGAGCACGCGCAACTACGAGAGTCTGATCAATCTGCAACCGGGCGTGGCCTTCGGCGGCGCCAGCGATCAGTTGAATCGCGGCCCCAACAGCCCGACCGGCGGCTCAAGCACGGTCAGCTTCTCGATCAACGGCGGCCGCTCGTCGCAGAACAACTGGACGATTGACGGCGCCGACAATCTGGATCGTGGCTCGAACATGACGCTGTACACCTATCCGAGCCCGGACGCCATCGCCGAGTTCAAGACGCTGCGCGGCCAGTATTCGGCGCAGTTCGGCCGCAACGCCGCCGGTCAGATCGACGTGGTCACCAAGTCCGGCACGAACATGATCCACGGCAGCGCCTACGAGTACATCCGCAACGACGCGCTGGACGCCAACTCCTTCTCTAATAATTACAATGGCACCCCGATCACCAAATATCGCTACAACGACTTTGGTTTCTCCTTCGGTGGCCCGGTCTATCTGCCCAAGCTCTACAACGGCCGCAACAAGACCTTCTTTTTTGTCTCGCAGGAGTGGCTCCGCGAGGTCACCTATTCGACTGGCACGGCGCTTGTGCCAACTGCGGCCGAGCGCACCGGCGACTTCAGCAACAGCGGCTACTACAGCAACGGCATGTGGAGTTCCGGCCCAGTGCAGGTCTGCACCTCCTACACCTACACGGCCAGCAGCCAGTCCTCTGCCTGCAACAGTGCTGGAACCTCGATAAGCTCCATCTCCGCGACGGCGCAGGCCTACCTGAACGACGTCTACAAGGTCATTCCCACACCGAATGAAGCACAGAACATCGCGCTCAAGTTAGACCCGCACACGCTGAACTCAACGATTCCCAACCGCTTCGACAACTCGAACACCATGGTGCGCGTCGATCAGCAGATCGGCCAGAAGCTGAGCGCCTTCTACCGCTACATGCACGATACATTCCCGTCTTTCCAGGGCCGGGGATCATTTGTCTCCACCCCGATTCCTGGAATTTCCGCCTCGATCACGCGGGCGCCGGGCACGCAGCACATGGGCCACGGAACGTATCTGTTCACGCCGACTCTGCTGGCCAACTTCGGCTATGCCTATTCGAACGGATCGATTCTGACCACGCCGCAGGGCGCGTTGCTCTCCTCCGTCTCGAAGGACATCAACATTTCCATGCCCTACACCAACACCGTCGGCGTTGTTCCGACGCTTTCGGTCAGCGGCATGACGGCACTCGGCGGCGGCGCGGTCTATGTGGACCACGGCATCAACCAGCAGATCTTCGGCGACGTCACCAAGACGCTGCACAACCACACGCTGACGGCGGGCTTTTCTTATGTGACCTACCAGAAGCGCGAGAATGCCTCGGCCGGCGGCAATCAGGGCGCGTTCACCTTCTCGAGCGATTCGATGTATTCGAATCTGCCGGCTCTCGTCACCCAGTCCAACGTGACTGGCGCAAGCGAGGTGCAGGCCTTCGCCAATTTTCTGATGGGCAACGCCAACGGCGGCTTCTCGCAGACCTCGAAGAACCTCGTTGCGGATGTGCATTCCAATCTGTATGAAGCCTTTTTGCAGGATGACTGGAAGGCGACGCCGCGGCTGACGCTGAACCTCGGCCTGCGCTACGGCTACTACGGCCAGCCCTACGATGTGAATGGCAATCTGAGCACCTTCGATCCTTCCACCTACTCGGCCTCGAAGGCGCCGACGATTGCCGCGAACGGCCTGCTCTGCCTGACCGGCACCTGCAACCAGACCAATTCGAGCGCGGGTCAGCCGACCTCGCCCAACTCCAGCGCCGATTATGTGGGCGTCAACTACATCAACGGTCTGGTCTTCGGAACTTCAAGAAGCTCGGCCGAGGTCAACGGCCAATATTCGAAGTATGGCAACAAGGCCGGCTCTGCCGACAAGTTCAACTTTGCCCCTCGCGTGGGCTTTGCCTATGACCTGTTCGGCAACGGCAAAAGCTCGCTGCGTGGCGGCTACGGCTGGTCCTACGACCAGATTGAAGTGAGCTGGTATGAGTGCGCCATCTTTGGTTGCACCTACGCGGCCAACCCGCCGGCCGTCTCCACCTACTCGCAGTCGGCGGCGGTGCTCGACAACCCGACCGGTGGCGCTGTGTCCACCACCAAGTCCACGCTCCCGGGCCATCTGTACACGCTGCCCATCAACTATCACACGCCCTACGTGCAGCAGTTCTCGCTCGACCTGCAACAGCAGATCACGCCGAGCCTGATGTTCGATCTGGGTTACGTGGGATCGCACAGCACGCATCTGGTGGGCGTGTTGAACATCAACCAGCCGAAGCCGGGCGCATGGCGTGGCGTGGTCACGCCGACCTCCGCCGATACGACGCCGACGAGCACAAAATCTGCCTGTTTGCTCAACGGAACGCCGGCCTTTCTCAACTCCACCTGCGACCGTGTGCTGAATCAGGTCAAGCCCTATCTCGGCTACTTCGCCATCGATGCGATTGCGCCGATCTTCAATGCCAACTACAACTCGTTGCAGGCGAAGGTCACCAAGCACTTCGCGGGCAAAACCTACGTTGACGCCAACTTTACCTGGTCGCGCAACCTGACCAACTCGCAGGCAGATACCTCGGGGGCCATCCAGAACATCTACAACATCAACGGGGATTACGGCCGCGCCGCCGTGGACCGCAAGCTGATTCTGAGCCTCGACGGCGTTTGGGAAGAACCCTTCTTCAAGCAGCAGAAAGGGCTGATCGGCCGCGCACTGGGCGGCTGGGAGATCTCGGCCATCTACGCCGTCAACTCCGGCCTGCCGCTGACGATCTCCGTCTCGGGCGGCTCGCAGATCAACTACAACCTGCCGGGCGGCGTTGCCAGCATCTACAACAACGCCACCAATGGCGGCACCATGACCGATAACGCCGGTTTGAGCGCCTTCGGCAGCACCATGGCCGGCCTGCGTCCGAACCAGATCGGCGATCCGAACACGGCTCCTGCCGGCATCAAGATTCACAACAAGGCCTTCAACAACTCATCGAAGCCCTGGTTCTATACCGGAGCCTTTGCCGCGCCCTCGCTGAGCAGCGATACGCCGGGCACGGCGCGCCGCGGCACGGTGAACGGCCCCGGCTTCAGTCGCGTGGACCTTGGCATCTTCCGCAATATTCGCATCTACGACCGGTTGACCTTCCAGTTCCGCGCCGAGGCATTCAACGCGCTGAACCACACCAACGTGCAGTCGGTCGGCACTACCGCAACTTCGAGCACCTTCGGCCAGGTCACCGGCTATCGCGATCCGCGCATTGTGCAGTTCGCCAGCAAGGTCACCTTCTAACCTGTAACCCGAGATGGCCGCCGATGCGCAAAACCGCGCGTCGGCGGCAAAATTTCTCCCTCACCCTTGATCCGCGCTCCATGGAATCTGGAATGAATTTAAATCTGCTCGATCTTGGCGTCATTGCTGTGTATCTGATCGGCGTAACGCTGTTTGGCCTGCACTTTCGCGATGGCCACCGCACGCTGAAGAGCTATTATCTGGCCGGCAATGCGATTCCCTGGTGGGCGATTTCCCTCTCGATTGTCGCCGCGGAAACCAGCACACTCACCGTCATCAGCGTGCCCGGCCTCGCCTTCGATCACGACTTCGGCTTTCTGCAACTGGTCTTCGGCTACCTGATCGGCCGCATCCTGGTCAGCTTTCTTTTTCTGCCGCACTACTTTCGTGGCGACCTTCTCACCGCCTATCAACTCATGGAGCGCCGCTTTGGCCAGCGACTGCGCACGCTGACCGCCAGCATCTTTCTGCTGACACGCGCGGCGGCCGAAGGCGTGCGTGTGTTTGCCGTCGCCATCGTGGTGCGCATCGCGCTCGGCACCCTGGTCTCGGGGCTTTCCGACCTGCAGCGCGACATTGCCGCCATCGCCATCGTCACCGCGCTCACACTCGTCTACACCTTTGAAGGCGGATTGAAGGCGGCCATCTGGACCGACGTGCTGCAGCAGACCGTCTACATCACCGGCACCATCGTCGGCCTCGTTACGCTGCTCCATCTGGTTCCGGGCGGTTGGCCCACGATTCACGCCATGGGCGCGGCCGCGGGCAAGTTTCGCGTCTTCGATTTCTCCTTCAATCTGACGACAAAATACACCTTCTGGTCGGGCATCATCGGCGGCACGTTTTTGACCATGGCCAGCCACGGCACCGATCAGCTCATTGTGCAGCGGCTGCTGGCCGCGCGTTCGCAGAGCCAGTCCAAGCTCGCGCTCATCTCCAGCGGCGTGGCGATTCTCTTCCAGTTCTCGCTGTTTCTGTTCATCGGCGCCATGCTCTACGTCTACTATCAGATCAGTCCACCGGCCACGCCGATCACGCGCAGTGACACGGTTTTTCCAGGCTTTGTCGTTGCGCACATGCCGCACGGCATCAGTGGCCTGCTCATCGCGGCGATTCTTGCCGCCGCCATGTCCAACCTTAGCGCCGCGCTCAATTCGCTTTCCTCCACCTCCATCGTCGATCTCTACGCACGCTTCTTTCCGCACTCGAGCGACGAGCGGCGCCTCAAACTTTCGCGGTTGGCCATGATCGCGTGGGCGCTGATTCTGTTTCTGCTCGCGATTCTGGCGCGCAATGGTGGCCGCGTCATTGAGGTTGGTCTTTCAATCTCCTCGGTCGCCTATGGTTGCCTGCTCGGCGTCTTTCTGCTCGGCGTACTCACGCGCTCGGCCACCGAGCGCGGCGCAATGGCCGGCATGGTCTGCGGTTTCGCGCTGAACCTTTATCTGTGGTGCTTCACTGCCGTTTCCTTCACATGGTATGTCGTGCTCGGCAGCGCAATCACCTTTTTGGTCGGCTACGGCGCAAGCCGCATTCCGTTAGCCGCGCAACAGCGCTAGATGGATGGATGAACCATGGAAAACTTTGATCTCACCACGGAAAGCCGCAACAAGAATACGATGAACCTCGACGCGATGGACTCGCTCGCGTTGGTCACAGCGATGAATCGCGAAGATGCGGCCGTGCCGCGCGCCGTACGCAAGGCGCTGCCAAAGGTCGCACGGGCCGTCGATCTGGCTGCCGCGCAACTGGCCAAGGGCGGCCGCATTCTCTATGTCGGCACCGGCACCAGCGGACGCATCGGCGCACTCGACGCCTCAGAGTGCCCACCGACCTTCGGCACCGATCCCAAGATGGTGCAATACATCATCGCGGGCGGCGATCCGGCACTCACGCGCGCCACCGAGGCCAGCGAAGACTCGGCCGAACTCGCGCGCCGCGACATTCTGGCCAAGCGCGTCACCAAAAAAGATATCGTGATCGGACTGGCCGCCAGCGGACGCACACCCTATACCATCGCCGCGCTTGAGCTCGCACGCAAAAAAGGCGCGGCGACCGTGGCCATTGCCTGCAATCTGCATTCGGAGATCGCCAAGGCAGCCGAGGTCGCCATCGAGGTCAAGGTCGGTCCCGAGGTGCTCTCCGGCTCCTCGCGATTGAAGGCAGGCACCGCGCAAAAACTCATCTGCAACATGATCACCACCGGCGCCATGACGCAGCTCGGCTACGTCTACAGCAACCTGATGGTCAAGCTGCGCATGAGCAATCACAAGCTGCGTGAGCGTGGCATCCGCATTCTGCAAACGCTCACCGATGTTGATCGCGAACAGGCCATCGCGACCATCGAAAAGTCAGGGATGAATCTTCCTCTGGCCATCGTCATGCTGAAAGCCAACACCAGCAAGACCGAGGCGACACGCCGCCTGCGCAAAACGCAGGGCAATGTCCGGCTCGCCATTGGGGAGTAGCGTATGCGTAAATTTTTTCTCGGAGCTCTACTGCTTTTTCTCTCACTCGGCGCTCAGGCTGAAGACAACACGCCCAGTACTGTTCCACAGTTTTCCGCACTCGACCGCATCGTGCAAGAGGCCGTCGATCAGGGCAAGATTCCCGGCGCGGTGGTTCTGGTCGGCCATCACGGCAAGGTCGTTTATCGCAAGGCCTTCGGCTGGCGTTCGCTCGAACCCACACGCGAGCCGATGACCGTCGATACCATTTTCGATCTCGCCTCGCTCACCAAATGCGTCGCGACAGCAACCTCCGTCACGCAACTCCTCGAGCAGGGCCGCATCAAGCTCAACGATCCGGTGGCAGCCTACTTGCCGGAGTTCGCGCAGAATGGCAAGGCGCAGATCACCGTACGCCAACTGCTGACGCACTACTCCGGCCTTGCACCCGACCTTTCCCTCAAAGACCCATGGAAGAGCCGCGCGACGGCTTATTCGATGGTGATGGAATCCGCGCCAGAGATTGCCCCCGGCACGCGCTTTGTCTATAGCGATCTCAATTTCATCACCCTCGGATTCATCGTTGAAAAGCTCACCGGGCAGTCGCTCGACGCCTATGCGGCCGAGCATATCTATCAACCGCTCGGGATGAAGCAGACGCGCTTTCTGCCATCCGCTGCCTGGAATGAGCGCATAGCGCCGACCGCGCGCGACGAACATGGCGCCATGCTGCGCGGCACCGTGCATGACCCGACTGCGCGCCGCATGGGTGGCGTCGCCGGCCACGCCGGAGTCTTTTCCACCGCCGACGATCTCTCACTCTTTGCCGAAGAGCTTCTGCACGGCAACAGGATTCTGAGCCGCGTGGCCATCGAAAAAATGACCACACCGCAACAGCCAGCCTCGGCCAGCGCCCTGCGTGGTCTTGGCTGGGACATCGATTCGCCCTTCTCGTCGAATCGCGGCGAACTGTTGCCGGTCGGCTCCTATGGGCACACCGGCTTCACCGGAACCTCGCTGTGGATCGATCCGGTCACCGACAGCTACATCATCCTTCTCACCAATGCCGTGCATCTGCCCCATGGCTCCTGCATCTCTCTGCGCACGCGCGTGGCTTCCGCCGTTGCCGCCGCGCTTGATCTGACGCCGAGCGAGCAGGAGAAACTCCGCATGGCGCGCATCACCGGCTACAACGAATCGCTGATGGCCGAGCGCCGCTTTCTGGTGCGCAACGGCAGCGTGAAGACCGGCATCGACGTGCTCGAGGAGCATCAGTTCAGCGATCTGCATCCCAACACGGCACATCCGGTGCGCATCGGCCTCATCGCCAATCAAACCGCCATTGACCGCGCAGGCCAGCGCACTGCCGACGTGCTGGCGCACACCCCCGGGCTCAAGCTCACTGCGTTGTTCAGCCCCGAGCACGGCTTTGCGGGCAAGCTCGACACTACAGGAATCAACAACTCCGTCGACGCGGCCACCGGCGCAACCATCTACAGCGTCTACGGCGACACCGACGCCAGGCGTCGCCCCACGGCCGAGGCGCTCGCCCAGGTCGATGTGCTCGTCTACGACATTCAGGATGCGGGCGTGCGCTTCTACACCTTCGAGAGCACGCTCGGCTACTTTCTCGAAGCCGCGGCCAAAGCGGGCAAAACCCTCGTCGTGCTTGATCGTCCAAATCCCCTCGGTGGCGGCGATGTGCAGGGATTGTTCGCCGACGCCGGCCGCGAAGCCTTCGTCAACTACGGCCCCGTGCCGGTGCGCCACGGCATGACCGTTGGCGAACTTGCACGCTTCTACAACGCCGAAAAGCAGATCAACGCCAAGCTCTCGGTCGTGGCCATGGAAGGCTGGCAGCGCGGCGACTGGTTCGATGCGACCGGGCTCGTCTGGAACAATCCCTCGCCCAATCTCCGCAGCCTCAATGAGGCCACGCTCTATCCCGGCATCGGCCTCATCGAGGATTCCAACCTCTCCGTCGGTCGCGGCACCGATACGCCGTTTGAGCTTGTCGGCGCGCCCTGGATCGATCCAACCACGCTCGCCACGGCGCTCAATGCGCGCGCAATCGAAGGCGTGCGCTTTGTGCCGGTTCGCTTCACGCCCACCAGCTCGAATTACGCCAACCAGAGCTGCGGCGGCGTCAACATCATCCTCACCGTGCGCGACGGCGTTGACGCGCCCGAACTTGGCCTCGAAATTGCTGCAACTTTACTCAAGCTTTATCCGAACGACTATAAAATAAGCAAAATCGATGCCTTGCTCAGAAACAAATCCGTGCTGGACGCTCTGGTCGCGGGCAAAGACCCGCGCCGCATTGCCATCGAATCGCAGGAGTCGCTCGACGCATTCAAGAAGACGCGCACGCCCTACCTGCTCTACTAACCGACAGCTCCGCGCGGCGCTGTCGAGGCTCCGCGCGGACTCACAGACAAGGAATCGATCCGTGAAGCGCCTTTCCTCCATTGCACTTCTTTTCTTGGTCACTCTCGTTTTTGCGGAGCAGCCCTCGCTTGCCGCGCCCACTTCCATTCAACTCGACGCGCAGGGCGAACGCTGGGCGCGCGAAACTCTGGCCAGGCTCTCTACCGAAGAGAAGGTCGGCCAGATGATCATGGTCTGGGCCAAGGTGCGCTTTCTCAATGCGCACAGCAGCGAATATCAAAAGCTGCGCGAGGCGATGAGCCTCTACCACGTCGGCGGCTTCGGCGTCACCGTGCCGGTCGAAGGCGGCCAGCTTGTCATGAGCGAACCGCTTGAGGCCGCGCAGCTCACCAACAGCCTGCAACGCGACTCAAAGTACCCGCTGCTCTTCGCCGCCGACTTCGAACGCGGCCTTTCGATGCGTCTCATCGGAGCCACGCCATTCCCCGCCGCCATGGCCTTCGGCGCCGTCGGCGATCCCGCGCTGGCCCGCGCGTTCGGCCGCATCACCGCGCTCGAAGCGCGTGCCATCGGCGTTCACTGGAACTGGTTCCCGGATACCGACGTCAACTCGAACCCCACCAATCCCATCATCGGCACGCGCTCGTTCAGCGAAGATCCCGCCGTGGTCGGCTCCATGGCCGCCGCCTACATTGCTGGCGCGCACGAGGCCGGAATGCTGACGACCGCAAAACATTTCCCTGGCCACGGCGACACCGATACCGACTCGCACCTCGCTCTGGCCCGTGTTCATGCGCCTCTCGACCGGTTGAACTCACTTGAGCTGGCTCCCTTCCGCGCCGCCATCGCCGCCGGTGTGGACTCCGTCATGACCGGCCATCTGCTCGTGCCCGCGCTTGAAACCGACGCGAACAAGCCAGCCAGCATCTCCGCAAAAATCACCACCGACCTGCTCGAAACGCAGCTCGGCTTCCATGGTCTCGTCGTCACCGATGCCATCGACATGAACGGCCTCAAGCAGTTCTTTCACGGCAGCGAAACCGAGATCGCAGGACAAGAGGCCGTGGCCGCCGTCGAAGCAGGCAATGACATGGTCATCATCCCCGGCAGTCTCGAAGGCGCCTACACCGGCCTGCTCAAGGCCGTCGAAAGCGGACGCATCTCCACCGAGCGCATGGATCGCAGCGTGCTCAAGATTCTGCGCATGAAGGCCGAAGTCGGCCTCGACAAAAATCGTTTCGTCGATCTCAACGCTGTCAACGATACGGTGGGACGGCCAGAGAACATTGCCCTTGCTCACGAAGTCGCCGAGCGCGCCATCACGCTGGTCGCCGACAAGCCAAAGCTCCTGCCGCTCGCCCCGACCGCACGCACCGTCGCCATCGTTTTCTCTGACCGCACGCGTCAAAGCGAGGCTGGCCGCATCTTCTCGCTTGAGCTTCGCATGCGTGCGCACGAGGCAACGGTCTACTTTGTCGATGCCACCAATGCCGCCTATCTGCGCAATGAGATTCTCACCGCCGCAGCCTCGTCCGAGCGCGTCATCGCCATCTCGGAATCGATGCCCGCGCCGCGCGCCGCACAAGAGAAGAGCTCTTCCGCCATCGATTCGCAGTCACTCAAACTGCTGGCCGATCTGGTTGCCGCTGCTCCTGAAAAAACAGTCGTCGCCACGCTCGGCGATCCCTACACCGGAGGCGCACTTCCCGGCCTCGCCACCTATCTGTGCAGCTACTCCGACACACCGCTGTCGGCCGCAAGTCTGGTCCGCGCGCTCTACGGCGAAACGCCGATCCACGGTCGCCTGCCGGTCACCATTCCCGAACTGGCAGTGCGCGGCGTGGGACTCGATCGCGATACCGCGGCGCAAATCACAGCGATTTCCACGCAGCAAGAAACAGGAAAATAAGAGACCATGAATACCGTAGCCTCCACAACACGCCCCCACTCCGGAAGGAGGACCATCGTGCCTGCTGTCGACAATCTCGCCACCATCGCCTTGCCAGCGCTGCGCGGAGTCTTTGCCCCCATTGCATTGCTGACCGTTATCGTGCTGCTCACCTTTGTCGCCATCGGTCAGGCGCAGCGCACGGCACCACACGCCGACGCCGTTGCCGCGCAACCGGTCGTCAACATCTTCGCCAATCCCTCGGCCGACAGCGACGTGACCTCGCAGGTTCTCTACGGCTCGGGCGTCGTCATTCTCGAAAAAAAGGAAGGCTGGACAAAGATCCGCACCGCCGACGAGTACACGGGCTGGGTTGCCTCGAGCGATCTGCGTCCCGGCGTTTATCCCGCGACGGATCGCCTGATGCGCGTCTCCACCATTGGTCTCAACGTCTATCGCGAACCGGATGTGACCAAGCACGCGCCGATGCTTCATCTGCCATGGGAGTCGATTCTTGAGGCCATTCCCGATGCGCTTGGAACCAGTGAACGCTGGCTGGCCGTGCGTCTGGTCGACGGCCGTACCGGCTGGGTGCAACGTGGCGACGTAACCACCACGCCGTCCGCACCGCTCTCTATCGACGAAACCATTGCGCTCGGCAAGCGATTCCTCGGCATCACCTACACCTGGGGCGGCGTCAGCAGCTTTGGCTTCGACTGCTCGGGCTTTGTGCAGATGCTCGCACGCCAGCGCGGCTATGAGATTCCGCGCGATGCCGACGCGCAGGCCGCCTGGTCCGGCGTCTCGGCCGTCGACCGCAAGGCTCTGTTGCCCGGCGACCTGCTCTACTTCGGATCGAGCCCAGCCCACATCACCCACACCGGCATGTACATCGGGAACGGCGAGTTTATCCACGATACGGTGCACGATCACCCCGGCGTGCAGATCAGCCGCCTCGACGACCAACCGTGGACGCATCTGCTCGTCGCCTCGCGGAGGATCAAATAAATGATGCAGACTCCACTCTCTCGTCGCGCCACTTTCAAACTGGCCGGAGCCGCGGCCCTGCTGCCCGCCCTCGGCTCAATGGAGACCTTCGCCATGCCGAATGAATCTTCCGCCAAACTCAACTGCTCCGTCCAGCGGCTCAATCTGCGCCACACCTGGACCACCACCATGTCCTCGAGCGCCTATCGTGAGACGGTCGTGGTCGGCTACGCGCGTGACGGCATCACCGGCCACGGCGAGGGCGCGCCCATCGTTCGCTACAAGGAGTTCCCTGCCGAGGCCGCCAAGGCCATTGAGGCCATCACCTCCCAGATCACCTCGGCCGATCCCTATACCTATCGCAGATCCCTGGCGAAGATTCGCGCCGCGCTCGGCGATCACCAACGCGCCGCCATGGCCGCCGTCGATATCGCGTTCTTCGACTGGCTCGGCCAAAAATATGGTCTGCCGCTCTACAAGCTCTTCGGTGTCGATCCGGCAGGCGCGCCGCTGACCGATATTTCCATCGGCATCGATACCCCCGAGATCACCCGCCAGAAGACGCGCGAGGCCGCCGACTTCCCCGTGCTCAAGATCAAGGTGGGCCTCAAGACCGACGAGGCCACCATCGAGGCTGTCCGCAGCGTCACCAACAAGCCTCTGCGCGTCGATGCCAACGAGGGCTGGACCGACCCCGAAGAGGCCATCCGCAAGATCAACTGGCTTGAGACCCAGGGCGTCGAATATGTTGAGCAGCCCATGCCCGCGCACATGTTCGAAGAGACCCGCTACGTGCGCAGCAAGGTGCATCTGCCCATCATCGCCGACGAGGCCTGTACCAGCGCCGCCATGATTCCCAAGCTCGCCGAGGCCTATGATGGCATCAACATCAAGCTCGACAAATCCGGTGGCCTGCTCGAAGCTCTGCGCTGGGTTGAAGTGGCTCGCGCCTCTCAACTGAAGGTCATGATCGGCTGCATGATCTCCAGTTCCTGCTCCATCACCGCCGCCGCGCACATCGCCCCACTGGTCGATCACGTCGATCTGGACGCCAATCTTCTGATCTCGAATGACCCATTGCGCGGGGTGCGCGTCGAAAAGGGCAAGCTGATTCTGCCCACGGGTCCGGGCCTTGGCCTGACGCCCGCGGAATAGGCAGCCGCTCTGCTCACACTTTGCACGGCACAACTTTTATATAGAGGTTGCACGCGATGAAGATACCCTATTCCCGCAACAGTTCTGGCGCCGCCGCACGTCCCTCGCCCCTTGACCGCCGCAGCGGCATTCCGCTCTACCATCAGATTCAGCAACGCCTGCTGGCGCGGATTCAGTCGGGCGAATTCAAGGCCGGCGACCCGTTGCCTTCCATTGAGCGCATCGCCGAACAGATGGGCGTCAGCCAGATGACCGTCCGGCAGGCCGTGCGCGCGCTGGTGGACCTCGGCGTTATCTACAGCCGCCAGGGCAAGGGCACCTTCATCTCCGCCATCAAGCTCGAGCGCGACTTCCGCCACGTTCTTTCCTTCACAGAAGAGACCGAAGCACGCGGCGCGCATGCCACATCGACCGTGCTCTCTTTTATGAAGCAAGCACCCGGCGCGCAGACCAGGGAGTTGCTGCATCTGGCCAACGGCGATGAGGTCTTCTGCCTGCACCGCGTCCGTTACGGAGACTCGGTTCCCATGGGCATCGAATGCAGCAGCCTGCCCGTTTCGCTCTGCCCCGCGCTCATGGACACCTTTGACCCCACCACCTCGCTCTATCAGGAGCTGGCCGAGCGCTACGGCATTCAGATGATGGTCACCGACGAGGTCATCGAAGTTGGCCGCGCCTCGGCCGAGGAGGCGCGCCTGCTTCACATCGAGCCCAAGAGCCCTGTCTTCCTCTTCACCCGCACCTCGTATCTTGAGAGCGGACTGCCCGTCGAGCACGTCGCCTCGGTCTACCCCGGCGAGCGATACAAAATCGTCAATCGCCTGACGCGCACCAAGCCGACCACGATGACCATCACGGCAAAGTAGTGCTCTAACGAACGGGCCCACCCACCCCGGGTCATTCTGAGCGAACAGGGCCCCAGGCGTTTTCTTGAGCCTGGGGGTGGTGAGTCGAAGGGGATCTGCGCTGGCTTTTTTCTTCCACAAGCCAGCCCGGATCAGTTTGGCTCCATTGCCGGGCAAAAGCCTAGAATCGCCATCCCTGCACATCGTGCTCAAACTGCGCAAGCTGCTTTTCATACCGCCACTGCTCGGTTGCCTTCGGACTGGCCGTCAGAAACTGCTGGCAGCTCTTCGACGGCGCATCCGCGCCAAGTTTGTCGCTCACGCAGGCATCCACCACTGTGCCAATCTGCAGATTCTTCCACAGGCTTGCGCCCGGCAAAAAGGTCACCTGCATGCCGGTGCGCGCCACATACTTCAGATCCTCGTAGCCAAGTTTGTGCTCATAGGCCGCACGCACATATTCGTTGGTCAGGTCCACGCGCGCCATGCCCGTGTTATCGGTGGCAATCGTCACCGGCACACCCGCCGCGCGATATAGATTCAGCGGATGATACGAGCCAGATGCACCGAAGCGGTCATTGCTCGTCAGGTTGATCTCGACCGCAATGTTCTGCTGCGCCATGCGCGCCAGCGTCTGCACCACATCGGTCTCGAAGGCAATCGAGGTGCCGTGGCCAATGCGTTCTGCCCCACCAATCTCAATCGCCTTTTGCACGTGATCGACCAGCGCCGAGGCCTGCGCCTTGCCCATGGTCTGCTCCCCGGCATGCAGCGAGCGATGCACGTGCGGAAACTTCGCGCCGATAAAGCGGATAATCTCCATGTTCAGGTCGTAGTCGGCCACCGCGCTTTCCTTGTTCTCGGGACCAACCAGATTGAAGCCGACATAATTCGGATCGCTGTCGGCCAGCATGAACGACATCATGATCGCCTGAAAGACCTGATCCTGTGGGTCGCCGCGACGCGTATAGCTCAAAAAGCGCACGGTCACATCGCAGGCCCGCTCGGCCTTTGCCGTGCCGCAACCAAGCGTCCGGTCCGCCGACGCCTTTGCCGCTTCAAAGTCCTTCACCGCCTGTGCAACAATCGGTTTCAACGTGGGCAGCGCGCGGTCAAAGGCTCCTTGCAGATCCTTGGGATTCCACTGCGCGTCATGCACCGCATCGGCTGTCTTGTCCAAAATATCCGGCTGATAGATGAACTCGGTATACGTCTCGTGCTCGCTGGCCGCAAGCCGCCGCGACAGCACCATGCTCTCGGCAGGCACCACCACCGAGATCGCGTAGATGGCCGGGAAACCTCCGCCGCCGGTCGTGCCACCCGGCACATCGTAGCCGAGTCCACGGCGGAAGGTGCGCCGCGAAATCAGATTCATGAACTGCTCATAGCGGCCCGGCGCGCGCATGCCCATGCCCTTCAGTTCGTCTTCGGGATTGCGGCACGGAGGCGCGGCAATTTTTGCCGTGGCAAAGTCTGCGCAGTAGCCATGCTCGGCGGCCATACGCACATAGTCTTCCGTATAGACGCTGCCATCCAGATGATTATGCAGATTCGCGCCCTTCGGCATCGCCTGCAAAAACACGCGCAGCCGCGACTGATCGCCCGCGACGCGATGGAAAATCGCCTCGGCTGCTCTGGCATCGGACTGCTGCGCAAAACCCGCGCCGCTCATGGCCACCAGCACCGCCGCGCTCATCCATGCAAAAGCTCTCTTCATCAACCCGTTACACATGTTCATTCGCTCCCGCTCTCCCTGATGCCGCGCAGTTCGCAGCCTCTCATTCAACAAGAAAGAGCCCCGGTCACAGACGAATCCGTGCCGGGGCATCTCTGGTTCATGGTCAACTTTAGAACAGATACTTCATCGCAAACTGCACCTGGCGATTCGACATAACCGTCGTCGAAATCGTGCCGAAGGTCGAGTTACCAAGTCCCTGATCCGGCATGCCAAGCTGCGTATGGTTCAGAATGTTGAAGAACTCCGCGTGGAATTCCAGATTCTGCTGCCGGTAGGTCTGGAACTTCTTGTACATCGAGAAGTCCACATTGGTGCGGCCCGGGCCCGAACCGTAGGTGCGCGGCGCATTGCCCAACTGCTGCGCGGTCGGCGCGGCAAAGCAGGCCGTGTTGAACCACTTGCTCACCGTCTTCGCACCGGAGTACAGATTGCAACCCGAGACCAGATCCGGACGATTGGTCACGCCCGCACCCGAGGTGTTGGTTGCCTGCGTAAAGGCCATCGGGAAACCGCTGTGCGTGGTGATAATGCTGTTCGCCTGCCATCCGGCAACCACCTGATTCACCACCTTTGAAGAGTGGTTCAGATAGCGGTGTCCGCGACCGAACGGCAGCTCATAGAGCACGCTGGCCGTAAAGTTGCTGCGCAACTGCTGCGCGGCCGAACCGCGATCATCCCGCTTCACCAGCGCGCGGCCTGCCGCGTTGCCCGGCGTCGAAACCAGCACCGGATAGCCGTGATAGAAGCTCGAGCCCATCGTCAGCGGGAAGTAGGTTGAACCCGCCAGCGTCGTCACTGCTTCCGAATAGCCGTTGGTCAGCGCCTGCGCGTACGTGTAGGCACCCAACAGGTAGAAGCCGTGCGTGCGACGCTCGACCTTTGCCTGCAGCGAGTTATAAATCAGCCAGCCATTGCAGTTGATGTCCGTGATGGTATTCAGCGTCGGGAAGGGCCGACGTGCGGCCAGATTGCTGCCCGCGCCCGGAGCCGCGCCGTTGAAGGCGTTGATGTCGTTAAACATGCGCGTGGCGTGCGTGCCCGCATAGGCCACATTGATCACCGCACCCTTGATGCCCTGCTGCAGGCCCAGGTTGTACTGCTGCACCAGACCCTGCTTGAAGTTGCGATTCATCGCCACAACCGAGCCGGTATAGCTCACCGGATTTTGCGCCGCACTGTTGTCCGGAAAGCCGTTGCTGCTGGCTCCGGCAATCAGCACACGCGACGGAGTCACGTTGTTGGTCGAGAAGGTAAAGGTGTTGGTGTACGGCGGATTCTGGTGAATGCCAGCCGACTGGCCCAGATGCGAGGTGTCATGGAAGATGCCATAACCACCGCTCAGCACCGTATTGTGCGTCGGGCCAAACGGGCTCAGCGAGAAGCCGATGCGCGGCTGCACATTCGAGTAGTCGGTCTTGATGCCGGCGTACTTGTCCGAAGCAATCGTGCCCGTGTACGTCGAGGCCTGCTTGCCCGCCACGTAATAGAGGCCCGTCTGCGTATCGAAGTTGGCAATGCGACCCTGCGCTTCGGTCAGCGGCGTCACAACCATGTAGGCGAGACCAAGGCTGACGGTCAACGACGGCGTCACCGTCCAGTTGTCCTGCGCGTAACCGCGATATTCCTTCCAGCGACGGCCAATCACACCGCTGTTGAGCTGGTTCTGGCGATTGCCCGAGCTGGGGTAACCGAGCAGAAGGCTGGCAATCGGATTGCCGTTGGCGCCCTTGATGCCGCTCGCCGTATCGGTGATCGTCGAGGCAAACGTGGTGCTGGTGCTGTAGGCCGTGAAGTCCTTCGTGAAGGCCAACTGACCATGCAGATAGGTCTCGCCCAGTCCGTTGTTCTGCATCGGACGGAAATCGAAACCGAAGACCATGTTGTGCTTGCCCTTGACCACGCTCAACGAATCCAGATAGTGGAAGACGTTGGTGCCGCCCTGATAGGGCGAGTACAAACGATCGCCAATCGCGTTGAAGCCGGTCATGGAGATCATCGTCATGCCCGAGGTCGCCAGATCGCCGAGGTTTGCGCCGGTAATGCCCAGCGACTCGGCCGCTTCCGTGCCGTAGCCATAGCCGCGAATCACGTTGTAATCGCGGTTGTAGCCCACCGCAATCTGATTGACCACGTGCGGCGAAAAGATGTGCGTATCCGAGATGGCAAAGTTGCGCGCGCGCGTCCGGAAGTTGGTTGTGCTGGTGTAGGTCGTCTTGGCGCCAAAGCCTGGAAGGCCCGAGGGGTTGAACTGATGCGCGTTGTCCCAGCTGATGCGGGCAAACAGGTGATCGTTGTCGCTCAGGTGATGATCGATGCGCACATCGAACTCATCGTCGTCCATCGAACGCAGCGGGCTGGCCGCGTAGTTGTACGAGCCGGTCAGGCCCGAGGTTCCGGCCGGGGAAGGCGCGGGAAACAGATTCAGAATCGCCTGACCAATCGAGCTGATCTGGCCGTCGGGAATCTTGTAGGCACCCAGCGTTGTGTTGTAGTAGCTGGTACGCGCCGTGGCCGAGCTGGCCGACAGCGTCGAGGTCGGATCAAAGATCGGGTTAGTGAAGATGTGCTGCTGGGTCTGCGCCGTCGTCGGCACCACGCTCAAAATCGGCGCTGCCTGACGCACGCGGTTGCCCTGATAGTCGACGAAAAAGAAGGTCTTGTTCTTCAGGATCGGGCCGCCCACCGAACCACCGAACTGGTTCTGGCGATACTTGCCCTTTTTGACCGGATCGAAGTAGTTGCGCGCATCCAGATAGTCGTTGCGCAGAAACTCGAAGGCCGAACCATGATACTCATTGCTGCCCGACTTGGTCGAAACCAGAATCGTGCCACCACCGCGGCTGCCATACTGCGCCGAGTAGTTGAAGGTCAGTACGTTGAACTCCTGAATCGCATCGACCTCGGGCAAAAACGCCACCGCGCCGCCCGTCAGTTCATTGTTGTCGACGCCGTCCAGCCGCCAGTCATTGGTGTTTTCCGCCATGCCCTGCACGGACAAGGAAACCGATCCACGAAACGAAACTTCACTGCTGGTTCCCTGATTCAAAAAGTCGGTCGTCTGTTCGCCACGCGCCGTGCCCGGCGTCAGCAGCGCCAATTGCGCAAAGTTGCGTCCATTCAGAGGAAGATTCGCGACCTGCTCGGCATGCACGGTCTGGCTCAGGCTTGGATCAGAGCGCTCGATCTCGGTCTCAGAGGCTTCCACGCTGACTGAAGTCATCACGCCACCCGGATGCAACGTCAGAGCCAGCGTCAGATGCTGCTGGCCTTCGAGCGCCGTGTTGGTGACCTCATACGGCTGAAAACCCTCGTGCTCGGCCTTGATGCGATACACACCAATCGGCAGCACGGTAAAGGAGAACGAGCCGTTGCCATCTGTCAGGGCATGGCGCTCTTCGTTCGTGCGCTGGTTGGTCAGTGTCACATTCGATGCGGGCAGCGAAGCACCCGTCGTATCGGCAACCGAACCGGTGATGGAACCCACCGATTGAGCACGGGCTAGTTGCCCGAGGAACAACAGGGCAAACAAGGCAAAGATCGTTCTGGTCTTACACACACGGGTACACAATGCTGACAACTGCAGCCTCCGAAGAGCAATGAATTAACGATTGGGATACCGGTTCAGAAGAAATCCCCGGTCAATGGAACCGGCCCTGATTTAAGTATAGATTAACAGACGATAAATTACTGCATTGCACCATCGACTGTCGAGCGGCCTTTTCCTCGCAATTTTTCGAGTGCAAAAGCCGCCCTTTGTCGCGATTTCAAACAGGATGGCCAAATCTGAAAACACCGGCGCGGTCCCTGCGCTCCTTCTCCATGACCAGAAACACGTTACGCCCGCGTGTCCGCCTCATACGCCTTTACAAATTTCGCGATGGTCGATGTCGTCGAACGGCCCTGCACCATCTCGGCCAGCACGACGCGGCCACCATGCGCCTCAACGACCTCGCGCCCGCTCACGTAATGCGCCCAGTCCTTGCCCTTGACCAGAACCTGCGGCAAAATCTGCGCAATCACATCCTTCGGTTCTTTTTCAGAAAAGAAGATGACGTAATCGACGGCGCGCAACGAGCCAAGCACCCAGGCACGATCCTGCTCAGAGTTGATCGGCCGCTCCGGCCCCTTGTTGGCGCGCACCGAGGCGTCCGTATTCAGGGCCACCACCAGCGCATCGCCCTGATTGCGAGCAAAGGTCAGATATTCCACATGCCCGCGATGCAAAAGATCGAAGCATCCATTCGTAAACACAAGTTCTTTGCCCTCGGCCACCAGCCGGTCGCGCTCTGCTCGCATCTGTTCGACGCTCAGAATCTTCGGTCCTGCAATCTCCATTGCTTCTCCTTGTGAAGCCTCTGCAACATTATGCGATGTGGGCAGCATCCCCACAAGCACGCGCATCCTCCGCACCCTTCTTGTTCGCGCGCGTGGCACGCGTGGCCGCCGTCGCCTCGGGCATAGCCTGGCAGCCGCCACAATAGCCGCCAATCTCGGTGCGCGCCACGTCCACGCGAAAGCCGCACTGCTGCTCGACCTCGGCCCGCAACTGCGCCAGGTGCTCGGACTCGAACTCGATCACCTGCCCGCAACGCAGGCAGGTCACGTGAATATGATCGTGTTCCGGTCGGCGCTCGTAAAAATGCGCATCGCCGGTGACGTGCATCAGATCCAGTTCATCGATCAGCCCGTGGCGCTTCAACAGCCCGATCGTGCGATAGACCGTCACGCGATTGACGCTCGCTTCAACCCGGCTGGCACGCCGCAGAATCTGCGCCGCGTCCAAATGCCGCTCCGCGCTCTCAATCGTCGCCAGAATGGCGCGTCGCTGGCGCGTCATCCGTACACCGCGCTGGGCCAGCTCGCTCTCCAGTCGGCTCTCCGTCATCGTCGTATGGGGTGACATCGGTTCTCCTCTCGCTCTTCTTGCAACAGATTTTCACAAGATGCAACAGAATCTGAGCTTTACAGTCCTTACATTCTTGCCTTTCGTTCAGGACTTAATTAGTCTTATATTGCAGTTTGCAACGGCGTTGCAAGTAATGCTCTTTTCCTTAGGGCACATTGCGACCTACAGATGCAACAGAGTTTCACCTTGCAGTATTTTACCTTGCCTTTGCTTCACTGACAGGAGTCCATTTCATGTTCTTCGCTCTCAAGCGACCGTTGCACAGCGGCCGTATGCTCGCAGTCTGTCTGCTTCCCCTCGCCATCACAGCAGTCAACGCGCAGAAGGTGCCGCACAGCACAACCACCCTGCTTGCCGCCGCCAATCCTTCGGCCGCGCTGGCGCCGGTTGCGCGCGGCACCATCACCGGCCGTGTTCTCGATCCGCAGGGGCACACCATCGCCAATGCCGAGGTCGCGCTTCTGCTCGACGGCACCGCAGTTGCCACCACGCACACCGACGCCAATGGCCTCTATCGCCTTCGTCAGCCGCAAGGCAGCTTTGAGCTGATCGCCGCGGCGCCCGGCATGGCCGCCACGCGCCAGACGGTGCAGCTTGCCGCCGGACAGACCACGGAACTCGACTTTACCCTGCAACTGGCGCAGGCCAGCAGTTCCGTGCAGGTCACCGCATCGGGCTATCAGATCGAAACGCAATCGGCCGCTTCGCGCATTCCCATTCGCCCGCTCGATCTTCCGCAGACCGTGACCACTGTTTCGCAGGACGCGATGCGCGACCGTGCCGTAACCTCCATGCAGGAGGCTCTGGCCTACATTCCCGGCGTCAGCCCCATGCTCGGCGAAGGCCGTCGCGATCAGGTCTCTATTCGCGGCATGAACGCCAACACCGATCAGTACATCGACGGCGTCAAGGACGACGCAACCTACTATCGCGATCTGTCGAACACCGAATCGATCGAAGTTGTCGAAGGCCCGGCCGCCGTGCTCTACGGCCGTGGCACCTCGGGCGGGCTCATCAACCGCATCACCAAGAAGCCGCACAACGCCGGCACCCTCGCCGAGCTCTCCACGATCGATGGCAGCTATGGCCAGAAGCGCGTGGAAGGCGACGTCGACACCCTGCTCGGCAGCCCCAAACTCGGCCTGCGCACCACCGGAGCCTGGGAAAACAGCGGCAGCTTCCGCCACTTCTACGAGCTTGATCGCTACGCCTTCGCCTCGACGTTGCGCTGGCGTCCCACGCCCAAGCAGGACGTCAACCTGCAGATGCAGCGACTGCGCGACGAGCGCACGCCGGACCGTGGCATTCCCTCGCTCAACGGTCGCCCCGCGCCGGTCAACATTGCCAACTTCTACGGCTACGCCCTCAACGGCGGCAGCGCCCCGGCCGATTACGTGCACAACGCGGTCACCGATGAAACTCTCGACTGGAAGGGCGCTCTGCTCGGCTGGAACGGTCATGACATCTTCCGCCACTCCGGCTACCAGACCAACTTCCAGAACACCTTCCCTTCGACCGTGAGCAACGGCAAGGTGACGCGCTCCGAATACAACAGCGCCACCCGGCAGGAGAACTACTTCAATCAGGGCGAGGGCTGGCGCAACTTCAGCACCGGCAAGATCGATCACATGTTCCTCGCCGGCATCGAGTATGGTCATCAGCACGTACGCCTGCGCCGCTCAACGGGCACCGCGGCCAGCGTCGATCTCTACAATCCCGCGCAGATCGCCCCAACGCTGAGCACCGTGCTAACCAACAACAACGGCTTCATCGGCCAAACCGTCGCCGCCTATGTTCAGGACGAGCTCTCCTTTGCCCGGCACTGGAAGGCGCTGGTCGGCGTGCGCTTTGACAACTACCGGCAGAGCCAGCATGACTACAACACAGCCGCCAACAGCATCGCGCGCGCCGACAATGCCTTCAGTCCGCGCATCGGACTGCTCTACCAGCCCGATGCCGAAGCCTCTTATTACGTGAACTGGAGCCACACCTTCGACCCCTCGGGCGAAACCCTGAGCCTGACCGCGATCAACACCAACAACACCGCCAATCTGAAGCCGGAAAAAACCGACAACTACGAAGCCGGTGCCAAATACCTGCTCTTCAGCGGCCGCCTGACCGCCAACGCCGCGCTCTATCGGCTCAACCGCACCGACATCAAGGTGCCCGACTATGCGGCCGACCCCACCGGCGCAACCTACATCAACGCCGGCACGCAGCGCACCGACGGCTTCGATCTCGGCTTCAGCGGCGCGGTCACCCCGCACTGGCGCATGAATGGCGGATGGGCCTGGATGGATGCTTACTACGCCGACAATCCGACGCTGAGCAGCGGCATCAGCCTGCAGGGCAAGCGCGCGCAACTGATCCCGGTCAACAGCGGATCCTTCTGGCAGCTCTACGAGTGGACGCGCGGCTTTGGCGCTGGTCTCGGCGCGGTCGCCATGAACTCGCGCTACACCACCAGCGACAACCAGGTAAGGCTCCCCGGCTTTGCCCGTCTGGACGCCACCGCCTACTACCATGCCCGCCACTGGGATCTGGACGCACACATCGAGAACCTGTCGAATGTGCGCTACTACGAGTCGGCCCACACCAACAACCAGATCATGCCCGGCTCACCGGTCAGCGGCAGAGTCACCTTCCGGTTGAAGTTCTAATCTTCGGCAAACAACGGTGGGCAGTGCGGTGCGGAATCCTCGATTCCGCAGCGCACTGCCCACAAATGTATAGCGAAGCAAAAAAGCGCCCCGGCACCGATCAACACGGTGCGGAGGGCGCAAGTCAAGCAACCAAACAACTCAATCCTTGTCGAAGCGATGCCGCCGCCTCAATACAATCTCTGCCCCAACAACCGGGCCAGTTCGGCGCGCGCCGTGGCACGCTCCACATGCACCTCGAACAGTTGCGCCCGCGCCTCGGCCAGTTTGGCTTCCGCCTCGGCCAGGGCAGAGCCCGTTGCCGTCTTCGCCTCCACCTGATCGGAGACAAGCCGGCGCATCTCGGCCCGCGCCTTCTCTGCGGCCTCGGCGGCCCGCAGAGTCACCGCGCTGCGCCGCAGCCTGCGCAGAACCTTCTCCACCTCAATTTGCAGATGGTTCTCGGTCTGCTGCAGATTCAGCTCCGCCTGCGCCTGTTGCGCCTTGCGTTCGCGAATCTGCCCGGTGCGCTTGCCGAACTCCGAAAGCGTCCACTCCATGCGCAGTCCCACTGTCGCCGAGTTGTCCGCCAACAGCGGCACGCCGTTCTGATACATGTGCTGCGCAAACAGACTCACATCCGGCACAAACTCCAACCGTGCCGCACGTACCCCGGCCTGCGCCTTGCCGAGCGTCCCACGTGCCGACGCCACCTCGGGATTCGTCGCCAGCGCATCCTTGACCAGCGAGGCGGCGGTCAGTGCAGGGCCCGACGCATTCTGCGCCGCTGCCTCTTCTTCAGTGCCCACTTCGGTTGTCGACAGAGAAAACTCCGCATTCGCCGGAAGCCCAAGAAGGTCGCCCAGATCGGCCTTCAGATCCGTCGCGCTGTCCTCGAGCGTGTTCAGCACACTGTTCGCCTCGGCGATCTCGGCCACCGCCGCTTGCACCTCGACCTCCAGAGCGGTGCCGGACTGCACGGCATTGCGCGCCTCTGCAATCTTCTGCTCACCGGCATGAATCCTGGCCTCGGCCGCCTTGCGCCGCTGCTCAACCGCCAGCGCGTTGTAGTAGAGCTTCTTCACATTGAGCGTGACCTCATCCTCGGCCCGCTGCGCATCGGCCGTCGCCGTCGCCACATCGGCCCGCGCCGCGCGCACACCCGCCTGAATCTTGAAGAACTGCGTCAGCGGCTGGGCGGCCGTGGTCGTACTCACAAACAGGTTCTGCCTACCGAGCGAGATCGATATATCCTTGTTCGGCAAATCACCCGTGCTGGCATAGTTGCCCAGCGCGCCATGAGGAATCGTCAGGCTCTGCTTCTCGCTCAGATAGAGCGACTGGCTCTCGTTTTTCACGCTCGGAAAATAATCCGCGCGTGCCTCGGTGACCTTTGCCCTGGCCTCGTCCACCTTGAGCCGCGCCATCTGTACCGTGCGATTCTTCTGCTGCGCCAACTGGATGGCCTCATCGAGCGAGACCGTGGGACTCTGCGCCTGTGTCGGCACGCTGCCCAGCGCGGCCAGCGCCAGCAGAACAGCCGCCACCGCGGGGGCCGTCTTCGCCTTGCGGCTATGCACCGCGACAAAGAGAACCGGAATCACGATCAGCGTGAAGAACATCGAGACCAGCAGTCCGAAGGCGATCACGCTGGCCAGCGGCGACCACAGGCTCGACCCCGAAACGATCATCGGAACCACGCCAACCGCGGCGGCCATCGTCGTCAAAAAGATCGGCCGCAGACGCCGTTCGCCAGCCTCCGTCGCCGCCTGCACCAGCGGTGTGCCGGCCTTGATGCGATCGTAAATCGCGTCGATCAAAATAATCGAATTGCGCACCACCAAACCTCCCAGGCTGATGACTCCCACAAAAGCCGTGAAGCCAAAGGGATTTCCCGTGATGAACAGTCCCAGCGCCGCGCCCGGCAGGGCCAGCGGGAAGGCCGCCATCACGATCAGAGGATCGGAGAGCGTGCGGAACTGCAACAGCAGAACCAGGAAGATGAGAATCAGGCTGATGACGAGCGCCCAGTTCATGTCGCCCGAGGTCTCGTTCTGGCTCTCCTCTTCGCCGCCATAGGCAATGCTGTAGCCCTCCGGCAGTTGCATCGCGGCAATCTGCTTGCGTGCGCTGGCCAACACCTGACTCGGCAGCGTCTCCCCTTCGGCAAAGCTGCGCACAGTGATCGTCCGCACCCCGTTGCGACGCACGATGCGCCCCGACTGCCACTCCGGCGTCAACGTCGCAATGGAACGGACCGGCACGCTGGCTCCGCTGGTCGGCGATTGCACATACAAATCGCCCACATTGTCGAAGCTCTTGCGTTCGTTCTCGGCCAGACGCAGAGTAATCGCCAACGCGCGGTCGCCCTCCCAGTAACTGGCTACCGGCACGCCCTCAAAGCCCATCGCGAGTTGCTGCGCCAGGTTGGCGTTGGTAAACCCCAGCCGGTTGGCAACCACGTCGTTCAAGTGGACGCCGGTCTGCAACTGCATCTCATGCCAATCGTTGTGAATGTAGCTTGCCCCCGGCGTGTGGCGCAGAATGTTCTCCGTCTGCGCTGCCAGCGAGCGCAACACCGTGTCATCGGGCCCGGAGATGCGCACCTCGATCGGCGCCTCCATATCGTCGCCCTGCTGCAACTCCTTCACAAAGACGCGGGCCTCCGGCGTCAACGCGGGCAGTTGCGCGCGCAACTGCTCCACCAGCTTCGGCGTTGCGGCAACACTGCGCGTATTCACCAGCACCTGCGCATAGTTTTCCGCCGGTGGCTGCGGGTTGATGTCGTAATAGAAACGCGGTGCGCCTGCGCCAAGAAAGCTCGAATAGTTTTTCACCATCGACTCTTTTTGCAGCGCCTGCTCAATGCGCCGCACCACCGCATCGGTCGCCTCAACGCGCGTGCCCTCCGGCATCCACACATCCAGCACAAACTGGTCGCGCTCGGCCAGCGGGAAGAACTGCTGCTTGACCAGTTGCAGCACGCCAATGCCAACGACAAAGGCCACCACGCCCGAAACCAGCACCGTGCGCCGGTTCTGCATCGCCCATGTGATCGCGCGCTGATAGCCGCGCTGCAAGGCATCGATGGCAGAAAACTTCTTGCGTGCCGTCGTCTCCGCCGCCGGGCTATGCAGTCCCTTGCGGATGAAGGCCCGCGCCGTCAGCGGCGTCAGAATCATGGCCACGACAAACGAGGTTGCCAGGGCGATCGAAACGCCAATCGGAAGAGCACGAATAAACTCGCCCGTCGAGCCCCGGATCATCCCCAACGGCGCGAACGAAGAGATGATTGTCACCGTCGCCGTAAAGACCGGAACCGCCATATCCGAAGCGCAGCGCCAGGCCGCGTCATCCCGCGCAAGCCCCTGGTCGAGCAGCTCGACATAGTTATCGGCGATCACAATCGCGTCATCGACCACCATGCCCAGCACCACAATCAGCGCCGCAATCGAAACCTGATGCAGCTCAATGCCAAGCAGGTTCAAAAGAGCAAAGGTCAGCGAGACCGTCACCGGAATCGCCACCGTCGCCACCAGCGCCACGCGCATCGGCAACAGCAGCATCGTCACCAGAATCACCGCGATGATGGCAATGCCGAACTCGCGGAAAAAGTCGCCAATCCGCTCGGAGACAACGCGCGGCTGATTGGCAATCAGGTCCAGTTGCACATCCGCCGGAAGGCTGCGCTGCACAGTATCGAGCGTCTTCTGCAACGCATGGCCGAAGCTGACAATGTTGTTGCCCTCGTGCATCTCCACGGCCAGCAGAATAGCCTTCTCGCCGTTGATGCGCACATATTGCGAGGGGTCCTCGTAGACACGGCTGACCGTCGCCAGATCCTTCAGCGCAACCGGCACGCCCGAGGCCGTCACGTCCACCAGTTGATTGCGGATCTCATCCTCGGAGCCGAACCGTCCCCGTGCGTCGATCTCCACCGTGTTGGTGCCCGTCGGCACGCGCCCCGCATACTGCGCCGCGCTGTGACTCTCAAGCGCCTGCGCCACATGCTGCGGATTCACTCCCCACTGCGAGAGCTTCTGCTGCGACTCGGCAACGACGATCTGTTCCTTCTGGTCGCCGATGCGCTGAATCTTCGAGACCGCGGGCAGTGCCCGCAACGCGGTATCGATCTTGTCGGCGTCGTCCTTCAGTGCCGTGTAGTCGTAGTTCTTTGCGTGAATGCCGATCAGCACCGCAACCGTGTCGCCGAAATCGGAATCGACGAAGGGCCCCTGCACGCCCTCGGGCAACTCCGACTTCATCTGCGTCAGATCAAGCCGTAGCCTCGCCCAGAACACATCGGCCTGCTGCACCGACTCGTTCAGTTGCACGTTGATGATCACCACGCCGTTGCGCGTCGTCGAGAAGGTCTTGGCGCGACGCACCTCGGCAAAGCGAAACAACCGCTCTTCGAGCTTGTGCGTCACCTGCGCTTCAACCTCGGAGCTGGTCGCGCCAGGATAAATCGCCGTCACCAGGCCGGTGCGAATCGTAATCTTCGGATCTTCGCGGCGCGGCATGGTGAACAGGGCCGTAAGGCCTGTAACAAACAGCATCGCCGTGATGATCATCACGACCTGGGGATAGCGCAGAGCGGCGCGAATCGGGTTCATTGCGCGCCCCCTGCCAGCACCACCGGCGCGCCTTCGCGTAGGTTCTGCTCTCCGGCAACGATCACCCGATCACCGTTCTTGAGTCCACGGGAAATCACGACCTCGTTGCCAAGAAACGATGCCGCCTCCACGCGTCGCGCATAGGCGGTGTGACGCGCGCTGTCGTACACATACACACTCTCCACGCCACGCTCGTCGCGCACCACGGCATTGCCCGGCACCGTCAAAACATGCACCTGCGCCGCGCCAAAGATGCGCGCCTCGGCCACCATGCCATCGCGCAGCAGGTGTTCGCTATTCTTCACCGCAATCTTCGCCGTGTAAGAGCGCGAAGCTGCATCGGCGGCCATGCCCAGCGATTCCACCGTGCCCTCCAGGCTGCGACCGTCCAGCGCCGGAACCTTGACCTGCGCCTTCGAGCCAATGGCGATCTTGGCCACGTCCGACTCCGGCACCGCCACGCGCACCTTGGCAATCTCCAGATCAAGCACTGAAAACACCGGCGTACCCGCCGAAACATAGTCGCCCACATTGATGCGCTTCATGCCGATGAAACCCGCCGTCGGAGCCACCAGCCGGCACCGCGCCATGCGCGTCCGCGCGTCCTGCATCTGTGCCGACGCGGCCCGCACCTGCGCCGATGCCGCCGCCTTGTCTTCGCCACGCGCACCCTGCCGTGCCATCGCATAGTTCTGCCGCGCCGTCTGATAGGCAGCATCGAACTTCTGATAATCGTTGGCGCTCAGGCTCTTGCGATCATAGAGAAACTTCATCCGCTGCAACTCGTCCTGCGCGCGCTCAAAGGCCACCCGCGCCTGCTCCAGTTCCTCGGGACGAAGCCCGTTCCGTGCCTTGCTCTCGCTCGCCCGCGCCGCCTCGGCCGCACCCAGCGCCGCCTCGTAGCCGTGCCGGTAATCGGTCACGTCCAACGCAGCCAGCACCTGCCCCTTGGCCACATGCTGGCCCTCATCGACGTAGACCTTCAGCACGCGGCCGCTCACCTCGAAGGCCGTCATCGCCGTCGTGCTGGCTTGCACCGTGCCGCTGACGGCAATCGAAACCGGCTGCTGCACCTGGTTGGGCATGCGCACCTTGACCACCACCGGCTGATCGGCGGCCACCGTCTGCTTGTCGTGGCATGCGGTGATGACCAGGGTCGTCGCCAGGCTCAACAGGCAAAGCGCTACCTTCCAGAGCAAACGAAAGATCCAGGGCGCGGAGAGAAGTTCGGTTCGGGATTCGGCGCGATTCATAAAAAAACAATATCACACTTAAATACATATTGGTATTTGAATGTATATTTAAATCTGGACGTGAATCATCCTCCGGATTTTGCCGTTCTTTTAACCCCAGGACAAAAGGAGAAGATCTTTATGCATTTTTGGCCCAAGAAGGAAGATCCCCGCGCATCCCTTCGCTTCCCAGCCCCGACGCCTGCTTTCTCTCGACGTCTCGCCCTGCTTGGCCTCTGTCTGAGCTCTTTCGTCGCAACCGCGCAAGAAGCAACGCCCAACGCTCCGATACCCCAAACAGACCTCGCGTTCATGCCAACCAGTCCTTCGGACAACGTGCTGCCCGACGCTCCCGCGCCCACGGCAGCCTCCCTCCCCGTTCCTGCGCAACCGCTTTCCAACCGGGGAAAGCTCTCCTTCGCAACGAAAAATGCCTTCGGCGCGCCCTCGCTTCTCTTTGCAGCTGTCGGTGCGGCCAACAATCAGGCCCAGGGACTTTATCCGGAGTTTCACGGGGGGCTCGATGGGTATGGCCGCTACTATTGGCACTCCTTTGCCGACCAGGCCGTCGATTCCTACATCGTCAGCTTTGTCATGGCCAGCGCCATGCACATCGACCCGCGCTATCAGCCCCTGCGTTCGGGTGGAGCGATGCGCCGCACCGGGCACGCCGTTGCCAGTCTGTTCTATGCGCAAACCGATGCAGGCCAGCGCACCATCAACACTCCGCAGTTGCTCGGCTCCGGCGTTGCAGCCAGCCTTTCCTCGCTCTACTACCCAGAGCGCGACCGAACCGCCTCGCTGGTCCTGCAACGTTGGGGTGGTAATCTGGCCGGCGATGGCCTGATCATCGTCCTGCGCGAGTTCACGCCTGAGTTCTCGCACTTGGGTCGGAGCCTGTGCGACGGCTTCTCCTTCTGCTCCAAGCTGCGCCGCAACACGCACTCATCGGACCCCTGGCAACAGGATGGGCACTAATCGATCTATCCCGTTGTACAATCTGATAGTTAGGCCATGAAAAAGAGACTCACTCGCGAAGAAAGCCGCGCACTTACCCAGGAACGACTGCTTGATGCAGCCGCCAAGCTCTTTGCACTGCACGGCTTTGCCGGTGCTTCCATTGAAGAGATTGCCGAAACCGCCGGTTATAGCCGCGGCGCCTTCCATGCAAACTTCAAGAGCAAGGACGCTCTCTTTCTCGCGCTGATCGAGCGGCAGATGCATCTGATGCTTGCCGAGATTCACAAGACCATGGCCTCGGCTCCCACACAGTCTCCCGAAGAGATCAAGAAAAATCTTCGCCTTGCCTGTACCTGCTACACCGGTGCCGACAAACTGGCCTACCTTCTCTTGACCGAGGCACAGCTCTATTCCGTCCGCAATCCGCGCTTCGGTAAAAAGCTCAGCGCCTTCTTCAACGAAATCTACGACGAGCTGGCAAAAGCCATTGTAAAGTTCGATCTGGAGAACACGGAGACGAACAACAAATCCACCATGGCGGCGCAGCTCGTCCTGCTGGCTTTTTCCCTCAGCCACGGGCTGGTCCTGCATAATCTGATGAACCCGGAGCGCTATCCGGACACCGTCGTTCCCGAGATCATGAATCTCGTCTTTGACCGCTTCCTGCCCTAGGGTGTATCGCCATATACCAACTGCCAGCGTTGCGAGGAGAAATCGGGCCAAACGCGAAGGAGGAGGCAGCTTTGGTCACCCCAAAGCAACGACGACGACAAAGTGTGGCCCGATTTAACCCGCAACCCGAAGGGCTGGGGCCAATTTTCCCGGTCTCGGCGTCGCTCCTCGCTAGGAGATACCCGATATCCGTCGCGCGTCGATCCTTGATCTCGAAAAAATTGGCGCCCAGCGCTGACTAGCTGATATATGGCGATACACCCTAAAGCAAAAGGCCCTCTCACAAGGAGAGGGCCATGCTTCATGGATCGATGCGTTCTATTTCGATTCGACGTGCAGAATCCGCAACTCGGGAAATGCGCCATCCCAGTCCGGGGAAACCCCGTCAAAGGTGAACCGGAAGGCCTTCTCGTCGCCCGGCTTGAGCGGTGCGGCCGAGACCGGCTCAAGATCCACATAGGGGTCACGCGTGCGGATCAGCTTGAGCGACTGGGTCTCGTTCTGCACCACCTCATGCGCCACATTGCGAAAGAGAATCTGCACCGTGACCGCGCTGATAGTGCGGTTGCCCTTGTTGTCAATGACGCCGTCAATGTAGGTCTGCTTGCCGCCGGCCAGATTTCCCGACTCGCTCATTGCCAGATGCGAGACCGGCAGGCTCGGCGCGTAGCCATCGAGCGATGCCGTCACCGGTGCCATCGTCGGCCGTTTCTTGCCGTGCTCCAGTGCAAAAATCGCAATCGCAGCCACAACCAGAACCACCGCCGCGGCAATCGCCATCGGCAACCAGTTGCGCTCCTCGGGCGCCTTGGGGCGCATCAACTCCGGACCTTGTTCCTCAATACTCACGAGCGAAATTGTAGCATTGATGACCGAAGTTTTCTTCCCACGCGTCCTAATTCAGGCCAACCCTCGAGCCCGTTCCCCTTTTTGCCGATAGCGATGTTAACGAGAAGGGGCATCCCTCTTCTTCTCATCATCCTTTTGCGGATTTGGGCGCATACTATAGCCGAAATCCCAGACAAGCTCTGTTAGGCCCCGTGTCGCTCCCGGATTTTTATTCCTGGCTCGTCTTTATCTGCATCATTTTGCCGAAAGGCATGAAAGGCAGGCTCACGATGAAGCCCTCCCCTGTGCTGTCTTCCGTCTCTATGCCCGCACACGCCCTGGCTGCAGAACGTGTTTACCAGGGCCTAACCCTGATCGCCATGATCGTCCTGCTCGTCACCCTCTGGGCTTATTAAACCCCGGGAACACGCAACCGACCCGGGCTTGCGCACAGCACGCGTCACCGACCGATAGACAACCTTCCAACAACAAAAGGCGCATGGCTTGCCGAAGCCATGCGCCTTTTGTTGTGCCCAAATCCACCTCAGCCGAAGCGCGCCCGCTTGACCGTCTGGCGAAAATCCTTGCCGGTCATCTCCACCTTGACGCACATCTCGGCCAGCCGCGAGCGCATCCGGTCGCCGATCCGGTCACCGAGCGTCTGCTCCCGCGCCGCCCGCTGCGTCTCGTTCGTCGCGCCGCCACCGGCCGGCAGGTCAGGATAATTCGTCGTGATGATCGTCGTCTGCTTGTCGTTGTAGCGCGTGTTCAAAATCAGCGCCACCGTGTCCCAGACCCACTCATTCGGCTTCTGCGCGCCCAGATCGTCGAGCACCAGCACCTCGGCGGCAAAGACCGGCTTCAGCAGTTCGAGCTCCGTCGTATTCACCTGCGAGTTATAGCTGTTCTGGATATTTTTAAGCAGCTCACGATAGTCGCAGAACAGCCCCTTGACGCCACGCTCCTGAATCAGACGCCGCAAAATGCCCACCGCCAGATGCGTCTTGCCCACGCCAATCGAGCCGACAAACATCAGCCCCTTGCCGCCCGTATCCACCGGATAGGCCTCGGCAAAGCGCCGCGCCTTCAGGTGCGCCATCGACAAAGAGGGGTCCGCGTCATGAAAGTCGCCTTCAAAGCCGTCGAGCGAGTAATAGCGATAGCGCTCGGGGATGCGTGCGGCGGCCATCTGGCGCTCGCGTCGCTCGATCTCCTGGCACTGGCAGGGCCGCGAAACCCACTTGCCCTCGGCGCTCATCACTCGCACCAGCCCAACTCCATCGCAGATCGTGCACACAGCCATCGCTCGCCCTCTCGCCTTGCTTCCGTTTTCAAGACTAGCGCAGGCGGAGCAACCCTGCACCCGACGCCTCCCGTTCGCGTGTGGAAATTCCCTTCTCCCGAGCGCCAACAGACAATGTCAAAGCACTTGAGCACTGTCCTTTTTGCGGACACCTGCGCTGTCACGTTTCGATACATTACCGCATCGTTTCGCGACATCGCACATGAGAAAACCGCACACCTCGCCCAAACTTCTCGCAGTGTCCACATTTCATACATCGATTTCAGCATGCATGACTTGTTTCGGGGCGGTTTTCTCGATTTATTGGCAGTTTTGAATGACTTTAGGCCCGCGTGACGCCGCGACGCAGCCAAAACCGCCCCCGGTGCCTCCCCGGGAAACGCCGTTCTGAAGAAAAACGAACCGGCCCGGAAGAAAAACTTTTGCGCCTTTCCTGTTCAAAACGCATAGGATAAAGCTGATGCGCGCCAACCTTACCTGGCAATCGAAACTCATTCTTCTCGTCGTGCTGCCCTTTGCCGGGGCAGACGCCGTGCTCGAAACCAACTGGTGGGCAGGCCAGTTGCCCTGGGTCGCGGCCAGCGTCGCGGGGCTGAGCCTGCTTTTTGCCGTGGTTGCGCGGCGCACCCATGCCGCCACCTTCTGGGCCGCGGTCGCCGGGCTGGTGATCACCGCCAGCACCACCTATTCGACCTTGAGCTATCCCTACTGGCCCTGGCGCTCGCTGCTGCTGCCGATCGTTGCCGTCGCGGTGCTCTCCGGGCTGGCCACGCGGTTGGGCCGCGCGCGCAAGCAGGAACTGGAGCTCGACGAAGGCCGCGAGGGTCGCCACTCGCCGCAGATCGCGGCCAACCTTGGCCTCGCCATGCTGGCCGCCAGCCCCTTCGCGCAGTCATTTCTTTTTGACAGCGGCTGGTTCGGCCACGATCCGCGCACCGAACTGTTGCTGTTTGCGATTCCGCTGGCCGCCCTCGCCGAGGCCGCCGCCGACACGCTCTCGTCGGAGATCGGTCAGGCCTTTGGCGGCGTGCCGCGCATGATCACGACGCTCCGGCGGATGGAAACCGGGCAGGACGGCGCGATCACGCTGACGGGCACCTTTGCCGGAATCCTCGGCGCGCTGGCCGTTGCCGCCGTCGGAGCCTGGGCCATCCACGGCAACGCGCTGGTCTTCTGGGCCGCGGTTGCCGGCGGCGTCTTTGGACTCATCTTCGACAGCCTGCTCGGCGCCACCTTCGAGCAGCGCGAGTGGCTCAACAACGACGGGGTGAACTTTCTGTCGACCGGCGCAGCGGCCGCCGTGGCCGGGACGATTTTGTGGTGGGCGATGGGGGTGCGGTAACAATGGCTTACGATAGCTCCGTGACAAGCAAAGAAGGTCGAAAGAGTCATGTGCAGAGAGTGATCAGCACAGTCTGGGCACTGCTTTTTAGTGCAATTTTCATTGGTTGCCTTCGGTTGATGCTCACCCAAGATGCGCCATCGACGCGGATACGTGATGTAAAGCTACTCTTTTTGCTCGTGATAATCTTCGCTGCCTTCCGCCTCATCTGGCCCGAGTGCCTTGAGGACTTCTGGACAAAACGAACCTACGCTCAGAAGATGGTGCTCTATCGGCTGCATCAGGTCAGCATTGCGGTATTGTTCCTGGCAGGTTGGCTTTGCATCTTTCATGCCGAGCAACTCTTCCAGCCAGATCACATAGAAAAACTGCGCAATTTGCTCTTGGATCTCTGGGAAACGTCCTTTATATTTCTTCTTTTTCTGGCCAACCTGACCGGATTGCACGACAATGCCTACGTTCCGCAGCGACCGGCGGCAGAGGAACAAGACGTACACGCAGCCTCTCAGACACAGCTATGAGCGTCCCCTTCGTTGTGCACGATTCACTGTTCACTGTCTGCTGAAACTGGTCCCTGCCCTAGTGCAAATGCAGCCGCCACAGCGTGTAGCTGGCGATTTCGTGCACGGTGCGGGCGAGTTCGCCCGAGTAGCCTTCCACCGGAACGCGCGGGCGCGGCGAGGTCAGCACGTTGAGCCCGTGGGCGGCGCACAGGGCGCGCAGGCGGAACAGGTGCGTCGCGTCGCTGACCACGATCAGACGGTGCAGGTGGTTGGCGCGCGCAATCACGGCCAGCCGTCGCACCGAGTCCTCCGTGTTGCGGCTATGGGTTTCGGCGATGATCTCATCTTCGTCGACGCCGGTGCCCATCAGATAGCTTTTGCCGACCTCGCCCTCGGAGAACTGATCGGCGTCGCCGCCCTCGCCGCCCAGGGTAATCAGCAGCGGCGCCAGCCCGCGACGATAGAGCGCCAGAGCGTGGTCAAGCCGTGCGCGAAAGGCCAGCGAGGGCCGGCCGTCATATTGCGCGGCGCCAAAGACGACGATGGCATCGGCCGGAGCCGCCTGATCCTCCACGGCGCAGATCTTGATCTGTGCATCGACCCAACGAACCCAGAACCCGGCCGCGCCGATGCCCAAAAACAGCACCAGCCCGGCGATCCACCGACCCCAGCTTCGACCTCTCCACGTGGACCCCATGGGCTCATCTTAGCGCTGTGCCGCAACACGTGCGCAGGGTGCAAATCGTTTTTGTACCAGAAAGTTAACGGTCGAGGGTCATGAAGATCTCATGGGTGGGAATGGCGCCCTCGCGCACGATCTCCCAGCGATTGGATCCGAGCGAAAGATCGACGATGGTCGTCGGCAACGCGCGGCCGGTCGGTCCACCGTCGACAATCAGCGGAATGCGGTCGCCGATCTGGTCACGCACCGCGGCGGCATGGGTGCATTCGGGAGCGCCCTGCAGGTTCGCCGAGGTAGCGGTGATCGGCTGCCCAAATCCTTCCACCACGGCGCGCGCAATGGCGGCGTCGGGCACGCGCAGAGCCACGTTGCCGGTATGCGCAGTCGAGCGCAGCGGCAGCTTGGTGCCCGCGCGCATGATGATCGTCAGCGGACCGGGCCAGAACCGTTCCGCCAGTTTGTCGAGGCGCGGATCGTCCTCGCGCGCCAGCGCATAGGCCTGCGCCAGCGAGGCCACCAGTAGCGAAAGCGGCTTGTGCCTCTGGCGGGTCTTGATCTGGTAAATGCGCTCGACGGCCTGCAAGTTCACCGGATCAACGGCCAGGCCATAAAAGGTGTCGGTGGGCAAAGCAATGACCTCGCCCTGACGTAGACGGGAGACGATGGAATCGATCCGATCCGATTCGGGTTCGTCGGGATGGACGCGTACAATTTCCGCGGACAAAAGCGTACCTCTGCTTCAGGGGGGTAAAGGCCTACAAACTCGCAAGCTATCACAGCACCAGCGCTGGTGCAAGTTGAGCGGCCCCGTTCCGGCAGCAGCATCCGTTTCAAAACAAGAGAATCGGCCTAAGATAGAGAGTGATGAAGACTGTTCCGGTTCGCACCATCCAGAGTAAACAAAATCCGCGCCTCAAGCAGTTGCGACGCGCTCTTGCCACGCCAGCAGCGTTGGCCGGCATCGAGGGGCCCAACCTGCTCGAAGAAGCCATCAAGGCCCAACTTACGCTGGAATGCGTTTTTGTGGCCGAGGACGAGGCCGAGCGGCTGGACGGCTTCGCGTTCGACGCAGCAACCGAGGTGCTGGCTCTGCCGCGCGAGCTGCTCCGGGCGGCCCTCGCCACCGAGACGCCGCAGACCGTGGCCGCCCTGGTGCGTCCGCCAGTGTTCTCCTGGGCCGACATTCTCGATCTGCCCCATGCCCCGCTCATCGTGATTCTTGCCGGTGTGCAAGACCCCGGCAACCTGGGCACGATTCTGCGCTCGGCCGAGGCCTTTGGCGCCACCGGCGTCATCGCCCTGCCAGGCACGGTCAACGCCTGGAACCCGAAGGCCGTACGCGCCTCGGCGGGCTCGCTCTTCCGGCTGCCCTATCTGAGTGCCCCGGTCGAGGACGCCTTTGCGCGCCTGCATGCGGCCGGCATCAAGATCTGGACAACAGCGGTGCACGATGCCTTTGCGCTCGACAAGGCCGGGCTTGTTCAACCCACCGCGCTGATCATCGGCAACGAAGGCAACGGCGTGCCCGAGGCCATTGCCGCCGAAGCCGACGCGGCGCTGACGATTCCCTGCCCCGGCCCGGTCGAAAGCCTGAACGCCGCCGTCGCCGCCAGCATTCTGCTCTACGAAGCCAGCCGCCAGCGCGCACCCAAGAAGGGCAACCGCCGATGAATCTCTTCGACCAAAGCGAGGACTTCTCCTCGGTCTCGAACCGGATCTCGGCCCACGCAACGGCGGGCTCGCCGCTGGCGGAAAAAATGCGGCCGCGCACGCTTGACGAGTTGGCGGGCCAGCAGCATCTGGTCGGCCCGGGCAAGCCGTTGCGCGTGCAGATCGAGCGCGACGACGCCAGTTCGATGATCTTCTGGGGACCGCCCGGAGTGGGCAAAACCACGCTGGCCAAGATCGTGGCCGAGACCACCCGCGCCAACTTCGTCGAGTTTTCCGCCGTCGTCAGTGGTATCAAGGAGATCAAGCAGGTGATGGTGGAAGCGGCCAAGGCCGCGGAAATGGGCACGCGCACCATTCTGTTCATCGATGAAATTCATCGCTTCAACAAGGCGCAGCAGGATGCTTTTTTGCCCTATCTTGAGCGCGGCACCATCCGGCTGATCGGCGCGACCACCGAGAATCCGTCCTTTGAGATCAACGCTGCATTGCTCTCGCGCTGCCGGGTCTACGTGCTTGAGGCGCTCGGCGAAGAGCAGGTGGCCCTGTTGCTGCGCCGCGCCATTGAAGATCCCGTGCGTGGCCTGGGCGCGCGGGCGCTCACCGCCGACGACGATGCACTGGCCGTCATCGCCAGCTACTCGAATGGCGACTGCCGCTCGGCCTACAACACGCTTGAAGTAGCCGCACAGTTGGCCGAAGACGCCGACAAACACATCACCAAGGCCGTCGCCGGCGAGGCCGTGCAGCAGCGCGTACTGCAATATGACAAAAAGGGCGAGGAGCACTATAACCTGATCTCGGCCTTGCACAAGAGCGTGCGCAACTCCGATCCCGACGCAGCGCTCTACTGGCTGGGGCGCATGTTTGCCGCCGGGGAAGACCCCATCTACATTGCGCGGCGCGTGACGCGGATGGCCTTTGAGGACATTGGTCTGGCCGCGCCCGAGGCGATGAACCTGTGCCTGAGCGCCAAGCAGGCCATGGAGTTTATCGGCTCGCCCGAGGCCGATCTGGCCATTGCGCAGGCCGTCGTCTATCTGTGCCTCGCGCCCAAGTCAAACTCGGTCTACACGGCCTACAATCAGGTGCTGGCCGACATTGAACACACGGCGCAGGCCCCGGTGCCGCTGCACCTGCGCAACGCACCGACCAGGCTGATGGAAGAACTCGGCTACAAAAAGGGCTATCGCTATGCACACGACGAAGAGGGCAAGGTGGCTGACATGCAGTGCCTGCCCGACGCGCTCAAAAACCGCGTTTACTATCATCCAACCCACGAGGGCCGCGAAAAACAGCTTGCCCAGCGGCTCGAAGAGATTCAGCGCCTCAAGGCCGCCAAGCGAGAACCACGGTAAAATCGGGGCTCTGGCGCAGTTCTTCTTTTTGAACAGACGAATGCTCTGTTCCAGCGTCTAAACAGAGCGCCAAGGAAACAGGCGCCGGGGGGTGCAATCTCCCCATCTGCCTGATTTACAATCACGAGGTAGGCAAGAACGTTCCGAATGAGGCTTTTTCCCATGAATTCATGCCGGGCGCTAGTGCGTTTGGTGCAGGCGGGGGCAGCATTGACTGCTGTCGCCCTGATGGCTGGTTGCGGCGATTCTTATCGGCCGGTCGTAACGTCGACAACCTCGAGCGGGCCGGCGTCGGTAATCACCTCGTATGCGGTGACAGTCTCGGCGCCTTCGTCCAGCACTGGCATCGCCACGATCATCGATTATTCCGGCGACACCGTTATGGCCTATGCGTCGATCGGGGCCAGTCCCACCAACTTCGTCCTGGACGAACTGGGATCCGAGGGCTACACCATGGGCGCGGACGGCGTGCTCTACAACTTCCCGATCACGGCCACTTTGCAGAATAAGAATATTCTGAACAGCACAGTGAACTCGACGGCGAGCATTACCAATCTTCTGGCTCCCGCCTCCGGTCTCTGGGCTGCCGACAACACCGGCAATGCCCTCGACTACTTCACCGGTTCGCCAGAAACCTTCAACCGCGCAATTTCGCTGAGTGGCACGCAACCGGTCGCTGTGGCCGGACCGGGCTCCTCCAGCGGGCAGTATCAGTACGTGCTCTCGCAGAACCTGAGCGACGCGACGATCTGCAACACCGCGCCCACGACGGTCACCACCAATGGCACCGCTACCCCGATCACGGTTTCGACCCTGACCGCCGGCAACGCCATCGCTCTCGGCAAGTGCCCGGTCTTCGGCGCGCAGAGCACAGATCTGCAACGTCTGTTCGTGCTTAACCGCGGCGACTCGACGATTACCGTCATCAACACCCAGAAGAACGCGCTCGACTCCTGCACCCCTTATCAAAACGTGGCTGGCACATGGGTCACCTGCCATCCGACCATCTCACTGCCCACCGGCTCTGGCCCGGTCTTCGCCGAGTACAACGCCACCAAGCAGCAGTTGATCGTCGCCAACTACGACGGCGGAACCATCAGCGTCATCGATGTGCCGCTCGACAAGTACGGCAACGACGCCAACACCTACACGGGCAACTGCGTCGACAGCAGCAGCGGCAGCGCTTCGTATGCGGCCTGCGGCAACGTGGCCTCCGGCTTTGGCACCGTCCACACCATCACCGTGGGCAATACCAGCCATCCCTACCCGGCCAGCGTCTCTGCCCTCTATGACGGCACCAAGGCTTACACCGCGAATCAGGGTGACGACACCACTTGCATCACGGGTGGAACCTGCAGCGGCAACGGCACCGTCACCGTGGTCAATCTGGACAGCTATACGGTGGAAAAAACTCTCACCGTCACCGGCCATCCTCGCACGGTCGTCTCCACGCAGAACTCCACGATCAGCAAGGTCTATGCCTCCTCGCCCGACAGCCCGTATCTGACGGTCATCAAGTCCTCGGGCAGCACGACCGATGTGATCAATACGACGCTGCTCACCCAGGGCAACATCGTCGACGTACGCGTGACCACACAGAACGGCAGCTCGGGCACCAACCCGCTCTACGTCAGTCGCACGCCGGGCTACGGCACGCCATGCAACCTGCCGCCGAGCGCCTACTCCAGCCTGACGCTGGCTACCTGCCGCGCAATGCCCAACTAGGCACGGTGCAACACCAAGCAAAACGGCCATCCTTCCCCGAGAAGGATGGCCGTTTACTTTCTAATATTTGCGTTTTTAGATCGTGCGAGTAAAAAATATAATAATTGTTGCAACAACTATCAATCCTGCTGCATCTCATACAGGCAACACTTTGCACCGCACGCGCAAGCGGCGGCGCACACGATAAGGAGAACCTCTATGAAACGCATCGCCCTCATCGCTGGCCTGCTTGCCCTCGCAGCGCCCTTCAGCTTCGCTCAAGCCTCCACCTGGGTCTCGGATCAGGCTCATTCCGAGGTTGGCTTCAGCCTCTCGCATCTGTCCATTTCCACCGTGCGTGGCCGCTTCGGCAAGGTCAACGCCACCGTCGTCTATGACCAGGCCCACATCGCCAAATCCTCGGTCAAGGCCACCATCGACGTCAACTCCGTGCAGACCGGGGAAGAAGGCCGTGACAAGCACCTGAAGACCGCCGACTTCTTCGACACCGCCAGCTTCCCCACCGCGACCTTCGAAAGCACCAGCGTAGCCAAGAGCGCCAATGGGCTCACGGTACACGGCAACCTGACCCTGCACGGCATCACCAAGCCGGTCACTCTCACCGTCATCGGCCCCAAGGGCCCGGTCGAGGGCATGGATCACAAGCAGCACGCCGGCTTTGAGGCCACCACAACCATTAGTCGCACCGCCTTCGGCATTGGGAACAAGTTCCCGGCGGCTGTGGTCGGCGACGAGGTAAAGCTGAACCTCGATCTCGACGTCGCCAAGCAATAATAGAAACAGGGAGGGGGGCCGTCGGCATTCACGAGCCTCCCCCTGAGCACCCGCAGAACAGGAGCGCCCCATGGCTACGCTGCAATTTGAAATCATTCAAGACCCGCCCTTTTTTAGCGTCGAGGAAGAGGCGTTCCTGAACCTGATGCGCACCACCGACAGCCTGGAACGCGCCTTTCATCTGAAGACGCGCGATTGGGGACTCACCGCCACACAGTACAACGTGCTGCGCATTCTGCGCGGCGCCTACCCCAACGGGCTTACCTGTACGGCCATCGGCGAGCGCATGATTACCGCCGTGCCCGACATTACCCGCCTGCTGGCGCGCCTGAAAAGCATGAAACTGATCGAGCAGCAGCGCGACGAACAGGACCGCCGCATCGTCTGGACATGCATCTCGGCTGTAGGGCTTGAAAAACTGCGCGCCATGGACCCGGTCATTCAGCGCGTTCCCGGCGAGCTCTTCGGGCACATGAACCAGGCGGAACTGCACGAGCTGATCCAACTGCTCGAAAAAGCACGAGGGCCGCTGACGAGCAGCGACCCCCGAGAATAAAAGCGGTATTTTTCCTGGCCTAAACGATCTTCTGGACCAGCGAGGTCTCGTCGACATCGCCCGGAATAATCTTGTTGTGCAGGCAGTAGAGCGCCAGCTCAAGCCGGTCGCTGACCCCCAGCTTGTCATAGATCTTGCGCAGGTAATTCTTGATGACCTGTTCGGTGGTGCCGAGCTGGAAGGCGATCTCTTTGTTGCGCTTGCCCTGCGTAATGCAGGTGATGATCGACAGCTCTTTCGGCGAGAGCTTGGGCTGGTTGCGCGGGCTGACCAAAGCGGCCGCCTGGGCGCGATAGGCCTCAATGACCCAGTTGACCGACTGGTTGTCGATCCAGGTTTCACCGGCGGCAATGCGCCGCACGCAGCGCACCAAAAGGTCAGGCGAGATGGAGCGCGAGATGATGCCGCGCACGCCCCGGCGATAAAGCTCAACCGTGTAGTTTTCATCGGTCGCCGCCGCCTGCACAATCAGTTTTACCTCAGGCGCCAGTCGCAACAGCTCAGGAATTGCGTTGGCGGTTCCGGCCAGGAGGCCTCCCTCAAGTAAAACAATATCTGAGGGATAACGCTGCAAGGCCGCGCGCAGATTCTCCAGTGAATCGGCCTGCGCGACAACACGCAGATCATCTTCGAGAGCAAAAACCTTACGGATGCCCACGCGATAAATCGCCTGCGAATCGGCTAGAATGATTCGGACTGCACCTGGCTTGGCCTGCGCCTCTGCAAGCTCGTTCTCATTTGTATCGTTCAGAATGTCCATAGTCGGAAACAGCCAGTCCATCTTGCGCGGCAGCCGTTACTGCGCCGCAAACTGGTACTCATCGATCGTGGCTGCGGCAAGATGTTGATCTTCGCTTAGATAGCAGCGTACCACACGTCCCGTGCAATGAACCAGAACATCGTGTTCAATTCCCAGAACTTGCCCCGGCATGCGCAGTGAAAAACGAAGATTTTCGCCTACGGAAACACTGTGGTCGAGCTCGAAGAGAACACCACTGGCAGAAATATTTCTGGTCTTCGCCGCATAGGATCTGTCCTCATCGAAGATGACCGCCGACAGTTCCAACGGAAACCGGACCGCACAGCGGACCTCTTGCCGCACAGGTACCGGAGACAAGACCGACGATGGTCCTGAGGCGCGCATCGCAGAGCCCTGCGAGACGATAGTCGCGTGTTCCATGAGACTACTCTAACGAAGCAGAGTGCAACAAAACAGGGCACCAAAGTTTACAGATGAGTAATTGCCCACAGTCTCTCCACCAAATACGCAACCGCAACGCCGACTCTCCTTCCCTCCTTTTGCGCAAAGAAGGTACTCGTATGTTGGTCGAAGCAAAGAGCCACATGCCGTCGGCAAATATTCGGAAAAATACACAGCCTTGCTTTTCATCCGCTGCGCCGGTGCCCTTAAAAAAAATTCTGACCATTGAAAATCTCTAATGCGGTTACTTTCGTGGTCAAACATTGACTTTATTGAGTTAGTCTCCGGGTGTACCGTCCCACTTTTGCACAAAAAGGAGAGTCACCATGCTTTCTCTATCCGCAAGATCTGCCCTCGCAGTCTTTGGATCCGTTCTGCTTGCTAGCCCCGCTGTCATCATGGCCAGCCCGGTGACACCGCCTGTTCTGCCGCCCAATCTCGTCGCGATCAGCCCAGTCACGCCGCCCGTTCTGCCGCCCAACCTTGCCGCGATCAGCCCGGTGACACCGCCTGTTCTGCCGCCTAATCTCGCCGCGATCAGCCCGGTGA
>DBTV01000049.1 GCA_002307235.1 Acidobacteriaceae bacterium UBA1307
GTTGCGGGGGCTGGATTTGAACCAGCGACCTTTGGGTTATGAGCCCAACGAGCTACCGGGCTGCTCCACCCCGCATTCATAGTGTAGCAAGGCTTTCCGAATGGGTCAATGCGTTCTGACTTATAGTTTGTCGTGAGCCTCACTTTAGGTTGATCCAGTAAACTTGCCAGATACGAGTTGTATAGCAAAGCCTTAAGCGAGGAAGCTGCGAATGTCCCCTTTATATATTTCTGTTCTGCTTGTCATTGTTGTGGTTCTGCTCTCGGTTGCCATCAGTCGGGCACTGCGCGTGAAAACCACGGCGGACTATCTGGTGGCCGGTCGTTCCCTGCCAGCCTTCGTGTTGGTGCTGACGCTGCTGACCAGTTGGATCGGCGCCGGTTCCCTGTTTGCCGGTGCGGAAAACGCCTACAAGAATGGCTTTGCCGCGCTTTGGCAACCAGCCGGCGGCTGGCTCGGTCTGCTGCTGATCTACTTCATCGCGCCCCGTGCGCGGAAGTTTGCCCAGTTCACGCTGCCCGATCTGCTGGAGGCTCGCTATAACCAGGTGGCGCGCGTGCTTGGCACCATCGCCATTCTCTTCGCCTACGTGGGCATTACCAGCTATCAGTTTCGCGGTGGCGGCGACGTGCTGCATCTGATCTTTCCCGAGGTGATTTCGCCGCAGATGGGTACTTACATCATCGCGGCCTTCGTCATTCTCACTACGGCGCTGGCCGGCATGTCGAGCGTGGCTTATATGGACGCGGCCATCGGCTCGCTGGTGACGGTGATCTGCATTCTGGCTGCGCCGATTCTCTTCTTCAAGTCTGGTGGCTGGGCGGGCCTGCACGCCGCGCTGCCGGAGTCGCACTTTCAGGTCTTCGGCAATCTGACGCCGCTGCATGCGATGGAGTTTCTGGTGCCCACCATGTTGCTGATGCTCGGCAATCAGGTGATGTACCAGAAGTTCTTCTCGGCCCGCTCGGAGCGCGACGCCAAGCTGTCGGTGGTGGGCTGGATCGTCGGCACGGTTGTTCTTGAGACGCTGATCGTCTCCATTGCCATCTTTGGCTCGGCGTTGTTCCCGACCGGCGAAGCGGCGCTGCACCCGCGCGAGATCATTCCCTACACGGCCCGCCACGGGCTGCCCGCGCTGATGGGCGCGCTGCTGCTCGGCGCGGTCTTTGCCAAGGTTATCTCGACGGCCTCGAACTATCTGTTCTCCCCGGCCACCAACCTGATCAACGACGTCTTCGTGCGCTACATCGCTCCCAAGGCCACGCAGAAGCATGTGCTGGTTTTTTCGCGCCTGGCCGTCGTTTTTCTCGGAATCTGGGCGCTCTATCAGGCGGTCTTTGCCGAGAGCATTCTGCAGAAGATGCTCTGGGCCTACACCATCTATTCGGCGGCGCTGACGCCGGTGGTGCTGGCGGCCTTTTATTCGAAGCGTGTCACGGCCTGGGGCGCGGTGGCCGCCATCGGCTCGGGCACGGTGGTGACCCTGGTCTGGGATCTGCCAGCGGTGCGTGCGGTCTTTCCGTCGATCATCGCCCAGCGCGAGGCCATCTTCCCTGCCCTGTTCGCCTCGGTGGCGGCCATGGTTCTGGTCAGCCTCGTGACGGCGAAGCCGAGAGCGGAGCAGCTCGAAAAGCTCTCCGAATAACCTCTGATGAATCATGGTTTTGTACCGCAAAATCCACAGCGTTTCCAGCGCTGTGGATTTTGTGCGTTTGGTGTCTATTCCTTTTCGACACAAATATTTAACAGGTTAAGAATATCCACAGAAGACGAGTTTTGCACTTTAGGTTGTGCAAACGATGGGGCGGCCACGGGATCTTTTTTGCCTTATTTCCAGGGCATCTTCGGGGTACGAAGAAAGGCCCGGAAAATGGCCCGGCGTGCAGAATTGTTTTGTGTACGGGGCATTGGCGCAGGAAAAAACTGCCGGAATAAGGCTCAAGCAAGAATCTGGTGCGAGCGAAGAGCGAGCGTCTGCTCCATGCAATGGCGGAGAGGGTGAGATTCGAACTCACGGTACCCTCACGAGCACGACGGTTTTCAAGACCGTTGCCTTAAACCACTCGGCCACCTCTCCGCGGGGTGGGACTGGAAATTATTGTACGTGAAGCGCGCCGGATTGCAGACAAGAAAAGCTCGTGCCCGCGCAGAGGTTTTCCCCACGCGGGCACGGTGGTTACTGCGCGGCCTTCTGCGCGCCGAGCATCGATTCGAGAACCTGGTCGGAGACCTGGGCGACGGCCGAGGGCGAGTGCGCCAGAAACAGCGTATTCGTCTTGTCGTTTTCGCCGATCGATTTGAGCGTGTCGAAGTATTGGGTGACGAGCACGAGTTGCATCACCTCCTTGGCGCTGGCGCCCTCAACGGCGCGCTGGAAGCCCTCGACCGAGGTCTGCAGGCCTTCGATGATCGCCTTGCGCTGGTTGGCGATGCCCTGGCCTTGCAGAGCCTTGCTTTCGGCTTCGGCCTCGGCCTTTTTCACGACGAGGATCTTTTCCGCCTCGCCGCGCGCTGCTGCCGCCACCTGCTCGCGCTGCGCGGCGTTGATGTCGTTCATCGCCGATTTGACCTTCTGATCGGGCACGATGTCGGTGACCAGCACGTTGACGATCTCGTAGCCGAAGGCGGACATGTCAGCGTCGAGCTCGCTTTTGACGGCGGCGGCAATCGACGACTGGCTGGCAAAGACCTCATCGAGAGTCATGCCCGGCACGTGGCCCAGAATCACCTGCTCGACATAGCTCTTGATCTGCGCCACCGGGTCCGAGAGCTTGTAGAAGGCGTCGTAGATCTTCTCGGGACGGACGCGGTTCTGCACCGAGATGGGGATGGTGACGAAGACGTTGTCCTTGGTCTTGGTCTCCATCGTCAGGGTGATCTGGTTGACGCGCAGGCTGACGAGGCCTGCGACGGCGTCGAAGTAGGGCACCTTCCAGTTCAGGCCCGGATCGGCCACGCGCAGAAACTTGCCGAAGCGGGTGATGATGGCCACCTCGGCGGTGCGCACGGTGAAGAAGCTGCCCAGGATCAGCGACAGCACAAAGATGACGACGACTGCCAGCAGGACGAGCAACAGCGAACTCATGGAAAAACTCCTCTGCTGCCCGTGTTGCAGCAACGTAGGGGGCAGCAAAGCAACAATACGCCTGGGCAGGGGCGCGGGTGCCGCCATGTGGTACCAGATAAAACACCTGAAATGCGAGAAAAAACCGGATGAATATCGGAAAACTGGCTTACACTGGCCGAGAATTTCCCTTTTGCCTATGCTCGTTGCCCAATTAACGCTTGAAATTCGCATTGAACGCGCGCAGTCGCTCAAGGACCGCCGTCAGGTGGTGCGCTCGCTCAAGGATCAGCTCCGGCAGGACTTCAACATTTCGATTGCCGAACTGGATGAAGCTACCGTCTGGCAGTCGGCCACGCTGGGGGTGGTGGCCGTTTCGCGTTCGCGCGATTATCTGCACGGGCTGATCGAGGAGGTGGAGCGGGCCGCCCAGCGCATCGCCATGGAACGCGGCGCGCTGGTGGGCGACTCCTTCTGGCACTATCTGGAAGATAGCGGGGAGTGAGGCGGGAGTGCGCGCCCGCCTACGGTAGCGAGCAGATGTGTTTATTCGGGCTGCGGAGCAAGTCTTGCATGCCAATGCGGCGCTGTTCGAGGGCCATGGCCAGCACCTGACCGGCGACGCGGGCATCCTCAAGGGCGTCGTGGGCCTTGTAGCCGATGCCGAAGATGCGGGCCAGGGTCGGCAGCTTGTGGTTCGGCAGCTCGGGCCAGGTGGCGCGCGCAATGCGGCAGGTGTCGATCCAGCGGCCATAGCGCAGCTCGGGCAGCCCGCTCTTGGCGCAGGCCAGAGCCATGGCGGCGCGGTCAAAGTCGGTGTGGCTGGCAACGGCGGCGCCGGTCAAAAAACGCTCGACCTCGGGCAGAACCTCGGCCCAGCGCGGCGCTCCGGCCACCGTCGCCGGACTGATGCCGTGCAACTGCACGTTGAAGGCGCCGAACTCTTCCTCGGGATCGACGAGTGACTGCCAGCTTGCGGTCATCCGGCCGCCGGTAAAGGCGGCGATGCCGATCTGGCAGATGCTGCCGCGCGAGGCGTTGGCGGTTTCCACGTCAACCACACAATAGTCGAAGGCGCTCACTTGCCCTCCGCGAGGAAGGCGTCGATGTAGTCGAGATAGTCGGAGGCGAACTTGCGGATGAAGGCGAGGCTCTCTTCGCCGAGTTCGCGGCGCTGCTTGGCCGGGACGCCGGCCCAGAGGGTGTGCGGCGGCACGATGGTGTTTTCCGGGACGACCGCGCCGGCGGCGACGATGGAGCCGGTGCCGATCTGCGCGCCATTCAGGATCACCGCGCCCATGCCAACCAGCACGTTGTCTTCGATGGTGCAGCCGTGGACGGTGGCGTTGTGGCCGATGGTGACCCAGTCGCCGACGATGACCGGGCAGGTGCCGCGCTGGCCGTGGAGCACGGCGCAGTCCTGCACATTCGAGCAGGCACCGAGCCGGATCGCATTCACGTCGCCGCGCAGCACGGCGTTCATCCAGACCGAAGAGCGTTCGCCGAGAACCACATCGCCGATCACCTGGGCGGAGCTGTCCACAAACGAACCGGCGGCAAGCTGGGGCAAAGTGCCCCGAAAAGGACGAATCATTGAAAAGATCTCCTGCTCTTCAGGGTAAAACATGCCGGTGCGCGGGCAGAGGAGATGGGGTGCACTGAAAATGGGGCAAAAGGGCAAAAGAAAACCTGCCGCCAAAAAAGTTCCGAAAAAAGCGGCGGAGAAAGTATTGCAATGTGGTATAAGTGGCTGGTTCGTGAAGGAGTTTGTCGTAAAAGGCTCATTTCTGGGAGGATGGCGGGACAAGGTAACCACGATGGTTAACTTGTTGAGCAACAGAAGACAGAGAGAAGAAATCGCGAGCTTTTTCGCGGTGTCTCATTGCTGGTCAGAGGCGACAGGTGCCGTATTGTGTTGATTCAAAATGCAACGCGGCGGCTTTCTTGCCGGGAAATCTTTCAACGGTTATCTCTGTAGAAACTTTTGGTAACCATTTGAAATTAGGGCGAAGCTGTTGCGGGCAAGCTCAACTAGGGTATCCTTCTATATAGCCCTCAGGCAGGTTTGGAGGTGTATCAGTTTGGCAGAAGTTCGTGTGCAAGAAGGCGAGCCGCTCGAGAACGCATTGCGTCGGTTTAAGCGCAAGGTGCAGCAGGAAGACATTATCAAGGAAGTCAAGCGTCATTCCTACTACCTGAAGCCCGGCGAGAAGAAGCGTGTCAAGGCAGCTTTGGCCCGCAAGCGGAATCGCAAAAAGGCTCGTAAAGAGCAGGACTAACTCACTACCAGAACGCGACATGCATTATCCCATTGGCTCCCGGATTTGTCCGGGAGCCAAATCAGAGAACAAAAGGGGACAAGCTGTCGCGATTCTTCGTTTTTGCTTGTTTTGAACGTCACCATTCAACGTTATTTTGGCGTTGTCGTGCTGTGGCACTTTGAGCCGCCCTCAGGTTTATGGGGCAGGCTCTGTGCAGCCGCTTCTGATAGATATGTAGCGGCCCGGGCCCTTGTTGTGCATACGAAAGAAAACAGGGAACCGGGACCGGCAAAAGTTCCCGTGCTGGCCGATTTCGGTAAAGATCCCTGTTTCGGGGAAGCCGGATATGGAATTTTCCGATCGTGTTTTGATTTGTGTGGACTGCGGTAAGGAATTTATCTTCACGGCAGGGGAACAGGTCTTTTTTCAAGATAAACAGTTTAAAAACGATCCGAAGCGTTGCAAACAATGCAAGGCGAAGCGCGCAAGAGGAACGTCCCGGGTACGCCCCGAGACTCGAACGACCTGTTCTGAATGCGGCGCTGAGACTACGGTTCCTTTTAAACCTACGCAAGGCCGTCCGGTACTATGCCGCTCCTGTTTCCAGAAGCAGCAGGGCCATCCGGAAGACCCTGCCCCGACAGAACTGCCGCACGTGGAAGCCTAGCGCGTGGTGGTCGTGCGATTGACTGCCGCGCTTTTTTTCAGAGCGCGGTGGCCAATGTCACGCCGGAAGAAGATCCCTTCAAAGTGGATCCTGGCAAGCGTCGCATAGGCGCGGCCCAACGCTTCTTCAAGAGAGGCGGCAGTGGCAGTGACGCCAAGAACGCGGCCACCATCGGTGACCGTCTGGCCATCCTTGAGCGTGGTTCCAGAGTGGAAGATAACGGTATCATCGCCCTCTGCCGCTGCGTCAAGACCCGTAATCGGTAGACCCTTTACATAATTTCCCGGATAGCCCGCAGAACAGGCGATGACGCAGGCCGCCGCGCCCGGTTTCCAGGACATCTCGATCGTATCGAGCGTGCCGTCGATCGAGGCCTCGAGGGCATCGACCAGATCGCTCTCAAGCCGGGTAAGGATCGCCTGCGTCTCCGGATCGCCGAAGCGCGCGTTGTACTCAAGCACCTGCGGGCCGCGCGGGCTCATCATCAGGCCGCAATAGAGAACGCCTTTGAAGGGCGCGCCCTCGGCGGCCATTCCCTTTACTGTCGGCTCGGCCACGTGGCGCAGAAGCCACTGCTTCATCTCATCGTCGAGCATGGCGTCGGTGGAGTAGACGCCCATGCCGCCGGTGTTCAGGCCCGTGTCGCCCTCGCCCACGCGCTTGTGGTCCTGCGAGGGAGCCAGCGGGGTCACATGCGCGCCGTCGCTCAGGCAGAGGAAGCTGAGTTCGTCGCCGGTCAGAAACTCCTCAACAACAATCTGATTGACCTTGGCGCCGAGCAGCGAACCATCGAAGAGTCCCCTGGCGGCGGCGATGGCCTCAGGTTTGGTCTCGCAGATCAGCACGCCCTTGCCCGCGGACAGCCCGTCAGCCTTGACGACGATCGGCTCGTGGAAGACGGCGAGGGTTTTTTCGATGGCGTTCGGGTCGGTGCAGATGGCGAAGTTGGCCGTCGGAATCTGGTGCCGCTGCATGAACTGCTTGGCGAAAATCTTGCTGGCTTCCAGTTGCGCGGCGGCCTTCGAGGGGCCGAAGGCGCGGATGCCGCGGGCTTCAAGCGCGTCGACGATGCCGAGCGAGAGCGGAACCTCGGGGCCGACGACGACCAGCGCGGGCTTTTCTGCTTCGGCCAGTCGCACCATCGCATCAATGCTTTTGACGTCGACCGGTACGCAGCGGCCGATCTGTGCCATGCCGCCGTTGCCCGGCGCGCAGACGATCTCACTCACGCGCTTGCTGCGCGCCACCGACCAGGCCAGCGCATGTTCGCGGCCTCCCGAACCCAACACCAGAACCTTCATCGAACATTCCTCCGGGCCTGAAGACCCTGCCATCGTGAAGCCCCATTGGCACGGTTGAAGCCGTGCCCTTGCAGGGCGGCGCTGGCCGAGCGCCTAGACGTTGAACTTGAAGAAGAGGACATCGCCATCCTTGACGACGTACTCCTTGCCCTCGGAGCGGTAGAGGCCCTTTTCCTTGATGGCCTGTTCGGAGCCGAGTTTGAACAGATCCTCGCAGTGGTAGGCCTCGGCGCGGATGAAGCCGCGCTCGAAATCCGTGTGGATGACGCCGGCTGCCTGTGGTGCCTTGGCGCCGTTCGGAATCGTCCAGGCGCGCACCTCGTCAGGGCCGGCGGTGAAGTAGGTGCTCAGGCCCAGCAACCGGTAGGCGGAGTGGATCAGCCGGTTCAGTCCCGGCTCGCTCAGGCCCATGTCGGCCAAAAACTCGACGCGCTCAGCCGGTTCCAGCAGAGAGATTTCTGCCTCCATGGCTCCGCTGATGCGAACCACCTGCGCGCCCTCTTCGGCGGCGCGCTTTTCCACGGCGGCGGTCCACTCATTGCCGTCCTTGAGGCCGGCCTCGTCGACGTTGGCCACGTAGAGCACGGGCTTGGCGGTGATGAGGAACAGCTCGCGCGCGGCAATCTTTTCGTCGTCTTCAAGCTCGGCGGTGCGGGCAGGCCTGCCCGCTTCAAGGGTGGCGCGCAGTTTTTTGAGCGCCTCGAATTCGGCCTTGATCTTCGGGTCGGGCGAGACGCGGGCGGTCTTTTCAGACTTGGTCCAGCGCTTCTCGATGCTGTCCATGTCGGCCAGCATCAGCTCGGTGTTGATCACGTCGATGTCGCTGAGCGGGTTGACGCCACCCGCGACGTGGATCACATTGTCATCGGCGAAGCAGCGGACAACGTGGCAGATGGCGTCAGTCGCGCGGATGTGGCCGAGAAACTGGTTGCCGAGGCCCTCACCCTTGCTGGCGCCGGCGACCAGGCCGGCGATGTCGATGAATTCCATCGAGGTGGGCACGGTGCGCTTGGGCTTGAAGAGGTCGGCGATCTTGTCCAGTCGGGGATCGGGCACCGAAACCACGCCCACATTGGGGTCGATGGTGCAGAACGGGTAGTTCTCCGCCTGGGCCTTGGCTGCCGTCAGGGCGTTGAAGATGGTGCTTTTGCCGACGTTGGGCAAACCGACGATACCGCAATTGAGAGCCATGGTGAAAAGAGTCCTTTGGGGCTGGGCGCACCGGTTTCAAGAGCGATGTAAAGGCAAAGAAGGAACTTGAAGGATGCGGCTCTTGAACGCGCCTGGCTGAGATGTCCTCTCTCTATTATGCCCGAAACCAGAGGCGATACCCCCTGCCGTTCCTTCCTATTTGGCGCATGCAAGGGCGTCATTTTTTTCGGGGAGAACTTCGGGGAGAACATTGCGCAGCGGTCGTGGAAAGTTATTCCTTGATCACATCGAGCACGATGTTGGAGTGGATCTTTTCGACGCCGTCGATCCGGTGCAGATCCTGCCAGATCAGCTTGCGATATTCCGCCAGATCGCGTGTGCGCACGCGCAGAATAAAATCGCAATCGCCCGCCACCATGTGGCAGGAGATCACCTGACGCTTGTTCTGGATCGCCTTCATGAAACGCGTGGCCACCTCGGAGGTGTGCTGGCGCAAGGTGATTTCAACGAAGGCTGCAATCTGGTAGCCGAGATAGGCCGGATCAATCTCCACCGTGTAGCGGCGAAGGACGCCCTGCTCGCGCAATCGCTGCACGCGGCGCAGGCACGGCGCGGGAGTCAGACCTACCCGCTCGGCCAGCGCGTTGTTGGGGATCTCCGCCTGCTGCTGCAAGACGCGGAGAATGCGGCGGTCGATCTCGTCGATTTCCTTCTTCTTGTCCATGCGGCAATTTTATCGCGTAAAAGATAAATAAAACGCAATAAAGTTGCTGTAAGTGGACGCTCTGCGTGGCCCTTGGCAATCGGAATCAATGCGCTTCTGGTTAAGGTGAAAGACGCTACGGATTTTATTCGTCAAGAATCAAGCAGACAGAAGAGGCCACCATGTCCACGCAGACGCACGCTACAGCAATCAGCAAAGAGTACATTGCATCGCTCCCGCTCTACATTCCGGGCAAGGCGATTTCGGCGGTGGCGCGTGAGCTGGCGGTGCCGGAAGAAAGCATCCTCAAGTTGGCGTCGAATGAAAATCCCCTTGGCCTTTCTGAGGGTGTGCGTAAAGCGCTTGCCGCGCTGACGCAGAGCATGGACTCCTGCTATCCCGACCCTGCCGCGGTGGAGTTGAAGCAGCATCTGGGCACACACTACGGCGTCAGGAGCGATGCCATTCTGGTTGGCAGTGGCAGTGACGAGATTCTGACCATGGCCGCGCGCGCCTTTGCTGGCGCGGGTGATCGCGTGTTGCTTTCGCAGTATGCCTTCGCTTCCTACTACCTTGCCGCTGCCTCCGTTGGTGCGACGCCGGTTGTTGTTCCCGCAGAGAATTATGGCCACGCACTCGACGCGATGCTCGATGCCATCGACGCGCAAACGCGGTTGATCTATCTCGCCAATCCGAACAATCCGACGGGAACCTTCTGGAAGATCGAAGAGATTTGTCGCTTTCTGGATGGCGTACCGGAACAGGTTGCAGTGGTGCTCGATGAGGCCTATGCCGAGTATCTTCCCGACGCACTGCAGAGCTCTCCTGCGCGCCTGATCGAGCGCTATGGCAATCTGGTTGTGACGCGCACCTTTTCAAAGATCTATGGATTGGCCTCGTTGCGCGTTGGTTATGCGATTGCGACTCCGGAGATGATCGCGTTGTTGAATCGCGTGCGTTCACCCTTCAATACAGGCATCTTCGCGCAGAAGGCTGCCGTGGCGGCATTGCAGGATCAGGCCTTTGTGCAGCAGAGTCGAGCCCTCAATGCACAGGGCCGTGAGCAACTTTATGCGGGTTTTGCGCGGCTCGGGCTTGAGTTTCTTCCCTCGCAGGGAAACTTTGTTCTGGTCAAGGTCGGCAACGGCGCGGAGACCAGCCAGCGCCTGCTGCAACGCTCTATCATCGTGCGCCCAGTCGCCAACTACGGCCTGCCGGAGTGGCTGCGCATCTCCGTCGGCCTACCCGCGCAGAACGAGCGCTTGCTAGCCGAGATACAACAAGTCATCTAACTCCGTGGGCTGACTTATCGTCTATTTTCCGATGCAGAAGGTGGAGAAGATCAGGTTGAGGACGTCGTCGGGGGTGGTTTGACCGGTGAGAGAGTCGAGGGCCCAGAGCGCGCGATAAAGGTCGAGAAGCAGCATTTCGTGCGGGATCGCGTTCGCATTCGCCTGGGTGGCGTCGGCTAGAGCCGCGAGCGCCGTTTCGAGTGCTTGATGCTGACGCAGATTGGTCACCATGCCGGGCTCGGCTGCTGCGCCGCCGGTGGCCAGCGCGATGATTTTTTCCTTCAGCGCGGAGATGCCCGTGCCGGTCAGCGCCGAGGTTTCGAGCACCTCGATTTTCTTTTCGTGCAAAACCGTGAGCAGTGGTGCTGCGTTGGCCAGGTCGCACTTGTTGGCGACAACGATGGCGGCACGATGCTGCACGGCTTCGAGCAGATTTGTTTCTTCATCATTGAGTGGCGCGGAGGCGTCGAGCACCAGCAGCACGAGCGCGGCGTCGGCGAAGGCCTCACGACTGCGCGCGATGCCGATCTGCTCGGCCTCTTCCCTGCCCTCGCGCAGGCCGGCCGTGTCGACCAACTCCAGCGGAATGCCATCGAGCGCGATGCGTTCGGTGACGAGGTCGCGCGTGGTTCCGGCGGTCGCGGTCACAATGGCGCGGTCGCGTTCGACGAGCCGGTTGAAGAGCGAGCTTTTGCCGGCATTCGGGCGGCCGACAATGGCCAGCGTCAGGCCGTCGTGCAGAATGCGGCCACGGGCAAAGCTGGCGGCCAGAGCGGCGAGCGGCGTGCGCACCGCATCGATGCGTCGCGCAATCTCATCGGCGGGTGTAACGTCAACGTCGTCTTCGGCAAAGTCGATGCCCGCTTCGAGCAGGGCGATCAACTCCAGCAGAGATTGTTTGGCGGGTGTGACGCGATGGCTGAGTGCACCGCTGAGCTGTCCGGCGGCCTGTCGCGCCTGCGCCAGTGTTTGCGCGTCGATCAGGTCGCGCACGGCTTCGGCCTGGGTCAAATCGAGTCGGCCGGAGACGAAGGCCCGCTGGGTGAATTCGCCCGGCGTGGCCAGTCGCGCGCCGAGTTCGGTGGCGCGGCGCACCAGCCACTCGAGCACCACGGGCGAGCCATGCGCGGCAATCTCGACCAGATCCTCGCCCGTGTAGGAGCGCGGCGCGGCGAAGTAGGTGGCCAGCGCCTCGTCCACCTTTTCACCCTGTTCGTCGACGACCGTGGCCAGCCGCACGCGGCCTGCAGCGAGGGGCGAGGTGAGGCGCACCAGTTGCACGGCGATTCCGGCGGCTTCGGGGCCGCTCAGGCGCACGATGCCGATGCCGCCGCGGCCGGGCGGGGTGGAGATGGCAACAATGGTGTCGATGTTCAGCGCGGGGTCCGTCATATCTGTCTCCAGTGTAGACGGCGCGCTGCGAGAGCATCTCTCCTGATGCTGTGTCGTGGCAAAGTCTTGCGAGGTTGCCGCTCCCTGAGCGGTCGCGCCAGTGAAACTGCATCAACTCGCTCTATACCTTCAGGGAGATGCTCTATATCCGGTCGATGGTGCCGAGGCCAGCCATGACCAGCATGCGTGGCTCGGTCATCTCCTCAATGGCCGAACGGATGCCTTCGCGGCCCATGCCGGAGTCTTTGACGCCGCCGTAGGGCATGGGGTCGAGTCGCCAACTGGGCATGTCGCCGGCGATCAGCGCGCCCACTTCAAGCTCGCGATAGGCGGTCAGAATGCGGTCGGCGGCGCGCGTCAGCAGGCCGGCCTGCAGGCCGTAGCGCGAACGGTTGACCTCGGCGAGCGCGTCTTCAAAGTCGTCATAAGGCTCGATCAGCAGCACCGGGCCAAAGACTTCTTCGTCGCGAATGCGCATGCCGGGGCGGGTGCCGGTCAAAATCGCCGGGGTAATCATCGCGCCTGTGCGTTCGCCGCCGGCCACCAGTTTGGCGCCGCCATCGATGGCCTCTTTGAGCCAGCTTTCGATGCGCACGGCCTCGGTTGGGCGCACGAGCGGGCCAGCATCGGTGAGTTCATCGGAGGGGTCGCCGAGGGTCAGTTTCGCCGCGTAGTCGACCACCTTCCACAGATAGGTCTGGAAGATGGAGCGCTCGACGAAGACCCGTTGCAGGCTGACGCAGCTTTGGCCGGAGTAGGCGAAGGCGGCCTGCACGGTGCGGATTGCCGCCTGCTCAAGATCGGGCCAGTCGCTGTGCACGATCAGCGCCGCGTTGCCGCCCAACTCCAACAGCACGCGCTTGCGCCCCGAGTGCAGCTTCAGCTCCCAGCCGACCTTGGCCGAGCCGGTAAAGTTGATGAGCTTGATGCGATCCTCTTTTTCGGCCAGCCAGGCCGTGTCTTCATTGCTCAGCGGCAGCACGGCCAGCGCCTCGGGCGGCCAGCCCGCCTTCAGAATCACCTCACCGAGCGCGAGCGCGGTAAAGGGCGTCTGTGGCGAGGGCTTCAGGATCACCGGACAGCCGGCGGCAATCGCCGGTGCCACCTTGTGCGCCACCAGAGTCAGCGGAAAGTTAAAGGGAGTAATGGCCAGCACCGGCCCCAGGGGAAAGCGCTGCACCAGGCCCCAGCGGCCTTCGTTGCCTTCGGTCAGGTCGAGCGGCAGGGTTTCGCCGCCGAGCCGCGCGGCCTCTTCGGCGGCGGTCTTGAAGGTGAGAATGGCGCGATCGACCTCGGTGCGGGCCAGCCGGAGTGGCTTGCCGGCCTCGGCGACGATCAGTTGCGCAAAGCGTTCCTTTTGTTCGATCAGCGCACCGGCTACGTCCTCAAGAATCTCGCGGCGCTTCCAGCGCGGCAGCGCGCGGGCGCGGCGCAGGCTGGCCACGGCGTGGTTGACGGCCTGCCGGGCATCGGCGCGCGTGGCCAGCGTAACCCGGCCCACCAGACCCTGATCCCAGGGCGAGCGCACCTCCAGCATTTCGCCTTCTCTCCACTCTTTGCCGCAAAGCAGGAAACCTGTCTGCGCTCCTGGCCGCATCTTCATGGACGCCGCGCTCCTTTTCGTAATCTCCTTTCATGGTACAGGCGCGGGCGCGGCGCGATCATGTGCATGAAACAGATGCACTGCAAAAACGCCCAGGATGAAAACTTTTCCTGAAAATCGTTCCCGAGGGTTACGGAGGGGGGCACAAAAAACAGGACGAGCCGAAGCCCGTCCTGCTTAGGGAGAGACCGGCGCTACCGTCGGCCGAAGTAGCCCATCAACTCGTTGGCAATCTGCGTGTAGCCCTGCCGGAAGCCGTCGCGATAGGCATCGGCCACCGGTGGCGGCATGTTCGGATGCCGGTACTCGTCGCGATTGTTCACATCGGGCCGACGCTGGTTGTCGTAGTCGCGAATCGCGCCCGCGGCTCCATCGCGGAAGCCCTGCACGTGCGCCGAGCCGAACTGGCCCATCTGCCAGCCGCTTGGCATGGCGTTCAGGGCGTGCATGGCGGCGTTGTAGCCGTGGCGGAAACCGTCACGATAGCTTTCGCCGGCCGGCGGCGGCACCGGAGGATTGCGGTATTCGTCGCGATTGTTCGGGTCGGGCCGGCGGCGGTTATCCATGTCCTGCAGCGCGCCGTTCATGCCCTCCTGGAAGCCGCGATGGCGAATCTCGTGCATCGCCCGGTCATCGCGGTAGCCATAGCCAGGGTCCGGCGGCGGCGCGGGCATCGGTTGCGGTGGTGGCGGAGCCGGTTGCTGCATCTGACCCAGCCGGAAATCGATGACGCGCTGATAGCCGCGGGTAAATCCGTCGCGATACATCACCCGTTGCAAAAACGGCATGCTCGGCGGATGGCGGTATTCTTCGCGGGCGGTTGCGTTGGGACGAAGGTGGCGTGCAAGATCGTCCTGCGCGGCGGCGATGCCATCGCGGAAACCCATGCGCTGTTGCGCGTTCTGGATCTCCGGCGGTGGCTGGTCCCATCCGTTGCGGTTTTGCTCGTACCCGTATTGCGGTGCTTGCGCGATGCCGTTGGCGCTGACGAGGCCTGTGCCCGTCAGTGCGAGCAACAGCGCGCCTGTGGCTGTTGCCCTGCGGTAAAAAATCATCATGAATCCTCCTGGCCCTGGAGAGCTATGGGCATACTACTGGAACAGGCCAGCGGCCGGAATAAGTTTCTCTCCGGCCGCAGGTCTCCCTAGCGTTTTACGATCTTCTCAAGCCGCGGATCCTTCCACAGGGCCGCAAACTCTTGATCGGTATAAACACGGCGAAGCTCGGGATAGTTGCTCTCTTTGGCGCGACGAAGATATTCAAGCGCTCCGTCCAGATTGCCGCGCTTGGCGTAGGCCTTGGCCAGCAGGTAGTCGATGCGGGCGCGCTGTTCGGGGGTGCGGATGCGCGCCTGAATGCCTTCATTCGAGCCGCTAAGAATGTCGGCGTTCAGCTCCAGCGCGCGCGTGTACTCGGTCATCGCGTGATCGTATTCGTTCAGCGACAGCCAGGCTTCGGCAAGATTCAAATGCGCCGCCGCGCTCGATTCATCAAGGGCCAGCGCCTGCTTGAAGTGGTTGACGGCGAGCTTGTACTTCTTCTGCAGATAGGCCACGGCGCCGAGATTGTTCTGGGCCACAAAATTCTTCGGATCGCGCTTGTAGGCCTGCTCAAAGGCCTTGCGCGCCGCCTTGAAATCCTGCTGCTTGAGCTTGACCGTGCCGAGCTTGTTATAGAGCACCGGGCTCTGCCGGTCCAGGCGCAGCGCCGCGTTGTAGTAGACCTCGGCCACGGAGTAATCCTTGCGTGCGCGGGCAAGGTCACCCTTTTCTTCGAGCGCTTGCATCTTCGACACCTTGTCGGGTGCATTCGCGCTCGGATCCGGTTCCGATGCCCGCCCCGGCAGCGCGGTGCAAAGCAGAAACGATGCGGCCAATGCCCATGTGAGTGATTTCATTTGCATACCTCCCGGGCGGAGTCGGGCCAGCACGGCCAGGGCTCTGTCCCGGTTTGCAGTAGAGCGCGAAAGAAACCCGCGCCACAACGCTAGAGCCGCTACCCGACGGTTTCCTGCCGGGGGCAGCCGGGAAACACCGCATGGAGCTTGCACGTTCCGTTACGGGTTTCTTTTAGGGAAGGCGGGGGTTACCTCCCCGTTACACTCCGGTGATCTCTCCGCTATTTCACCGTTCATCGTGGCCTGTTTGCCGTCAGACGCGCTACTATGGCCTCGTTGCGGGGGCGCGGCCATGACAACGAAACCTGCGGAAGAAGTTTTGGAGGCCTATCGCGCGGAACTGAAGGCGGTGCTGGCGTCGAAGTATTTTCTGCGCGCGCCCAAGCTTGCCCATCTGCTCTTTTATCTTTGCGAGCGGCTCTTTGTCGGCGAGGCCGACCAGATCAAGGAATACTCGATCGGCGTCGAGGTCTTTCATCGCGGCCCGGAGTTCGACCAGGAGTCGGACTCGATTGTGCGTGTCGAGGCCAATCGCTTGCGCCGCCAGTTGGCCGAGTTCTATGCCAATGAGGGCGCGCGCCATCCGCTGCGCCTGACCATTCCTGTCGGCCAGTATGTGCCCGCCTTTGAGCCGCATGCGGTGGCCGCGCTGCCCGCAAAGCGCCCTCGCTTCTTTTTGCCCGGCCGTCCCCTCTGGTGGCTGGCGGGCGCGCTGGTGCTGATTTTCGCTGGGGTGGGGGCGAGCTTTCTGTTGCAGCACCGGCATCGCGCCGCGTCGGCGTTGCCGGCTCCGCTTGCGAGTTCGCCAGAGGCTGCGCCCATCGGTCCGCCGGCCGGCGATGAGGTGCGCATCCTGGCCGGCTCAAATCGCAGTCAGGTGGACCATGCGGGCAAGCTCTGGCAGGCCGATACGTGGTTTACGGGCGGTACGGCGACCAAAAACGCAGCCACGCACATCGCGCGCACCCAGGACGCGGGCTTTTATCGCACCAGTCGCCAGGGGCAGTTTCGCTACCGGATTCCGCTCAAGCCGGGCCTCTACGAACTGCATCTATATTTTGCCGAGACCGTTTATGGGCTGGATGCGGGCGGCGAAGGCAGCCGCATCTTTACCGTTCGCGCGGGTGGCAGGGCGCTGCTCGACCGCTTCGATCTGGTGGCCGACGCCGGAGCCAGCCGCACCGCTGACGTGAAGGTTTTTACCGACATTGCCCCCGCCGCCGACGGCTATCTGACGCTGGAGTTTGCCGGCGAGGCGGGCCAGCGGGCGACGCTTTCGGGCATCGAGATTCTGCCCGGGCTGCGCGGGCAGATGCGCCCCGTGCGCCTGCTTCCCCGTCCGACGCCCTATTACTCGAATGACAGCCACTGGTGGAGCCCGGATAACTTCTTTGAGGGCGGGCAGATGGCCAGCTATGCCGCGCCGGTGGCGGGCGTCGGCGATCCGGAGCTGTATGAGAGTGAGCGCTGGGGCAATTTTTCGTACGCGATTCCGGTCGCGCCGGGCAAATACAGTCTTCTCCTGCACTTTGCGGCGCGCAGCGGGGCCTGGAACCAGGCCTTTGCCGCCGACGCCGAGCATCCCCCGGTGGCGCATCGGTTCAACGTCTTCTGCAACGGCAGTGAGCTGTTGAAGAATTTCGATCTGGCGCGCGAGGCGCGGCCGGACCAGGCGCTGGTGCGCCGTTGCGCGCATCTCGAACCCAACGCGCAGGGCAAGCTCCTGCTGCAGTTTGTGCCAGTGGCGGGCTATGCGACGGTGACCGGCATTGAGGTTCTGCCGGAGTAGAGAGGCTCTAGCGGAAATGTCATCCTGTGCGAACGGGGCCCCGGGCGTTTTCTTCAGCCTGGGGGCGGTGAGCCGAAGGATCTGCGGTTGTTCTTTCTCCCGCAATCCTTTCTGACTCATCTTGGGCTGTAGTTCTGAGCTCTCTTTGCTTGCCGTATATGTCGATACGGCGAGTACACTCCAGGCATGATCAACGACGGACGCCGCCGCAAGCTCCCCTTTGATGCCGCCGAGGCAGTTTCTTTTCTCAAGGATGCCGACGCCAAACTGGGCGCGCTGATTGACCGCGCCGGGCCGTTCACCCTGCGGCTCGACACGCTGGCCTCGCCCTTTGCTGCGCTGCTGGAATCGATTCTCTATCAGCAGTTGCACGCCAGGGCCGCGGCGGCGATTCATGGGCGCGTGCGGGCGCATTTTGGCGGCGACCCGGAGCCCGAGGCCTTGCTTGCGGCCGACGACGCGGTGCTGCGCGCGGCCGGAGTTTCGGCGGGCAAGTTGCGCGCGTTGAGAGATCTGGCGGCGAAGACCATTGACGGCACGGTGCCCTCGTCGTCGGTCCTGCGCCGGATGGCGGACGAGGAGATTGTGGCGCGGCTGACCGAGGTGCGCGGCATCGGTCCCTGGACCGTCGAGATGCTTTTGATCTTCCGCCTGGGCCGGCCCGACGTGCTGCCTGCGACCGACTACGGCGTGCGCAAGGGCTATGCCCTGACCTTTCAGCGTTTACCCAAGCGGCGGCCGCTGGAGGCGGCGGACTTGCCTCAATCCGAGGTCCTGCTCAAAAGGGGAAAACGCTGGGCCCCGTTCCGTTCCGTTGCGAGTTGGTACCTGTGGAGAGCATGCGATCTTGCGTAGTCCACGGCCAACCCGGGCCTACAATAGGCGAAGCGGCCGCGCACACCAACACAATCTTTGGCCGCGCCGGAATGGGATATGGCAGCCAAGCGCTACGTTTGCATTCATGGTCACTTTTACCAGCCGCCGCGGGAGAATCCCTGGCTGGAGACGGTCGAGACGCAGGACTCCGCCGCGCCCTATCACGACTGGAACGACCGCATCTGCGCCGAGTGCTACGCACCCAACAGCGCTGCCCGCATCGTCAACGACAAGCAGAAGATCACGCGCATCGTCAATAACTATGCCCGTATCAGCTACAACGTCGGACCGACGCTGCTCAGTTGGCTCAAGGAAAATGCGCCGCGCACCTACCGGATGATTCTTGAAGGCGAGCGCCGCAGCCGCAAGGCCTTCTTCGGTCACAGCTCGGCGATGGCGCAGGTCTACAACCACATGATTCTGCCGCTGGCCAACCGCCGCGATCGCATTACGCAGATTCGCTGGGGCATTGCCGACTACAAGAACCACTACGGCTACATGCCCGAGGGCATGTGGCTGGCCGAGACCGCCGCCGACACCAACGCGCTCGAACTGCTGGCCGAAAACGGCGTCAAATTCACGCTGCTGGCGCCGCATCAGTGTCTGCGCATTCGCTCGCTCGATGAAGGTGCCGAGTGGATCGATACGCCCGAGGCCAGCGTCGATACGACGCACCCGTATCTGATGCGCTTTCCCTCGGGAGCCACGCTCAATGTTTTTTTCTACAATGGTCCCGTCTCGCGCGCCATTGCCTTCGAGGGGTTGCTCAACTCCGGCGAATCCTTTGCCAACCGTCTGAAGACCGGCTTCCGCGAGACCGACAGCGACGAGGCGCAACTGGTGCATGTGGCCACCGATGGCGAGTCCTACGGCCATCATCATCCGCATGGCGAAATGGCGCTGGCCTATGCGCTGCGCCTGCTTGAGCGCGACAAGAGCGTGCGCCTGACCAACTATGGCAGCTTCCTTGAACTGTTCCCGCCCAAGTACGAGTGCGAGATCGTCGACAACACCTCGTGGAGCTGCGCGCATGGCGTTGAGCGCTGGCGTTCGGACTGCGGTTGTAACGGTGGCAAGCCGGGCTGGAATCAGGCCTGGCGCGGTCCCTTGCGGCAGGCGCTCGACGGGCTGCGCGATGCGATTATTCCGCTGACCGAGCAGGAGGGCGAGAAACTGTTCAAAGACGTCTGGGCCGCGCGCGATGCCTACATCGACGTCGTGCTCGATCGCGAACAGGATACGGTCAACAAGTTTTTGAAGGCGCAGCAGCAGCATCAACTGTCGGATTTTGAACGCATCCGCGCCCTTGAGCTGATGGAATTGCAGCGCAACGCGATGTTGATGTACACCAGTTGCGGCTGGTTCTTCGACGACATCTCGGGCATTGAAACGGTGCAGATCATCGCCTATGCCGCGCGCGTGCTGCAACTGGCGCGCCGCCACTTCGGCCTGCAGGCGGAAAAACTTGAGCCGACGTTTTTGTCTCTGCTGGCCAAGGCAAAGTCGAATGTCGCCTCGGCCGGCGACGGCGCCGCCATCTACAAGGAATGCGTGCGCACCATGGCTCTGCAACTCGAACAGGTGGCCGCGCACTACGCCATCAGCTCGGTCTTCTCTTCCTTTGCCGAAGAGACGGAGCTGTTCTGCTACCGGATTCGCCGCATCTCGAATGACATTTATACCTCGGGTCGCGGGCGGATGGCGCTCGGGCGCATCGATGTGACCAACGCCATCACCGGGCACAACGAGATGTTTTCCTTTGCCGTGCTGCACTTTGGCGATCAGAACATCACCGCCGCCGTGAAGCCCTATGCCGAGGTGGCCGCCGCCGAGTTCGAGTCCTTTGCCGCCGAGGCCGCCGACAGCGTGTTGCGCGCCGATTTCCCGCAGGCGATCCGGCTGATCGATCGCGTCTACGGCAGTGCCGACTACTCGCTGACCTCGCTATTCACCGACGAGCAGCGCCGCATCATTCGCATGATTCTCGACTCGACGCTCTCGGACATCGAGAGCTCGCTGACGAGCATTTATCAGGATCACGCCAGCCTGTTGCACTACCTTTCGCAGGCCGGTTTGCCCAAGCCTCCGGCATTGAACCTGGCCGCGGGGTTTGCGATCAACGCCGGGCTGCGCCGCGTGCTGCAATCCGACCCGATCGATCAGGCGCAGTTGCGTTCCTATCTGGCGCTGGCCAAGTCCGATCAGGTCACGCTTGAAAGCAATGAGCTGACCTTTATCGCCGATGAAAAGATGCGCCGTGCGATGATTGCGTTGCAGATGTCCTCGGGCTCCTTCGAGGCGCTGGATCGCGCCTTGAATCTGGCCCGCGGCCTGATGGAGATGCCCTTCGAGTTGAATCTGTGGCAGGCGCAGAATGTCTGGTACGAGATTCTGCGCACCTCTTCCTACGCGCTCACCTCGCTGGAGCCCGAGGACCGTCTGCGCTGGGAGGCGGAGTTCAACGAACTGGGCGAGTGCCTCAGCATCGACTACGAGGCCGTTCGCTCCGAGGTGAAGTTCGCCAGCGCGTGACGAGGGGCGTAGGGCTAGGGACCAGGGACGTAGGGACTAGGGACCAGGGGCTAGGGACTAGAGACCGGGGAACGAGGAGCGCGGGTGAAGGGCTCCGGTCTTGCTGCGCGTTCATCGGACGGGCGCATTCACTTGCGAACGAAGCTAACTCGCCAACGAAGCTAACCTGCTAACTCAGATAACACGCTAACCAGCTAACTCGGCCAACGTGCTAACGCCGCTAATTCGCTAACTCCGCTAATTCGCTAACTCCGCTAACTTTCTAACTCGGCTAGCCCCGCTAACTCCGCGAGCCCGCTACCCCCGCGCCACCAGCTTTCCGTTCTTGAGCGTGAAGCGCTCGCCGCGCCAGACGATGGTGTTGCCGCAGAAGCCTGCGATCCACAACGCCATCTGCATCAGGTCGCGGGCGGGCAGCAGCCACAGGGCAGAGATCGATTGCTGGTCGTCGAGCACGCGTCCGGCAATCACCGTTGCCATGGCGTGGCGCAGCAAAAGGCTCGCGGCAAGCAGGGCAAGGCTCAGTGCGCTGCCTGCGCAGACAAGTGCGTTGATGACGGCCCATCCAAATCCATGTGTAAAGATCATGCCGAAGTAGCCGCCGGGCCGCGCGTCGCGCACGGTGCGGAGCCAGCGTAACTGGTGGTCGGTGAATGCGCGCCAACGATAGGCGGGCACGCTGGTTTCGACCACCTCGCCGGCCAGCACCACGCGGAAGCCGGCCTGATCGATGCGCTTGCCCATCACGTGATCGTCGGCCAGTTCGTCGGCCAGTGCCTTGAGGCCGCCTGCCGCTTGCAATGCCTTGCGGCTGACGGCGAGCGTTGAGCCGAGCCCGTAATGCAGGCCGCCCTCCACCTTGATCGACAGCAGCACGCCGGGTTGAAAGTCGGTGGCGATGCCCATCGATTCAAAGTAGGAGCCGAGCGTGCGATGCGCGCGGCCGCGATAAAGCGCGGTGACCATGCCGACCTCAGGCGCGCCTTCCTCGGTCGAGAAGCGCCGCATCACGTCGGTGAGATAGTGCGGTGTAACCGCGATGTCCGAGTCATTGATGAGCAGATAGTCGTAGCGCGCCGCGCGCTCCATCTGCATGAGCGTCGAGATTTTTTTATTCGATCCGAGTTGCTCGGGGCAGTGCAGCAGACGAATCGGCAGTTGAGGGAATTCCCTCTGCAACTGCTCGACGGCGGCCCGCGCCGGATCGGCAGCGTCGGCCACGCCGAACAGCAGTTCGTAGTTGCCCGCGTAGTCCTGCCGGCAGTGCGTGCGAAAGGCCTCGAGCATGCCGGGGTCGCAACCCTTGAGCGATTTGAGAATGCTCACGGCGGGGGCGAAGTTTCTTTGGTCCAGATTGCGCGTGCGCAGAAAACCGGCGGCGGCCCACAGCGCGGCCACAAAATAGCCCATGCCCGCAAGGGTAAGAACGGTGGTGATGACTTCGGCGATGATGAGCAGTGCGTGCGGCATACGGCTTTTAGTGTATAAGGCGGGAAGCTCGGGATCAGGGGCCATGACATTTTTGCAATGGGTGCAGGCCGCTGAAAAAGTCTACGTGCATTCGGAAAAATGCTGCACATGGTTTCGTCTTCCCTTCGCGCCGACAGCCCCTCGCAGCCCGATGCTTTCATCGTTCAGACCGCCGGATCGTGAAAGAACATGCAATATTGACCTTTTCTCATCAAGACCTGGGCCTTTAGGCCGAAGATCTATCCATACGATCCCGGTACGCCCCGGAGCCCTTCATGACTGCTGTTTCTGGGAACACCCGCTCGGCGCTGCGCCGAGGCTTGCTTCGTCTCTCGACCACTGGACGAGCTCTTCTCCCCCTCGCGCTGCTACTCTTTGCCCCGGCCCTTCATGCGCAGTTTGGCGCGCAGGCGGTCGGCACAGCCTCCTCGGCGCAGAGCGTCACCGTCACGGCCACCGCCACCGGCACCGTCGCGGCCACCGTCCAGGTGCTCACCTTTGGCGGCTCCGGGTTGGACTTCGCCGCCGCCACCGCGCCCACCTGCGCCGGAGCCACGCTTGCCACCATCGGCAGCACCTGCACCCAGGCTGTCACCTTCACTCCCTCCGTCCCCGGCCTCCGTCTCGGCGCCATTGTCCTCAAAGACACCAGCGGCAACCGCCTCGCCACCGCCCTCATCTATGGCACTGGCTCCGGCGGACTCGGCGTCCTCACCCCCGGCAACCTCATCCCCGCCGCCGGTGACGGCATCTATCTTGGCGCCATCGCCGACGGGAGCGCCGCCACCTCCGCCGAGCTTTATCTGCCCACCAGCGTCGCCCTCGACGGCGCCGGAAATCTCTACATCGCCGACAGCCTCCATCACCGCATTCGCAGGGTCTCGGCCTCCACCGGCCTCATCGCCACCTTCGCCGGCAACGGCAACCCGGCCTATAGCGGTGACGGCGCAGCGGCCACCGCTGCCTCGCTCAACTCCCCCAGCGGCATCGCCCTCGACGGCGCCGGGAACCTCTACATTGCCGACACCGGCAACAACGTTATCCGCATGGTCGACGCCGTCACCGGCTTAATCTCGACCTTTGCCGGAACCGGCACCCTCGGCAGCTCTGGCGATGGCGCTGCGGCCACCGCCGCCACGCTCAACCAGCCCCTCGGCGTCACCGTCGATCGCTACGGCAATCTCTACATCGCCGACACCGGCAATCACCGCATCCGCCGCGTCGACACCAGTGGCAGCATCGCCCTCATCGCCGGCGTTGGCACCATCAACACCGATGGCAGCGGCACCTACTCTGGCGATGGCGCCCTCGCTACCGCCGCCGGGCTCAACAGTCCCTACGCCGTAGCTTTTGACGCTGCGGGCAACATGTATATCCCCGACTCGGCCAACAACCGCGTTCGCAAGGTTGCCGCCGTTGGCGGGCTCATCGTTCCCGCCTCCAGCGTCATCTCCACCGTCGCCGGAACCGGCCTCGCGGGTTACACCGGCGACAACGGCCTCGCCACCATCGCCAAACTCTACGCCCCCTGCGGGCTCGCCTTCGACGCTGCCGGAAACCTCTACATCGCCGACCGCCAGAACAGCGCCATCCGCAAGCTCGCACCCTCCGGCACCATCACCACCCTGCTCGTCGACAGGGGTGGCAGCAACTACTACGGCGGCTCCTTCAACACCATCTCCCTCTACGGACCCACCGGCCTCGCCCTCGACGGCAAGGGCAATCTCTACCTCGCCGACACCCTCAACATGATCGTCCGCAAGCTCGTCGGCAACCTCGTCGCCCTCAATTACACCGCCACCCCGGTCCGCCAGAGCGACAAGTCCTCGCCTCTCAGCCAGACCGTCGAAAATGACGGCAACGCGGCCCTCGACATCTCTGCCATCACCCCCGACGCCAACGCCGCACTCGACTCCGGCACCACCACCTGCAGCACCGGTGCGCTCGCCTCCAACAGCAGTTGCGTCATCGGCGCCGTCTTTGCCCCCTCCACCTCCGGCGATCCGCTCCTTGGCAACATCAATCTCGGCCAATCCGGCGACACCGCCAATGCCCCGCTCGACATCGAACTCGTTGGCGACGCCCTCGCCGTCAACTCCACCACCACCTCCCTCCGCTCCAGCCTCAACCCGGCTCCCTACGGCCAAAACCTCACCTTCACTGCCACCGTCGTCACCGGAGCCAGCACCGGCAACCTCACCGGCACCGTCAGCTTCTACTCCGGCGGCACCGCCATCGCCACCGCCGTTGCCGTCACCGGCGCGGGGACGACCGTCACCGCCAGCTTCACCTCCAACGCGCTGCCCGTCGGTCTCCATGCCATCACCGCCACCTACAGCGGCGACTCCGGCCACTTCGCCAGCACCTCCACCGACAACGGCGTTGCCGCGCTTGAGCAGCAGATCAACGAGTCCACCACCGTTCAGTTGGTTTCGAGCGTCAACCCGGCCTCCGTCGGCCAGCAGATCACCTTCACCGCCACCGTCGTGCCCGTCGCCGGCGGCCTCACCCCCAGCGCCGGAGCCATTGATTTCTACGACGGATCGACCCTGCTCGCCCAGGTTGCCAGCACCAGCGGCGTCGCCACCTACGCCACCAGCACCCTCGCCGCCGGAAGCCACTCCATCTCCGCCGTCTTTGAGGGCAACACCAGCCAGCAGGTCCTCGGCAGCACCTCGGCCACGCTTGTCCAACTGGTGCAATCGGCCTCCACCACGCAGATCGGCTCCTCGGCCAACCCGTCCTACTACGGAGCCCCGCTCACCCTCACCGCCACCGTGCTCTCGCCCAACAGCACCGCCGCCACCGGCACCATCACCTTCCTCGACGGCACCACGCTGATCGGCACCGCCTCCCTCTCCGGTGGCGTGGCCACCTATCGCACCAGCAGGCTGGCCGTCGGCGCGCACTCCATCACCGCCGTCTATGGTGGTGACGGCGGCAACGGCACCAGCACCTCCCAGGTTCTGGCCGAGACCGTCAACAAGGCCACCACCCTTCTCGCTCTCGCCGCCGCCCCCACCCCCGGCATTGCCGGAGCGGCCACCACCATCACCGCCAGCATCTCGGTCGCCTCCGGTGGCGGAACTCCCACCGGCGCCATCACCTTCACCACCGGAACCACGACCCTCGGCTCGGCCACCCTCAACAGCTCCGGCGTCGCCACCATCGCCCCCGTCTTCATCCCCGGCAGCTATTCCATCGTGGCCACCTACGCCGGGGACGCCAATGACGCGGGCAACAGTTCGGCAGCCTTCCCGCTTACTGTAGTCCAGGCCACCACCCAGACCGCCCTCGCCATCACGCCCACCCCCGGCGTCGTCCAGTCCACCATCACCTTCACCGCACGGGTCACCGGCAACGGCGGAACCCCCACCGGCACCATCACCTTCACGGCGGGCTCGGTCACCCTCGGCACCGCCACGCTCAATACTGCGGGAACCGCCTCGGTCAGCAGCACCGCCCTCGCTGCGGGCAACTACACCGTCACCGCCGCCTACTCCGGCGACACCGATGACGCTGCCAGCAATGGCACCGCCGCCCTCACCGTCGGCACCATCGCCACCACCACCAGCGTCGGAACCACCATCACCTCCGGCTCCAGCGCCCAGGCCGTGCTTGTCGCCACCGTCATTCCCGCCTCGGGCACCACCGCGCCCACCGGCACGGTCACCTTCACCACCGGTTCCACCACCATCGGCTCGGCCTCGCTCGACGCCTCCGGCGTCGCCTCCCTGGTGCCCAACATTGCCGCCGGAAACTATTCCATCGTGGCGACTTACGCGGGCGACGCCCTGCACACCGCCTCGGCCTCGGCTCCCACCAGCCTCGCCATCGTCAACACCAACTTCCAGGTCACGCTCAGCCCCGCGACCCTCTCGCTCGCCACCACCCAGAACGCCACCGTCACCGTCAACCTCTCCTCGGCCAACAGCTTCACGGACAGCATTGGACTCGGTTGCGCCTCGCTGCCCGCCGCCGTCACCTGCCACTTTTCGCCGAACACCGTCACCCTGCCCGCCAACGGCACCGCGACCGCGCAGCTCACCATCGACACCGGCTACCCGCTCACGGGTGGAACCGTTGCCGCCCGCCGCGCCTCGACCGGTGGAATGCTCCTCGCCGGTTTCGGCCTCCCCGCCAGCCTTCTCCTGCTCCTCGTCCGCCGCCGCAAGGGCTGGAGAACCCTGCTCGCGAGCTTCCTGCTCCTGCTCTCCGCCTTTGCCGCCACCGGCTGCTCCAACTCCTTCTCCTCCGCGAGCGCCGCTCCCGGCACCTACACCCTCCAGATCACCGGGACGGGAATCAACAGCAACGTGATTCACTACGGAACCATCACCCTCACCGTCACCAAGTAGACCGACCGGCCGGCGGCATTGCCGGCCGAAATACTCCTCATGAGGCGCAGACCGGATAAACCATGAACAGGACCCAAACATCGCTCGGCAGCGGCCAAAAAACGCCGGAAAAACGCACGAATCTGACACGAAAAAGCAGGTTTTTGCGCTGTTTTTGGCACAGATTTTCGTGGATCTTCGCGGCCGGGGTTTTATCGCTTTTGGGCGCGCAACGGCTTTCGGCTCAGGTAGTTCCGGACGGTGACGCGGGTCGGCTGCGCATCTCCGTCGGGGCCATGGCCTCTTACGCCGAACTCGGCTACGGATCGCGCCATCTTGCTGGATACACAGCCTTTGTCGACGCCGACTCCATCCGCCCGCTGGGGCTTGAAGCCGAAATGCGCCGTCTCGAATACCGCCAGCGCGCCAACGTTCATGCCGAAACTTACTCAATCGGCGTGCGTTATCACCACGCATGGGGTCGTTTCCAGCCCTACGGCAAGGTTTTGGGCGGGCTCGGCAACTTTAATTATCCCTACAACTTAGCCACTGGACGCTACGCCGTGCTCACCCTCGGCGGCGGCACCGACGTCCGATGGCGCAAACGCATTGATTTCAGAGGAGATATGGAGTATCAGCGCTGGCCTCAGTTCACCTTCGGCGCCATGAGCTCCTATGCGGTCAGCGCTGGCGTCCGCATCCGGGTCTTCGGCCCGACGCGCCCTTAAAGCATTTCTCCTGAAGGCGATAGAGAATGGGCCCGGTTGGCGGACCGCTTTGGTTGCGCTAGGAATGGTGCAAGATTCTGCGCCAGAATCACCGGCTTCTGCAGAAACTCGAGGACCAAACGCGGCATTTGCCTAAAATCCGAGGTCAAAGACCGGCCTTTTCCGGTTAAAAAGGCACCACGCCGCATCACATGCAGGTGAAATAGGGCTGAAAGCAGGGTAAAAACCGCTGAAGCCAGAATCGCCCGCTGCGGTGCCGCCGCCCCCACGGCCCGGTGCGCGGCCCAGTCGAGCAGTTGCGACAGGCCCGGAACGCCGATGACAACCATCATGTTTCCAACGAGATGCGAGCGCAGCTCGAGAGCCTTCTGCTGCCACCCGGCGTAAAGACCGGCGGTCAGCGATACATAGAGCATTTCCACCAGCAGAACCGCGGCGCGCCCCTCGGCGTGGCCCCGCGCTAAAGCCAGTCCATAGAGCGAGGTACGCACCGTCGCGCTCATCAGGGCGCACTTCCAGTTCCAGCACGTGCAGCTTCTGGCCCTTCCAAGAACCTCTCCGGTGTCCATGCGAGCAGCATGGCCCAACTCATACAAACAGAAGGTCAAAGCCCGGTAAATTCCAGAAGAAGATTTCCCGGTATCGCATACAGGGAGGCGCTTTCGCGATCCGTGATTCGGATCACAGTGCCCCCGTCGCCACTCCGCTAGCCTCAAGATGCTGGACGATTGTGCTTACATTCGCCCAAACTTTTGCCCAAGGTTCAAAGGAGTTTTTCCAAATGGCTTACGTGATTACCGATGCATGCGTCAAGGATTTTGCCTGCGTAGCGGAGTGTCCTTCCGGCGCGATTGCCCCCGCGGAAGGCGATGCCGCCGCCGCGACCGTTTCCCAGCTCTTCATCAACCCCGATGATTGCATCGACTGCGGCAGCTGCGCTTCGGTTTGCCCTGCCACCGCGATCTTCTCGGCAGACGAACTGCCGGCCGACAAGGCCGATTTCGCCGCGAAGAACGCCGCCTACTTCGGCTAAGTCTCGCCTTCTCCCTTTTCGAAAAACGCTCGTCTCCCTTGCGGAGACGGGCGTTTTTCATTGCCTGACCTTATTTTTCGACCCATGAAAAATTATGGCTGCTTGGAGGCGGCTTCGTTGCTGGCTGCGGGCACGGCTTCGGGAGCACCCTCCTGCGGAACGGCGGGGCTAGAAGATGCAGGCTCGGGGACAGCAGAGGCGGTTGGAGAGGCAGGCGCAGCCGGAGTCTTTGTCTCGGGCGCGCCAACCGGCGTCACCGGCAGTGTGATGGTCTGCACCACGCCGGGGTCATCGCGTAGCTTCATGTAAAGCACGCCATTGGTGGGTCTTGGCACGGTGATCTGCGCCTCGGTGTACTCGAGCGAGACCTCGACGGGCGCGGCAAAGTCCAGCGTCGCCGAGAAGGCCGAGGCCAGGAAGAGGTTGCTGCCAGCCAAGATGCAGGGTTTGGCAACCGCGCGCGGGCAGCGCAGATCCTTGAGGCTGGGCAGGCGGACGAGGGTCCCCAGCGGAATCCACTCCCCGGCGACCCCATGCGCGGAGACGGCGCGAAGGCGGATGGGGCCGAAGGCCGAGGCGCCGAAGCGCTTGAGCGGCTCAAAGCTGCCCATGGCGGTGCGCGCGTCGCCCAGCATGAGCGATCCGTCGGCGACGGAAAGCTCGGCATGGAAGTCCCCGTCGACCGAGGCCAGCTCGATCTTTTGATCGCGCGGGAAGTTATTCGGCACCACAGACTTGAGGAAGAAGACCAGACGCCCGCCGAGGGGCAGATCGTCCGGGCTGCCGAGCTGAACGCCCGCGACCGCGACGGCAGCCTGCACGCCCTTGTTGAGCAGGGCGACCTGCGGACGCGGCGGCAGCACCGTGGCCGGAACCTTGATGGAGCGGCCATCGGCCAACTCCACCCGGGCAAGGTATTTTTTCCCGGCGACGAGTTTGGCCGTGGATGCGCTGGTCTTCATGGTGAGCTGGTCAGCGTCGCCGGCGCGATTCAGTTCGCCGGAAAGGAACAGAACGCCGTCGAGCTCGGCGCGGGCCACCTCGTCGAGCCGGGTTCCCTTGAGTATGGCCTCCGTGTCGCCGACACTCAGTGTGATCCGGTCGAGCGAAGCGGCATCGGCGTAGGCCTTGACCTCGATTTTTTGGGGGCTTTCCTGTCCAAACTGGTGAATCGCAAGGGTGACGGCACCGGGTTGCGCATCCTTCATGGGCAGGGTCAGCTCAAGCTGGCCGGGCTTCGCGCTCTTCCAGACGAGTTTGGTTGCCGGAGCGGCCTCGGTCTGCTTTTCGATGCGATCGATGCAGAGCGGACTGGGGCCATCGAGGTGCAGAGTATCGTCGCGACCGACAACCAGAGCCGACAGATCGGCGGCCGGCACGGTCCAGTTGCCAGGGCCGGAGGAGTAGAGCTTGTAGCGGGGGCCGGTCCAGTCGTCGAAGCCCCACTTGCCGCGCAGCTCGCCGACCAGATCGCCTTCGGGCAGGGCGGGCGCGGCCTGCGCCAGCACCAGACCACCCTTTTCGAGGTCGACGGTCAGCGGCAGATCGAGCGTCTGCTGCTTGGTGGAGGCGGACGGCTCGACGTGCAGCTTGAGATCGTGGGCCATTTCAGTAGCAAAAAACAGGGGAGCGCCGTCAGCGGGCAGCACCAGACCGGGTTTCTGCGCGCAGAAACTGTCGGTCGGATTGACGGCACGCAGGGTCTGCGGCTTGGCTGGGCCGATGGGCGGCAGGGCGAGCACGACCACCGATTTCGGGTTGCGGAACGAGGGCGGCGTATTCAGCTTGATGTTGAGCGTGTCTCCCTGCGGCAGGGCCAGGCCGGGGATGTACTGGAATTTGGCGGTGTGCATCGAAGAGAAGATCTTGGCCACGTCGACGACGGCGCCGATGTAGGCGCTGTAGACGCCGCCGCCGCCCATGCTTGACGAACTGATGTTGTTCATCAGGTCGGCGGTGGAACCGCTGGCCAACTGCGCGACGCGGGATTGAGCGTTGGAATCGTCGAAGACCATGCCCTCGGGATTCTGCATCAGGCAGGCAGCCTGCTGATCGGCGGGCTTGTAGAAGCAGCTTTCGTCGAGCTTGAGGCCGAGGCTGCGGGTGGCCAGCTCGGCGCGCTCCTTGAGCGTCTTCTGATCGATCTGGGCGTTGGCGCGGATGTGCGACAGGTAGGCTTCGACGCGCATGCGGTCCCAGCCAGCGGCCTGCATGTCCTGACTGGCGCGAATGAAGGAGCCGGGCTGGTCGTGGACGGCCTTGCGGAGGGTATTGAAGTCGCCGCCGGTCTCGGGAGCCAGGAACATGAGCGCCTGTTGGGCCTCGGTGGGCACGGTGACGAAGACGCCCTCGCTGCGGACGTTGGACTGCCAGGTTTCGACGCGGGTAAACCATTCGTTGGGCGGCGGGTTGGTGACGCCGCGCAGAAAGGCGATGACGAGCACGAATCGCTCGGATTGGCTGGACGGAAGATCGGGGTGAACCCAAAGCCGATCTCCGGGTTGCAGATTTGGTACCTGTGCGATGGGGAGCGTGATTGCTCCGCGCTTGACGCGCACGTCCACCTTCGGGCCGAGCAGATCAAAGGAGGAGCCATCGGCGTTCGGTCCGGTTGACAACAAGGCAATGAGCAACAGGAACAGCAAACTACGACGCATAATTGTTCATTGTACGGAGTTCCAGGCCAACATAAAATTTATAGTTAGGGAACTTTTTTCAAAAAACCGGGTTGGAATATTTGATTGGGATTGCTGATTTCTCTTGCCACATCGTAATATTAGTTCGCTATTGCTCATACAATAGTGTTTTGTGCTTATACGCTGGTCCGAAGGCAGGACGACACTGAAATTTGGAACGATAGCGCAAAAATCAAGTCTAAAGATTCAGGGGAATCGAATTACCAGTACGGATCAAAAGATATTTCCCAACTTGCGTTGCACTGAAACCTGGAACCGATTCGGCCGATAGGGTACAAGAGCCTTTGGGAGCAAAGGCAACCGAGTCGTATGAAGATAAGTATGTCTTGCGGACGGATCCCCCTCCGAAGCCCCTAACTCGGGATGCCCGCAGGATTTAGAACAAGACCGTTGCACGGGAAATGACATTCTCGGCACGGCTACGGAGTGAAGATGAAAGCGTCCAAAGCTGCACAAAGCAGCGTAGAAGTAGGTCACTTGAGCATTCCCGCAGCGGAAGAAATTATTGAAAATGCGCTGAACGAACTGGCGTATTCGCAGGACCCGGGATTGGCGCGGGCCTTGCAGTTTTTAGCGCCTCCGGGCTATCAGGCCATCGTTGAGCTATGCAGCGAAAGCGGTCGTTCGAAGCGCCGCAATGCCCTGGCCGACAGTTGGTCCCCCGAGGAAGACGAGTTGCGCATTTATTTTGAGCGCACCGACGATGCCGAAGCCGCACCCCGGCCCGTACGCGCCGCGCGCCTGGCACCAGTCGCCGAAGAGGATGACGATCAGCAGGCGCTGTTGCCCGCCGATATGGACACCCGCGTCAAGGAACTGTGCACGGCACTGGCTGAGGCCGAGCGGGGCGGACACGCCTTTATCGCGCTGAAGTGGTTCCGCGACTCCTTTTTGCCGCGCAAGGCCTATCGTTGGAATCTGCATCCGGAGTCCCGGCAGGCAGTTCTGGCCGAGGCCATTCAACGCGGCGTGGTGATGACCAGCAAGATCGCCAACCCGAAGACGCCCGCGTATCCGACCACCACGATTCGCCTGAACCGCGCCGAGGCAGGGATTCCCGAAGAGACACAGCGCTTCCATCCCGTCGCCGTGCAGGGCGAATCTCTGTCCGAGACCATGGAAGAGGAACGGGGGGAGGAGTGAGCTTCTACTTTCTTGAGGCGACAGCATTTGCGAAACTATTCGTTCTGGACGCCGGCTCCGAGGCGCTGATCGCGCTGCTGGATACGGTTGAGGACAACTGCAAGCTGATCGCTGCCTCCACGCCCCTGGAGGTCTACACCGCCATCCGTCACCGGGAACGCACCGGCGACATTGCCGGGGAGGCCGCAGCACAGGCACTCGATAGTCTGCGCAGCGAGTCTGCCCGCACCGTGCAGCAGCCGCTCAATCCAGCCGTTCTGGAAGCGGCGCTGCCACTGATCGATCGGACCCGGTTGCGCTGGCCCGACGCTCTGCAGTTAGCAGCAGTGATTGCCGCGCGCGATATGTTCCAAACCACGGAGATCATCTTTGTCTCCGCCTCGGAACGGCTGCGCGCAGCGGCCAAGGCCGAAGGCTTCAAGACGCTTGATCCGGTGACGGAGCTGTCCGTCCCGGAGAAAAAGCCCGAGCCCACGGAAGCGGAAACGCAGGAAAGCGAAGAGATCGGAAACAAGGCGTAGGAATCGGTACTATTACGATTTTTTACGTTTCTGGTCCTGCTTCGGCCAATAGAGAAACTCATCGGCGAACAACTCGCCGTCCAAGTCCGCGACGCGCTGCCCCAGACGGGTTTGCGCATCGCGGATCGCTTGGTTATAGACGACCGGCCCAATCTCCTCCAGAAGATAATCCAGAAAGATGCCAGCCTTCAGCTCGCCGACCGGTTCCTCGAAGTTGGCTTCGATGTAGCGCCGGATCGAGGCGATGGCGTCGGCGCGGGCCTGTTTGGAAAGCTCGATAGGGTCCACCAGAAAACTCCTGAAAATTTTGAATGACGGGCTTGTGGTTCTAGTCTTTGCGGAAGCGGTTGGCCTGTTCGAACTCAGCGCGCAGTTCGGGGCTGCGCAGGTTTTCGCGCAGGTGCTGGATGCGCTGCTCGAGCATCTGCAGAGCCTGATCGACGGCGGCGGTGTTGGTCATGGCGATGTCGCGCCACATGGAAAAGGGGCTGGAGCCGAGCCGGGTCATCTCGCGCAGGGCGCGGCCGCCCACCTGTTTCAACTCGGGCGCGGCACCGATCTTTTCTTCAAGCAGGGCGCTGAGGGCCGTTGAAAGAAACTGCGGCAGGTGGCTGACCCAGGCCACGATTTCGTCGTGGCGTTCGGCATCAAGATCGAGAGTACGGGAGCCCATGGCGGCAACCCAGGCGCGCCAGTCGGCCACCAGCATCTTGGCCGTGGCCGAGCGCTCCACCAGCTCCGCGTCGGTGAAGAGCCAGACGGCGCCGCGAAAGAGCGCGGCCTCGCCCAGATCGGCACCACCGCGCTCCTTGCCCGCCATGGGGTGGCCGGGAAGAAAGGCCGCGCGGCCGGGCTGGTTGTAGAGCTGCTGGCCGGCGGTGGTGATCTCGCCCTTGGTGCTGCCCACGTCGGTAATCATCTGCTCGGGACCGAGAACGGTGGAGAGCTTTTCCATGAAGTCGAGGATGGAGAAAATGGGCGTGGCAAGCACGGTGATCTGCGCCGCGCGCGCGGCCTCGATCGGATCGGCGGCGAGCGTGTCAACGGCGCCAGCGGCAAGCGCGGCTTCGCCGCCTTCGACGCCGCGATTCCAGCCGATGATCGAGCCCTTGAAGCCGGCCGTGCGTAAGGCCAATCCTACCGATGTGCCAAGAAGTCCTGTCCCCAGAATGGCGATGCGCTCGATCATGGAGGCCCCTTTGCAGCGGCGTGGAGGAGTGCGAAACAGGCACCGTTTGCGGAGTTAGAAACTCCGCAAATGACGCTAACTTCGCGAAGACCGCTGTCTTGGTTATCTTAGCGCGGGAGGCGGTGGGAAGGAGGTTTGTGGAATGAGGCGAGGTTTTCAGTCTGCGCGCGAGATTGGAATCATGTTAGGCGAGCTTTTAGAAAGGAACGCGCAAATTTCGGGGCACCAGCCTCCGTTGAAAAAACAACCGCGGCTCTTTCGACTCACCACCCCCAAGCTGAAAAACGCTTGGGGCCCCGTTCGCTCAAGATGACAACAGAAACGAGTGAACAGCGGACCGTCGAAGCACTGACGAGCATTGCATCGACGGTCCGCTGTTGACAACGAACGGTTCTTTACAGATCGCGGCCAATCGCCTTGGCGATCAGGCGCAGGTCTTCGACCATCTTCGCGAACTGGTCGAGGTAGAGGGTCTGCGCGGCATCCGAGGCGGCCTTGTCGGCGTTGGGGTGAATCTCGACGAGGGTGGCATCGGCTCCGGCGGCGACGGCGGCCTTGGCCATGGGCGCGACCAGTTCGCGGCGGCCGGTGCCGTGCGAGGGATCGGCAACGACAGGCAGGTGCGTCAGCTTTTTGAGCACCGGAATCGCCGAGATGTCCATGGTGTTGCGCGTGGCCTTCTCATAGGTGCGGATGCCGCGCTCGCACAGGATCACGTTGTAGTTGCCGCCGGAGAGAATGTACTCGCTCGACAGCAGAAGTTCCTCGAGGGTTCCGGCAATGCCGCGCTTGAGCAGCACGGGCTTTTCGACCTTGCCGAGTTCGCGCAGCAGGTTGTAGTTTTGCGTGTTGCGCGCGCCCACCTGGAAGCAATCGACGAGCGGCAGCATCGGCTCGATCTGCCCGATCTCCATCACCTCGCTGATGACGCAGAGGCCGTTGGCGTCGGCGGCTTCGCGCATGATTTCGAGCCCCGGAATGCCCATGCCCTGGAAGGCGTAGGGCGAGCTGCGGGGCTTGAAGGCTCCGCCGCGCAGAAACTGGCCTCCGGCCTTTTTCACGGCCTCGGCGATGGTGAAGATCTGATCGCGATTCTCAATGGAACAGGGGCCGGCGATGGTGGCGATCTTGTCGCCGCCGATGGTGGCTCCGTTGCGGAATTCAACGACGGTGCCCTGCGGGCGGAAGGCGCGACCGGCGAGCTTGTAGGGCACGCTGATGCGGTGCACGCTTTCAACGCCAGACAGCGCCTCGAAGGTGGTAACGTCCAGCTCGGCGGTGGCACCGACGCCGGCCAGAATGGTTTGCGACTCGCCGGTGGTGCGATGAGCGTGCACGCCCACCTCTTCCATGGTTTCGATCACGGCGTAGATCTGTTCTTCGGTGGCATTTTCCTGCATTGCGACGATCATGAACCTATTTCCCTGTCTCGGACGATCTTGCGTCCGCTGGCTGGCCCTGCTGCGCATCGCGCGCGGCCTGGGCATTTTTCTGGGAGGCCAACTCGTTGCGTTGCAGCGCGCGCATCACATCGAGGATGCGTTCGTAGATGTGGAAGAGCTCGGCATCGGGCAGCGGTCCCGTGTTGGCGGCGCGCAAATTCTCGTGAACGAGCTTTTCGCGTCCCGGCACGTAGACCTGCATCGATGAGGCGGCCTTGATCTGGCCGATCTGCTTCGCGGTTTGTGCCCGTTCATTCAGCAGGGCTACCAGTTGGCGATCCAGTTCGTCGACACGGCTACGCAATTGCTCGAGCGTCATACCATCCTCGCGCTGCACCGGGGCTCTAGTCGCACACGCAACAGGCGTTGCGTGCAAAAGCCAGTGCATCAAGTTGTACACATCATCTGCGGCCACGGGGGACCGCCTGCGGGGTTAACGGGCCGGCGCCAGTTCTGCGAGGCGCAGACCCTTGATAAATCGAGTCACAGCACCTGGCGCCTCGTCGGCGGTTGAGCGTTCGATCAACTCAACGATTGCGCTGCCGATGACTGCCGCCTCCGCGAAGGTTGCCACCTGGGCAACATGCTCCGCGTTCGAGATTCCGAACCCCACGGCCACCGGCAGCTTGCTCCATCGACGGAGCTTGCTGACCAGGGTCGCGGCATCGCCGGTCATCGACGACTGCTTGCCCGTAATGCCGGTACGCGAGATGGCGTACACGAAGCCTTTGGAATAACGCGCGATGGCCTCCAGCCGCTCATCGGGGCTGGTGGGCGCGGCCAAAAAGACCGGCGCGAGACCGACGCGTTCGAGTTCGGCGAGGTAGTCGCCTGCCTCTTCAATGATCATGTCGGTGGCGAGCACGCCATCGGCGCCCGCGGCGGCCGCGTCGTCGGCAAACTTCGCCAGACCGTAGCGCATGATCGGATTCAAATAACTAAAAATCACGATGCCGGCTTCAGGACGCGCGGCGCGAATCTCTTTCGAGAGTGCCAGCACATTTCTGAGGCTCACGCCATGGGCAAGCGCGCGGTCACTGGCCCGCTGAATCACGGGGCCGTCGGCCATCGGATCGGAGAAGGGGACGCCCAGCTCAAGCACGTCGGCTCCGGCGTCAATCGCCGCAAGGGCGATGGCGCGCGTGGCCTCGAGCGACGGATCACCCGCCGTCAAGTAGACCACCAATCCCGGTTTGTGCCTGAAAGCGATGGGCATTGTTCTTTAACCTTTGCCGTGCGGCCTGAACCGCTAGGCTCCCTGGATCTTCAGCTCATGGGCCAGAATGCCCATGTCTTTATCGCCGCGTCCAGACAGGTTCACCACCAGTATTTCATCTTTCCCCATCTTCGGCGCAAGTCGCAGCGCCTCGGCCACGGCGTGGGCGCTTTCGAGCGCGGGCAAAATGCCCTCCATCTGCGACAGCTTCACCACCGCGTCGAGCGCGGACGCGTCATCGCAGGAGATGTATTCGGCGCGTTTCGTATCGTGCAGCATGGCGTGCTCGGGGCCGACCGAGGCGTAATCGAGCCCGGCCGAAACCGAGTGCGTCAGCGCGATCTGCCCGTTGTCGTCCTGCAACACATAAGAGAGCGTGCCCTGCAAAACGCCGGGGACGCCGCCTTCAAAACGGGCCGCGTTTTCGCCGAGCTTGGGACCATAGCCACCGGCCTCGACGCCGATCAGCCGGACATCGCGGTCGCCGAGAAACTCATAGAAGGCACCGATGGCATTTGAGCCGCCGCCGACGCAAGCGATGACGGCCGTGGGCAGACGACCCTCGCGGGCGAGAATCTGCTCGCGCATCTCTTTGCTGATGACGCGCTGAAAGTCGCGGACCATGGTTGGGTACGGGTGCGGGCCGAGGGCGCTGCCGAGAATGTAGAAGGTGGAGCGGACATTGGTGACCCAGTCGCGCATGGCCTCGCTGATGGCGTCTTTGAGCGTGCGCGAGCCGTTGGCCACGCCGCGCACCTCGGCGCCGAGCAGCCGCATGCGCAGCACGTTCAGCTCCTGGCGGGCCATGTCGACCTCGCCCATGTAGATGATGCATTCAAGGCCGAGCAGCGCGCAGACGGTGGCCGTGGCGACGCCGTGCTGACCCGCGCCGGTTTCGGCGATGATGCGCTTTTTGCCCATTCGCCTGGCGAGCAGGGCCTGGCCGAGCGCGTTGTTGATCTTGTGCGCGCCGGTATGCAGCAGGTCTTCGCGCTTCAGATAGATCTTCGCGCCGCCGAGCGACTCCGTCAGCCGTTTGCAGAAGGTGAGCGGCGTGGGCCGGCCCGCGTAGTTGGTCAGCAGGTCGTGCAGCTCAGCCTGAAAGGCCGGATCTTGCTTGGCCTCGTTGTAGGCGTGCTCCAGCTCATCGAGCGCCGCGACCAGCGTCTCGGGCACGTAGCGGCCACCATAGATGCCAAACCGTCCGGGGCGAGACTCCGAGGGGTTCGCCGGTACTATCACCGATGCCATCGTCTACTCCTCCCCCCACGCAGATGCGAGCGGGTTACTCTCCAGTGTACAGGCCGATATGCGGCTGCTCGCGAGCGCGGGACTGGGCGCATGTCTCAAAAAGCAAACCGGCGTGCGCGGAGGTGGTGCTAGAGTGTTGAGCAAAGACACGCACGCATTTTATCCAGATCATAGCGAGGGCTCACTTCTGATGTGCAATCGACGTGTTGTTTGCCTGGCCGTATTCGCCCTGCTCGCCTGCACCGGAATGGGTGCAGTGCAAGCCGAAGAAAAACTGCCCGAAGGAAAAGACCGGACCGCGCTGATTGATATGCAAGGGGCGGATTCGTTTCATCCTAGGGAAGGCTTTGTTCCAGACCGAGATACTGCGATAGCTGTTACGGAGGCAGTTCTGACTCCTGTCTACGGGAGAAATACGGTTCAAGCAGAAAGACCGTACACGGCTAAACTTGAGGGTGGAGTCTGGACCGTGACAGGGGCTCTTCCGAAGGGGCATGTTGGCGGTACCTCGATTGTGAGGATTTCAAAGGCTGACGCAAGAATCCTCTTTTTGACACATGAGAAATAGTCTGCGACATCGGAGTTCGAATGCAGCTAGATGTTCACCGAGGTGGCTTGCTGCTTCTCGGGATTGGGGCCGGAGGGAGCAGGGGCATGAATGCTGCTGAATGTAGGCGGCGAAAATCTGTGCCTTCAGGCGCGGACATTTTTTCGTTGGCAAGAAAAGGCCCGCGGCTAAAAGCCGTTTCCTATTCCGCTGGAATTTCAGGGGCATGAATGCCCCTGCTCCTTCCTCAAGACGACCTGAAGCCTGCCTCGCCAGTGAAATTGCCGGAAGGCAATTTCAAATACGATTGCCCTGAAGTTGCGCACGTCTCAAAGCGCGAACCGGCGTGCGCGGAGGTGGTGCTAGAGTGTTGAGCAAAGACACGCACGCATTTTATCTAGATCATAGCGAGGGCTCACTCCTGATGCGCAACCGACGTGTTGTCTGCCTGCTCGTATTCGCCCTGCTCGCCTGCACCGGAATGGGTGCAGTGCAAGCCGAAGAAAAACTGCCCGAAGGAAAAGACCTGACCGCGCTGATTGAAAAGATGCACGCGGCAATGCATGCCAATCGCAAGCTCAGCCTGCAATACACCGACGAGGAGTTCAAGCATCACATTGCCTTTGATAAGAACGGGAAAAAGATCCAGGAGGTGACCTGGAAGTATGAAAACATTTTTCTCGGCGGCCTTCCCTATCGCCGTCTTGTTGAGCTCAATGGCAAGCCGCTGACCGGCAAGTTGGCTGCCGAAGAGCAGGCGCGGTATGACAAGGCCGTTGCCGAACGCAAGGGCATGGCGCCCAAGAATCACACCACGCTGCACTCCCTTCAGCGCGTCATGGATGAGACGACACCTCTCTACAGCCTCACGACGCTCTTCGAGAATCGCGCGGTGCGCGCGGAGTTGCTCGATGGCCGTGCCTCTTGGGTCATCGAGTCAACGCCGCGCACGGATGTGCATCCAAGTGACAAGCCGAAAAAAGATGCCATGGAGTGGAAGTACAGCATCTGGATCGATGCGCAGGACGCTTATCCGGCAAAGATTGTCGCCGAGAAGCTCGTGGACGGAGATCATGTGCTGGCCGGAACAAAATGGACAGTCATTCGTCGGCGTCACATGGAAACCCTCGCCGATGGCGCCACGCGTCCGGTCTGGCTCATGGACTCTTTTCACTGCGACGCCCACATGACTTTGTTGTGGAAGACGCTGGGAGTGTCGGATGACGAGCGATGGAGCAACTACAAAAAATTCCAGGTCGATGTGCGGCTGCTCGATGACGAAGAAGAGGTCAGCGAAGAGTCGACGGCGCAGCGCAAGCCATAGAGGCCCGCATGTGCAGAACGATGGATTGAAGGGGAATATTGGGGGGATGGTGCGCCCGGAGAGATTCGAACTCCCGACCTAACGCTCCGGAGGCGTTCGCTCTATCCAGCTGAGCTACGG
>DBTV01000015.1:0-25882 GCA_002307235.1 Acidobacteriaceae bacterium UBA1307
GGACCAGAAATATAGAGGCCGATCAAGGCTGCACAACCAGAGAACTCCACAACTTGCTCACCATCATCCATGGTCTCGATCTTTAAATTATTAGAAGAGCTTACAGCGATATCGTTAGGAAGCCTGTCTGATCGCCACTCAATCTTTAAGCCACCCTTGACGCGGTGAAGAACAGTCACATACCAACCTGTCTGAGAGGCACTGAGAATCGCAAGATTCGCACCCCTACGTTCATCGCTATCGAAGGTTAGAATCGAATAAATCTTCTGTCTGTGGAATACTCCACTCTTCGCAATTGCGGCATTCAACTGCGCCAAAGTAAAGCCAGAAAGATCATCCTCCGCTGAAGCAATGGCTCCAAACGGTGCAAAAATAGTTAGTCCAAATAATGCGAGCAGCAAATATTTGAGCATCGTTTCAACACCGATCGATTTTGTTGCCATTATGATACCGCCTGACGGATTGTCGGCAATGCTGCTCCCAGTTTGAGGTAGATCACTGTGCGAAACACTTGGGAAGAGTTGTTTCCTTGTAGTGAGTTTATGTCGGAAATTACGAAGAGTTGCTGCAATACTAGCCTCTTAGCTGAAAGTTTGCCTCACGACTGCTTCTCTCTGCCCAGCAGCGGCGACCGCCCAATGACCGCCCGTGTCTTCGGCGGTTTGGCTGGTGCCGAAATCCCCTCGAAGGCTGCTTGAAGACCTGAAGAAGCCGCCTGTCCGGGCGGCTATTGCCCCACAAGACAAGTTGCTGGTTTGCCGCGAAGAGGCCGCAGAGATCCTGTCCATCAGCGTTCGTTCGGTGGATTACCTGCTCGCCAACCGGCAACTCACTTTCCGGAGAATCGGAACCCGCAACCTGATTCCAATGGCGGATCTGAGACGATTCGCCCGCATGGATCACCCGGAGTGGCTGGCCTGTTAGGCCACGAGCGCATCCTGGGCATTGCTTACAATGCTTTGATTCGATATGAACGAGAGAAACAGCAACTCCCCAGCATCTTCCGTGCTGGGGAGTTGCTGTTTGCGCTTCTAAAAGTCGCGGGGGATCAGTACAAGGTTTCTGGCATCTTGGCACTCAACGAGTGCATTGGCATCAACGAATGACAAGCCCACTTTTTAGGAGTGATCTCGTGTCAGTCATTTCAACTGAACCCATTTCCATTTACCGTCGGTTTTTCGGATCAGCTTGAGCATAATCTTATTATTTTTTGAATCCATGTAATAAGTGTGCAGTTCTCCAGAAGATGACCATTTTGCATCTTCGAATTCCGCTAGGATTGTGTCACTTTTACTAACCAATCCACTGTCTCCTGCCCAAAGAAGCGTTCCGTTTCTTGCGTAGAGCTTCCAATCCGAAAGGTCTTTACCATCCAGTTGTGATACGGACAAATACATCTCTTTATTTGGAGAAAAATTCACCAGAGTGCCACCCGGTAAGAGTTGGCCAGACTCGTCGTCCAATAGCGCCCCTGTAAATAAATCTTCATCCTCGTGGCCAATGTAGTGAAGATGGAGAGTGGTACTATAGCCACAGTACTCCCAGCATTGTCCTCCGATTCCATCGCCATTACATCTTTTATCCATTAGCTGCCGAACGCCGTGTGCCCAGCTGATTTGCAATGTGTGTTTGGCAATTCTCTTCGCACCGTGTGGAGCTTGCCTTAATGCCGCAGGTTCATGGCGATCATTTGAACCAGATGTTCCCGAGCACTGAAGCAGTTGCCCATAAGCACCCGTTGTCGAGACAAGGGCAGCGCAGCAAATAAGAACGAGAGTTACAAAGACTCGATGCATATTGGCCACAGTATATCTGGCTTTTGGCAGATATACTGTCCTGCATTTTCCTCGCTCTATGTGCAGATATTGGAATATCGAATAACGAAAACAGGACAAGTCGCTCCCCGGTTATCAATTTTAAGCGGCTTGGGTAGTAGCTGAAAATTCAGCGTGCACGCTTAGCGGAGTAGCGTTTCCGCAGCGCAAGGCTCAAAGCGGATCGAAAGCCGGGAACCCGTTGCCTGCGCTAAACGTTGAAGTGTGCGCAGGGATGGCTGAACTCGCCCGCCTTCCATCCTGACAACAACCGGCTGAGTCGTCCCCATCTTGATGGTCAGTTCTGACTGAGTCGTTCCTGCGCATTACGGGCTGCAATCACAACCTTCGCCAGTGCAAATTCATCTTCCATGGTGGCGTGGGCCTTCCGGTACTTTGGCTCTTTCATCCACTTCTGATGCAGTTCGCTGATTCTTGCCATGATTCCAACTCCTCAACGACAAATTTTACAAGCCAACAAGCCAACAAGCCTCTCCGAGGCTGAGGCCGTGGCGTCGCGCGAAAGATGAGCGTAACGCGCGGCCATTGTGATGGTCTTGTGTCCTGCCAAAACCTGAATTTCCCGAGTGCTCACTCCGGCCATGGCAAGCCAGGAGCAAAACGTATGCCGGTTGTTGTGCTAGGTGTATTCCGAGATCTTTGCTTCGCGCAGGGCGGGTTCAAACCACCAGCGGCAATCGGACCGGAGGCCGGGACGTGGGAAGACCGGGTCTCCACCCTCGTGGGCTACAGCTTCCTTCTGTTGCTTGAGTGCCTCTAGAGCCACGGTGTTCAAGGGGACGTTGTGCGCGGAACCGTTCTTGGTCTTTGTCAGCCGAATGATCTTTGGAGTGCCATTTTGCTTCATAGTGCCTCCGATGAGCCGATTGTCGCAACAGGGGTCAAAACTGGCACCAAACGAATAAAGCCACCTTGGGTAAGCGCCCCATGGTGACTCGTTAAACCCATATTTTCAGTTGTTTATCTGGTGGGCCCGGAGGGATTTGAACCCCCAACCAAGGGATTATGAGTCCCCTGCTCTAACCGTTGAGCTACAGGCCCTTGATGCTTGTTTTCTTATTGTAAGGGCAGGGGAGGGGCGTATTGTGCGCAGAAAGGCCGGTGCTCGGAGGGCATTTCGTTGCGATTGCGCAATCCCTGTCGAATGAATCTTATATGACAGAGCGGGTGGGGAGCAAAGCCAGAATTGCCTCCTGCGGCTTCGTGGGACTTCTCCAGTGGGAAATTTGTCAGGGAGAGGCCTTTGAATGGGGGCGCGTGTTCTTTTTCGCGGTGCTCGTTTTCTTCTTTCTGCTGTCTTTTATTCACCCCATTGGTATACTTGCAAATGTGACAACGACGACTTCTGAGTCCACTTCCCAAGGCATCCCCGCCGGGTCTTCCCCCAACCAGAAGAGGGTTCTGCTGCTGAAGCCACGTGGCTTTTGCGCTGGCGTGGTACGCGCGATCGATATTGTGAAGATCGCACTGGATACTTTTGGCGCACCGATTTATGTGCGTCGGGAGATTGTCCACAACCGATATGTTGTCAATGATTTAGCGGAAAAAGGCGCGATTTTTGTCCATGAAATCGACGACGTGCCGAATGGCCAGCGTGTCATCTATTCCGCCCATGGCGTTTCCCCCGCCGTGCGCGAGATCAGCAAGCAGCGCGGTCTGAAGGTGATTGACGCGACCTGTCCGCTGGTCACCAAGGTGCATCTGGAGGCCGTCAAGTTCGCCAAGCAGGGCTATTCGCTGGTGCTGATTGGCCATCGTGACCACGACGAGATCGAGGGCACGCTGGGCGAGGCGCCGAATGTGACGCAAGTTGTCTCGAATGTTGCGGATGTTGAGGCCCTCGTGGTCCCTGATCCGGAGCATGTCGCCTACCTGACGCAGACGACGCTGAGTTTGTCGGAGGCGCACGACATCATCCAGGCTCTCAAGATCAAGTTTCCGAAGATTGCCGGGCCGCACTCGCAGGACATCTGTTATGCGACGGAGAACCGCCAGACGGCGGTGCGCAACGTGGCGCACAATGCCGACTTGGTGCTGGTGGTTGGTTCAACCAACAGTTCGAATTCGAACCGCCTGGTCGAGGTCTCGCGGAATCTGGGGACAATTGGCTATCTTATTGATAATTCACGGTCTATTCAGCCGGAGTGGTTGAGTGGCGTTACATCGGTCGCTGTGACTGCCGGAGCTTCAGCTCCCGAGGTTCTGGTGGAGGATGTTGTGAATTATTTGCGGCAGAATGGCTTCGGCAGCGTCGAAGAAGTGGAAGTGATGCCGGAGAATGTTCGTTTCGGTTTGCCACCGGAGATTGTGCGGGCCATCGGTGGTGCGGACGGCGCAGAGCCCGTGGGCGTGCGCTGAAAACCTCTCGTGATGGAGAAAGTTGGGCGGCGCGGTTTCCGGGCGCCGTCCGATTTGGTTGTACGGAGAAGAAAGAGGTTCTTCGAACCGCATGAGTTCTGAACAGGTTCATACACAGTTCCCCACGCCGCGCTTTGGCCGCTTCGATGCAGCCATGGACGATGTGGAGCAGGCGATAGGCCGCTCGAGCGAGTATCTTTTCTCTCGCCAGCACCCGGAGGGGTACTGGAATGGAGAGCTTGAGTCGGATGCAATGCTGGTGGCCGATTACATCTTTCTGCATACGCTGCTTGAATCGGGCGACCGTGGCCGCATGGAGCGGGCGCTGCGGCAGATGATGCGCATGCAGCAGGCCGACGGGAGCTGGAACATCTATCCGGGCGGGCCGGGCAACATCTCGCAGACCGTCAAGTGCTATTCGGCGGCGAAGATGATGGGCGTTGCGGCCGATGATGCGCGTTTGACCAAGGCGCGGGAGTGGGCGTTGGCGCATGGCGGTGCGGTGGCCTGCAACACGTTCACGAAGATGTACCTGTGCGCGCTCGGCATGTATGACTACGATGCCGTGCCAGCGGTGCCGCCCGAGATTGTCCTGTTTCCGAAGTGGTTTTACTTCAACCTGTACGAGATCTCGAGCTGGTCGCGTGGCATTCTGGTGCCGCTGTCGATTCTCTATGCGAAGAAGCCGTTCAAGAAGCTGCCGCCCGAGCAGGGCATCGACGAACTCTATGTGGGCGGTCGCGCCAATGCCAAGATGCATCTGCGTTTTGACCGCAAGAAGCTGATCTCGTGGCGGAATTTTTTCATCATCACCGACCGGATCGCGCACTGGGCCGAGGCCGTGCACTTGCGCCCGCTGCGCAAGCTCGCGCTGAAGCGGGCCGAGCAGTGGATGCTGGATCGCTTTGAGATGACCGACGGCCTGCATGCGATTTATCCGGCGATGCTGAACGCGATTATCGCGCTGCGTTGCCTCGGCTACTCCGAGGACGACCCGCAGGTGATCCGCGCGCGGGACGAGTTTGAGAAGCTGGGCATTGAGCAGGAGCCGACCGAAGAGTGCGCGGAGCCGACCTTCCGCATGGTGCCGTGCATGTCGCCGGTCTGGGATACGGCGCAGGCGATCACCGCGCTGGGCGATGCCGGGCTGCGTCGCGACGATCCGCGCATGTTGAAGGCCGTGGACTGGATGCTGGCCAAGGAGATTCGCCACAAGGGCGACTGGGCGGTGAAGGTGAAAAACACCGAGCCGGGCGGCTGGTCCTTCGAGTTCAACAACGAGTTTTATCCGGACACCGACGACACGGCGCAGGTTCTGCTGGCGCTCGCAAAGGTCGACAATCCGCGCGAGCACGTGCAGCAGGGAGCCATTGAGCGGGCCATCGACTGGGAGTTCGCCATGCAGTGCAGCAATGGCGGCTGGGCCAGCTTCGACAAAGACAACACGAAGATGATCTTCCAGTACATTCCCTTTGCCGACCACAACGCGATGCTCGATCCGCCGACGGTCGACATTACCGGGCGCATGCTGGAGATGCTGGCTGCCTACGGTTACACGCGCGCGGACAAGCGCATTGAGCGTGCGATCAAGTTCATCCTCAAGGAGCAGGAGCCGGACGGCAGTTGGTTTGGTCGCTGGGGTGTCAACTACATCTACGGCACCTTCCTGGTGTTGCGCGGTCTTGATGCCATCGGATTTGATCACAACGAGCCGCAGGTGCAGCAGGCGGCCGAGTGGATTCGCATGGTGCAGAATGGCGATGGTGGCTGGGGCGAAAGCTGCGCCAGTTACGACGATCCGAACACGCGCGGTGAGGGAGAAAGCACGCCGTCGCAGACGGCCTGGGCGCTGATGGCGTTGCTTGCCGCCGGCGATGATCGCTCTGATTCGGTGGTGCGCGGTGCGCGCTGGCTGGTGGAGCATCAGGAGGCCGATGGCAGTTGGGACGAGTCGACACACGTGGGCGGCTTCAAGCAGGCCATCATTACCGGCACGGGTTTCCCCAAGGTGTATTACCTGGCGTACACGCTGTATCGCCAGTATTTCCCGCTGATGGCGTTGACCACCTACAAGCGGACGATGGATCGCGCAGCCGATGCTGGCGCGGGAGGTTAAATCCGAATGGCAGTTCCGATTTCTCAGATGTGGACGGTGGCCAGTTACGTCATCAAGAAGAACGTCACGGGCGTCAAGCGCTTTCCCCTGGTGCTGATGCTCGAGCCGTTGTTCCGCTGTAATCTGGCCTGCGCCGGATGCGGCAAGGTGCAGTATCCGCCGCATGTATTGAAGCGCATGTTGACGCCCGAAGAGTGCTTTGCGGCCGTTGAAGAATGCGGCGTGCCGATGGTTTCGATTCCGGGCGGCGAGCCGCTGTTGCATCCGCAGATCGTCGAGATCGTCAACGGTCTGGTGGCGCGCAAAAAGTATGTGTACATGTGCACGAACGCGATTGAGCTGAAGCGTCGGCTGCATGAGTTCACGCCGTCGAAGTACCTGACGTTTTCGGTGCATCTCGACGGACAGCGCGAGCATCACGACTTTGCCGTTTGCCGCGAGGGCACCTATGATCTGGCGGTGGAGGGCATCAAGGAAGCGGTCAAGCGCGGCTTCCGCGTGACGCCGAACTCGACCTTCTTTGATGGTGTTGATCCGAACAGCGTGCGCGAACACTTCGACGAGATGATGCGGATCGGCGTCGAGGGCATGGTGCTGTCGCCTGGTTACAGCTACGACAAGGCGCCCGATCAGAATCGCTTTTTAGGCCGCGCCAAGGTGCGCAAGCTCTTCCGCGCGATTCTGTCGAACCGCAAGCGCGAGTGGAAATTCAACATGTCGCCCTTGTTTCTCGAATTTTTGATGGGCGACCGCGACTACGAGTGCATTCCCTGGGGCATGCCCGCCTATAGTATCTTCGGCTGGCAGAAGCCCTGCTATCTGTTGCAGGACGGCTACACGGAGACCTATAAGGAACTGCTCGAGACCACGGATTGGGACAGCTACGGCGTGGCCAGCGGCAATGCGCACTGTGCCAACTGCATGGTGAGTTGCGGCTATGAGACTCCGGCTGTCATTGATGGCTTCGGCACGCTGAAGGGCTTCTGGGGCATGGTGAAGGGCACCTTCAATCTCTACAAGGATGATCACGCGCAGAAGCTGCTCAACGAGTTCAAGCCGGAACCGGCTGTTCCATTGGTGCAGATCGATGCGGTGAAGAAATCCGAAAAGAAGCGGGAGGAGACCCACGCATGAGCGCAGAGACCTTGAAATATACGCGTGAACAGGTTGAGTCGCTCGAAGTGGCTCCTGGCTTTGAGCATGAGAATCTGGAAGGCTGGGTGCCGGAGCTGGCGACCGAAGAGGCTCTGCGCGACGCGCTGGAGCAGGCCTTTGACTATCGCGGCGACGTGACGCTGACGCTGAAGTCGGGCGAGCGCGTGGAGGCGTACGTCTTCAATCGCCGCACCGGCAAGACGTTGGCGGACTCCTGGGTGCAGTATTTTGCGCCGGGCGTCGAGGGCAAGATCAAGACCGGCTATGACCAGATTGCGCGGATCGAGTTTACCGGCAAGGATCGCGCGGCGGGCAAGCACTGGGAAGATTGGGTGAAGGCCTATAATGAGCGCAAAGCGGCAGGCGAAGAAAACATTGCGTTGACGCCGGAAGCCATCGACTAGCACGATTGCAAACTCGAGCCGGGGTGGATTCGGAGCGTGCGCGCGGAGGGAGCCTTTGAGCGAATTAGAACCGATGATCCCCGCCCCGGAGCACAGTCATGGTGCTCATGGGCATGGAACAGGCCATCAGTGGCTGGATGTGGTTGTTGCCGTCAGTGCCATCTTCATTTCTGTTGTCTCTCTGATTGTTTCCATTGAGCATGGTCGTACCATGGAAAAGATGGTGGACCAAAACGAGAAGATGGTGGAAGCCAGCACGATGCCATTGCTCGATTCAGGGATGACGTATGACGATGATCATCGCTCGAATAAAGCTATGTTTAGGATTGCGCTGAAAAATAGCGGAGTCGGTCCGGCGATTATCGACCGTTTTGAAGTGCGCTACAAGGGCATGCCGTATTCCGTAAGAACAGTCAAAGACCTGCTCATGGCTTGTTGCAAGGAAGACCTGTCGAAAAGCACAGTGGTGGGTACTTCCTCGGTAAGTGGCATCATTCTTCCTGCGCGAGAATCGACAAAATTTTTGGAAATACCTCTCAACAATGCTCCGTCCTTTGAGTCGGTGATGCAGAAGAACATTGAGAATTTTTCGATAAAGGCCTGCTACTGTTCGGTGTTGGACAAGTGTTGGGAAACGAATTTCAATCAGATGCGACCCACGCCGGTTGCGTCGTGCAAGGTGAATCCTGGCGACGTGCTCTGGTAGGGCGCGATGGTGCTGATTGCAGAAAAAACAAGAAAGCAACGATGAAAATATTTGTAACAGGTGCAACAGGATTTGTCGGCAACCATGTGGCGCGCGCGTTGGCCGCCGAGGGTGCCCAACTGCGCATGCTGGTGCGCAAAACCAGCAATCTGTCTCTGCTTGAGGGCATTGATGGCGAGACGGAGGTCGGCGATCTGGGTGAGCCGGCCAGCTATGCTTCGGCGCTCGAAGGTTGCGATGCGGTGATGCATGTTGCCGCTGATTACCGTCTCTGGATTCCGAAGCCGGAGGCGATGTACAAGGCCAACGTCGAGGGTACGCGCGAACTGTTGCGGGTGGCGCGTGAGGCCAAGGTGCCGCGCGTTGTTTATACGTCCAGCGTGGCGACCATGCACTTTCGCACCGACGGCATCGTGACCAATGAGGACGTGCCGGTGACGCTCGACGACATGGTGGGTCACTACAAGCGGTCGAAGTTCATGGCCGAACGCGAGGCGATGGCCGCGGCCGAGGATGGCCAGCAGGTGATGATCCTCAACCCGACCACGCCGATTGGCGCGTGTGACGTGAAGCCGACGCCGACCGGCCGCATCTTTGTCGACTTTTTGAATGGGCGCTTTCCGGCTTATGTGGATACGGGTCTGAATCTGGTGGATGTGAGCGAGGTGGCGCGCGCGCATGTGCTGGCGCTGACGAAGGGCACAGCCGGCCGCCGCTACATTTTGGGTGGTGAAAACCTGACGCTCAAACAGATTCTCGACAAGATGTCGGCCATCACCGGACTGCCTTCGCCGACGACGAAGATTCCTTTTGCCGTTGCCGCGACCTATGCATTCTTTGAAGAGCTGATTACCGGCAAGATTCGTGGCAAGGAGCCGCGCGCCACGCTCGAAGAGGTGCGCATGGGGCGCAAGAAGATGTATGCCTCGAGCGCGCGCGCCGAGCAGGAGTTGGGCTTCCGCATTCTGCCCGTCTATCCGGCCATGCGTTCGTCGATTGAATGGTTCCAGGCCAACGGCTACGCGCCGAAGGCAGGCGCATGAGGCGTACCGCGATCATCGCGGCGATGCCCGGCGAACTGGCTCCGCTGGTGCGTGGCTGGCGACGGGAGCAGCGTGCGGGACTGGTTGTCTGGCGGCAGAGTGAGGGTGAGCGCGAGTGGCTTGCCACCTGTGCCGGAGCCGGACAGCAGGCTGCAACGCGCGCCCTGGCCGCGCTTGAGCAAGTCGGTCGGCTCCATGCCGTGTTTTCGCTTGGCTGGGTCGGTGCGCTTGATGCAAGCTATGTGCCCGGCAAGGCCTACACCGTGGCGGGCGTGGTGGATGCGCAGACCGGCGAGCGTTTTTCCGCTGTCGATGCCGATGCAAACAGTCCGTGGCTGGTGACCAGTCCCATCGTGGCCGATGCCGAAGAAAAGCAGCGGCTGGCCTCGGCGTACGGTGCAGGGCTGGTGGACATGGAGGCTGCGGCGGTGGCGCGGCTGGCGGCGATGCGCGCGATTCCGTTCCGTGCCATCAAGGGCGTCAGCGACGGATTCCATGACACGCTGCCCGATTTCAACCGGTTTATTTCACCCGATGGCGTCTTTCACATTGGACGCCTGATTCTTTTCGTTCTGCCGCGACCCTGGCTCTGGCCTGCGTTGATCCGGATGGGCGAAAATAGCAAGAGTGCCTCGTTGCGCATGGCCGAGATGGCTTTGAAGCTGCTGCGTGCCTGAGTGCTTCTAGGAAACGAAATGGCAATCGAAACAGAGCAACTCCTGACAGAACCCAAGATTCCTGCAACGATGCGTGCGGCCGTTTATCGCGGCATCAACGATGTGCGTTTGGAGACGGTGCCTGTGCCCGCGATTGGCGCGGGCGAACTGCTGGTCAAGATCGCGACCTGCGGCATCTGCGGAACCGATCTGAAAAAAATTCACATGGGCTCGCACTCGGCGCCGCGCATCTTTGGCCACGAGATGGCCGGCACGGTGGTGCGCGTGGGCGCGGGCGTTGGCAACTTCAAGCTCGGTGACCGCGTGGTTGTTTTTCATCACGTGCCCTGCGGCCATTGCTATTACTGCCGCAAGCAGGTGCCGGCGCAGTGCGAGGTGTACAAGCGCACGGGCGCGACGGCGGGCATGGAGCCCTCAGGCGGCGGCTTTTCCGAGTACATCCGCGTGATGGACTGGATCGTGGCCAATCGCGGCGTTGTGCATATTCCCGACGGCGTGCCCTTTGAGCAGGCGGCCTTCATGGAGCCGCTCAACACGGTGCTGAACGGCATCCAGCGGTTGAATCTGGCCGCTGACGAAACGGTGCTGGTGATCGGCCAGGGGCCCATTGGCCTGATGCATGCGGCGTTGGCGCAGAAGACCGGAGCGCGCGTCTTCACCTCGGATTTGTTCGCCGAGCGTCACGCGATTGCGGCGAAGTTCGGCCTGCACCATCCGATTGATGCGGGCAAGGAAGACGTGGTCGCGCAGGTAAAGGCCGCGACCGATGGCCGTGGTGCCGATGCAGTGATTCTGGCCGTGGGCGGCAACGGGCTGATCCGCACGGCGATGGATGCGGCGCGGCCGGGCGGCAAGGTGATGCTGTTTGCGCAGACCCAGCACGGCGAGGCGAGCTTTGATCCGGGCGCGGTGTGCGTGGATGAAAAGGCGCTGATCGGCTCCTATTCGTCGAGCTTCACGATTCTCGACGAGGTGATTGATCTGGTGCTGAACGGCTATCATCAGGGCTTCGATCTGACTCCGTTGATCTCGCACCGCTTTGCGCTGGATAAGGCGGTCGAGGCCATTGAAATAGCTTCCCACCCGCAGGCCAGTTCGATGAAAATCATGATTGAGCCAGAGCTCGGCGCGGGCGCGCGGTAGGAGAAGACGATGGCAACCACAATGCAAGCAGCTGTCCTTCATGGACGCGAAGATGTGCGCATCGAGCAGGTGCCGGTGCCCGAGGCCGGGCCGGGGGAGTTGATTGTGCGCGTGGGCGCGGCGCTGACCTGCGGCACCGACCTCAAGGTTTTTCGTCGCGGCTATCATGCCAAGATGATTCGTCCGCCGGCACTGTTCGGACACGAGTTGGCCGGAACGGTTGTTGAGCTGGGCGCGGGCGTGGAGAACTTCAAGCAGGGCGATCGCGTGGTGGCGCTGAACTCGGCGCCCTGCGGCGCGTGCTACTACTGCAAGCGTGGACAGGAAAATCTCTGCGACGATCTGCTCTTCAACAACGGCGCTTATGCCGAGTTCATTCGCATTCCCGCGCGTATCGTGGCCAAAAACACTCTGCTCGTGCCCGAGCATGTTCCCTTTGAGTATGCCGCGCTGACCGAGCCGTTGGCCTGCGCCGTGCACGGCTTTACCGATTCGCATCCGCGCGAGGGCGATACCGTTGCCGTGATCGGTGGCGGGCCGCTGGGGCTGATGATTCTGCATGTCGCCGCGCTTTCTGGCTGCGAGGTGATTGCGCTCGTCAAGCATGACGGGCAGGCCGAGGCCGCCAAGCAACTGGGCGCGGCGCAGGTCGTGCAGAGCAGCGAGATCGCCGAGGCCATTGCGAAGACGCGCGCGTTGACCGGCGGTCGCGGCGTCGACATCGCCATTGAAGCGGTCGGCGTTCCGGCGGCATGGCAGGAGGCGGTGGAGTTGGTGCGCAAGGGCGGCACCGTCAACTTTTTCGGCGGTTGCGCAACGGGCACGCACGTTTCGCTCGACACCAATCGCATCCACTACAACGACATCACCATGAAGGCGACCTTCCATCACACGCCCGCGATCTGTCGCAAGTCTCTCGAGATGATTGCGAGCGGCCGCTTTCAGGCCAGCGCCTTCATCACCGGTCACGCGCATCTGTTCGAATTGCATCGCGTCTTTGAAAAGCTGATGAACCGCAATGCCGAGATTAAAACGGTCATCGTACCGTAAGGACACCATGACAGCCGCCAATACACAGCCGGAGACAAACCGTACCGAAGCATTGCTGGCCGCTGGCTGGGCCGCGCTGCCGGCAAGCTATCGGATCCCCGAGGTTGCGCCCACGCTCGACGAGGCGCGCGCCTACTGCCGCCGTCTGGCCGAGTCACACTACGAAAACTTTCACGTAGCCTCGTGGTTTTTGCCCGAGGCGTTGCGGCCGCACCTTCACTCGATCTATGCCTACTGCCGCATCTCGGACGATCTCGGTGATGAGGTGGGATCGACCGAGGTTGCGCTGGCGCTGCTCGATCTGTGGGGCAGGGAACTTGATGCCTGCTATGCGGGTGTGGCGCGTCATCCGGTCTTTGTGGCTCTTGCCGCGACGATCAAAGCCTGCTCGATTCCCAAGGAGCCTTTCGCGGATTTGCTCGTCGCTTTTCGCCGGGATCAGACGATCACGCGTCATGCGTCGATGGACGATCTGCTGGCTTACTGCCGCTATTCGGCGAACCCTGTTGGCAGGCTCGTTCTCTATGCCTGCGGTGAGGTTGACGAGGCCACGCGCGAGGAAAAATTCCGGCTCTCGGATGCGACCTGCTCGGCCTTGCAGTTGGCCAACTTTTGGCAGGACGTGCGTGTCGATTATGCCAAGGGGCGCATCTATCTGCCCGCCGACGATCTGCGTCGCTTCGGTGTGACGGAAGAGACGATTGCCTCGGGGAAGGCGAATGACGCCTTCCGCGCATTGCTTGAATACGAGGTCAAGTATGCGCGCACGCTCTTCGCTGAAGGCCTGCCGCTGATCGGGAAGGTGCGGCGCGATCTGGCGCTTGATCTTGATCTGTTCAGCCGTGGCGGGCTGGCGATTCTCGATGCCATTGAGCGGCGCAACTACGACGTGCTCAGTGCGCGTCCGGCGCTTTCAAAGCGCGTCAAATTGGGCTTGGCCCTGCGCGCGGTTAGCAGTAAACTATTGCCGTTCCTGCGGCTGGGAACCACGGAGAAGCGCGCGTGAGCGACGAAGAGAAATTCGGTTTGTGCCCGCTCGACGCGGCGTATGCGGCTTGCCGTGCGATTGCGCGACGCGAGGCCAAAAACTTTTATTACGCATTTGTGGCGCTGCCCAAGCCGCGCCGCGATGCCATCTGCGCCATCTACGCCTTCATGCGGCTGGCCGACGATCTGGCGGACGATGAGCGCTTCACGCGGGAGCAGCGCCGGAAAAATCTCGAAGCCTGGATGCTCGACTGGCATGGCGTCTGCAAGAGCGGCGGTTCAGCCAATGCTGTGTTCATGGCCGTGCGCGATGCCGTGGATCGCTTCCAGATTCCGCTCTCGCTGCTCGACGAGTTGGTCGCCGGTGTGACGATGGATCTCGATTCGGCCGACGACAGCCGCGAGCCCGACACCTATGCCACCTTCGCCGACCTTTACCACTACTGCTATCTGGTGGCCTCGGTCGTGGGGCTGGTCACGATCCGCATCTTTGGTTACTCTGACAAGCGTGCTGAAAAGCTCGCCGAAGAGACGGGCATCGCCTTCCAGCTCACCAATATTCTGCGTGATGTGGCCGAGGATGCGGCGCGCAATCGCATCTATCTGCCGCTTGAAGATCTGAAGGCGCATCAGGTCAGCGTCGATTCTCTGATCGATCACGCGACCGGCGCGCCACCGAGTGAGCATGAGCGCGCGTTGTTTGCCGAGATTGCGCAGAGGGCTGAAAACTTCTATCGCTCGGCCGATGCGCTGTTGCCGCTGATTGATCGCGAGAGCCGGCCCGCATTGCGCGTGCTCGTCTCCATCTATCACGAGTTGCTCAAGCGCATTGAGCAGGCCAACTACGACGTCTTTTCGCAGCGCGCCAGCGTGCCCACCACGCAGAAGCTCAGCATTCTTGCCGGAGGCATGGCGCGGATGGGACTGATGCGTTTGCTGCCGGGTCGCAAGTGATTCCACAGAAAAAAACAGTCGCCGTGATCGGCGGGGGCGTGGCGGGAATGAGCGCCGCCTGCGCCCTGGCCGAGGCCGGGTTTGGTGTGACGCTGCTTGAGCGGCGGCCGTATCTTGGCGGCCGTGCCAGCTCTTACATGCAGCCCGGCGTCGGTGAGGTCATCGACAACTGCCAGCACGCGCTCTTTGGCTGCTGCACGAATCTGCTGGGCTTCTATCGTCGCATCGGCGTTGAGAAAAAAATCCATTGGACGAATGCGATGACCATGATCGAGCCGGGCGGTCGCCGTTCCGCGCTTGGCTCCGTGGCGCTGCCCGCGCCCTTGCATGGGTTGCCGAAGCTGCTCACCGCGCACGCATTTTCCTTTGCCGACAAGCTCTCGCTGGCCCGCGCTTTTTCCGCGATTCTGCGCGGCAAGGCGTGCGATCCGCAGGAGTCGCTCGGCGCATGGCTTCGCCGTCAGCGTCAGAGCGAGGGCGCGATGAAGCGCTTCTGGCATCTGGTGATTGCCAGTGCGCTCAATGCGGATCTTGAGGAAATCTCCGTTGTTTATGCGGCGATGGTGATTCGTGGCCTGTTCATGAACTCATCCCGGGCCGGCGCGATGGGCATGAGCCGGGTGCCGCTGAGTACGTTGTATGCGAGTGTGCCGCAGTTTCTTGCCGAGCGCGGCGGCTCCGTCGTGTTGCAGGCCGGTGTGGACGCAGCGGAGTGGAATGAGCAGACTGCGCAATGGACCCTGCATGCGCGTGAGCGCGTTTTTCCTGCGGATTTCGTGATTGCAGCGTTGCCCTTTGAGGCGATGGGCAAGCTCATTGCTGGATTGCCCGCCGTTGCTAGCGTCGATGCGCTTGCAGAAAAGATCAGAAAAAACACGCACTGGCCGATTGCCAGCGTGCATCTGTGGTTCGACCGTGCGATCACCGACCTTGAACACGCCGTGCTGCTCGACGGCACCATGCACTGGATGTATAACCAGTCGCTGCTGCAAGGCAGACCCGGCCATTACATCGAGCTGGTGGCCAGTGCCGCGCAGGATTTTTGCACTCTCAATCGCAAGGACGCGATGGACTTGGCGGTGAAAGAGTTGGGCGAATATTTTCCGCGCGTGAAGGAAGCGAAGATCGAAAAATTCGCGCTGGTCAAGGAGATGCGTGCCACCTTTGGCGTTCCGCCGGGCATCGATGCCGCGCGTCCCGCGCAGGATAGGGCGCCCTGGCCGCAGTTCTTTCTTGCTGGAGACTGGACCGCGACCGGATGGCCTTCGACGATGGAAGGCGCTGCCCGCTCGGGCCACCTTGCCGCCGAAGCGCTCTGTCGTGCGGCAGGTGCACCGCGCGTCTGCGTTGAACCCGATCTTGCGCCGCAGGGGCTGATGCGGCTGTTGCAATAGCAGGGGCTGCAAGAAGCAGCCATGAATGAGGGGCAGGTTTCACCGCGCCCCGACGGGGCGCGTGGCGATTGCAGGCAGGCTTTCCCCGGGTTCTGCCTTCCCCTCGCCTTGCTCGGCTTCGGCTGCACCCGGGGCTATTTTCATTGCGTCCCCATGGGGCGCTTCTCGATTTAATGCGCCAGAAAATAGACGCCGATGCAGACCAGAATCGCAGCGATCCAGCGGCGGCGGTCGACGTTTTCCTTGAGGAAAAATTTTGCGCCGATGGCGTTGGTGACCAGCGTCAGCGAGGCCGAGGCCGGAGCCACCAGACCGAGGCTCAGATGGTTCAGCGCAAATAAAAGCGAAAAGAACGACAGTGCCAGAAAGAACACGCCGCAGAAAAACAAGGGGCAGGTGATGACGGCGCGAATGGCGCCCGCCATGCCGGATTGTTCGCGAATCTCGTCGAGGTCGCCGATGGACTTCATCGCGGCAGCGGTGAGAATTTCGCCGGTCGACGAGGTGCAGACGACGGCGAGAATCATGCCGGTGGCAATCCAGAAATCGCGCGAGACCACGGGGAGGATCATGGTTGCACCTCCTTGTGCGGTTCGGGCTCGGTGTGCGCTGGTCCTTGCGCCACAAAGCCCACGCCGACGGTGATCAGCACCACGCCCAGCCAGCGCTGCCAACTGATGGTCTCATGCAGCCAGAAGCGCGCCAGCAGCTCGACGATGATGTTGCCGAAGGCCGTGGCGGGCAGCACGTAGGTCAGGTCAGCCCAGGAGAGTGCGGTCAGGTAGCTTGCGAAAAAGCCGATCAGCAGGGCGATGCCCACCACGATCCACGGCGTAAAGACCGCGGTAATGAGCGAGAGAGGATGCGCGAGCGAGACCGCGGGCAACTGCGTCATGCCCTGCGATAGACAAGAGTCGCCGAGCGGCGCACAGATCGCGACCAATCCAAGGATCAGGTATTGTCGCGGTTTCAGATGATTTTCAGACATGGAGATTGCTTGAAAGATCCAGTTCTGAGAAAAGCGCGGACCGGTTGCCCGATCCGCGCTTTCTGCGAAGTTTGGTGCTGTGGTTAGTCCGCCGCCGAGGCCTGCTTGTCGCGGGTCTGCTTGACCAGCTTGTTACGCTGGGTGCGGAGCTTGAGGAACGACTTGGCTTCTTCATAGAGACGCGGCACGTCGCCGTTGACGATCGCCTTCCAGACCACGCGGAAGGCCGCCTTCGGGCGGAAGAAGTATTCGTCGTAGAACTTGTGCACCATCTCGAGCACATAGTCGGCCGGCAGGCCGGGATACTCGATATGCGCCAACTGGTGGCCACCGGCATCGCTCATCGCCTCGTGGTTAATGAAGCCGTTGGCATGGGCGTAGTCGTAGAGTTCGGTGCCCGGCAGCGCATGTGCCACCGAAACCTGAATGGTTTCACAGTCGAGTTTCTTGGCGAAGTTGATCGTGTTGCGGATCGACTCCTTGGTCTCGCCCGGCAGGCCGAGAACGAAGTCGGCATGTACGGTGAGACCGAGCGAGTGGCAGTCCTTGGCGAACTGCAGCGCGCGCTCCACGGTGGCACCCTTCTTGATGTTCTTGAGGATCTGCGGATCGCCCGACTCGAAGCCGACGATCAGCAGCCGACAACCGGCTTCCTTCATCGCCTTCAGCGTTTCGTAGTCGGTGGTGACGCGCGAGGTGCAACTCCAAGTCAGCTTGAGCGGCTTGAGCTTCTCGCACAGTTCGATGGTGCGCGGCTTCTGGATGTTGAAGGTGTCGTCGTCGAAGAAGAATTCCTTGACCTCGGGGAAGTTCTCCTTGGCCCAGGCCAGCTCGGCGGCAACGTCGTCGGTGGAACGCTTGCGCCACGCGTGTCCGCTCATCGTCTGCGGCCACAGGCAGAAGGTGCACTGCGCCGGGCAGCCGCGCGTCGAATAGAGCGCGATAAACGGATGCAGCAGGAAGGGCACGTTGTAGCGCGTCACATCGAGGTCGCGCTTGTAGATCTTCGTGGCCCACGGCATCGCGTCCAGATTCTCATTGAGCGGGCGATCGGCGTTGTGCGCAATCGTGCCGCCATCGCGATAGCTGACGCCGAGAATCTCGGCCAGGGGCTTGCCCTGCGCGTAGTCGATGACGGAGAACTCGAACTCGCGGCGGCAGACAAAGTCGATCGCGGCGCACTCGTTGAGCGCGCGTTCGGGGTCGGTGGTCACCGGCGGTCCGACGAAGGCGATCTTGATGGCAGGGTGCGCGGCCTTGACGGCCTCGGCCAGCTTGTGGTCGCTCTGCCAGCCCACCGTCGAGGTGAACAGCACCAGGAACTCATAGTCCTTGGCGATCTTGATCGTCTCCTCGGCGGAGACGTGATGCGGCGGAGCATCGAGCAGACGCGAACCTTCGAGCAGGCCGGCCGGGTAGGTCAGCCACACCGGGTACCAGTAGGACTCGATTTCACGCGTCGCGGGCCAGCGGGAGCTGGCACCACCATCGAACTTCTCAAACGAGGGCGGGTTCAGAAAAAGCGTCTTCAGGGGCATAGACATCCCTTTCATTTTAGCATTCGGGTACTACATCCCGCGCCGCCCGGCCATCAGGGGAAGAGAGCCGCCACGCGAGATGGGGTTTAAATCCTACAAACAACGTCGTTCATCGGAACTGGTTCTACTTGGTCTTCAGTTCGTCGAGCCAGTCGGTGATGTGGCCGAGGGCGCGCAACAGACCCAGTCGCGCCTTGGTCAGGTTGAAGTTGGCCTCAAGCGCGTCGAGAGCCTTTTGCCTCTCTTCGATGCGCGCCAACTGCTCAGCCTTGGGCGTGATCTGCGGCGTGCTGCTGGCACCGTTGCCGAACTCCATCTGCGCAAGCACGGTCTGCAGTTGCTCGGTGGCCAACTGCTGCTTCAGGCTCGTGACCTCGGCGTAGGCATCCAGTTGGCGAATCGTGCCGCTTAACGTGGCGACCTGCAGATCATTCTGCTGTTCGGCCTGTTCGGCCTCGGTTTTGGCGCGCAGAGCCTCGGCAGAGGAGGCGTGCATCTTGGCCAGATGAGCCATGTCAAACAGGGGAATCTGCACGTTGATGCCCGAACTGAAGTTGTTGGCGGGCAGACGGCGCGCGTAGTAATTGTTGGCGTTGTTGAGCAGTGTCGTGTTGCGGTTATACTGCGCGCCGAAGTTGAACTGCGGCCAGTAATGCGTCTCGTTGTCACCCTTGGCCTGCATGTTCTTGGCACGCGCCTGCATGCGCGCGGCCTCGACGCCGGGCAGAGGGTTTGCCGAGGCCGTGCCGCGAATCGATGGAACCTCAGGGATGCTCTTGTGGTCTACCTGAATCGCTTCCTTCGACAGGCCGGTCAGCGCCTCCAGTTGCGCCGCCAGTGTCTGCGCGCGCGCCTCCAGTTGCACCCGCTTCAGGCGAATCTCGGCCGCCGTCAGCTTGGCTTCGATCACCGCGCTGGCCGGATCGACACCCGCTTCGGCGCGTTGCTGCTCAATCTCAATGAGACGGGCGGTGTGCTCTTCCTGCTGCTGCGTCGTAGCCAGCTCGGTCTGCACGGTGTCCAGTTCGATGTAGGCCAGCGAGGCGTCAAGAGCCACCTGTTCGCTGGCTTCTTTCAGATTGAGCACCGCGGCTTTTCTACCCAATTTGGCTGAATCGATAAAGTGCTTTTGCGGAATGCCGAAGACCAGCGACTGCACGGAGGCCGACCAGATGGATGCAGGCGAGCCCGTAAAGCCGACCGAAGGAAAGACAGGCAGTCCCGAGCCGATCTGCAGGGAAGGGATCATGATGCCGCGTGTCTCGGCCAGCGAGGCCGCGGCCTTGTCGACGTCGGCCTGTGCCAGACGGATTGCGCTGCTGTTGCGCTGCGCCAGCAGAACGACGGACGACAGCGAGACCTGAGCCGAGGCAGGCAACACTGTGCCGACCAGCGTGGCCAGCAGAAGGGTGCAGCGTGTACGCGAATTGAGCTTTAACGACAAAGGTTCAGTCAGATTCAAAACTTAGCTTCCTGCGCAGGTTTGTATGCGTGGGCCAGCGCCAGCGCCTGCGTGCGCTCGTGTTCTGCTCCTGCCCGATCTCCGAATTGCGCCTTCAGGCGCGCCAGTCGCAGATGTGCCTCAAAGGCTGGACCCTCTTCGGTCTTGCCACTGCTTGCCAGATACGCTTCCAGCATCTTGGAGGCAAAACCCGGATCGCGATGGGATTCAATCAGCACGCCGGCGCCATCATAGAGTGCCACGGTCGCGCCACGGTCATGGCTGGCCGCGGCATAGGCGCTGTGTACCGCCGCCTCCACATCCTGCCAGCGCTGGCGACGGCGAAAGAAGCTGGCCAATGTCGTCCAGTGCAGCGCCGGATGCGGGCTCGAGGCGATGGCTGCGCGAAACTCGCGCTCGGCCGCGCCGTAATCCTTGCGGGCTTCGGCAAGGCGCGCGCGCAGTTGATGCGCCCGTGCGCTGTCGACTGGCTCCAGTTGCGCAATGACCCGCTCGGCCTTGTCCTGGCCGCCGCCCACCACGCCCGGCGCTTCCACGTAGAACTCGCCCAGATCGCTCAGCGCATCGGCATTGCGAGCACTGAGCCGTACCGCGGTTTCAAACTCGGCGCGGCTGCGCTTGCCGAGCGAATAGGCGCTCAAAAACGAGATGTGACCGGCGCGCTCACCGAGCGCCCGGCCCAGCCACAGATGCAGGTTCGAGTTGCCGCCGTCGAGTCGCGTGGCGGCCTCGCAACGGCTGGCCGCCTGATCCCACTGCTTCAGCGTCAGATAGACCCGGCAGGCCAGATTCTGCGCCTCGGCGTTGTTCGCGCCGTTCTGTGGCAGCGCATAGAGCAGGCCCAGCGCCTTGTCTGCTTCACCGGCATCGAGCGCGGCGTGCGCCTGAGCCAGTTTGTCCTGCTGCGCAGGCGCCAGCGCGGCGGACAGCAACACAGCCGCCACCGGAAGCAGAAGGCGTGCGCGCCTGCCCGGCTTTTGCCCGTTGCGCATACTCACCGCAGAACCTTGACCGCGGCACCGGAGGTGAGCGGCTGGCCGTTCGTGCTGCCCACCGCGACTGTGTCGCCGTCTTTCAGGCCGTGCAGAATCGCGATCTGCGAAACCGTTGCGATGCCCGTGGTGATCGGCGTGCGCTCCAGCTTGTTGTTGACGATCTTGAAGACATAGGCCTTGCCGTTTTCCGAGTACACGGCCTGACGAGGAATCGTCAGCGCGCTCGGATCGCTTGAGGTCGTGGCCGTCACGTTGACGTTGGTGTCCGGCAGCAGTCCGCTGTTGTTGTCGTCGATCGAGACCAGCACCTCGCCCACGTTGCGCGTGCCATAGGTCGTCACGCTTGCGGGGGGGCGCACGATGCGTCCGTGCCACTCATGGCCCGGACGGGCATCCCACTTGATGACAATGGGAGCGTTGGCCGTCAGGTGAGCGATGTCGACCTCGTCAAAGTAGGCGCGAATCTGTTCGCGATGCAGATCAGCCATCTCGACCAGAGCCTGCCCCTCTTCGGTGTAGTCGCCGGCATGGGCGCTCACACTGTAGACGGTGCCCGCCGATGGGGCGCGAAGCACGGTTTGCGCCAGTTCCGCGTGCGCCGAGGCCAGTGCGGCCTGCGCGTCGGCCAGTGCGGCCTTGGCCCGGGCTACTTCTGCGGGCGAATAGCGATGCTGCGCGCTGGTTTCGAGCCCGTGCAGGGCCGCTTCGTCCGTCGCCAGACGTTGCCGCGCCGCCGCCACCTCGCTCTGCGAGGCCGCGCCGGTTGCCGCCAGCCGGTTCAGCGCATTCAGGTCACGTTGCGCCTGATCGCGCTCGATCTTGGCGCGGGTAATCTCGGTGCTGGCGCCCTGACGCTGCTCGAGCGTGCCATTATGCAGCACCGCCTCAAGGCCGGCCTGGGCCGACTTCACGCCGCTTTCCGCCGTCGCCACATGAGCCCTGGCATTGACGTCGTCGAGCACAACCAAGACCTTTCCGGCCGGAACTTGTTCGCCCACATGGACATACACGGCTTTTACGCGCGCGACCGCGGCGCTGTAAAGGGTGGACTTTTCCATGGGCTCAACCCGCCCATTGGTGCTCACCGTACTCTTCAGTTCCTGGTGTGCAATCTGCTCGGCACGCACGGGAAGCTGTTCGCGCAGCATGTGCTGCGTGACGAAGAAAACCACTACTGCAACGATGGCCAAACCCTGCCAGAACCAGAGCCGTACCCGATTTTTTTTCTCGTCTGTCATGCTCTTAACCAGAGTCAGTATATAGGACTCCGGAACCTCCATCTTGGTGACAGAAAAAATGATCCGCTCGGAAAGTGTTTCTTTCGCCACCCCGCCCCAGATACAATAAACCCATGGCATCTTCACCCCGTTACACTGACGAACACGCCAAGGCAGGCCTGGATTTTCCCTTTCCGGCCATTGAAACCTGGCAAAACCAGTTTCCTGCCTACGAGATCATCATCGACGATCCGGAGATCACCTCCGTCTGCCCCAAGACCGGCCTGCCGGACTTCGGCAAGATCGTCATCCGCTACATGCCGCGCGAGCGCTGCCTTGAGCTCAAGTCGCTCAAGGAGTACCTGTTCAGCTTCCGCAACCTCGGCATTTTTCAGGAAAACATCGTCAACCAGGTGCTCGTGGACATCGTCAAGGCGGCCGATCCGGTCTGGGCCATCGTTCACGGAGAGTTCCGTCCCCGCGGCGGTATCGGTACCTCGGTCGAAGCCCGCTGGCCTCGTCCCCAGGTCTAGGGTACTGAGGCAAGAGCAGGCGCGCGGCTGATTCACGTCGCGCGCCTTTTGTGCGCAATGAGCAAGGAGTGGAACCCTCCGATGAAGCCCCTACAGAACGGCCGACTTCACCTCGGCCCCGCGCAGGCGACTCTGCTGCTGCTCATTGCCCTCAATCTGCTCAATTACATTGACCGCTACATTCTTTCGGGCGAGGTCGAGCCCATTCAGCGCGAGTTTCACGCCACCGATCACCAGATGGGTGCGCTCGCGACCGCTCTGTTTGTCTTCTACATGATCGCGGCGCCGCTGACCGGCTGGCTGGGTGACCGCTTCCGGCGCAAGCCACTGATCATCGCCGGAGCCACGCTCTGGAGTCTGGCGACGCTCGGCACCGTCTGGGTGCACAGTTACTGGACCTTTTATCTGCGGCAGGGGCTCGTGGGCATCGGCGAGGCCACCTTCGGCATCTTTGCCCCGGCCGTGATCGCAGACTTTTACCCGGAGCGCGAACGCAACCGGATTCTCTCGACCTTCTACGTCGCTATTCCTGTCGGCGCGGCCCTCGGCTACCTGGCAGGCGGCCAGCTCGGCAGCCTTTTTGGCTGGCGCGCGCCTTTTTTGATCTGCGCTCTTCCGGGCTTTGCCGTCGCCGCGCTCTACGGCCTCTTTGGGCGCGAACCCGAGCGCGGGGCCTGTGACCACCTGCGTTCGACCCACAGCCGCTCGACCTTCCGGGGGCTCTTCCGCAACCCGGCCTATCTTGCTGCCACCTTTGGACTTGCGATGCTCACCTTCGCCATGGGCGGCATGTCCTGGTGGATGCCCGAGTTTTTGCGCCGCGCCTCTGGCCTTTCAATGAGCACGGCCAGCCTCGTCGTCGGCGCGACCACGGTTGTGGATGGCATTGCCGGAACCCTCGTCGGCGGCTGGCTTGCCCAGCGCTGGCTGGCCCGAGACCACCGCGCCCTCTACCTGCTTTCGTTCTGGAGCGTGCTGCTGACCTTTGCCTGTGGCCTTGTCGTCTTTTTCGGCCCGCACGGCTGCACGATTCCGGCGCTGTTTGCCGCCGAATTCTTTCTGTTCCTCAACACCGGTCCGCTGAACACGGCCATCATCAACTCGGTCGCCGCCCCGATCCGCGCCACCGCCGTCGGCCTGAACTTCTTCATCATTCACTGCTTTGGCGACACCTTTTCGCCGCAGATCATCGGCGCCGTCTCTGATGCCACCGGCAGCCTGCGTCTGGCCATGGGCACCACGCTGCTGGCGATGCTTGCTTCGGCCGCGATTCTGCGCGTGGGCGTCCGCGTAGCCCCACCGCTCGAAGAGCCCGCGAAGCCTATTTCTGCGTAGGTTCCGGCCCCGGCAGCTCACCGATCCGGCCGAGCAGCGGCCGCATTGTGAGCCCTTGCACAAAGACCGAGAAGGCCACCACGGCAAAGCTCAGCGTGATGATCGGTTCGCGGCAGGGCAAATCCTCCGGCAGACTCAGGGCCAGCGCCAAGGCAAGGGCGCCGCGCAGCCCGCCCCAGACCAACGCATGCTGGTGCTTCAGGCTCACCCGCCAATGTGAACCGGCAAAGAGCAGGCAGCAGGGATAGACCGTCGCCGCCCGGCTCACGGTCACCAGCAGGATGCCCACCACCGCCGCACCCCAGGCCGCGCCAAAGTTCCGTTCTGCCTCGTGCATGCCGATTAGCAGAAAAATTAAAGAGTTCGACAGAAAGGCCGCGTACTCCCAAAAGGCCTCGACGGCCTCGCGCCCTTTCGGAGAAATCACTCCGAGCGCCCGCACATTGCCCACCGTCAACCCGGCGGCGATGGTCGCCAGAACCCCTGAGACTCCCAGCGCGTCGGCCAAAAAGAACGAGCCGTAGGCGGCAATCGTCGTGAGCGTAATCTCGACCAGATGATCTTCGGTGCGGCCCACCAGCGCCAGCGCGCCCAGCCCCACCACCACGCCGCACAGCAGGCCGCCGCCCACCGCCTTCACCAGCAGCACGGTCGCACCCCACGGCGTCATCGCTTGCCCGGCGGCAAAGGTCAGCGCCACGGTGAACAGCACCGCCGCCGTGCCATCGTTCAGCAGGCTCTCGGACTCGATCAGCAGCGGTAGCCGCCCGGTGGCCTTTGCCTCCTTGAAGGTGGCAACCACCGAGACCGGATCGGTAGCGGCGATCAGCACGCCGAAGAGAATCGCCGAGGCCCAGGGCCATCCCAGCAGCCCATGCACGCCCGAGGCCGTGAGGGCGGCGGCAATCACCACGCCCACCGTGACCAGGGTCAGAATCACCGGCGCGTTGCGTCGCAGCCGCGGCCAGTCCAGATCGAGCGCGGCCTCAAACAGCAGCGGCGGCAGCAGTGCGGTAAACAGCAGATCGTGCGTCAGTTCAAGATGCGGCGCATGTGGCAAAAAGGTGAGCGCGATGCCGGCCGCGACCAGCCCGACGCTATAGGGCAGCCTTAGCCGCCGCGTCAACATGGCGACGACGGCGGCAATCAGCAGCAGCAAGGTGATCGTTTCAAAGTGCAGTTCCATGGCTGCCTTCAGCATGAACTACCTGGCGGGAAGAGTCGAGCGCTGCGTCTGGGCGCTATTGCGCATGAAGCCACGCCCATAGCCCTGGCTGCGCAGGTTCGGATCGCGGATCGGCGCGCGGCCCTCGTCGGCGGCAAAGCCGTGCACCAGCTTCGGATTGGGCCGGAACTTGGGCGGGCCGCCGTGAAACTGCCGCATGTGGCTGAGCACGATGCCAGAGCGCCCCTGCAGCGGCTCAATGACGCCGCGAATCGCAATGTCGGCGTCGCGATACCGCACCAGATCGCCCACATCCATGCGGTCCTGCTGGTAGCTGACGATGGTGAACAGACACTGCTCGTCAGAGGTGAGCGGCGAGCAGAGATCAAGAAACCGCGTGCCCGTCGGCAACTCTACCACGTCGTAGACATGCGCCGTGACGCAGACATCCTTGTTCAGATGCTTCGCGGCCTCACTCGCAGGCACGCATGGCTTTTGCCCGGCCCATAGAAAAGCAGGCCCGGCTACAACAGCCAGCAGGAATAGATGAGGGGATCGCACGAGCGGAAGTATAGCTGGAACAGTGAGCAGTGGACAGTGAAAAAGGATCAGCCTCCTCACTGTCCACTGCTTTCTCTACTTTGCCGCGTAGTGCGTTTCGACGTAGTGGTCGAGGATCTGTTTGAACTCCTCGACAATGCCGTCGCCGCGCAGCGTCTTGGCGAGCTTGCCGTCGATGTAGACCGGGGCCATCGGGTCTTCAAAGGTGCCCGGCAGGCTGATGCCCAGGTTGGCGTGCTTCGATTCGCCGGGGCCGTTGACGATGC
>DBTV01000015.1:26137-26748 GCA_002307235.1 Acidobacteriaceae bacterium UBA1307
CCGTTGACGATGCAGCCCATCACGGCCAGCTTCAGCTCCTCGACGCCCGGATACTTCTTGCGCCATTCCGGCATCGAGTCCCTCAGGTAGCCCTGAATCTGTTCGGCCAGCTTCTGGAAGTAGGTGCTCGTGGTGCGTCCGCAACCAGGACAGCTCGTCACCTGCGGCAAAAAGCTGCGAATCGTCAGCGATTGCAGAATCTGCTGCGCCGCGTGTACCTCTTCGCTGCGGTCGCCGCCCGGCTTGGGCGTGAGCGAAACGCGAATCGTGTCGCCGATACCGGCCAAAAGCAGCGGAGCCAGCGCGGCTGCCGAGGCGATCAGTCCCTTGGCGCCCATGCCCGCTTCGGTCAGTCCCAGGTGCAGCACATAGTCGCAGCGCGCGGCCAGTTGCGTGTAGAGCTCGATCAGATCGGGTGCGCCCGAGACCTTCGCCGACAGAATGATTCGGTCGTGGCCCAAGCCGTACTTTTCGGCCGTCTTCGCCGAGTCGATGGCGCTGGCCAGCATGGCTTCGATCATCACGTAGTGCACCGGCTTCGGCGTGGCCAACTTCTGGTTCTCGTCCATCATCCGCGCCAAAAGCGCCTGGTCGAGCGAGCCCCAGTTGAC
>DBTV01000015.1:27018-35628 GCA_002307235.1 Acidobacteriaceae bacterium UBA1307
CGCCGATGCGCACCGGCTTGTTGTGCTCCACCGCACACTCAATCATGGTGCGGAAGTTGTCGTCGTCCTTGCGGCCCACCGAGACATTGCCCGGGTTGATGCGGTACTTGGCCAGAGCCTGGGCTGTTGCGGGGAACTTCTTGAGCAGCAGATGGCCGTTGTAGTGGAAGTCGCCGACGATGGGCACATGGATGCCGCGCTTGTCGAGCTCTTCGACGATCGCGGGCACAGCCGCGGCCGCCTGTTCGTTGTTGACCGTCACGCGGACGATCTCCGAGCCAGCCTGCGCCAGAGCAGCAACCTGCTCAATGGTCGATGCCGCATCGGCCGTGTCGGTGTTGGTCATCGACTGCACCACAACCGGCGCGCTCGAACCGACGCGAACCGAACCGATCTGGACAGTGGGGGTCTTTCTACGCTGAATCTCTGCCATAAAAATAGTGTACGCGTTTGGCCGCTCCGGCCTCAAAAGTGCAAGAAAAAGCCTTCGGTAGAATACGATTCATCGAAAGGATTCTGCGATGCGTCGTCCCTGGCCTCTCTCGCTTCTTCTGCTCGTGATGACGGTCGTTCTTGGACTTGCCGTGCGTTTTGCACCGCTTGGGCTTCCGCGCTGCGTCGTGAAATATGGCGGATCGATGCTCTGGGCCGCCGCGATCTATTGGCTGGTTTCGACGCTGCTGGGGGCGCGCATTCGGAACAACGCATTGCTGGCGGGCGTGCTGGCCACGGCGGTGGAGTTCTTTAAGCTCTGCCACTGGCCCGCCGTCGAGGCCTTTCGCGCGACGCTGGCCGGTGTGTTGCTGCTCGGCCGCGTCTTTTCTTGGTGGGATATCGCGGCCTACGGGTGTGCCATTGCCCTTGCGGCCGCGCTCGATGCCCGCTTTAGCAGGCCAGCCGCTCGCGTGTGAGCTTGACGCCGTCGAGCCGGCCGAGCAGCGTTACCGCGATTCGTTCCGGTGCGAACAGCCGCTGCGCCATTGCCTGAATCTGCCCGGCGTCAATCGCGTCGAGCCGCGTAATCAGCTCCTCGACCGTGAAGAAGTGCTGGAAGTACATCTCCTGCCGCGCCAGATTCGCCATCCGCGCATTCGAGCTTTCCAGACCCAGCAGCAGATTGCCCTTCAGTTGGTCCTTGGCGCGCTTCAGTTCCTCGGCCTCGATCGGCGTCTGCTTCAACGAGCGAAACTCCGCCAGAATCAGGTCGATGGCGGGCAGAGCCTTGGCCGTCGAGGTGCCCGCGAAGACCACCAGCGCGCCGGTGTCGCGGTACGGGCTCAGGTCCGAGTAGACCGAGTAGGCCATGCCGCGCTCCTCGCGAATCGTCTGGAACAGCCGCGAACTCATGCCGCCGCCGAGCACCGTGTTCAGCAGCAGAGCTACGTGCCGCTCCTCGGCGGCAATCGGCAAGGCCGGCACGCCCAGGCAGATCTGCACCTGCTCCAGCGATTTTTTATTGCGCAGCAGAATCAGCGCATCGGCCTCGGGCGCGGGCGGCTCGGTGAGCGGCACACCCGAAGCCACGCCGCCGAACTTTTCCGCGACCTGGGCGACGAAGGCGTCGTGGTCCAGCTTGCCCGCGGCGGAAAACACCATGTTGCTCGCATGGAAGCTCTCGCCGTGATAACGGGTCAGCTCCGCGCGGCTCAACTTGCGCACCGTGCCGTTCGTGCCCAGAATCGGCCGGCCGAGCGGGTGATTCTTCCAGAAGCTCTGCGTAAAGATCTCGTGGACCAGAATGTCCGGGTTGTCCTCGTCGATTTTGATCTCTTCAAGAATCACGCCCCGTTCGCGCTCAATGTCGTCGGGCGCAAAGGTCGGGTGCAGAACCAGATCCGACAAAATATCGAGCGCCTGCGGCACGTGTTCGTCGAGCGATTTCACGTTGAAGCAGATCGTCTCTTTTCCGGTAAAGGCGTCGAGATTGCCGCCAATCGAGTCCATCTCGCGGGCAATCGCCTGCGCCGAGCGCGAGCGTGTCCCCTTGAAGAGCATGTGCTCCACAAAGTGCGAAATCCCGTTGATCTCCGCCGGTTCGCAGCGGGATCCGGTCTTGATCCAGACTCCCATTGCCACCGAGCGAAGGTGGTCCATTCGTTCCGTGAGAACAATCAGCCCGTTGGGCAGTACAGTGCGTCGTAGATTGCGTTCCGTGCTCATTGACAAGATTCGATTGTAGGCTACGCCGCGTGAAAATCAACGCCGCTCTCGGGCTCGCCTGCTGCAGAAAGAGGAAAAATCCTCTATCCTGAGCCAGAACGAATGACAGCCCCCCTGATTCAAATCGAAGCGAAAAAGCCCCTGTTCGGCATGGACCGCGCCGCGCTGCGGGCCCTGTTTGCCGGCTGGAACGAGCCTGCGTGGCGCGCGAACCAGCTTGCCCAAGCCCTGTATCAACAGCGGGTTGAAGAGGTTTCTTCGATCAGCACTTTGAGTCTCGCCCTGCGCGAAAAAATCGCTTCGGCGGGCTACGCGGTGGGCAGGCCACGGATTCAGCAGTTTTTTTCCTCTGTCGATGGCACCGAGCGTTATCTGGTGGAGTGCGCCGATGGCCGCACCGTCGAAACCGTCTGGATGCCCGACAGTGACGAGGCCACCGATGCCGACGAGGATGCCGACGGCGCCGAAGAGCTGACATCCAGCAGCCAAAGCCAGGAAAAAAGCACCCAAAGCCAAGAGAAAAAAGAAAAAAATCAGCGGGCGACGATCTGCGTCTCAAGCCAGATCGGCTGCGCGGTCAACTGCCAGTTCTGCCTGACGGCGCGGCTTGGTTTTGAGCGCGATCTGACGCCGGGCGAGATCGCCGGTCAGGTGCTTGCCGTGCTGGCCCGCCACCGGGTCGAGCTGGGCCGGGACCGCGTCAATCTTGTCTTCATGGGCATGGGCGAGCCGTTTCTGAACTACGCGAATCTGAGGGCTGCCATTCATCTTCTTGTTGAAGAGGCAGGGCTTAGCCCGCGCCGGATGACGGTTTCGACCTCCGGTATTCTGCCCGGCATTGAGCAGTTTGCCGCCGAGCCGACCGATCTGCGCCCGCACCTGGCCCTCAGCCTCAATGCGCCGAATGACCGCATCCGCGCCGCGGTGATGCCGATCGATCGCAAGTGGCCGATTGACCAGCTCATGGCTGCTTTGCGCCGGATTCCGTTACGCGCCAAAGAGCGGATCACCTTCGAGTATGTGCTGCTCGGCGGCGTTACCGACCGGGTCGAGGACGCGCGCGAACTGGCTCGTCTTGTGCGCCGCGCGGGCTTCCCGGCCAAGGTGAACCTGATTGCCTGGAATGCAGGGCCGGGGATTGCCTATGCCTCGCCCGCACCGGAGTCAGTGGAAAACTTCAAAAATGCGCTCATCGGGCAGGGAATCGCCGCGTATCTGCGCCGTCCGCGCGGCCGCGACATCTACGCCGCCTGCGGCCAACTCAAGCGCACCGTCGAGGGCTAGAGCTTTTTTTCAATACACGTGCAGTGTCCGGTTGCGTGCAAGGGGTCTTTTTCTTGAGGAAAAAGACCCTCGGCATCCTGCTTTCGTTCTACAGCAATGGGGAAAATGCTTTAACGGCGTTTTATCGGCGGTGTTTCAGTGCCGCGTTGATGCCGGCCTCGACCAGCGGCGTCATCACCGCGTAGCCGGTCAAGGCCGGGTGCACGCCGTCCTGGCTCAGCGATGGCGGAAGCCCGCCGCGCGCATCGGTCATGGCCGCGTAGTAGTCCACATAGGTGTAGCCATGCGCCTGCGCGTAGGCCTTGATCCAGGCATTCAGCCGGAGGATCTTCTGCGCCGGTTCAAGCCCCGGCCGCCACGGGTAGTCATAGGCCGGCAGCACTGAGCAGAGCACCACGCGAATCTGGTTGGAGGTGGCGATTTCGGCCATGGCTGCCAGATTGTTTTCCGTCTCTTCGAGCGTTATCGGGCCGGTATTGCCCGCAATGTCATTGGTGCCGCCCAGAATTACGACCACCTTTGGCTTGAGCGCTACCACATCCTGATGGAAGCGCAGCACCATCTGCGGCGTCGTCTGCCCGCTGATGCCGCGATTGAAATAGGGTCTGGCGGGGAAGGTTTGTGTCAGGGGCCAGTGGTCGGTGATCGAATCGCCCATGAAGACGACGCGGTTCTCGCTGGCGGCGGGAGCGGAGAGGGACAAGTTTGCCTCCTTGTAGCGAGCGAGCCAGGGCCAGTCGTTCTTTTGCCGGTCTTCGTTGCTCTGCTGGGTTGGGGCGTGCGTTGCGGTTTGCGCCGCGATCCGGGAGTCGAACCCCGGCATGGCAATCAGTGCGACAAGAGAGGCGGCAAGGCTACAGGGAGTCCATCGCATCAGTTTTCCTTCAGCGCCCTACGCGTGACTGCGCAACGGTTTCATTGCGCACAGTTGGTTGTTCTGGGTAGCGCATTCATTGTATGAAATTCGGTCACTTTGGTCTAATTCCAGCCGTAAAGGCCCGTGATGCTCCGCGCTAAAAAGACTAAAACGCTCTTTTTGGCCTGTGCAGGGTTGATTTCTAGGTTCAAAGGCACAATGTCTTGAAACTCTGCGGCCGTGACCGTCGCCCCGGTGATAGCATTTAAAGTGATGCAGAGTAAAAAATTAAAGTTAATTCCCCTGGGTGGCTTGGGCGAGTTCGGCATGAACTGCATGGCTATCCGCTGGGAAGACGACATCATCGTGCTCGATGCCGGATTGATGTTCCCCGAAACCGAGCTGCTGGGTGTGGACGTGGTGGTGCCCGACATCACCTATCTGGTGGAAAACAAAGAGCATGTGCGTGGCATTTTGCTGACGCACGGCCATCAGGATCACGTCGGCGGCCTACCCTGGCTGCTTAGCGAACTCAAGGTGCCCGTCTACGGCACTGAATTCACCCTCGCATACGCCGAAAATGCCCTCGATGAGAATGGCATGCTCGACGAAGCCGAGCTGGTGGAGGTCGCCCCCAAGGACAAGATTCAGATCGGCCCATTCACGATTGAGCCGATCCGCGTCACACACTCAATGGCCGACTGCGTTTCCTACGCCATTGAGACCCCGGTCGGCATCATCATCCACACCGGCGACTTCAAGGTCGACCTTTCGCCGCTGGATGACAATGCCTTTGATCTACACACCTTTGCCGAGTATGGCAAGCGCGGCGTCCTTGCTCTTCTGCAGGACTCGACCAACGTCGAGCGCAAGGGCTACACGCCGAGCGAACGGGCCGTCATTCCGCGCCTGGACGAAATCTTCGCCGAGACCAAGAAGAAGCTCTTCTTCAGTTGCTTCTCCTCCTCGGTCTACCGCATCAAGATCGCTCTGGAACTGGCGCGCGCACACGGCCGCAAGGTCGCCGTCATTGGCCGCTCCATGGTCGAGAGCACCGAGATTGCGCAGGATCTGGGCTATCTGGACCTGCCGACAGGGCTGATCATCAACCTCAGCCAGATGCGTGACATTCCTCCCGAGCAGCTCATGGTGCTGATCAGCGGTACGCAGGGTGAGCCGATGAGCGCACTCAGCCGCGCCGCCGTCAACAACCACAAGCATGCGAAGATCGACGCTGGCGACACCGTTGTGCTCAGCTCGCGCGTCATCCCTGGCAACGAGAAGGGCATCTACCGCGTCATCGATCACCTCAGCCGCCGCGAAGCCAACGTCATCTATGACGATGGCGCTCAAGGGCCGATTCACGTCAGCGGCCACGGCAGCCAGGAAGAGATGCGCCTGATGATCAATCTCGTCAAGCCCAAGTTCTTCATCCCCGTCCACGGCGACTATCGCTACCTGCGCAAGCATGCCCAGGTGGCCATGGAGACCGGCGCGGTCAAGCATACCGTCATCATCGAAGATGGCGACGTGCTTGAACTCGGGCCCGACAGCGCGCAGAAGGTCGATCGCGTCCAGTCCGGTCGCGTGCTCATCGACTCCGGCTCGTCGATCGATGTGGTCGAGGAACTGGTGATCCGTGATCGTCGCATTCTGTCGGAAGACGGTATTGTGATGGCGGTGATGGCCATCAACAAGCGTACGGGCAAGGTGGAGCAGTCGCCCGAGGTGGTCATGCGTGGCTTTGGCGGCGCGGACATCACCGAGGAGGCGCGCAACACCGTCCTCAAGACTCTCGACAGCCTGAACAGCGAGCAGAAGGCCGACTACGGCATGGTGAAGGAAAAGGTCCGCGCGGACCTGAAGCGCCTGGTGCAGAAGACCACCGGCCGCCGTCCCATGATCATGCCCGTCATCCTCGAGGTCTGATCCTCGCGGCAAAGGAGCAAAAGAGAACCGGCGAAGCCAAGTGGCTTCGCCGGTTCTCTTTTGCTTGCGACAGAATTAGTCGTTGGAGGATGGCCTTTCCAGATGATCGATTGCGAGTTTGAACCCAGGAGATTTTCCCGGCTTCAGCGCAAGTCCAAGTGAATCGATGGGCCAGTTATATACTTGTTCATCTCGGTCATGCGAAGCATGATCGATCATTTTGATCGAGAAGTTATAGCGGCCAGTGAGTCCCGTCTCGTCATGAATGGGGCGTTGCTGTGTGCAGGCATTGAGAAATTCGACGAGGTCGCTGATGGGGGCGTTGTAGTAGTGCCACGTTGGTTTTTCTCTGGGTCCGTCAGCGAATCGGGCGCCTCCGCTGTGGAGCGCGAAAACGCCCTTGGGCACTGCAGCTCCCGGTGTTGCTGTCTGCATCTTCAAGCCGCTCTTGCGCACCAGCAGCTTGTAGTCGGGTACGCTGGAGGGAATTTTGTGCAGCGCGAGCTTGCAGCGTTTTTGCAGAAGGTCCTGCATCGCGACGCGAAGCAGTTCGTGATGATTGCTCTGATTGCGCCAAAACTTCACATCGGCATCGGCCACGCGTGCGTTGATCGCATACCATGTCTGATTTACGCCATAAAACCATTGCGGCGCGTTGACGACCTGTATACTTGGCCACGATTGATCGTTGGGTGCGTAGGCGATCATCAGCATTTGCCAGAGCGTGAGAGTTGAGCCGAATCCATTGGGGCTCGGTGCGGTGTTGGAGACGGGCAGCGGAGTTTTATCGTAGGGCGTCCATCCGGGCTTTATGGGATGAATGGAGATGACTTCGAAATGGATTTCTTTTTTGCTATTTCGTGCGGTATTGCTGCTTTGCGCCGAGGCATGTGTGCTTAAAAACGTGAGTGCCACCGTCGAACACGCAAGCACCAAGAATAATCGCCAAGATGAACTGCCGGACCTACGCATTCGCATGAGCATTCCTTTTTTACGTGCATAAAATCGTCCTGCATGATGACCGGTCCATTATGCAATAGCGATTTGGCCTGCGAATTTTTGGGGGCGATGATGCGTTTTTCCGCGAACGCAACCGGCGGAAGCCCACGAAGAGCTTCCGCCGGTTTTTGCGTGCGACAGAAATTACGCGGCCGCGTCCGTGAGACCTGCGGGCTGGGTGGCCAGCAACTCTGCGGGCACCCCTTCCACACTTTTGGTTGCGGAAAAAATTTCGGCGAGTTCCAGCCGCGCGTTGCCGGCCAGATCGACGAAGTCGACGTTCTGCTGGCGGCAGAGCGCCTGCGCCGTTGCATCGAGTTCGGCGGCGATCAGCACCGGGCGCACCGTCTCGTCGAGCGTGCGCGCGGCCAAGGAGAGCGTGCGCAGCGCCGCTTCAAGGCTTTCATTCAGGAACGCGCAGGCCAGCGTGTGGCTGCGGCCAAAGACGGTGATGCGGGCCATCAGGTCCACTGGCGGCTGGGGTGCGGGAAAATCGATGCGCACATTCTGGTGGCGCGCTGAGGTGATTTGGCCGAGCAGGGAGATCAGGGCCTCCGAGGCCCGGCGCGTAGAGACAGCGGGGGCGGTGACGTCTTTCATGACAGACTCCTTGGGGATGGCTTCGCGAACAACGCAACCGAGGCGGCGCGAAGGCTGTCGGAGAATCAAAAATTGTCCAAGGATAATGGCTTGGATTACGCTGCTGTGTGCATCCAGTTCATGATCGGACAATGTCCGGAAAACATGAATCGGGGTGCGGCGCAATGTCGCGTGCAACAAGCGCGGCGTGCGGCTTGTCGGCCTGCGGAGAGCTGGCGGGCGCGGATTGTGGCGTTCAGCGTGATAAGGACCATGGATTCCTCCCATCCATCAATGGATGGTGTATTCCTGACAAGAGGGACCAACGTGTGCTGTCCGTCCTGCTGTTTCCTATAGACGACAGTATGCCAGCAACTGTGATCAGAGTGTGAGCGAAATTTGATAAAAGTGTGAATTCTGGCGGGTGAAGAATCTTTATGGGAAAGGATTTGTATCGCAATATGAAAATCCCCCGGTCTCCCGAGGGCTTTTTCTTAGAGCATTTTTCCAATACACGTGCAGTGTCCGGTTGCGTGCAAGGGGTCTTTTTCTTGAGGAAAAAGACCCTCGGCATCCTGCTTTCACTCTACAGCAATTGGAAAAATGCTTTAGCTGTTCTGGAATCGCTTCGAGGGCTGATCGGAGAAGATCTGTCCGTCGCGAATATGCACCACGCGGTGCGCGAACTCGGCGATGTCCGGCTCGTGAGTGACCAGGACGATGGTGTTGCCCTTGGCGTGCAGTTCGTCGAACAGGGCCATGATCTCATCGCCGGTCTTCGAGTCGAGGTTGCCGGTCGGCTC
>DBTV01000015.1:35886-62057 GCA_002307235.1 Acidobacteriaceae bacterium UBA1307
CCGGTCGGCTCGTCGGCCAGAATGATCGACGGATTGTTGACCAGTGCGCGGGCAATTGCCACGCGTTGCCGTTGGCCACCCGACAGCTCGTTCGGCTTGTGGAGAATGCGCGAGCCGAGGCCGACGTTGACCAGCGCCTGCTTGGCCCGCTCCAGCCGCTCGGCCGCCGGCGTGCCGTTGTAGATCATCGGCAGCTCGACGTTGTGCAGGGAACTGGCGCGCGAGAGCAGATTGAAGGTCTGGAAGACGAAGCCGATCTCTTTGTTGCGAATGCGCGCGAGCTGATCGTCGTCCAGCTCGCTCACCTTTTGGCCGTTGAGCCAATAGGTGCCCTGCGAGGGCGTATCGAGGCAGCCGATCAGGTTCATCAGTGTCGATTTACCCGAGCCCGACGGACCCATGATCGCCACGTATTCGTTGTGTTTGATGCGCACTGAGACGCCGCGCAGCGCATGCACCTGCTGTTCCAGGCCCATGTCGTAGGTGCGCCACAGATTGTCGACGACAATCACTTCATCATCGGCCGGGCCTACCGGCCGTCTCGTCTGCTCTGTTACTGCTTCATTGACTGCCATCGATTTCTCTTCCTTCTCTGGGGGGCGACCGAGGGACGTAGGGACTAGGGACTGAAAACTGGAAACTGAAGATTGGGGATCAGGCCCCCTGCCCCGTGTCATCTTAGTCTCTGTTTCGCATATTCCCTAGTTTCTTGCGTCCTTGCTCCCCGGCCCTTTGGTCCCTGGTCCCTTAGCCCTTAGTCCCTGTTATTACGATCCGCTCGAATTCAGTTCGATCTTGCGCGTGTCTTCCTTGAGCAGGGAACCGTCCTTGAGCGCGCGTAGCGTCTTGTAGGGGCCGGTCACGATCTGCTGTCCTTCATTGAGGCCGGCGACAACCTCGATGTCAGTGGCGCCGGTGATGCCCGTCGTTACCGGCACGAACTTGGCGCGCAGGTGGCCCTTGGCGTCCTTGTTGACCGCGAAGACGCCCTGCACCGGGTTGGATTTGCTCGTGGCAGCCTGCACGCCGCCCTTGCCCTTGTCGTTGGTCGTGTTGGGGTCGTAGAGGGTCAGTGCCTGGATGGGCAACGAGAGAATGCTGTTCTTGTGTGCCGTGGTCACCTTCGCCGTGCACGACAGGCCCGGGCGCAGCGCGTCGTTCGGTCCGTCGAGTGTCACGATGACCTTGAAGTCCTTGGCCTCTTCGGTGCCAGTGGTCGACTGCGAGGTGGCGATGCCGGTCGAGCGCAGCAGTGCCTGATCGCCGACCAGCGTCACGTGGCCCTTGAAGACCTTGCCGGGCAGCGCGTCGACGGTGACATCGGCGGACTGGCCGATCTTGATGTTGATGATGTCGGTCTCGTCCACCTTGACCTCGGCGGTGACCACGCTCATGTCGGCCAGCGTCATAAAGGTCGATCCGGCGGTGTTCTGGATGCCCTCGACCACGGTTTCGCCCTCGCGCACCGGCTCGTTGGTCACCACGCCGTCAAAGGGGGCCGTGGCCACCGTGCGGTCCAGCAGATCCTGGTTGTAGCGCAGGGTCGCCTTCTGCGTGTTCACCTTGGCTCGCGCCGAATCGGTCTGCGCCTTGGCCTGGTGATACTGTGCCTCGGCCTGATTCACGCTGGCCACGTCGGTGGCGAAGGCGGCCTTCTTCGAGTCGTAGTCCTGCCGGGAGAGGATTCCGGCCTTGAACAGGGCCTGTGCGCGTTCCCAGTCCAGGTGCTTCTGCTCGAGATCGGCCTTGGCGTGCTCCAGGTTGGCTTCCTGCGTCTTTTCGTTGGCCACATAGCTGGCCACGTCGGTGTGCGCGGCGGTGATGTTGGCTTTTTGGCCGGAGACGTTGGCCTGCTGCTGCACGTTTTCGACCGTCGCCACCACCTGGCCCTTCTTGACGTGGTCGCCCTCATGCACATACAGGTGGGTGACGCGCCCCATGGCCGTTGCGCCCAGATTGGCGTAGGTCTTTGGCTTGATCTGTCCGGTGCCGCTGACCACTGTCGAAAGCTCCTGGCGAGCGACCTTCGCGGTCAGCACCTTCGTATAGCCGGACTGCTGTTTGACGATCATGAACGTCACAAGTCCGGCCGCGACCACAACTCCGCCGGAGATCAGGAGAATTTTCTTCATCTTCATAGGACGAGCGTGCTCCCTCATCGGTCTTTTTCCAGTGTACGCAATCTCTTCGCGGATAGTTCCCGGCCGGGTGATGTGGGCGGAAACCTGCCGATGAGCCGACGGTCTGGTTCTGACGGACTTTGGCAGAAATAGGGTTCAGGGCGTATCTTTTTCGATTGTCGGCCAAGTCGCGGCCGCCGTCGAGATAAATTTCCGCGAGTGCAGGTTTTTAAGGAAGTTAGCGGCTTTTACCTCACCTTTCCATCCCCTCCGCGTCCAAGCGGCAAGGCTCAGAGTGTCGCAGCGGTTGCTCGGTCCGTTTTCGACCCGTAAAATAGTGGTTCGCAGGAGTTTTCAAAAAGGCTAATGATGCTCAACGGACGCAAGATCGTTTTCGCAGCGCTGGGTAGTGGGCTGGTTTTGGTTCCGGCTCTTATGCAGCGGTCGGTGGCGCTGGCTCAGTCTCAGCCGCAGGCCCAACAGCAGAGCAACGGCACCACCACGGAGTCGAACGACCAGAACTTCGATCCCCGTAAGCGCCAGCGCGGTCCCAAGGAACGTTACAAGGCGCAGAAGGAATTGCGTCAGGAGTTGAAGGGCACCTACAAGACCTGGCTCAATCAGGACGCCTCGTACATCATCAGCGATGAGGAGCGCAAGGCATTCTCGCACCTGTCGAATGATGAGGAGCGCGATGCCTTCATCGAAGCCTTCTGGCAGCGCCGCAATCCCAATCCCGACTCGCCCGAAAACGAGTTTCGTGAAGAACACTATCGCCGCATTCAGTACGCCAACGAGCACTATGCCGCTGGCAAGCCGGGTTGGAAGACGGATCGCGGCCGCATCTACATCTCCTGGGGCAAGCCTGACAACATTGACTCGCATCCCTCGGGCGGCACCTACGAGCGCACCCCCGAAGAGGGCGGCGGCTCCACGTCGACCTTTCCCTTCGAGGTCTGGCACTATCGCTATCTTGAGGGCGTCGGCGAAAACGTCGATATCGAGTTCGTCGATACCTGCCAGTGCGGCGACTATCACTTCACCATTGATCGTAGCGAGAAGGATGCCCTGCTTCATGTTCCCGGCGCTGGCCTGACCCAGTACGAGGAGATGAACCACAAGGACAAGAGCGAGCGCTTCAAGGGCAATGGCCTTGAGAATCTCGGCGGCGGTCCCATGGGCGACTACGCGGCGGGCAAGGAGTTCGATCGCATCGAGCTCGCGGCCAAGCTCTTCGCGCCGCCTCCGGTCAAGTTCAAGGATCTTGAAGCCTTCGTCACCGAGCACAAGGTGCTGACCGGCCCCATCTTCCCCTTTGACGTGCGCACTGACTACGTCAAGGTGACCGAGAATATGGACACCGTGCCGATCACCGTGCAGTTGAAGATGCGCGACATCACCTTTGTGACCAAGGACGGCGTCTCGAAGGGCGTTGTCAACATTCTCGGCAAGGTCACCACGTTGGCTCACAAGACCGTGCAGACCTTCGAGGATACCGTCGAGGTCAGCCAGCCGGCCGAGCTGCTTGAGAAGGTCCGCGACCAGCAGCGTGTCTACTGGAAGGCGCTGCCGTTGACGCCGGGTCTCTATCGACTCGATATCGCCATCAAGGATGTCAACAACCCCGACCACATCGGCATCTATGGCCGTGGCATCGAGGTTCCGACCTTCCACGATGAAAAGCTGGGCACCTCGTCGCTGATTCTCGCCGACCAGATGCGCACCGTTTCCTCGCGCGAAATCGGCAACGGCAACTTCATTCTCGGCAACACCTTTGTCCGCCCCCGCGTCAGCGATACGCCTGCCGCGCCGGTCAAATTCAAACGCACCCAGGACTTCAATTTCTGGATGCAGGTCTACAACCTCGGCATCGACGAGGCCACCAAGAGCAATCAGGCGATGGTGACCTATCAGATCCTCGACGCTGGCTCCGGTGCCGTCCTGTTCGAAAAGCAGGTCAGCTCGAAGGATCTCGGCGAGGAGCACAGCGACCAGTTGACCGTGGCCAAAAACCTGCCCATCGCGGGTCTGCAGCCCGGAAAATACAAGGTGTCGATCAAGGTGAACGACGCAATCTCAAAACAAGAGATTGCGCAATCGGCCCCCTTTGTCGTGGAATAATAAGTGAACCTCCGCGCGGTGCGTAGCCTGACCTCAAGAGTCGGCACCCCGCGCGGAACTACTTTTTGAGTTTCCCTTTGGCCAGGGTGACGCCGGATCACATGAGACAGTGAGAAAGCGCAGAACCCATCTCGTCGGATTTGCCATGCTGCTGGTGCTGGCATGTGCCTCGCTGTGCCTGGCTGCACCGGCCTCTCTGTCGGGCGTCGTCCGCAACGTGGCTGGCGAGCCGCAGATGGGCGCCGAGGTTGAGCTGCTTCGCGCCGACCTCAGCGTGGTGGCCATGGCCATGACCGACAGCCACGGTCGCTACGAGTTTGCCTCCGTGCAGCCCGGCCGCTATTCGATCAAGGCCGTCTGCCATTCCTTTTTGCCCACTCTGCGTGAAAACCTGCGCGTGCGCACCGGTTCGGTCGTCAACCTGACCATGAGCACGCTCTACGAGGCTATGCAGTGGCTGCCCACCGAGCCGCGCAAGGCCGATGCGCAAAGCGACGACTGGGCCTGGACCCTGCGCACGGCCGCCAACCGGCCGCTTTTGCGCTGGCTTGAAGACGGCCCGCTGGTCGTCGTCGACGGCGGCAGGGGATCGCGCAAGCTCAAGGCGCGCCTGGTTGCCTCCGGGCAGGACGGCAGCTTTGGCGAAAGCGGCGAACGTTTTTCGGCCACGGTTGAAGACACGCCCACCGGAAGCCGCGAACTGCTGGCCCGCGTCGACTTTGCGCCCGGCTCCGATGCCGGCATGGAGTCGATGCTCGGCTTCCGTCAGGAGCTTGGCTACGTCGGTGCCGTGCAGTCGCTGGCCACCGTCTCTGTCCATCCCGAAATCTCCGGTCCCTCCGGCGCGGGCCTCGCCATGGCTGCGATGCGCAACGAAGAGACCATACAACTCGGCGACCTCGCCACCATCAACGCGGGTGCCACGGCCGTGCTGGCCCGCATGCAGGGCTCCGGCACCGCGCGCGCCACCTTGCCCTCGCTCGAGATTCGCTGGTCGAATGGCGGCACGCAGGCGCTGCGCTACCGGCTCGCCTCCCAGCTTGCTGGCGGCGAAAACGGCATGAATCTGCCGCGCCTTGCCCTGCGCAACAATCGCCTCGCTGTTGAGCACGGCCTTCATCAGGAATTTGGCTGGGAGCGTACCACCGAGAGCTCCGGCCTCCGCGTTGCCATCTTTGCCGACCGGCTTGAGAATCCGATTCTCGAGGCCTCTGGTGCCGATGCCGATGGCGGGCTTGTCGACTCCGTCAGCGGCCTTGCCCGCTATACCGGTGAGAACTTCTCAACCACCGGCGTCGAGGCCAGCTTCGAGCATCAGCTCAAGGGCGGAAATCGTGTCCGGCTCAGCTATGCCAATGGCGATGCTCTGGTGATGAGCATGCAGCAGCGGGCGTCCAGTGCGGAGCAGATCGCTCTGGCAGCCCGCCCGCATCGCACCCAGACCTACGCGCTTACCCTCTCCGGCACCCTGGAGGGCTCGGGCACCCGCTGGCGCGCCAGTTACCGCTGGCAGCCGGATGACGCCGTTACCGCCGTCGCTCCCTATGCGCTCAACGCCGCCAGCCCCTATCTGAATCTGCACCTGCGGCAGCCGGTTCGCCTCGGCTCCACCAGCTTCGAGGCCCTGTTTGACATGCAGAACCTGCTCGCCCAGGGCTACCGGCCCTATCTGATGACCGACGGCTCTCTGCTGCTCTTCGCTCAGGGCCAACGTGCGGTCCGCGCCGGGCTTGCCTTCAACTTCTAGTCCCCTCCTTACTGCCAGACTCTCTACTACGGACACGGCTCATTGAGAAAGCTCCGGCAGCACTGGCCTTTGCAGGGCACGACGTGAGTCGTGCCCTGCAAAGGCAGATGATCTGGTCGAGGTTTAAGTCTGCGCCGGAGCCACGGGGTATTGATTTTTTATAATTAGCATGTCGGCCAATTATCCTCGACCGTTTTTGGCTTTTCTTCGGTCTGCTTTTTCAAAGCTTTGCGGATCTTCCTCACGCGCAAAAGCGCAAAAAAACAATAAAAAGCCCGGCCGTGAGGCCGGGCTTTTTGGGGGGATGAGCTGCGGGTTGAACGGGTTTGTTAAAGGTTGATGTCCACAAGGCCTTCCGGCAGCGCCATTTCGACGCGCCGCGCGGCCAAATCAAGGCGGCGCAGATAGCTCTTGGCGAAGGGTACAAGCACTTCGCCGCCCGGACCATTGAGCACAAGAATAGGCGCTGAACCCGTGGAGCGGTCTACGTCGCCAATCGTGCCGATCAATACTGGCTCTGCTCCAGCCACATCGACGAGCTCGCAGCCGATCAGGTCGCCGACATACGCCTCGTCTTCTGACAGAGGCACCCGTTCGACGCTAGGTATGGCTACGACGAGCCCGGCCAGCGCCTCGGCGGCCGTGATCGAATCCACGCCGTCGAAGTGCAGCACGATGCCGCCCTTGTGAAGCCAATGTGTTTTGAGCGTAACCGGACGCGGATTCTCAGCAGCCTGCGTGCGCAGTCCTGATCCGGAGACCTCATCGGGCAAGAGCCAGAGCTTTTTTCGCTCGGCGAATTTTTCAGGAAAGTCGGTAAGAAGTTCAGCGAAGATCTCGCCCTTGCGCCCTTGCGGTTTGCGGAGGCGAGCAAGCCATGCCCATGATGCGAGCCGATCTAACGTGGCCCTGTCCGGCAACTGCTCTGCGCCGGATTGCTGATGATTATCCATTTACTCGGCTTTGTCGTTGTGATCCTCTTCGAGGATGTCCAGCGTGTAACGATGATGCAGCTTCATGCTGACAGCACCGAGGATGGTACGCACCGAGCGGGCCGTGCGTCCCTGTTTGCCGATGACCTTGCCGACATCCTGAGGTGCGACGCGAAGACGGAGTACCGTGTTCTCGTCTTTGTTGACGGACTCGACTTCGACGGCTGTGGGGTCGTCTACCAGGGCTCGCGCAATTTCGCGAACCAGTTCATCGACTGCGATCATATCAATTTGGGTCATGCCATTTGCCCCTGACTTACAACGTGGGATACGTTTCAATTTGGGCAACATCATCCCGTTCGCGAATAGTACCAAAAAAGGACATCATCGCAAGGAATTTCTGTGAGGGGCCGTGAGGCCCCTGCACCAAGTTGTTCAGGGGGGTAGGGCGATTAGGCTGCCGCGGGAGCCGGAGCCGGAGCGTTCTTGACCAGCTTCTCAACCGTCGTGGAAAGCTGCGCGCCGACACCACGCCAGTATGCAATGCGCTCGAGCTTCAGATTGACCGAAGCGGGCTCTGTGCGCGGGTTGTAGGTGCCGACCACCTCAATGGAGCGACCATTGCGGGCGCGATCCTTTTCAATGACGACGACTCGATAGTAGGGCTGTTTGCGGGCGCCAACGCGCGCCAGACGAATCATGACCACGGCGATTGTGTTCCTTTCGAAAAACCGATGCTGTGTTGCGTTCTTCCGGAAATCCTTCAAAGCAAAGCGGATGCGCCTAATGCCACAGCTCCTGCGAGCTGCCGCTTGACCCAACCTTCGCCTTGAGAAATGGGAGCCGTCCGTGGGGACGCCATCTCGCTCAAGACACAACTATTAAGTATCGCTGAAACCGCGGCCGAGAGCAAGTTTCCCCGCATGGATTCTTTCGGGGGCCTGTCCCAGGAAGGCTCTTTGTCGATGTTCTCAGAAGATAAATTGTTACACGCGTCGAAGGGAAAGGTGTCAAGTTCGTCACGGGGTTGAGCTGGAAGTTACTAAAGTGCCAGAGAAGATAAAGAGAAATTTTCTTCTGTTATCGCTCCCATAGATTCACAATCTTGTCTTACCAGATAAAAATGGTTACGAATGGTCAGAATTGCTCATGTCGACATGAGTTTGACCTGAGGTTGCAGCCAGGTTTCCATTCGGACCGGTGCGCACTGGAATTTGCTTGCCGTGCTCGATGCGGTGTGCAACACTATGCCGCATGAAAGGTAACGAGCAGGTTATCGAGCATCTCAATCGGGCACTTCGCGAAGAACTGGCTGCCATCAACCAGTACTTCATTCACGCGGAGATGTATGAGAGCTGGCATTATGATCGGCTAGCCAAGTTCATCAAGAAGCAGTCCATCGGCGAGATGAAGCATGCCGAAAAACTCATTGAGCGTATTTTGTTTCTCGATGGAACGCCTCATATGGAGCCGATGGCGATTACGATTGGCAAAAACGTGAAATCCATGTTGCAGATTGATCTGGACGCCGAGTTGCAGGCCATTGCGCTCTACAACGAATCGGTTCAGGTAGCTGCGAACAATAAGGACAATGGCTCGCGCGATCTTTTTGTCGTGTTGCTCAAGGACGAGGAGGAGCATGCCGACTGGCTCGAGGCGCAACTGCACCAGATTGAGGAGATAGGCTACGAGCGCTACCTGGTCACCCAGGCCAGCGAGGGCTAGAGAGCGGTACGCGGCTACCGAATCCCGCACTGCGACGGTTTGTACGCAGAAAGGCCGCGCCCCTGGGGACGCGGCCTTCGTGCGTGAAGCGAGAGGACTACTGCACCGTCAGCGTAATCGTCTGTGAGGCGATGGTGACGCCGCTGGCTGTGCCTGACACGGTGATGGTGTAGGTGCCCGCCGTCGTGCCCGGGGTCGTGGTTTTGCCCGAGCCACCGCTGGTGCCGCTTGAGCAGCCCGTCAGCCCGGCGCCGAGCGCGACGCACAGCAGCAGGGTGCCCAGAAGAGCGCGTACCGTGCGGCGCCGCCAGGGCAGCAGGAAGAGCAGTCCGGCCAGCGCCATGCCGCCCGTGTACCAGGGCTTCTCCGGCGCATGCAGTGCTGCTGAGCTTGCCGCCGTCGTTGTCACCGTCAGCGTCGCTGTTCCCGAGGTCGTCACCGACGACGGACTCAGCGAAACCACCGGCAGGCTCGTTGCCCCTGTCGGGCTCGAGGCGAGGGTTGCCGTCAGAGCGACCGCGCCCGTGAAGCCTCCACCCGGCGTGACTGTGATCGTCGCTGTGTTGCCAGTGGTTGCGCCCTTGGCCAGCGTCAGCGTCGATGCGTTCGTTGAAAGCGTCACGGTTGGCGTGGCTGCTGTTGTCACCGTCACCGTTGTTGTGCCCGTAGTCGAGGAGTAGCTCGAAGAACTGCTGCTATCGGGCGTGTAGGTTGCGGTGAGTGTGAGGGTGCTTGCGCTGAAGGTGTTGGCCGGAATGGTGATGGTTGCCGAGCCGCTTGAAAGAGCCGTTGACGAGGAAGTGTAACCGCCGCCGGAAAGCACGACCGTGCCGGTCGGCGTTGTGCCCGAGCCGCTGACTGCGACGGCGACCGAGAGCGACTGCGCCGTTGTGATGCTGGTTGAGGCAGGTGTCACCGTGACCGTTGGTGTCGAGGTTAATGCGTTGACCGTCACCTTGGCCGAGCCAGTTGCCAGGGCGTAGGTTGAAGAACTGCTGCTGTCGGGCGTGTAGGTGGCGGTGAGCGTGTCGGCTCCGGTTGAGAGCGCGCCCGCCGCGATGGTGAAGCTCGCCGCGCCGCTCGAAAGCGCCGTGGACGAGGAAGTGTAGCCGCCGCCGGAAAGCACGACCGTGCCGGTCGGCGTTGTGCCTGAGCCGCTGACAGAAACCGTGACCGAGAGCGACTGTGCCGTCGTGATGGTGTTCGAGGCCGGTGTCACCGTCACCGTCGGTGTGCTGGTGGCGGTGCTTGCTGCGTAGTTATTTAAAAAGTTTGTGACGTCAAGCGAGCCGAGGCCCGTTGCCTGATCGTAGCCGGTGGTGACCTGGAAGCCCGCCTGCACCGCGCCTGCCGACGTGGAGTAGATGCTGTTGTTGCACAGGCTCGGTGTGGTGGTGCAAGAGCTGACGCCGCTGCTTGTCACCGTCACATCGTGAAAGACGGAGCTTGCGTTCGTGCCCGCGGCCATTGAATAGAGCGTGGGGTTCAGGTTGCCCTGTGCGCTGCCCAGCTTTTGATCGAGCAGCGCGGCAATGCCCGCCATCGACGGCGCCGCTGCCGAGGTGCCGCCAAAGACCGTGGAGCAGGAGTATCCGCTCTGGGCCAGGCAGGCAAGATAGCCGTCGTGGAGGGAGGAACTGAAGGAGACGTCTGGCGTGTAGCGGCCGGCGCGCGCCGAGGGAACGCCTGTGCCTGCCTGCCAGCTTGGCGTGGTGATGTAGGTGCTGACGCCGCCGCCGGTGCCGGCTACGCTCGATGTTGTCGATTCGTTCCATGCGCCTTCGGGGATGTAGCCCTGCGCGGACTTCAGTGTTGTGCTGTCGTTGTTCGTGCTCCAGTAGGTCGACGGACTGGTCGTGTCAGCAAACTGCGTGCCGCCCACGCAGGTTGCGTAGGAGGATGAGCAGATGTAGTTCGGGCTGTTGGCAATGGCTGTTGTGGGAGGTGCGCTGAAGGCGTCGTCGCAACCGGCCGCTGCGGAGTCGCCCGAGGAGACAAAGGTGCTGATGCCCTCGGCTGCCGCCGTCTTGAACAGGTTATCCCAGAAGGTCACACTCGATTGGGTGACCTGTGTCTCGCACAGGCCGAAGCTGATGGACATGACCTGTGCAGGTACTGGCGTGGTGTTAACAAGGTACTGGCCCGCGACGCTGATGCCGCCGCTGGCTTGCGTGGCGGCTACGAGCAGCAGTGTTGCTCCGGGGGCGGTGCCGCCGGCGCGGATCACATCGAGCGTCGCCTCGCCCTGATCGCCACTGGAGCATGAAGTGGAAGTACAGGGCGCGCCCGGGTCGGTTGCTCCTGTAGGAATGACCACGGTGGGATTTGCGAATGTCGTTCCAGTGCTCGCGCGGAAGTTTGCCAGATCCGTTGTGCTGACCCGTGCGCGGCCCACGATGCCGATGGTGATTCCCGAGCCTGTGTAGGCGCTCGGCACATCATAGATCGTGTTGAAGTCGGCCGGTGTCTGGTAGTGATAACTTCCAGAACTGTACAGCGGCTTGGTGATGTCCTGCGTCGAGATCGCATATTGCGGCTGCTCGTGTATCTCGGAGAGTCCGTGCACGGCCTGGATCGCTCCAGCCAGTGCTGCCGGAACTGTCGGGTCGCTCGATATGGAGTAGCGCGTCTCGCCCTTGATCGTGTAGCGGCGCATCTCGGTGCCGAAGGCCCGGCCCAGATCCGTTGCGGTGCCGCCGAAGTTAATCATCGTCCGGCTTGGTGCGACGGAGTTCACGTGCAGTCCCTGTGACTCGAGCCAGCTCTTGACGGCCTCCACATCGGAGGCGGCCGGGCCGAAGCGTTCGCCGACCTCGGCGGGTGTCAGCCAGTGATGATAGTTGGGCGAACCCGGCGTTTGCTGGCTTACCAGAAAAGCCTCGAATGCTTTCTCCTGCGCCTCTGGGCGCGCCAGCACAATCGTGATCTGTTCAAAGCTCTGATTGCTGGCAATCGCCGTCGAGGCGTTGGCGGCCGAGGCCCAGCGTGGGTGATGCTGTGCGAGCGTCGCGACTTCTGTCGTGTCTATTGCTCGTTTGACCAGCGGTTTGGCGACCTGCGCCTGAAGCTGCGCGAGGGCGAACAAGGCTCCCAGAAGAATGAAAACAGATCTGTAGAGAAAAAAAGAAAACTGCGGGTGAAGGTGACGATGGCCCATCGACTTACCCCTTTCGGACCTAGGTCCGGAGATAGATGAATTGTTTTTGAATACAGTGAAATTTTATCAAGAGCACGTAGCCATGAACATGAATCTCTGCTTCAAAAAAGAGGAATTACGCGGCTTGAGAGGGCGCAAGGATAACTACCGTTCTAAAATCGTACGCTTCGTTTATTTTTTGTCTCGTAATCGCTCATGAACGTAAGCAGTTCGCCGATCGCGCGCGACTACTGCAATAGACATACCGTACAGGCTGCTCGGCGCGTTTGCGGCCGACGCGGACGTGCTTCCCTCGGGAGCGCGCACTCTCTTCTTTGTCTTTGCTGGAGCGTTTTGTGAATCGAATCGATCGATCGCCGTTCGGGGACCGCCTTTGCTGGCCGCGCCTCGTGCCTGTGCTGCTCTGCCTGGGAATTTTTCTTGCTCTCTCCGCGCCGCGCGCCCAGGCTTCCACCTGCACCTCTGGCTCCTGGATCTCGATTCACGCGATTCAGACCAGCTCGCCCTGCGTTGGCTCCACGGTGACCACGACGGGCATTGTCACCGCCGTGCTCTCCGATGGCTTCTATATTCAGAACTCCGATAGTTCGAGCAAGGATAGTTTCAACGAGAGCTGGGACTCGGACACCTGCACCTCCGAGGGCATCTTTGTCTATACCCCGTCGCTGAGTTCGAGCACGCTGGCCAGCATGCTCTCGAGCGGCTATCACGTCGAGGTCACCGGCCTCGTGCAGGATTCCAATACTTCGCCGCATCCCGGCACGCAGATCTATATCGCTTCGCCCGCGCTCGGCACGACGATCACCAAACTTTCCACCGGCAACAGTCTGCCTTCGGCCATCTCCTCGTCCACCATCACCACCGCGCTCAGCGGCAGTTGCTCCACTTACAGCGCCTATAGCTTTGGACAGTGGCTTCCGTTTCAGGGCATGCGCGTGAATGTGCCCTCCAGCTCGACGCTGCTTGTGACGCAGGGAACCGGTGGCACGGTGGATGCCAGCGCGCAGACGGCCACCTCTAACGGCCAGTTCTGGGGCACCATCACTACGACGACCCGGCCCTTTCGCGAAAAGGGGATTGATGTGCTCGATGAGGCATACATCGATAACTCGTCCTCGCTCTCTGGCGTGACTACCTGGGATGCGAATCCAGCGTTGATGCTCATCGATTCGAAATCGCTCGGCGGCACCGCGCTCAATGCTTCGGCTGGAACCAAATACACCGGCAGCTCCAACCTGATCGGCATCGTCGATTATCACGTCAGCACCAAGGGCTACACCGGCCTTCTGCTTACCTCCGACGCTGTCAGTGCGCTCAGCACATCCACTGCGGGCAACACGCCATCGGCGGCCAGCGCGCGGCAGAGCACCGGGCAGATCACCTTTGCCACGCTCGATCTCGACAGCCTGCAGGAGAGCGAGACAAATCGCGTCACCAAGCTGGCCAACGCCATCGTCAATTACATGCACTCGCCCGACGTGGTCGCCGTGCAGGGAGCCACTTCAACCGCGCTCGGCAATCTGGTTACCGCTGTCTCTGGCGCTGGTGGCCCCAGTTATTCGCTCTCGAATCTATCGACCACCACGGCGAGTTGCACCACCTGCTACTACAACGCATTTCTGGTGAACGACAGCAAGTTCGATGGTGCGCCGACCGTCGCGCAGGCTCTGGCCGCGACGACCTACACTACGACCTCGAACACTACGGCCACGCTCTTCGATCGTTCGCCGCTGGTGCTGACCGCGAAGATTCCGCGCACCGGCATCAGCGATTACACCGTGTATCTTGTCAATGCGAATCTGATGGATCGCGCCGCGCTGGCGGCCTCTTCCACCAGCGCCGATGCCCGCAATCGCCGCGCGCAGCAGGCGGAGTTGATCGCCACGCAGATTCTTGAGCCGCTTGAAACCGCGGGCGATCACGTGATGCTGCTCGGTGGTCTCAACAGCTTCGAGTTCTCCGATGGCTATGTGGATACGCTGGGCATTCTGGCAGGCAGCGAGGCGGCCAGCGGCACGGTCTGGCTCTATGACGCGACGATCAACGCGACGGCGCTGATCAACGCGACGACGAGCGCCACCAACCTGTCGCTTTCCGAGACCAACCCGGCGACCAGCCGCTACACTTACGTCGAAAATGGATCGGCTGAGCAGCCCGATCACATTCTTTACACCAGCGAGATGAGCTCGCTCATCTCCATCGACTACGCGCGCATCGGCGCGGATTTTCCGGTCAGCTCGATGTACACGACCTCGACCGTGGCTCGCGCAACGAGTCACGACGCGATCCTTGCTTACCTCACCGTTCCGTATCCGACCAAGACCACCGTCGTCAGCGCGCCCAACCCCAGCGTCTACGATGAGTCGGTTACCTTGACCGCAACGGTTGCTGTCACCGACGATGATGGAACCGTCTCGACCACGGCTGCCACGCCCGACAGTGGCACGGTCAGCTTCACCTACGGCAGCACCGCGCTCTGCTCGGCGACGTTGAGCAGCGGCACGGCGAGTTGCGCGTACAGCAAGTTGCCCGTCGGCACCGACACCATTACCGCCAGCTATAGCGGTTCCGAGTCAGGGCTCGGTTACCAGGCCTCGACAGGCACCACCTCGCAGGTGGTCGACAAGGATACGACGACGCTTGCGGTGAGCGGCGCGCCCAACCCCAGCACCACGGGGGAACCGGTCGCCTTCACCATTACGGCGTCCAGCTCCGGCGAGGTTCCCACCGGCACCGTCACGCTCACCGAGAGCGGCACTACGCTTGGCACCGGCACGCTGTCGAGCGGCACGGCCACCGTGACCACCAGTGCGCTGACGCAGGGCACGCACACCATTATGGCGACGTACACTGGCGATACGACCAACACGGCGGCGACGGCGACCACCACGCAGACCGTGAATGCCAACACCACGACGCTGACCCTGACGCCTTCGTCGACGACCATCTACTACGCGCATGCGGCGACGCTGACGGCGACCGCGCTGGGCAGCTACGGCACGCCGACCGGCACCGTCTCGCTGACCGATACCACGATCTCATCGAGCTTTGGCACCGGCACGCTGGCTGCCACCTCGACCACCTACACCTCGTCGACGAGCGTGGCCAACAGCGCGCTGGCCGTCGGCACGCACACGATGCAGGCGACCTATACGAGCGATGGCACGCATGCCGCAGCCAGCTCGAATACGGTGACGGTGACGGTGCTGCCCACGTACGCGACGACTTCAACGTTGAGCTGCTCGCCGTTGACCGCCGCCGTGCGCTCCACGATCAGTTGCACCGACACGGTCACCTCGTCGGGCGGCACGCCTTCAGGCACCATCACCTACTATGACGGCACAACGGCTCTGGGCACGGCGGTGGTCACCAGTGGCACGGCGAGCTTCTCGACCTCATCGCTGGCCATCGGCAACCACACCCTCAGCGCCGTCTTTGCGGAAAACGATCCGTATCTTGCGAGCACTTCGAACACGCAGACGGTCACCATTCTGTCGAGTTTTACGTTGACCGCCTCGCCCAGCGCGCAGACCATCTACACCGGCGAAGCGACAACGTACACGCTCACCGCGACTCCCGGCACCGACTTCATCTACGACATCGCGCTCACCTGCAGCGGACTGCCCGCCAACACCACCTGCAGCCTTTCGCCCGCGACCATCTCTGGCGGATCGGGCACGGCGAAGCTGACGATGCAGACTACGGCTCCGGCGCAGTCGACGAGCAGCACGGCGCGACTGATGGGCGGCGGCAGCGCGGTCCTTGCCTGCCTGTTCTGCTTTGTTTTGCCGCGTCGCTGGCGCAAAAAAGCATCCTGGCTGGCGCTTCTCCTGGTCGGAATTTCGCTCGGCGCGCTCTTTGGCTGCGGCGGTTCCAGTTCACTCTCTGGCGGAACTCCGACGGGCTCCTACACTGTTACCGTGACGGGTGTCTCCACGGTCTCCTCGGTGACCATCACCGAATCGACCACCGTGACGCTCAACGTCAAATCGCTCTTTTAAGCATGGCGCGCGGTCGATGACCGGCGTTGCTTGCGCGCTCATGCAGCCGGGATGCAAAGAAATCTTTCGCGAGAAAACGACAGAATGAAACCGACGACGATGATGAAACGAATCAAGCAGGGAATCGCAGCGCTTCTGTTTTGCACGGCGCTCACCATGCACGCCCAGAGCGCGGCCAGCGGAAGCGGTGCCACGGCATCGCTCTGGGCTGGCGTCGACTACACTGACTTCAAGGCGGGCTTTCCGGTTGACAGCAATTACCGGCTTTCCGGCATCGGCGCCTTCGTCTCCTATAGCCGCGACCGGCACTGGTCGCTCGATGCGCATGCCCGTTTTCTCACCATGAAAAGCTGGAATGGAGAAACCGAGCAGGACTGGCTGATCGGCCCGCGCTACAGTTTTTTGCGCGGCGCAAAACTGCGCCCCTACGGAAGCCTGCTGATCGGCGCCGTCAAGATGCATTACCCGTTCCAGATCGGCGATGGCACCAACTTTGCCCTCGCCCCCGGCGGCGGCCTCGAATACCGTCGCGGCGAGCGCTGGAGCCTGCGCGCTGGCTACGAGTACCAGACCCTGCTTGACTCGCCGCGCTTCACCAACGAAACCCACTACGGCATCAAGCCCAACGGCTTCACGGCAGGCGTGGCCTACAAAATCTTCGGCCGCAAATAGCGCAGCGTAGCGGGGGCATTGCCCGCTACGCCAAGACCATTACTTTGCGGCCTCGCGCACGTCCCAGTCAAAGCTCAGTCCGGCGATCAGCGCGTCGAGCTTTTCGATGGCCGTCTGCTTCTGCGCCTCAAGATCGGCCGTGCGTTTGCGTGCGGCTTCAAGCGTGTCCTCGGCGCGATTCAGATTTTCAACGAAACGTTTGGCAGCCTCGTTGCCCTTGAGCGCGGTGAGGTTTTCGCGGGCGCGGGCCTCATCGGCCGTCGCAGTTTTCTCTTCCTTCTTGGATGCTTCGAGCGACCGATCCAGCTTGGCGATGGCCGTCTGCGCATCGATGACCGGCTGCAATGCGGCGAGGGCCTGCGGGGTGCGCTGCGCAAGCGAGAGAAGATACTGCGTCTGGTTTTCGCGCGCGTTCAACTCAATGCGCGTCTGCTCCGGTCCGTGCTGGCCGACCTCGAGCGTCGCGGTGGCGTGCGCGGCGACGGGCAGCTTGAAGCGGTAAAGGTCGGTGGCGGTCTCCTCGGCCTTGAGGCCGTCGTCGAGCGACCAACCCGCTACGCGCGGCACCTCGATCATCACGGTGCGGCCAAGGTCGGCCGAGTTCGTCACGGAATAGCCGCGCGACTGGCGATCCATGCGGGTTTCGACGATCACACCCTTCTGCACGCTGACGTGATGCATACTCTGACCCGTCTTGAACTCCGTCTGCCGCACGCGTACGGCCTGATCGGCGGCATAGCTCAACAGGCGGTGTTCACCGGGATGGATGGGATCGAGCAGCCCCTCGCCCGCGAACTCGCCGGACTCAAAGATCGAGAAGCTGCCGGAATCGAGTGTGAGCTTCGAGGCGTTTTCGAGCCAGACGGCGCGCAGCGGCGTGGCTCCCTCGTGCCAGAGCGTGACGTGCTCGGCGGGCAGCTCTTGTTGCAGAATCGGCACCATGGCCGACTCGTTTTTGCGGATCGTCACCGGCTGGGCGAGCGTGTACTCGAAGAAGTCGTCGAAGGCGTTGGTGGCCACATCGCCCTCGGAAAAAGCATCGGTGGGGCGGGTGACACCGGGACGAAGAGCATACAATCCGCCGCCAAAGTTGCCGCCAGCATCCACACCATACCCATTCCCGCTACCGTGCCCAACACCGGCCGCCTCTGACTCCTTCGCCATCATGATTCTTCTCGGTGTTGCCGCCATCACCTTGGGCGCAACCACTCCCGTCTGCGCCGCCTCATGTGTCTGCGGCGCGGCTTGCACTTCAGTCTTGATCGGCACCTCGGGACGCTTCACATAGAGCGGCTCGCTGAGCGGCTGAATAAAGCTCTGCGGAGCACCGGCGACGAGCGAGAGCTGCACGTTATTCCAGTCGGTGCCGACGGTGTTGTCGACGACGGCCCAGCCCTGCAGCGTGGCCTTGCCATTCTCTTCGCGCGGGAAGACCAGCCGGTAGGTCGCCTTCCAGACGGGCACCTCGCTGATGTAGCGGACGCGCAGCGCGCGTGCGCCCTGCCCCGCATCCTCGAAGACCAGATGGCGCGCCTGCCGCTCGACCGAGGAACTGATGACGCGCAGATAGTCGGTCCACTGCTTTTGCAAAGCGGCGTCGAGCATGTGCACAGAAACAGCGTCGGTCAATTCCACGGTGCGCAGCGCACCCGCGTCCGTGGCAACGATGAGGAAGTAGTGATCTGGAGAGGTCTTGTTTTCCTTGTCGGTGGCAATACGAAATTCCACATTGACGAGGCGGCCGATGAGAGGCGCGCCCGCACCGGTCACCTCGACACGCTGGCCGCGCAGGGCATGGTAAACGGCGATGGTTCCGGGATAGTCCTTGAGGCCGAGGCCGATCGACTGCAACTGCTGATCGATGGGCGTGGTGGAGTTGTAGCTGACACCGCCGATGCGGCCGCCGCCCTCGTCGAGCACGGTGAGCGATTGCAGCACATCGTTGAGTTGCGCGGAGGTGAAGTCGATCGAAACCTTCTGCGTTCCGGTGACCGTGCCCGCGTGTTCAAACGATCCCACGCCGTTTTTGTAGAGCACGACCTTGCGCACGGGCAGATCCACGGGCTGGTTCCTGTTCGCGGAGGTCGTGGCAGCATCACCAGCCTTGGCGCGTGCGGCTTTGGCCGGGGTTTGCGCAACCGTGGCGGCGGCAGTGCTCGCCAATGCGAGCGCGATCCAGAACGATCGGTTCATCGTGTCCTCCATGAAAACAGAGCCTTCTTCGTGCAACAAAATCTTATCTGATTAGACACCGGGGGCGGAGAAAGGTTCCGTGGACGTAGGGACTAGTCCCTGGTCCCTCAGTTCCTAGTCCCGCCTTTGTGACTTTAGTCGCTTTCTTTCCTTGGACACTCGCCTACTCTTCGAGCAGAGTTGCTTTTCGAGGGAAGGAATCAAGCCATGTTTTGCTATCAATGTGAACAGACCGCCAAGGGCGAGGGCTGCGAAATCGTCGGCGTCTGCGGCAAGGACGAGGCCACCGCAACGCTCCAGGACCTGCTGATTTATGCGCTCAAGGGCGTGGCGCAGTACGCGCATCGCGCGGGCAAGCTCGGCGCGGCCGACGCGGAGATCGACGCCTTCATGATCGAGGCCATCTTCGCCACGCTGACCAATGTGAACTTTGACGCGGCGAGCGTGGAAGCCCTGGTGCGCAAGGCCGCGACGACGCGCGACCGTGCGCGGGCGCTCTATGAAGAGGCGGCGATCAAGGTAGGCGCGACCGTGGAAACACTCGCAGGACCGGCGCTGTTCGTGCCCGCAGCAACGCAAGACGGGCTGCTCGAACAGGGCCGCGCGCAGTCGATTCCCGTGGCCTATCTTCTGCCCTCCGGCGTCAACGAGATCGAGAAGGAGCGGAAAAATCTCGAAGAGTTGATCGTCTATGGCCTGAAGGGCGTGGCAGCCTATGCTTATCACGCCATGATGCTCGGCTCGGCGGCACCGGCCAGCTACGCGAAGATCCACGAGATTCTCAACGCGCTGACCGAGCCGCACACGGCCGAGGAGTTGCTCGGTCTCGCGCTGGCGGTTGGCGAGCTGAACTATGGCGTCATCGAACAGCTTGACGCGGCGCATACCGAGACCTTCGGCGCGCCCACGCCCGCCACCGTGCGCATTCATCCGCGCAAGGGCAAGGCGATTTTGATCAGCGGCCACGATCTGCACGATCTGTACGCGCTGCTCGAACAGACCAAGGGCACGGGCATCAACGTCTACACGCACGGTGAAATGCTGCCCGCGCACGGTTATCCGAAGCTGAAGGCCTTTGCGCATCTGGCGGGTAACTACGGCGGCGCGTGGCAGGATCAGGCAAAGGAGTTCGACGCCTTTCCGGGCGCGATTCTGATGACCTCGAACTGCATCCAGAAGCCGAAGGAATCGTACAAGGCGCGGATCTTTACGACGGGTGCGGTGGAGTGGCCGGGTGTGGAACACATTGCGGGCACCGATTATTCCGAGGTGATCGCAGCGGCGCTGGCGGCACCGGGCTTTGCCGCAGACGGCACGGATGAAACCATCACGGTGGGCTTTGGTCACGAGGCGGTGCTGAGCCATGCGGGCACGGTGATCGGCGCGGTGAAGTCGGGCGCGCTGCGGCGGTTCTTTTTGATCGGCGGTTGCGACGGCGCCAAGCCCGGCCGCAGCTACTACACCGAGCTGGCCGAAAAGGTTCCGCAGGATTGCATTATTCTGACGCTGGCCTGCGGCAAATATCGCTTCAACAAACAGGAGTTCGGTACCCTCGGCGGGCTGCCGCGCCTGCTCGACCTTGGCCAGTGCAACGACGCCTATTCGGCGCTGAAGATTGCGCAGGCTCTGGCTGCGGCCTTCGAGTGCGGCGTCAACGACCTGCCGCTGTCGCTGGTGCTGAGCTGGTATGAGCAGAAGGCGGTCTCGATTCTGCTGACGCTGCTCTGGCTCGGTGTCAAAAACATTCGCATCGGGCCGTCGCTGCCGGCCTTCCTCACCCCGGCCGTGCTCAACCTTCTGCACGAAAAATTCAACCTGATGCCGATCACGACCGTCGACGAGGACCTGAAGGCGATTCTCGGATAAGCACGCAAAGATTGTTCACCACCGCTCCCCGGCGTGCAATGCTGCGGGGAGCGGTTCTTTTTGAGGACGCGATCCGTTTTTTCTGTTTCAAACGCGTGGATACGGCCAAGCAATTACCCCCTTGGTCCCGAACAGGACTATGCTATCCACAGAGACGGTCCTATAACCGCCTTTTGCCCGGGTGGCAAGACTGCCCGGCGCCTCTCCACTGCGTCCCCCGGAGTTTTTCCGGAGCCGTGACCGCGCCGCCCATCCGCCATTCGGCCGAGCAGTGGCCTCCTCTGTGCTTCGACCCAGAAAAAACACACAGACCGGCCCTTCTGCTACGACAAGGAGGAATCGATGGAATCAGCTCAATCAGCCAATGTTGCATCGGATGTTTTGCAAGCCGCACCGCACGCGAGCCTGACGCCGGAAGAGATCGCCAAGGCTCTCGCCCACCACAAGAAGCATCACGCAGGGGACGATCAGAAGGCGCAGCAAAAGGCCGCCGTCGGCAAAAAGAAGAAATAGACGCGGCAACGGGGCAAGACTCTCGCCACTGTACTGCGGCAGAAGAGATGCTCTTAGAACGGCAGACGCGGCGGCCTCCCTGCTGGAAGTCGCCGCGTGCCGTTGGCCGTCGAATATTCTCCGGCTGCACGTTCATCGTCTATTCATCTGGTGTTTGGCCGGGGTTGCTATCATCGGTAACATGAAATTTCTTCGCCGGTTTTCTCGGTCTTTTGTTGTTGTAGCGGCCTGTCTGCTCGCAGCCTCCACGCTGCTGCGCGCCCAGGCCTTTGTTGCCAAGCCCAAGCTGATCGTCTTTGTTGTCATCGACCAGTTTCGCGGTGATTACCTGGAGCGCGACCACGCCAAGTTTCAGGGCCGCGGTTTCCGCATCTTCACCGATCAGGGAGCCTGGTTTACCGACTGCTATTACGACTACGCCAACACAAAGACCGCGCCCGGCCACGCCACGCTCGGTACCGGCGCTTATACCGACGGCCACGGCATCGATTCGAACGAGTGGTGGGACGCCTCGCGTTCCGATCAGGTGCAGGTTTCCAGCGTGCAGGATGAGCGGTACAAGCTCGTCGATCTGCCCGCCAGCTCGATTCCCGCCAACCAGCCCGGTGCCCCCGAGTGGGCCGCGAAGTTCCTCGTTGGCAGCTCGCCGGTGAACCTGCGCGCCACCACCTTCGGCGATGAGCTGCGTTTGGGAACCCAGGGCCGCGCCCGCGTCTTCGGCGTCTCGCTCAAGGATCGCGCCGCGATTTTGCCCGCAGGACAGACGGCCAACGCCGCCTATTGGCTCGACCAGACCAGCGGCCAGTTCACCACTTCGACCTATTACATGGAGCACCTGCCCGAGTGGGCCCGGGCCTTCAACGCTGGAGGCCGCCGCGCCGAGGCTGCCCGCGCCGCCAACGTCGACGAGGATACCCAGCAGTTCTTCGAACTGGTGGGCCGCACGCCCGCCGCCAATGACTATGAACTCGATTTTGCGAAGGCTCTGATCGAGGGCGAAAAGCTCGGCCAGAATGAGGTCACCGACTATCTGGTGGTCTCGCTTTCTGCCAACGACATTCAGGGCCATCAGTTCGGCCCCGATTCCGACTCGGAAGAGCAGATGATTCTCGCGCTCGACAAATCGCTCGACGGTTTCTATTCCTGGCTAGACAAGAAGGTGGGCCTGAACAACGTCTGGCTGGCGCTTTCTGCCGATCACGGCGTGGCTCCGGTGGCGGGCGAGGCGGCCAAACTCGGCGTGCGCGCCGCGGCCGTCAATATGGACAAGGTCTACGACAAGCTGAACGAGGCGCTCAACGACCGCTTCAACAAGCGCAAGCCCGGCGCGGCGGCCACCGCCAAGCTCGACTTCCTGATGCCGGGCCCGGATCTGCCCTACATCGTGCTCGACAAGCGCAGCTTTGAAAAGCTGCACATCGACGAGAAGACCGCCGAGGAGGCCGTGGCCGAGCTGCTACCCGCCGCTGTCGACATCCTGAACCAGAATCCTCTGCCGCAACTCAAGGCTGGCAAACCCGCCGCCATCGAGCCCGCCGAGCATCGTCTCGATCCAGCACCGCACGTGCAGTACGCCTTCACCCGTTTGCAGTTGGCCGCCGGGCAGGTGCCGAACTCGGAGCTGGGCCGGATTCTGGCGCATAGCTACACCACGCACGGCAACTGGTCAGTCTTCATGATTCTCGACGGCTACCAGATGGCGGGCTCGGGGCCCTTTGCCGGAACCACGCACTTCTCGCCCTGGTCCTATGATCGCCATGTGCCGCTGGCCTTCTACGGCGCGCCCTTCGTGCCGGGCGAATATCATGAGCGCGTCGCGCCGGTCGATCTGGCCGTGACCTTCTCCTCGCTGGCCGGTGTCAACTTTCCCTCGGCAGCAACCGGCCGCGTGCTCAATGAGGCGATCAAGCCGGAGTTGAGCCGTCCGGCGGGCAGCCTGACGCACTAAAGCAAAATCCGATTTCCGCAGCCACGGCCAGATTGCCTCGCGCACTCTGGCCGTTCTGTTTGGTCGTCGCGCGTCCATGCTCTAATCTAGAGAAAAGGGAACCATGCCTCAAAAACTAGAGATGAAAATCAAGCTGGCCGGCATTGAGCTGAGCAATCCGGTCCTGGCTGCCAGCGGAACCTTCGGCTACGGCATCGAATTCGAAGAAATCGTCGCGCTCGACCGGATCGGCGGCTTTGTCACCAAGGGCATCTCGCTGGAGCCGATGGCCGGCAACGCCGCGCCGCGCATCGTGCAGACCGCCGCCGGCATGATGAATGCCATCGGCCTGCAGAACATCGGCGTCGAGGCCTTTATCGCCGAAAAGCTGCCGCTGCTGGCCCGCTACAAGCAAACCAAGGTCTTCGTCAACGTCTTCGGCTCCTCGGTGGGCGACTACTGCGCGGTGATTGAGCGGCTCAACGACGCTGCCGGCATCGCCGCCTATGAACTCAACGTCTCCTGCCCGAATGTGCATGCGGGCGGCATGAGCTTTGGATCGGATGCAGGCGAGCTCGAATATCTGGTGACGAAGGCCAAGGCCGTCGCCAAGCGGCCGCTCATCGTGAAGCTTTCGCCGAATGTGACCTCGATTGCACACATGGCGCAGGTGGCGGCTGCGGCTGGTGCCGATGCGCTGAGTCTGGTGAACACCTTCATGGCGCTGGCGATTGACGTGAACACGCGCAAGCCGCGGCTGGCCAACATCACCGGCGGGCTTTCAGGACCGGCGATCAAGCCCATTGCCCTGCGCATGGTCTACGAGGCCGCGCGCGCCGTCTCGATTCCCATCATCGGCCTGGGCGGCATCGTGACCGCCGAGGACGCGGTCGAGTTTCTGCTGGCCGGAGCAACGGCCGTCGAGGTGGGCACGGCCAACTTCGCCGACCCGCGCGCCACAGAAAAAATTGCGCACGATCTCGAGAGCTGGTGCCGCAGCCATCAGGTCGAAAAGGTCACGAGCCTGATCGGCGGACTTGAGCTGCCCGCGCCGCAACAATAGCTTTTCCGCACGCAGAGAAACGGCGTTGGCTTGAGGCCTGCGCCGTTTTTCTTTTTGCGCGGCATGTTTCTCCATATTGAAACTCTCGTTTCCTCCTTTCAGATTTCTTTGCTCCATTTTTTTAAATCGCGCGTACGATGATGCTGGTCGGTCCCGCTTCCGCTCTTCTTGTCGAGTTTTTGCTCCAAGTTCTGGAATGCGAGTGACCTGGCTCACGTAGCGCAGGTGCGGATGTGGGCGGCAATTTTTACGCAAATGTGACGGCGCTCACAGCCACCCGTTCGCGGGCATGCGTACTTTCGGTCACAATGATCGGCGATTTCCGCAGAACATGTTCCTTGTAGGTTTGGAAGACGAAACCGGTGCGATTCGATGCGAGGTGAGGCAAGCATGGGTCATTCGATTTGGCAAGCGATGCAGCAGAAAGGCTATAGCCGCAGGGACTTCCTGCAGTTCTGTACTGTGGCCGCGGCCGCGGCGGGACTTGGTTCGTCGGCCGTGGCAGAGGTTGTTTCCGCCTTCGAGAAGAAGGCAAAACCGGCTGTGGTCTGGATGCATTTTCAAGAGTGCACATGCTGCAGCGAGTCGTTCATCCGGGCCTCGCATCCGATCGTCATCGATGCGCTGCTCGACGTAATGTCACTCAACTACACCGAGACGCTGATGGCCGCCGCGGGCTTTCAGGCCGAGAAGAGCCTCAAGGACACAATCACCAACAACAAGGGCAAGTACATTGTGCTGGTGGAAGGCGCGGTGCCGACCAAAGACGGCGGCGTTTACTGCATGATCGGCGGACGCACGGCCGAAGAGATTCTGAAGGAAGTTTCCGCCGACGCGGCGGCGATTGTCGCCTGGGGCAGTTGCGCCTCCAATGGTTGCATTCAGGCCGCGAAGCCGAATCCGACCGGCGCGACCCCGATTCACAAACTGGTCGACAAGCCGGTGATCAATGTGCCCGGCTGCCCGCCGATTGCCGACGTGATGATGGGCGTGGTGACGCATCTGCTGGTCACCGGCCAGGTGCCGGCGCTTGATTCGCTCGGTCGCCCCAAGGAGTTCTACGGCCGCCGCGTTCACGACACCTGCTATCGCCGCCCGAACTACGATGCCGGGCTGTTTGTCGAATCCTTCGACGACGAGAATGCGCGCAAGGGATTCTGCCTCTACAAGGTGGGCTGCCGCGGCCCGGTTACCTACAATGCCTGCGCGGTGACCAAGTGGAATGAGGGCACCAGCTACCCGATCCAGTCCGGCCATGGTTGCATTGGTTGCAGTGAGGCCGGCTTCTGGGACAACCAGCCCTTCTATCAGCATCTACCCTCCTTCCCGGGCTTCGGCATCGAGCGCACCGCCGACACCATCGGCGCGGCGGTCGGCGCGGCCACATTGGCTGGCGTTGCCGCGCATGCGGTGGTCACCAATATTCGCAAGCACAAGGTGATTGCGGAAGTGCACGCCGAAGAGGACAAAGCGGAAGAAAAGGAGCCCGAGTAACCCATGGCACGTATCGTTGTCGATCCAATTACTCGTATCGAGGGCCACCTGCGCATTGAAGCGGTGGTCGAAAACGGTGTGATCACCGATGCCTTCAGTTCAAGCACCATGGTGCGCGGCATCGAGAAGATCCTCCGGGGCCGCGATCCGCGCGATGCCTGGGCGATGTGCGAACGGCTCTGCGGCGTCTGTACGGGCATTCATGCCCTGGCCAGCGTGCGCGCCGTCGAGGACGCACTCAAGATCAACGTGCCGCCCACCGCCGAGCTGATCCGCAACCTGATGACCTGTACCCTGAACATTCATGATCACGTCGTGCACTTCTATCATCTGCACGCGCTGGACTGGGTCGATGTCATCAACGCGCTCAAGGCCGACCCGAAGAAGGCGGCTGAACTGGCCGGTTCCTTTTCGAAGTGGGACAAGAACACCCCGGCCTACTTTGCCGAGGTGCAGGAGAAGATCAAGAAATTTGCCGCGAGTGGCCTGGGCATCTTTGCCAACGGCTACTGGGGCCATCCGGCCTACAAGTTGCCGCCCGAGGTGAACCTGATCGGCGTCGCGCATTATCTGGACGCGCTCGAGTGGCAGAAGGAGATCGTCAAGATTCACGCAGTCTTCGGCGGCAAGAACCCGCACC
>DBTV01000015.1:62304-69526 GCA_002307235.1 Acidobacteriaceae bacterium UBA1307
CGGCGGCAAGAACCCGCACCCGAATTATCTGGTCGGCGGCGTGCCCTGCTCGATCAACCTTGACGAGGTCTCGGCGATCAACAGCGAGCGGCTGAATCTGGTCGCCCGGCAGGTCCAGTTGGCCGACGAGTTCGTCAATGAGGTTTACGTTCCCGATCTTCTGGCCGTGGCCTCCTTCTACAAGGACTGGACCAAGTGGGGCGGGGGACTGAAAAACTATCTGGCCTATGGCGAGTTTCCGACCAAGGGCTATAGCCAGGTGGACGCCTTCAAGATTCCGCGCGGCGTCGTACTCGGGCGCGACCTGACGAAGGTCCATCCGGTGAATCCGCGCGACCCGTCGGAGATTCAGGAGTTCATTACCCACTCCTGGTACGACTACGACGGTGGCGACGCCAAGGGCCTGCACCCGTGGGCGGGCGAAACCAACATTCACTACACCGGGCCGAAGCCGCCCTTCGAGCAGCTCGACGTCGCCTCGAAGTACTCCTACATCAAGACGCCGCGCTGGAAGGAGACGCCGATGGAGGTCGGTCCCCTGTCGCGGCTGATCGTCGGCTACGCCGCGGGCCGGGCCGACATCAAGGAGGCCGTCGACCAGACGCTGGGCAAGCTGGGCGCGCCCAAGGAGGCGCTGTTCTCAACCCTGGGCCGCACGGCGGCGCGCGGCATCGACTGTATTCTGTCGATGAACTACATGAAGGAGTTCTTCGCCGAGCTGATGGACCGGGTGAAGGGCCACGAGACTTCGACCTTCAACGGCGAAAAGTGGGAACCGAAGAGCTGGCCGGCCGATGCGGAAGGGGTTGGCCTGGCCGAGGCACCGCGTGGGGCGCTGGCGCACTTCATCAAGATTCACAACGGCGCCATCGAGAACTATCAGATGGTGGTTCCGACGACCTGGAATGGTTCGCCGCGCGACGGCAAGCAGCAGCGGTCGGCCTTTGAGGAGTCGCTGGTGGGCACACCGGTCGCCCGGCTCGATCAGCCGCTTGAGATTCTGCGGACGATCCATTCCTTTGACCCGTGCGTGGCCTGTTCGGTGCATTTCTATGATCCGGCGGGCAAGCACCTTCACCAGGTCTCCTTCGAGTGAGGGCCATGAGTACTCCGACGGTGGGCAACAACCATGCCTTGCCGGATGCTGGGGGTCAGCATCCGGCCGAGTACCGGCAGGTCTACATCTGGGAACTGCCGGTGCGTATCTATCACTGGATCAACGCCGTGGTCATGGTGGGGCTGTGCGTGACCGGCTACCTGATCGGTGCGCCGATCCGCGCCTTTTACGCGGCCGAGGCCTATCAGCAGTACTGGTTTGGCTGCGTGCGCTTTGTGCACTTTGTCTGCGCGGCCATCTACATGTTCAACTTCGCGGCGCGCATCTACTGGGGCTTTGTGGGCAATAAGTACGCGCGCTGGTACAACTACTTTCCGATCACTCCCGCGCAACGGCAGGAGATTGTCGACGTGATCAAGGCCGACGTTTTGCAGGTCAAGCTGCACGGCTCGTTGTCGATCGGTCACAATGCGATGGCCTCGCTGACCTACTTCTTCACCTTTCTGGCCTTCATCTTCCAGTCGATTACCGGACTGGCGCTCTATTCGAGCATGAGCACCAGTTGGTTCCCGCGGCTGTTTACCTGGATCGTGCCCCTGATGGGTGGCGAGTTCGGCGTGCGCTTCTGGCACCACACCTTTCTGTGGTTCTTCGTCTGCTTCATCATTGTGCACGTCTATCTGGCCTTCTATCACGACTACATCGAGGGCCGTGGCACGGTCAGTTCCATCATTGGCGGCTGGAAGTTTATCAAGGTGAAAAAGCGTGAGCATGAATAGCGAGGAACGCGGAACACTGATTCTGGGGCTGGGCAATATTCTGATGGGCGACGAGGGCGTGGGCGTGACGGTGGCGCACAGGCTTGCGGCGCGCCCCTTGCCCGAGGGCGTCTCCTCGATGGATGGCGGCACGGGCGGCTTTACGCTGCTGGGCACGCTTGAAGAGGCGGCGCGTATCATCCTGGTGGATGCGGCGGCCGACGACCATCCGGTTGGTACGGTGACGCGGCTTGAACCGCGCTTTGCACGCGATTACCCGCCGACGCTGACCGCGCACGACATCGGCGTCAAGGATCTGCTCGACATCTTTTACATGCGCGGCGGTGGCGCGGTGACGCTCTATGCCATCACCATCGACCCGCATCAGCCGCTCGAGGTGGGGCTTTCGCCGGTGATCGAGCAGGCTGCCAACGAGGCCGTCGAGCGCATCGTTCAGGAGCTTGCGGTCGGCGTCGCAACGGCCTAGAGCCTCTCTCCTGAAGGTATAGAGCAGGTCGATACCGTTTCGATGACGCGACCCTCAGGAAGCCGCAACCTGGCAAGACTTTTGACCCTCCACAGCATCAGGAGAGATGCTCTAACGGGGCGGGCCAGTTTTTTGATGTGTTGCAACGGCGAAACGGGCACCATGCCCGGTTGGAGCGGGGCAGGCGCGCAAACCAGCGCGTTTGTCCCGGTTTTCTGGGCCGCTCCGGGGAGAATTTCATCGCCCGGGCGCGGTGTTTTGCGGAACATTTCGCGCCACAAGCTGTTACCCTAGAAGCATGAAATTCGGGGTACTCGTCTTTCCCGGCTCCAACTGCGATCAGGACGCTTATAACGTCATTGCCGAAGTGGCTCACCAGCCTGTGACCTTCCTCTGGCACGATTCCGAGGATCTTCAGGGCGTCGATGCCGTGCTGGTTCCCGGCGGTTTCTCCTATGGAGACTACCTGCGCACGGGTGCCATCGCGCGTCTGTCTCCGGTGATGCAGGCCGTCAAGCGCTTTGCCGCCGAGGGCGGTCCGGTGCTCGGCATCTGCAACGGCTTTCAGATTCTGGCCGAGTCGGGCCTGTTGCCGGGCGCGCTGATGCGCAATGCCGGCCTCAAATTCATCTCCAAACAGATCCACATGCGCACGGAAACCGCGAACAGCCCCTTCACGAACCAGTTGACGAAGGGCGAGGTCTTGCAGGTTCCCATCGCGCACATGGAAGGCAACTATTACTGTGACGCCGCGACGCTCAGCCAGCTTGAGGCCGAGGATCGCATTGCCTTCCGGTACTCGACGGCCTCCGGTGCGGTGACGGACGAGGCCAACCCGAACGGGTCGCTGGGCAATATTGCCGGCGTGCTCAACGAGAAGCGCAACGTGCTCGGCCTGATGCCGCACCCGGAGCGCGCCTCCGAGGCTGTGCTGGGTTCTTCCGACGGCTGGAAGATGTTTGCATCGCTGGTCAACACCCTGGCCACGCGCTAATAGCAGCTTTTTCCAAAAGTTTTGTCGCTTTTGGAAAGCTGTTCTACGGTATTGGCAAAGATCGTTCGCACACATGATCGATATTCATCATCATCTGATCTACGGCGTTGACGACGGAGCGAGAGACCTGGAGTCCTCGCTCACGCTCGCCGATGAGGCTGCGCGCGACGGCATTACCCATATTGTCTGCACGCCGCACGCCAACGACGAGTACTCGTATCCGAAGCAGATCATCGACGAGCGCTTTGCCGAGTTGCGCGAGCGGCTCCGGGGCAAGATGGAGTTGAGCCTCGGCTGCGACTTTCATCTCTCGGCCGAAAACATCTTTGATGCCGTCGCGCATGCGCCGAAGTATTCGGTCAATGGCAAAGGCTACCTGCTGGTCGAGTTCTCGAACGGCATCATTCCTCCGCAGATCAGCGACTCACTGTTCCATCTGCAATCGGCCGGCTACACGCTGGTCGTGACGCATCCAGAGCGCTACCCGGCCGTGCAGCAGAACCCCGGCCTCGTCGCGGAGTGGCTGCGCCGCGGTTGCCTGATGCAGGTGACGGCCAACGCGCTCTATGGCCGCTTCGGTCCGGTGGCCGAGGCGCTTTCAAACGAGATGCTGAAGCGCAACTGGATTCATTTCCTCGCCACCGACGCGCACCACGTGGACTGGCGGCCGCCGCACATGCGCCATGCCTGCGAGTACGTCGCGCAGAAGCAGGGGGAAGAGACGGCGCGCAGGCTTTGCGTCACGAATCCTCAGGCGGTGGTGGATGGCGCTCGCTGGCCCGCGCAGCCGGAGATGCTCGATCTGGAGAAAAAAGATCCTGTCCGGCTCGATCTTGCGCGGCTTTCGCGAAAAAACAGGCATGCACCCGAGGAGAAAAAAGGGTTTTTCGCGCGGCTTTTCGGCCGCTAATTGTGCCTGGAAATTTCTAGATTTTATCGACATGTACGGACGTGGGCGAGTCCACAGAAGCGGAGCCTACGGGGCAGTGCAGGCTTGAGAAAAAACAACCGCAGATCCTTCGACTCACCACCCCCAGGCTGAAGAAGACGGCTGGGGCCCCGTTCGCTCAGGATGACTGGCCTTATATGGCAATCACTCACAGCGTAAATTCTATCTAGAGCAACCCCAGGCCGCCGTCGACGGCGAGCGTTTGGCCGGTGATGAACTTGGGACCGGTCGCGAAAAACAGCACGGCCTCCGCAATCTCTTCGGGTCGCGCCAGCCGACGCATGGGTGTCTTTTCCGCAAAATGTGTTTTGATCTGCGCGCGCTCTTCCGGCAGATCGACAAAGCCGGGGGCGACGCAGTTGACGCTGATCTCGGGCGCGAAGGCCTTGGCCATCGCCTCGGTGAGCATGTGCAGCGCGGCCTTCGAGGCACAATAGTGCGCGTGCGTGGCCCAGGGGCGCAGGCCGCCGAGCGAGCCGATGTTCACGATGCGTCCGTGCGCGGCTTTGAGCAGGGGCAGCGCCTCGCGCGCCATCAGAAACGGCCCGCGCGTGTTCGTCTCAAAGGCCGCGTCCCATTGCGCAAGGCTTAACTGGTCGAGCGGCGCGGTTTCAAAGATCGCCGCATTGTTGACCAGCAGATCGAGCTGCCCGAATCTTTCCTTGAGGTGGACGAGTGTTGCGCAGACGGAAGCCTCCGTCCGCACGTCGCAGGCGAGTGCCGCCGAACGGCGACCGAGCGCCGCAATCTGCCGCGTCAGCTCTTCGGCCTCGGTCTGCGAGGTGCGATAGGTGAGGACGACGTCGGCACCGGCCTCGGCCAGAGCTAGGGCCAGCACCCGGCCCACGCGTCGGGCCGCGCCGGTCACCAATGCGGTTTTACCGCGCAGTGCGAGCGATTCCATCCGTCTTACTTGGGCTCGGGCTTGGTTGCCTCGGGCGCCTTGGACTCGCCGGCCGGCTTGTAGATCGAGTACTGGCTGCCAGGCCGCCGCATGCGAATCTGGAACTTGATGTCCTCGCGGTCGGCCTTGAAGTCCTGCCCGTAGGTCTGGAAGCCCTTGGCGATGACCTGCAAACGGATCAGGTCTCCGACCGGGATCACGTCGATGACGGCCTTGCCGTCCTCATTGGTCTTCAGTTCCATGATGCCCTTGTCGCGTTCGCCCTCAATTGGGTGAAAGATGACGGCGGCGTTTTCAATCGGCTTGCCGTTGGCGTCGCGCAGTACGGTGACCTCAACGCGCGCCGAGGCCGGCGGCACCTTGAACTTGCGTGGGAGCTTGGAGTCTTCCTTCTGCTGGGCGGCGAGAAGAGAGGCGGCGAGTCCGAGTACGGTAACGAAAAGGCTGAACCGGAGGATCGATTTGCGAAACATATCTGAATATTACCGTGTCCATCCTCGGTCCGCGAGTCTGTTTTGATGGCTTTAAAACGATTAATTGTTTAAGAGTCGCCGGCGGCGTCAAAAACCGGCATGATCGACGTATGTTGTGCGCGATCAAGTGTCTGCGCGCGTTTTTCCTTATGCTGAACGGGGGCGAGCGGTGTTTTTCGGGATTTTGCGGAATATGATTCACGGTTTTGTAAAAATACATGAGTGACTCGTGCTCATATTTCTATTTTTTCACTTGACAAAGGCTTTGCCTCTTCCTTAGTGTTAGCAATTGAAAGGCGAGAGTGCTAGCACTAGCGCAAGGGAATTGCTTGAGAGCGTTCCAATGTGGCGCGATGGGCACTCGGTTCGCCTTCGAGAAGTCAGGTTTTCATCTAAAAAGCCGCGTCCCGGGCCTGGCCCGGCGCGTTTCGTGAAGGAGATACACACATGGCATCATCGGCAGCAAGCAGCTTTACTCCCCTCCATGACCGTATTCTGGTCCGCCGGGTAGAAGAGACCGAAACGGTTCGTGGCGGCATCATCATTCCTGACAGCGCCAAGGAAAAGCCGCAGGAAGGCGAAGTGATCGCCGTGGGCAAGGGCAAGTCGAATGACGAGGGCAAGGTTTTCCCGCTCGACGTCAAGGCTGGCGACCGCATCCTGTTCGGCAAGTACTCGGGCAACGAGATCAAGATCGACGGCGAAGAGTTCCTGATCATGCGTGAGGAAGAAGTCCTCGGCATCATCAAGAAGTAACGACAGCCACGAGCTATTAGCTTTCAGCTACTAGCCTTCGCGCTGTACTTGAAGAGCGCTCTTTGCGCTGTTCAAGATCGTCAAGATTTGAGAACAACCCTGGCTTGCAGCGAGTTGCTTGCGGCTAGATGTGATTGAGGAGATTGAAGACAATGGCAAAGCAGATTCTGCACGGTGAAGATTCCCGTCAGGCCATCCTGCGCGGCGTGAACACGCTGGCGGACGCGGTCAAGGTGACGATGGGCCCCAAGGGTCGCAATGTTGTGATCGAGAAGAAGTTCGGTTCGCCGACGATCACCAAGGACGGCGTGACGGTGGCCAAGGAGATCGAGTTGGCGGATGCGCTCGAGAACGTCGGCGCCCAGCTCGTGAAGGAAGTTGCCTCGAAGACCTCCGACATCGCCGGTGACGGCACCACGACCGCGACGGTTCTGGCCCAGGCCATCTACCGCGAGGGCGTGAAGACGGTTGCCGCCGGTGCGAACCCGACGGCGCTCAAGCGTGGCATCGACAAGGCTGTCATCGCCATCAATGCCGCTCTCGACAAGATCTCGAAGCCGGTCAACGAGGGCAAGGTTGCCCAGGTCGGCACTCTGTCGGCCAACGGCGACGAGGAGATCGGCGGCATCATCGCCGAGGCGGTCAAGGTCGTCGGCAAAGACGGCGTGATCACCATCGAAGAGTCGAAGACGATGCACACCGGACTCGAGACGGTCGACGGCATGCAGTTTGACCGTGGCTATCTGAGCCCGTACTTCGTCACCGACGCCGAGCGCCTTGAGGCGATTCTCGACGATCCCTACATCCTGATCTACGAGAAGAAGATCAGCGCGATGAAGGATCT
>DBTV01000015.1:69886-73032 GCA_002307235.1 Acidobacteriaceae bacterium UBA1307
AGGGCGAGGCCCTGGCGACCCTGGTCGTCAACAAGCTGCGCGGCACCATCAACGTGGCTGCCGTCAAGGCTCCTGGCTTTGGCGATCGCCGCAAGGCCATCCTGGCTGACATTGCCGTGCTGACCGGCGGCAAGGCCATCACCGAGGATCTGGGCCTGAAGCTTGAGGCCGTCAAGATCGAGGATCTGGGCCGCGCCAAGCGCGTGACCATCGACAAGGACAACACGACCATCGTCGACGGCGCCGGCAAGGCTTCGGAGATCGAGGGCCGCGTCAAGGAGATTCGCGTTCAGATCGAGAAGACCACCTCCGATTACGATCGCGAGAAGCTCCAGGAGCGTTTGGCCAAGCTGGTGGGCGGCGTTGCCATCATCAAGGTGGGCGCTGCGACCGAGACCGAGCTGAAGGAGAAGAAGGCTCGCGTTGAGGACGCTCTGCATGCAACCCGTGCGGCGGTCGAGTCGGGCATTGTCCCGGGCGGCGGCGTGGCTCTGCTGCGCACGGCTCCCGCGGTTGATGCGTTGATCGAGTCGCTCGAGGGTGACGAGAAGACCGGTGCCAAGATCATCCGCCGCTCCATCGAAGAGCCTCTGCGCCAGATCATCGCCAATGCCGGCGAAGAGGGTGCAGTGATCGTCGCCAAGGTGCTCGAGAGCAAGGACGCGTACTTTGGCTACAATGCCGCGACCAGCAAGTTCGAGGATCTGGTCGAGGCCGGTGTCATCGACCCGACCAAGGTGACGCGCACGGCGCTGCAGAATGCAGCTTCGATCGCGGGCCTGTTGCTGACCACCGAAGCTCTGATCTCGGAGATCCCCGAGCCCAAGGCTGCGGCCCCGGCCGGCGGTCACGGCGGCGGCATGGAAGGCATGTACTAGGGACTGGCCGTCCAGGCGTACGCGCCTGCGGCGCCCCAAGAAAAAATCCCCCGGCTTCGGCTGGGGGATTTTTCTTGCTGGGGCAGCGCAAGTGCTCAGCGTGACTGCAGGGAAGGCGATCGTCGGCGGAAGCGCATAGGCTTTCGGAAAGTGTCTATCGTTCGTATAATTGTGAGCAGTCGTAGATATGATATTGCTGTTCGGTCTTCCATCAAGTTGTCAGTCTTGTCGGAAATATGATGCTTGGAAAGATAAGCTAACGTTCTGCAAGCTACTTTAGAGACCTGTTCTCCGTTCTTCTCCCATGAAGGCGGCTATCTACATCGCTCCACTGCGTGGCGAACCGCGGCAGTGTGTCCCTAGAAGGAGAAATCATGTTGATTCGTATTGCTTGCGCGGCATCTGCCGCTGCAATGCTTGTTGCCTTGTCTAGCCCGGTTTTGGCCGGTACCACCTCGGTCGCGAAGAAGAACGTAAGCGCCTATGTGCATCAGCAGCAAGAGTATGCGCAGAAGGCTGCCGAGGCGCGCGCCGAAGCGCAATGCCGCAGCCAGTATCCCTACGGGCTTTATGCCAAGTATCCGCGTCCGGCCGAGGTCTCCAAGGCGCGTGCGGACTACTTTCAGTGGAAGTCCGACCAGTTGACAAAAACAATCGAGACGCTCACCGCGCAGCAATAAAAAAGAGCACAAAAAAACGGCGCGACCAGCGACGGGCCGCACCGTTTTTTTGTGCGCCAACGAGCCTATCCGCAGGTCATCGGGAAAAAATGACACGGTGTCAGGTAGGTATTCCTTACCTGGTCGGTAAAAATTACACACTTTCTGGCGATGGGCTTGCGCGGGAATTTGTTTGTATCTTATTTGTTTTCATGAATATATAAAAATAAAATTCTTTGGCATGGGGAATGCAATCGTCATGGTCGAACGGGATGATCCGCAGCCGGGAACCAAACCGAAGCGGACAGGAAAGAGAGACGACCATGACGAAGAACAGTTTTCGATTTGCGTTGGCAATTGCCGCATTGGCGACCGTGGGAGCGACCGGATGTGCGACCAAGAAATATGTGAAGACGCAGACCGCTCCGTTGGTCGAGCATACCGACCGCCTGGATCAGCAGACGGGTGAAAACAGCCGCCAGATTCGCGATGTGGATCAGCGGGCGCAGGGTGGCATTCAAAAGGCGCAGGGCGCGGCCGACGCGGCCAGCCAGCAGGCGCAGAATGCCAGCCAGCAGGCCGGTGAGGCCTCGAACGCAGCCAACAACGCCGTGCATCGCGCCGACACGCTCGAGAGCGTGATCAAGGGCCTGGACAACTACAAGCAGACGGCCAACGTTGCGGTGACCTTCGGCTTTGACAAGGCCGAGTTGACCAAGGCTGACCGCGCGCAACTTGACCAGTTTGCCGCGCAGATCAACCAGCAGGGCGGCTACATTCTCGAGGTGACGGGCGGAACCGATGCGGTGGGCTCCTCCGAGTACAACTACGAGCTGAGCCAGCGCCGCGCCGATGCCGTGGTTCGCTATCTGGCGGCCAAGCACGGCATTCCCGCGCACCGCTTCTATCTGGTGGGCATTGGCAAGGACAAGGCCGTGGCCTCAAACAAGACCGCCGCGGGGCGCAAGCAGAACCGCCGCGTTGAGGTTTCGTTGCTGAGCAATCAGGGCCTGGCGCAACTGTCGGGCAAGTAAGAAGCGAGCTTCCCCATGGAACAACTGCAGTACTTTCTCCCCCAGAAAGCGGGAAGGGCAACCCTCACGGGTTGCCCTTCCCGCTTTGCGCGCGAGGAACGCTTATTTCTTCGCGGCCTCGAGTTGCTTGATGTGCTCGACCTTGACCTGATTGGCGGTGAACAACTGCAGGAAGGGCGCATTCTGGGCGGCGGCTTCGACGGCCGGGCGGCCCTTGGCCTCCTCGCGCTCGACGATGCAGACGACGGCGGCGACGCTCATGCCGGCCTCGCGGACGGCCTCAATGGCGTTGATGGTCGACCCGCCAGTGGTGCAGACGTCATCGACAACGACGACGCGCGCACCGGGCTTGCAGAAGCCCTCGATGCGGCGGCCGGTGCCGTGGTCCTTGGCGGCCTTGCGAACCAGAAATCCCTGAATCAGCGGCGCGGAGGGGTTGGACTGTGCGCGCCAGGCGCTGGCCGTGGCCACGTTGGAGACGATGGGGTCGGCGCCCATGGTCAGGCCACCGACGGCATCGGCCTCAATGTTATGGGCCTCCAGCAGTTCAAGAATGGCGTGGCCGGTCAGCCGTC
>DBTV01000020.1 GCA_002307235.1 Acidobacteriaceae bacterium UBA1307
TGGCGAGCAGCGTGCCCGCGCTTTCGGCAGTCTTGACGCCATCGGCAGACAGGCCGCTGATTTCAGCTGCCGCGGTCTGACTGCGCTCGGCCAGCTTGCGCACCTCGGAGGCGACGACGGCAAAACCCTTGCCATGCTCACCGGCGCGCGCGGCCTCGACGGCGGCGTTGAGCGCGAGCAGATCGGTCTTGCGCGCGATCTCTTCGATGATGCTGATCTTCTCCGCGACCTCGCGCATGGCGTGCACGGTCTGGTTGACGGCCGCGCCACTCGACTGCGCATCTTCGGCGGCCTTCGAGGCGATCTTGTCGGTCTGTCGCGCGTTGTCGGCATTTTGCTGAATGCTCGAGGCCATCTCTTCCATCGCCGAGGTGCTCTCTTCGGCAGAGGCTGCCTGCTCGGTCGCCCCCTGCGAAAGCTGCTCCGCCGTCGAACTCATCTCTTCGCTGCCACTGGAGACATTGGAGGCCGCGGAATTGATCTCGGCGACCGTGCGGCGCAGGTTTTCAACCATGCCATTGAGCTGCTCGATCATCTCTCCCAACTCATCGCGCGAGCTCACATCGGCGGTATGCGTCAGGTCGCCCTCTGCCACATGCCGGACTAATTTCGATGCCGTCGCGAGCGGCTGGGTGATGCTGCGCACCACGAAGACTGCGATGCCGATGGCAATGAGTAGCGCGGCAGCAATGCAGGCCCAAATCCCGATCTTCGCGGTGGCCAGAGTGTCTTTCGACTGCCGAGCAGAGGCATCAGCGGCTTTTTTATTCAACTCGGCCAGAGAAACAAATGATTCGAGAAATTTTTGGTGAACGGGAACGAGCTTTTGCTCGATGATTTGGTGCGCGTGTTGGTTGCCTTCATCCGTTCCCAGGCGGCTGTATTGTATGGCTTCATCATAGGCGGCCCAGAAGGCGGAGCGGCTGTCCTGGAAGCGGTGGAACTGCTCGCGTTCGGCGTCGGAGGTCAACAGCTTTTCCAGGGTGGAGAGCAGCGTGAGATTCTGAGCGCGAATATTCTGGATCTCTGTCTCGAACTCTGCCATTTTCTGATGATCGGTTGAAGAGGCATGGCGCAGAGTCAAGGTAAGCAGGGCGTGGACATTGCTCTGCACTTGGCCGACCAAATACATGCTCGGCAGGCTGTTATCGGTGACGTCGGCTGAAACCCGGCCAATGGTTCCGACCTTGCTGATCGCGAAAAATCCCATCAACAGGGCGATCAAAACCACGGCTGCAAATCCAGCGCCAATGCGCGTTCCCACTTTCCAGTTATGCATTTCTTACCTCGTGAATCTCTGTTTTTGAGCAAGAAGAGTGATGTCGGGGCGTTTCGAAGGTCTGCTTGCTCGTGCAAGCCTCTTGTCCTTTTTCGTATGCCTCGCGAGCAGGTGTTCCGGCCTGGATGGAACCAGTCGGGGAGAAAGGAAGGCAGGAACGCTCAGTGGTTGAAAGACAGGTTTGCCAACAGGCCTGCAACTCCTCGGCGGAATGAATCTTGAATGCGCCGAGAAGGCGAAGTCCAGCAAGAGGTGTGGAAGGCTTCCATGTCATGGTTGTTCTCGCAAAGGTTCAGCAATGTGATTGCGTACCCTGCACATCGACCGATGGGATCGATCACTTAGACCCCTTCCCAAAAAGAGGCAGAATTGCCCAATTCTGGACATTCGAAGTGCAATTTGGTCACGATTTGGCGCGAAGCGAGGGGGGACGAGAGAAGAGATGTCCTGCAATATCGCGATAAACAGCAACAGGCACAGCCGGAGCTGTGCCTGTTGCTGTTTGCGTGTTGAAGGAGGGTTACGCCTGGACCGTCTCCGGGTTCGAGCTGACCGCCGCGCCGCGTTTTTCGCGGTGCTTGTAGCCGGCTTCAATGAACTTGAAGAACAGAGGATGCGGCTCGAGCGGCTTCGACTTGAACTCGGGGTGGAACTGACAGCCGAGGAAGTACGGGTGGTCGGGGATCTCGACGATCTCCACGTAGGTCTGGTCGGGCGTGGTGCCGCTCAACCGCAGCCCGCCGCCGGTCAACAACGCCTCGTACTCGCGGTTGAACTCGTAGCGATGGCGATGGCGTTCGCTGATCTCGGTGGCGCCGCCGTAGGCCGCGCTGGCCAGCGTGCCGGGTTGCAGCACGCAGTCCCAGGCGCCCAGACGCATGGTGCCGCCCATCTCTTCGACGCCAAGCAGTTCGCGCAGCTTGTAGATGATGCGGTGCGGCGAGGCCTGGTCGAACTCGGAGGAGTTGGCATCCTTGAGTCCGCAGACGTTGCGCGCAAACTCGATGCAAGCCGTCTGCATGCCGAGGCAGATGCCGAAGTAGGGCACCTTCTTTTCGCGGGCGTAGCGGATGGCGTTCAGCATGCCTTCCACGCCGCGCTTGCCGAAGCCGCCGGGCACCAGAATGCCGTCGAAGTCCTTGAGCTGGTCCTCGTAGCTGCGGTCCTCGGGGGTCTTCGATTCCAGACCCTCGGCCTCAAGCCAGCTCACCTTCAGCTTCAGATTCTGCGCGATGGCGCCGTGCGTCAAGGCTTCCTTGAGCGACTTGTAGCTGTCCTCGTACTCGACGTACTTGCCGACGATGGCAATCGAGATTTCGTCCTTGGGATGGTGGACGCGTTCGATCAGCGCCTGCCAGGCCGCAAGGTCGGCATCCTTGGCGTCGATGCGCAGGTAGTTCAGAATCAGTGAGTCAACACCCTGCTGCGCAAAGCACAGCGGCACCTCGTAGATGGAGGGCACGGTCAGGGAGTTGATCACGGCGCGCTCTTCGACGTTGCAGAAGGCGGCGATCTTCTTCTTCATGTCCTCGCCAAGCGGGCGGTCGGAGCGGCACAGCAGCACGTCGGCCTGAATGCCGATCGAGAGCAGCTCCTTGACCGAGTGTTGGGTCGGCTTGGTCTTCAGTTCCTGCGCGGCGGCGATCCAGGGCACCAGCGTCAGGTGCACAAAGACCGTGTTTTCGCGGCCCAGTTCCTGGCGCATCTGGCGGATGGCTTCGAGAAACGGCAGCGACTCAATGTCGCCGACCGTGCCGCCGATTTCGACGATGGTCACGTCGGCACCGTTCGCCGAGACCTTGCGCATGGCGTTCTTGATCTCGTTGGTCACGTGCGGAATCACCTGCACGGTTTTGCCGAGATAGTCGCCGCGCCGCTCTTTCTGGATGATCTGCTCGTAGATGCGACCGGTGGTTAAATTGTTGTCACGCGTGAGGACGGCGTGCGTAAAACGCTCGTAGTGGCCGAGGTCAAGATCGGTCTCGGCGCCGTCGTCGG
>DBTV01000008.1 GCA_002307235.1 Acidobacteriaceae bacterium UBA1307
GTCGCGGCCGAGCTCGACGAGGCGCTTGGCGCGCTCGATGCCCAGTTCCGCGATCGTGATGTGCTCGGCTGCCGGCCGGTCGAAGGTGGCGGCGATGACTTCGCCGCTGACCGATCGCTGCATGTCGGTGACTTCTTCGGGACGCTCGTCGATGAGCAGGACGATGAGCACGACCTCCGGGTGATTGGCGGTCACGGAGTTGGCGATCGACTGCAGCAGGATGGTTTTACCGGTGCGGGGCGGGGCGACGATGAGTCCGCGCTGGCCCTTGCCGACCGGGGTGAGCAGATCCATGACGCGGCCACTGGTGGCCTCGCGCACGGTCTCCATCTTGATGCGCTCCTGCGGATAGAGGGGGGTGAGGTTGTCGAAGAGGATCTTGTTGCGGGTTTCTTCGGGGGACTCGAAGTTGATGGCTTCGATCTTGACCAGCGCGAAGTACTTCTCGCCCTCATGGGGCGGACGAACGTTACCGCTGATCGAGTCGCCGGTCTTGAGATCGAACTTGCGAATCTGCGAGGGAGAGACGTAAATGTCGTCGGGGCCTGGCAGATAGTTGTAATCGGTCGAGCGAAGGAAGCCGTAACCGTCGGGAAGGATTTCGAGCACGCCTTCAGCGAAGATGTGTCCTTCTTTTTCGCTCTGGGCCTGAAGAATCTTGAAGATAAGATCCTGCTTGCGGAGGCCGCTGGTACCGGGAATCTCAAGCGAGCGCGCGATGCGGCTCAGTTCGGTAATGTTCTTTTCTTTCAGTTCTGCGATGGTCATGTTCACCTACGAGGCGGGATAGTCGGTTGATGGAACTCGGGGGAGAGTACTCCAATCAATCAAAATAGGCAGGAAAGATCAAAATACGAGCCGCAGGAAGCTTCAGAATGCGGAGCCTGCGAGGTATCAAGGCTATGAGAGAACCGACCGTGCTACCCGCGAAGAGGAACAGCGGTCGGAACCAAAGGCAGTGTTGAGAAAACTTTACGCAGCGCGACGGCGATCATCGGCAGCCGAAGGAATGCCGGGGATTGCCGAAAGCGGATTGGCCGTACGGAAGCGGGATAGGACTTCGTTGGTGGTGTCCTGCAGCCGTGAGTTGGGCTTGTGCAGCTTGCGGGTGGCCTTGCTGGCCAACTGACAGAGCTGATAACGATTCGCTACGTGAGCGAGAGCGCCAAAAACCAGATCGGAACGCATTGCAAATCTCCTTCTTCATGGAGGTCCAACGGGGCTGCATGGCTCCGCTGGTGCCTCGGGATGGAGCCCGAATAAGCACGAGTGCTCCACCAAGGTCTTCGGTATGGTTAGACGCGCACAAGGCACGTACAGTTCAAAAGATTGACACAGTTTTCCAAGAAAGAAACTGGCCAAACGATCCACAGGGGAAAATTTTTGCAGCCTTGGGACTGGCTGTCCGTAGCATTCCTGGATTTAGAGGGAGTTCAAAGCGTGCCGAGCAACGCTCGCATGGATGCGGAAACGAGAACAGGCACACCATCCACCGAACACAGAGTCCCCTTAGGAAGGCTCTCCTGAATCTATACCCAACGTGGGGTGGGGTCAACCTTTTTTTGCGTGGTGGGGGGTACGGGGGGCACGGCTTCGGAATTTGAGGGAGTAAGTCTTTGAAAACATCTATTTTGACGTTTGTCCGGGCAGTCGCGCGGCCGGAGGGGGCGTGGACTGTGGAAAATTCGGTACGGAATGGCTCTGCACGGGGTGCGATTTTGGGGCAAAGGGCGCAAGAACTACTTTTTGGCTGGGGGGTCGGGCTCCGAGAGAGAGAAAGCTCTGCCGTCGGGTTCAATGCCGTGGGGGAGATTGGTGGGAAAGCTGCGCGTCGGACGGCGCGGGGTGAAAGGTTTTTTGCGCGGGCGGGCAAAGAGTTCGTCGAGGCGCAGGACGCAGGCAAGGGTCAGAAGGAAGAGCGGGATGCCGTAGATCAGCAAATCGCGATCGGAATGGACGGATTGTTCAAACATACGGCGCAGCGCCCCTCGCATGAATCACTTCAAGCATAGTGCATGTCTCGAAGGATGCTGTCCACGGTACGCGCGGTGCCGGGGGAGTGTGCTTGTAGTTAACAGCTAGGGTGTATCGCCATAGATCAACTGCCAGCGTTGCGAGGAGAAATCGGGCCAAACGCGAAGGAGGAGGCAGCTTTGGTCCCCCCAAAGCAACGACGACGACAAAGTATGGCCCGATTTAACCCGCAACCCGAAGGGCTGGGGCCAATTTTTCCGATCTCGGCGTCGCTCCTCGCTAGGAGATACCCGATATCCGTCGCTCGTCGATCCTTGATCTCGAAAAAATTGGCGCCCAGCGCTGACTAGCTGCTCTATGGCGATACACCCTAGAGACTTGCAGGCAAAAAAAGGCGTTGCGATGGACGTCGCAACGCCCCCCACGATGGGGTTATCAGGAAACTTGGGAGGACAACTTAGATGAGCCTCCAGGGTCGGCCATCGGGATCGCTGAACATCGCGGTACGCATGGGGTGGAGGTGTTGGCCCGGGGTCGGGGTCTTCTTGCGAGAGGTGACAAGTTCGTCCAGGCGCAGTGCCGTGGCGGCAAACAGGATCGCCAGAGGCAGCGCATAGAGGATCAGGTCTCTGGTGGAAACAAAGGTGACATCCATCGGGGAACTCCAATCTCAGACGAATTGGACGGCCAGCAAAGGAAGAACGGTTCCGTCGCGTGAGGGAGTCATCGGCCCGGCATTAGGAAAGCCTTAAAGAAAAAAGTACCGTTACGGACGAGATTTTTATCGAGAGGTGCGGCTATGCCCAGTAGCTACGGTCGAGGGCGCGGTACTGAATGGCTTCGGCGAGATGGGGCACGGCGACGCGCTCGACGCCTTCGAGGTCGGCGATGGTGCGGGCGACCTTGAGGATGCGGTCGTGGGCGCGGGCGGTGAGGCCCTGCTGTTGCATGGCGCGCTCAAGCAGGTGCTCGGAGTCGGCATCGAGTTCGCAGAAGGCGCGGATCTGGCGGGTGGACATTTGCGCATTGGCGAAGGCGTGGCTTCCGGCGCGATGGAAGCGCTGGTGCTGGCGATCGCGGGCGGCCAGCACGCGGGCGCGAATCTGCGTGGAGCCTTCGGCGGCGGCCCCCGAGCGCAGTTCCTTATATTGCACGGCGGGCACCTCGATGTGAATGTCGATGCGATCGAGCAGGGGCCCGGAGATTTTGGCGATGTAGCGCTGGATCATGGGCGGGGTACACATGCACTCGTGCGCTTTGTCGTTGAAGTAGCCGCAGGGGCAGGGGTTCATGGCGGCGGCGAGCATGAAGCGGGCCGGAAAGCTGAGCGACATGGAGGCGCGGGCGATGGTGACGGTGTGATCTTCGAGGGGCTGGCGCAGAACCTCGAGCACGTTGCGCGGGAACTCCGGCAACTCGTCGAGAAAAAGCAGGCCGTTGTGGGCGAGCGAGACCTCGCCGGGGCGGGGCACGATGCCGCCGCCGATGAGCCCGGCATCGGAGATGGTATGGTGCGGCGCGCGGAAGGGCCGCTCGGTGACGAGGCCCTGCGCGGGGTCGAGCACGCCGGCGACGGAGTGAATCTTGGTGGTCTCGAGCGCTTCTTCAAAAGAGAGTGGAGCGAGGATGGAGGGGAGACGTTTGGCGAGCATGGTTTTGCCGGAGCCGGGCGGGCCGATCATGAGAATGTTGTGGCCACCGGCGGCGGCGACCTCAAGGGCGCGCTTGGCAGAGAACTGGCCGCGCACGTCGGCGAAGTCGAGCGGGAACTGTTGCAGTTCGCCTAAAAGTTTTTCGGTATTGACGCGGAAGGGTTCGCGCTGAATGTGGCCGACGACGGCGGAGTTGATGAGCGCGAGCACGTCGGTGAGCGAACTGGCGGGGTAGACGCTGACGCCTTCAACGACGGCGGCCTCGGCGGCGTTGGCGGCAGGCAGCACGAGGTTGGCGATGCCTTTGTCGCGCGCGAGCAGGGCGATGGGCAGAATGCCGGGCACCGGGCGCATGCTGCCGTCGAGACCGAGTTCGCCGATGAACAGGAACGAAGCGAGATCGGTGAAGCGGAGCGCGCCATAGGCGCCGAGGATGCCGAGGGCGATGGGGAGATCAAAGCCGGAGCCCTCTTTTTTGAGATCGGCGGGAGCGAGGTTGATGGTGATGACGGCGGAGGGAACGGCGTAGCCGGAGTTCTTGATGGCCGAGCGAACGCGGTCGCGGCTTTCGCGCACGGCGGCGTCGGGCAGGCCGACGGTATGGAAGATTTCCTTGTCGGCGACGGCGTTGCTGAAATCGACTTCAACGTCGATGAGGTGCGCATCGATTCCGTAGACGGCCGCACTGAGTGTCTTGAAGAGCATGAAGGCAGCGCCTCCGCTGATGGAGAAGAGTTGGCTCCCATTGTTGGTGACGGGGCTTGTTCTGGCAAGCAAGAACTGGCGGGGTGGGGTGCGGAATGAGGTACGCCTGCGGTGGTGCAGAAAGGAGCCGCATCGGATAAGATCGGCGATGGCGGTAATCGAAAAATGACGAGTTTGTTTGATCTGTACAAGGTGGGTGTGGGGCCGTCGAGCTCGCACACGATGGGGCCGATGCGTGCCGCCTGCCGGTTTGCTTTAGAGCTGAGAGAGACTGGGCTGCTGGACTGCGTTGCGCGTGTGGATGTGGCGCTGTATGGCTCGCTGGCGTTGACCGGGCTAGGACACGCGACGGACCGCGCGGTGTTGCTGGGGCTGGCGGGCAACGAGCCGTCGACGCTGGATCCGGAGACGATGGAGGCGACGCTGGCGGCGATCCGCGCGGAGAAAACGCTGCCGCTGGCCGGTGCGCACGCGATGGAGTTCGTCGAGGAGCGCGACCTTCATTTTGAACGTGCGACGATGTTGCCGCCGGGAGCCAGGCGCGAGCATCCGAATGGAATGCGGCTCAGGGCCTTCGATGCGCAGAATGTTTTGGTCGTAGAGAAGACCTATTTTTCCATCGGCGGCGGATTCATCGTCGAGGACGGAGACGGGGACGAGGCGCGCGTGGATGCGGTCGAGATTCCGTACCCGTTTCACAGCGCGGCAGAGTTGCTGGAGATGGCGGCGCGGCACCGGCTTTCGATCAGCCAGTTGATGTTCAAGAACGAATGCGCGCGAGCATCGGCGCTTGGTCACGAGCCGCCGGAAAAGTTTGTGCGCGAGGGCATTGAAAACCTTTGGCGCGTGATGCGGGAGTGCGTGCAGCGCGGGATGAAGACCGAGGGTGAGTTGCCGGGCGGACTGAAGGTGAAGCGGCGCGCGCATCGTCTGGCGCACCGGCTGCGGGCGCGCGAGTCCGAGGACCGGTTGGCCGATCCGCTGGCCGCGCTCGACTGGCTGTCGGTGTACGCGATGGCGGTGAATGAAGAAAATGCGGCGGGCGGTCGCGTGGTGACGGCGCCGACGAATGGCGCGGCGGGCGTGGTTCCAGCAGTGGCTCATTACTACGAACGGTTTACGCCGGGCGCGAGCGCGGAAGGGATTGAACGATTCTTTTTAAGCTCGGCGGCGATCGGGATTCTTTATAAGGAAAACGCATCGATCAGCGGCGCGGAGGTGGGTTGTCAGGGCGAGGTGGGCGTGGCGTGTTCGATGGCCGCGGCAGGGTTGGCGGCGGCGCTGGGCGCGAGCAATGGCGAGATTGAACACGCGGCCGAGATCGCGATGGAACACAACCTGGGCATGACCTGCGATCCGATTGGCGGGCTGGTGCAGATCCCTTGCATCGAGCGGAATGCGATGGGCGCGGCCAAGGCGATGCACGCAACGCGCATTGCGATGAACGAAGGCGCCGAGCACAAGGTGAGTCTCGATCAGGTGATGCGAACGATGTATCTGACGGGGATGGATATGCAGTCGCGCTACAAGGAGACGAGCCTGGCGGGGTTGGCGCTGAATCAGATTGAATGCTGAAAGGCGCATGAACACAGGCGATGCGCAAGGCAACCGCATCGCCGACTACGCGAGAAAAACATGGCGTGGGAGGATGAGGGAAATATTTTGATTTGCATCGTGGCGCGAGAAAGCTCTTCCACTTTGACGCGTGCCGCATCGAGAAGAAAAAATCTTTTGGAATTTCCTTCTCGCGCGACGTTTTTTTCTTGACATCGATGTTACTTAAATCTATACAGTGTTCAACTGCAGTCTTGCGATTGCAGGATCGATGCAAATCATCGAAAAGGGAGAATAGGCAAATGGCAACCAAGAAGGCAGCGAAGAAGGCACCGGCAAAGAAGGCGCCCGCCAAGAAGGCCGCCAAGAAGGCGCCGGCAAAGAAGGCAGCCAAGAAGGCCCCTGCGAAGAAGGCCGTGAAGAAGGCAGCCAAGAAGGCTCCTGCGAAGAAGGCCGTCAAGAAGGCAGCGAAGAAGGCACCCGCGAAGAAGGCTGCTGCGAAGAAAGCCACCAAAGAGTAACTCCAACACCAAAGGCAACACTCGAGGGGGACGCGTGCAGCGTCCCCCTCGGTGTTTTTGCGATAAGGTGGAGAGGGAAAGAACCCGTTTGAAGGAGAAAGAAACGATGACGCGCCGCCGCTGGATTGCCGACCGTTGGGATGAAACCACTGCCGTATTGACCGGAGCGCAGGCCGCGCACCTGGGCCGCGTGTTGCGCGCGCAACCGGGCGTGGAGGCCGATGTCGTGGCGGGTGGACGCGTTTTTCATGCGGTGGTGGAGACGGTCGCGCCGGAAGAGATCTGCTTTCGTCTGGGCGAAGAGGCGGAGGCCGCGCCCGCATTGCCGGTGACGCTGGTGATGTCGATTTATAAATTCGACCGGATGGAATGGGCGATTGAAAAGGCGACGGAGATGGGCGTTGCCACCATTGCGCCGGTGATTGCGCAGCGCACGGAAAAACATCTGGCGCAGGCGGCGGCCAAGCGCGTGGAACGGTGGCGCAGAATTGCACACGAGGCCGCGCAGCAGTCGCGGCGCTCGGATGTGCCGGAGATCGTCGATCCGGTTTCGCTGGCCACGTATGTGAAGGCCGCGCACGAGGGGCTGCGTTTGGTGCTGGCCGAACAGGAACGGCAGCACTCGTTGCGGCGCGCCGTGGAGGCTGCGCTGGAGTCGGCGGGCGGTGAGTTGCCGCGACTGGAGTTGGCGATTGGTCCCGAGGGCGGATGGTCGCCGAGTGAAGAGGCATTGTTCGCGGAGCAGAGGTGGAAGGCGGTGACGCTTGGGCCGCGCATTCTGCGTGCGGAGACGGCGGCGATGACCGCACTGGCCGTCGCTGCTGCGTGGATGGAATAAAGACCGTCGTCGAGAAGAAAAAACGCGCACGGCCGATCCTCACATTGTTTTGAAAGGGGTCGGCTTCAGCCGGGCCAAAAAGAAAAACATCTCTCCAGGGCTGAAGCCCATTCCGTTTTTTTGAGCGATGGCACGGATGAATCCGTGCCCTTTCAAAATATCGTTTTGGCCTCAACCGCGCACGGTACAACAGCCGTGCGCGGTTTTTTCTTCTTTTTTGTTTAACGGGAAGGTTCTTGTGCGGTGGGTGTAGAGGCTGCGTATTTGTCCCAGTGCGCGAGCAGTTCTGCGGCGACGGCGTGGCCGACGCGGTAGGCGTTTTCGATGGCGGGCAGGTAGGCCGAGTACTTTTGCACGCGTTGCGTCTGGAGGCTTTCGGGCGCGGTCAGCTCGCGTGGCTGGCGGTCGTAGTTGCTGACGGTGCGCAGCACGAGCACGCGGTTGGCGTCGACGCGTTGCGCCTTGGCGAGATACTCGAGCGAGCGCAGGGTGCCGGTGTCTTCCATGGCCGTGGTGACGAAGGTTCCCTTGCCGGCGGTGAAGTAGTCGAGCCAGCGCGTGGCCCACGCATCCATCAACTTGCCATGCCAGAAGGTCGAGGAGGAAACCTCGTCGCCGACCGTGACGAAGGGCGGAAGCTGCGCGGCCTTGCCGTCGAAGTGCGCGCGGGCCTGGCGCAGCGCGTCGGTATCATCGAGTGCAAGGTTGCGCGTGTAGTTGTAGGCCCACTGAGCGAGCGCCGGATTGAGCGCGAAGAGCTGGCCGGAGCGCAACTCGACGGGCTGCTGGTAGGGCGCCTCCTTGCCGAGCGGGAGCATGCCTGTGGACCAGCTTGCGGGAATCTCGCGGCCATCGATCTCGTAGCCGAGGTCGCCATCGACGACCCAGCGCGCCCAGGCCGCTGAGCCGATCGAGATGCGGTCGGGCGAGCCGCCAGCGATGCCGGCAATGATCCAGTAGGCATGCGAGAGGTCGAAGCGCGGATCGAGGCCGAGGGCCATGACGGTGGCCGCGGCGTTGGCGGTGCCTGCGCCGGTGACGATGGCCAACTCGCCCGCATCGTTCATGCGCGCGTCGTGATAGGCGGCGGGCAGCGGGATGATGCGGTCGAGGTGATCGCGTTCGACCCAGGTCTGCAACTCTCCGGGTTTGTCGCCGGTGTCGGCACCAACTTCAAACATGGCCACGACGACGACTTTGACGGGAATGGGGTGAGCGGGTTGTGCGGCAAGCGGAAGCGCGACGAGAGCGGCGGCGAGAAGCGAGGCAGTGAATCGCATATCCCTCCATCGTACCGGAGCGGAGAAAGGCCGCTCGTGGAGGAGCGGCCTTGGGATGGTTGTGCCAGAAAAACTAGCGGATGATTTCGAACTTTTCCCAGGAGAGTTTGCAGACCGGGCAGTGGTCGCTCTCCTTCGTCTCGCTGGTGTAGCCGCAGACCGGGCAGACGTAGAAGTCGCGGGCGGTGGAGATCCAGCTATCCTTTTTGCCGGCCTCGAGCAGGGCGATGGCCTCGGCGTAGAGCCGCGCGTGGGTCTTCTCGGCCTCGAGCGCGCCGTGGAAGGTGCGGATGGCGGCCGTGTTCTTGCGCTCGGTGGCCTCGGCGAGGAAGGGAGGATACATCGAATCGATCTCATAGCTCTCGCCGCCGTGGGCCGTCTTGAGATTTTCGAGTGTCGATTTCACCTCGACAGCGTGCAGCGTGAAGGTGGCCTCGCCCCCGAGTTGCTTGATGACGCGGGCATGGTTGGCGGCGTGAATCTGTTCGGCGCGTGAGGCGGCGCGGAAGAGGCTGGCGGCGCCGTGCAGACCGTCCTCGTCGGCCTTGGCGGCGAAGGCGGCATATTTGGCGTGCGCGTTCGACTCGCCCTCATAGGCGGTGAGCAGATTTTTAACCGTGACCGAATTTTCTGGAGCAATCGACATGGGGAATTCCTCCTAAAAGTACGCTTCAAGGCTAAAAAGCGTGCCGCAGGGGCGCAGTGATGGCGGGTACAGGTGCCTGGACAGGAGAAATGTAAAAAGCGGCCGTCAGGGCTTTGATTGGAACGGAATTAGGCGGCAAAGATTTTGTCGGAGCTTTGGTCACCGAGGCCGGCGAGAAGGTCGGCAACAGAAATGTCCTCGTCGAGGGCCTCCCAGTGCAGGCCGCGACTGGTGATGCGCACCGCGGCGCTCCTCGGGGCTTGCGTGCAGCAGGCGAGGGAACCATGCCAGGGGGACGCCCAGCGTGCGTCCGTCGCTCAACTCGACCCAGAGCTGGTCGGCGTCGCAGCGTGCTTTCGTGGCTTTAACCGAAGAACTCATCCCATGCCCTCTCGATGGCCTTGCGGCGGATTTCGATGATGTCAATCAAAGCGCGCAAGGTATGCGCGTCGTACCCATCATTGTAGGCGAGATTCACTTCCGGCTTCATCCAGAATTTTGCTTCCAGACCGTCTTTTTCCACGTGGATGTGCAGCGGCTCGCGCGGCGATCTCTCATTGGAATAGAAGAAGCGAAACCCGCGTTCCTTGAAGACCGTCGGCATGGCGCCATTGTAGCGACATGCGCGATTCTTTGGCGCGTAAAAAAGCGGCCACCCCGTGGTTGGGATGGCCGCTTTTTGTTTTTATCGACTGATGATCAGCGCGAGGCGAGGCTCTGCGGGTTGCCGTGTCCCTGGCTGTGTTCGAGGGCGATTTTGTGCGCCTTCTCTTGCAGGCTTTGGGCCTCGGGTAGGAAGCTCAGAGCCTTCTGCAGGACGGGGTCCCAGTCGGCCAACTGGCGCAGGCCCGAGACCGGGCCGAACTGCACGGTAAGGATCTTCTCCTTGATGCGCACCTTCAGCCACTCCGAGACGCCCTTGATGTCGGCATCGGAGAAGCTGATGTTTTCGCTCTGCAGATACTTCTTGAACTCGGCCAGCACGGCATCGTCAACCTGGAAGTTCTTGTCGACGGTGTGGTTGTTCATGTAGATCGGCGCGAAGCGGAAGAAGACATCGTGGTAGAGCAGGTCTTCCTGGAAGTGGTTGGCCTCGGGGGCGACGATCTTCTCGTCGGGGGTGATGCCGCCGCCGCCGTAGACGGTGCGCCCGGCGTCGGTCAGCTTCACCTCGCGATTGGTGTCGTTGGCCGGTTGCGCGCCGGCGTGGTTGTAGTAGTAGTCAAAGAGCGAAACGCCGGAGTAGTTGCGCTGAATCAGGCGGCCCGAGGGCGTGTAGTAGTGATAGGTGGTCAGCGCCAGCCCCATGGTGTGCTCGGAGAGATCGTAGACGGTCTGCACCAGACCCTTGCCAAAGGTGGTTTCGCCGACGATCAGCGCGCGGTCGTGGTCTTGCAGTGCGCCGGAGACGATCTCGGCGGCCGAGGCGGTGCTGCGGTTGACCAGCACGACGATGGGGAAGCTCTTGCCGCCGTTGCCGTGCGTGGCCACGTAGTTCTGGTCGGGGTAGGCGCGGCCGCGCTGCGAGACGATGGCCTGGCCCTTGGTCAGCAGGTGGTCGGAGATGTCGACGGCCTGGCTGAGCAGTCCTCCGGGATTGCTGCGCAGGTCGAGGACGAGGCCCTTGAGGTTGCCGAAGCCGTCGATGGCCTCGCGCACCTCCTGGCCCGAGGTCTCCATGAACTGCGTCAGATGGACGTAGCCGATGCCGGGGCGAATCTCATATTTGAGATCGACGGAGGGGTGCGGAATGTCGTCGCGAACCAGATCGAAGGTGAGCGGCTCGGTGTGTCCGTAGCGGGCCACGACGACCTTGACGTGGGTTCCCTTGGGTCCCTTGAGGGTCTTGGCAGCCTGCTCGACATTCATGCCTTCGGCGGGCTTGCCGTCGATCGATACAAAGTAGTCGCCGGGGTGAATGCCGGCGCGGAAGGCCGGAGTGCCCTCGGCCGGGTAGATCACGTAGACGTGGTCTTTGCCGCCCTTGGGGTCGTGTTGCAACTGAATCGTCATGCCGACGCCGTAGTAGTGGCCGCGCTGATCTTCGCGCAGTTTGGCGTAGGACTTGGGATCGTAGAAGTTGGAGTGGGGATCGAGGACGCGCAGCATGCCCGGGATCGCGCCGTCATAAATGGCCGTGTCGGCGCGGTCGCCGGCGATGGGCTCGGCATAGTTCTTCTCGACCAGCGCGTAGACGTCGGTGAAGGTCTTCAGGTTGTCGCGGAGCTGGCTCTGGTCGGCCGAAGACTGCGCGCCGACGCGGCGTTGCAGCACGGTGCCCGCCAGGGCGCAGACGGTGAAGAACAACACGAGGGTAAGTAATGCGCGGCGTGCGCGAGGCGTCATAAGCGGAACGATCCTCCCAATGGCGCGCGGGCGAAACGGTAGAGAGCTCCAGCGCCGGTGCGACGAGCCGATTCGCTGGTGGGCGATCGGTTCCCGGACAAAATCAGCCTTGCGTTCAATGGGCAAGGCTGCAGTACGCTGGAGGTCTTTTTCTGCGCGGCTCCGCGGAGCCATTCTGGGCTAAAGTATAGCATCCAGAAGATTGGACGGGCCCCGGAATGAGAGGCGAGCGGGCGCGGGGCGCTGGGAGCCGGAGGCCGGTTCCGGGCTGGGAATGAGGGTTCGGGGCAAGAATCGCGGCGAAACCGTCGCACGGGTGCTGCCCATCCATTTACAATGGCGTCTATGGTATAGGCAGGAAGAATTCTGCTGCCCCGAGCGTGTGTTGACCCTATGACTTCAAGACTAGTACGTACCTCCATGGCGCTGGTTGTCGGCACGGCGCTGCTTGCAGGCGCCCCTCTGGCGCAAGCCCAGAATATTGCTCCGCAGAGCCCTTATGGCGGCACGGTCGTCGAGGACATCATTGCCCGCGTGAATGACCGCATCATTACGCGTTCGGATTATGATCGCGCGCTGGCCGACATGGATCGCGAGGCGCGGCAGCGTGGCGCGGTTTCGATGCAGGAGATCTCGGCCGGACACAAGGATCTGTTGCGCAACCTGATCGATCAGCAGCTCTGGCTGTCGAAGGGCAAGGAACTGGGCATCACGGGCGACACCGAGCTGATCAAGCGCCTGAACGAGATCCGCAAGCAGTACAACCTGGAGACGCTGGAGGATCTGGAAAAGGCCGCCAAGGAACAGGGCGTCTCTTTCGAGGACTTCAAGGCCAACATCCGCAACGGCATCATTACGCGGGACGTGATGCAGCAGCAGGTGGGCCGTCAGGTGAGCTTTACGCCAGGCGAGGCCGAGCGCTATTACGAGAAGCACAAGCTCGAGTACCAGCAGCCGGAGAGCGTGACGCTGAGCGAGATTCTGGTCTCGACCGGCGGCTCGACCGACAAGGAAAAGCTGGATGCGGCCAAGGCCAAGGCGGACGACATTGTGTCGCGGCTGAAGGCGGGCGGCAACTTTGCGCAGATTGCCAAGACGGCCAGCGATGGCCCGACGGCGGCGCAGGGCGGCGATCTTGGCCAGTACCAGCGCGGCGCCTTGCCGAAGCTGCTTGAAGAAAAGACCTTCGTGCTCAAGGCCGGCGAGATCACCGAGCCCATTCTTACCCGCCAGGGCTACATCATTCTCAAGGTCAACCAGCACGTGACCGGAGGCGCCAAGCCCTATAAAGAGGTCCGTGATCAGGTGGAAGAGACCTTTTATATGGAGCGCATGGAGCCGGCCATTCGGGCCTATCTGACCAAGATGCGCGAGGAAGCCTTCATCGACATCAAGCCTGGCTATGTTGATGCCGGTGCCAGCCCGAAGGAGACCAAGCCGGTCTACAGCGCCTACGTTCCGCCTTCGCCGAAGAAGAAGAAGAAGGTAGAGCGGGTCCGCTTCCGCGAGGCCGCGCACAGCTTCCGCCAGAAGGCAGGAGCCCCGGCGGCGGAGACCGAGACTGCGGCTGCGGCGACTACGCCCGTGGTTGAAAAGACGGCGGCGAAAAAGTCGAAGAAGAACGCGATTCTTGGAGTCGAGAAGCCGGGCAAGAAGGAAAAGATTCGTTACGGCCAGAAGCCACGCGAGACTTTGCCCCAGGCAGCCAACGAGACCGTGGTTGAAAATGCGGGCGCGTTGCCGGCCGGGCAGCAGCAGGCGGCCGATGCCGACCTGCCATCCAATCCTCTGGAACCGACCGCATCGACCGTGAAGAAGCGCTTCAGCGCGCGCGCCAGCGATCCGAAGTATCGCAAGGTGAAGGCGCAGACGGTGAACCCGACCGACATCACCAAGCCGATTGCGCCCGACGCCGAGGAGATTACCGACCGCCAGACGCAGGCCGGTCCGCTCGGACTTGCCGGTGACACGGCCAGCAAGAAGAAAAAGCAGGACGTGGCCACGGGCGACAAGTCGCGCCTGAGCCAGAAGAAGCAGGAGAAGAAGCCGAAGAAGAGCAAGCAGGAGGAGCAGAACTTTACTCCTTTGCCGGCCATCAAGGGTGCTCCGGCTCCGGCCAAAACGACGGATACGACGCCGGCTCCGGCCCCGTCGAACAACTAATACCGCACGCAATGGACGGCGGGCCTGGGAGCGATCCCGGGCCCGTTTTGTTTTGGATAGGCTCGGTGCGGTAATCTGCTCGCAGCATGAAAGACATCTACATTAGCGATCTGTCGTCCTTTGAAGAGGGCAAACCCTTCGACGGTTTCTTTCTGGTGTTGGCCAAGCAGCAGCGCATGACCAAGACCAACAAGCCTTATCTGAATCTGATGCTGGGCGACAAGACCGGCCAACTCGAGGCCCGCGTCTGGGATCCGAATGATCCGCGCATCGCCAGGGATTTCGAGAAAGGATCGATCGTCAAGGCGCGCGGCGCAGTCTCCCGCTTCGACGAGCGGTTGCAGATGAAGGTCGATCAGCTTCGCGTGGCGCAGGCCGGCGAGGTGGAAAAGATGGACCTGTTGCCGGCGACGCAATATGACGTGAACGCGCTCTGGCAGCAGCTTCTCGCGACCATCGACAGCTTTACGAATCCCGATCTGAAGCGGCTTTTGCAGGCGATGCTGGCTGATCCGGCGCTGGCCGCGGCCTATCGCGAGGCCCCGGCGGCACGGCAACTGCACCATGCGTGGCTTGGCGGTTTGCTGGAGCATGTCATCAGCCTGCTGACGCTGGCCGACCGCGTGGCGGCGCACTATCCGCTGCTCGATCGCGATCTTCTGCTGACCGGCGTGATTCTGCACGACATTGGCAAGACGCGCGAGTTGAGCTGGACGGTGGGCTTCGATTACACCATCGAAGGAACGTTGCTCGGACACATCCAGTTCGGCACCGAGATGGTCGACAAGACCATCGAGACTCTGCCGGGCTTCCCCGAGCGGCTGCGCACGCTGGTGATCCACATGATTCTGGCTCATCACGGCAAGCTCGAATTTGGCTCGCCCAAGCTGCCCATGATTCCCGAGGCGCTGGCGCTGAACTTTGTGGACGACTTCGACGCGAAGATGCAGGCCATGCAGTCGGAGTACGACAAGTGCGAGCGCGAGGGCAAGAGCCCGGAGGAGATGACTGGCAAGGTCTGGTCGCTCGACAATCGCCAACTGCTCAACACCAAAAAGTGGCTCGCGGGCGCATAGCCCCCCGCACGATAGGATGAAGACAGGGCGGTCGCAACGGCCGCCCCCTGGAACGTGTGTGAGCGAACAGAAGAAAAATCCGGTAAGCGGTGCCCGGCCCGAGGGCGCGGTCGATGAGGCCAGCGCGGCGCGTGCCGTGCAGCAGATGTTCAACTCGATTGCGCCGAAGTATGACCTGTTGAATCACGTGCTGTCGGCCAACATTGACCGGCTGTGGTGGGCGCGCACGGCGCGGCGTTTCGATGCGGTTTTGTGCCGGCCCGATGCGGCGATTCTCGACATCTGCTGCGGCACGGGCGACATGACGATGGCCCTGCTCAAGCGGCGTCCGCGCGGTGCGCAGCCGATTCTGGCGGGAGACTTTGCCCGTGCCATGCTTGAGCGCGGCGCGCAGAAGTTCAGCAAAGAGGCCCGGCCCGAGGGCGCGCCGTACGCTGTCCCCGTCGAGGCCGACGCGTTGCACTTGCCGGTGGAGACGGCCTCGCTCGATCTGGTGGTCTCGGCCTTCGGCTTTCGCAATCTGGCCAACTATGCGGCCGGGCTCGCCGAGTTTCGCCGCGTGCTCAAGCCGGGTGGCCAGTTGGGCATTCTCGAATTCAGCGAGCCGGGCGGGTTGCTCGGCAAGGCCTACGCACTCTATTTCCGCCGCGTGCTGCCGTCGATTGGCCGCGCGATCTGCGGCGAGGCCGGACCCTATAGCTACCTGCCCGCCTCGGTTGGGCGCTTCCCGCAGCCGCCGGAGATGCTTGCGCTGATGCGCGCGGCGGGGCTTGCGGACTGCGCCTGGAAGCCCTACACCTTTGGCATCGCCGGGCTGTACACGGCGCGGCGCGAGGGGTAGGCTAGAGCGAATGAGCGGGCAAGAGACAATTTCGCAGAAGTTGAGCGCGGCAGAGATGACCGCGCTTAAACAGCGCGTGGCGCGCGACTCGATGATCGCGGCTGCGGTGATGACCCTGCTCAAACTGGCTGCGGGCCTGGCCTCCGGCTCGCTCGGCGTGCTGTCGGACGCGGCGCATTCGGGGCTCGATCTGGTGGGCGCGGCGATGACTTTTTTTTCCGTGCGTGTCAGCGACAAACCGGCCGACGAAGACCACACCTACGGCCACGGAAAAATCGAAAATCTCTCCGCGCTCGGCGAAGCGGTTCTGATGGCCATCAGTTGCGTGTGGATCATCGCCGAAGCGCTCGAGCGCATCTTCAATCATCACGTCGAACTGCACCACTCCATCTGGCCCATCGTGGTGCTGCTGCTGTCGATTGCCGTCGACTTCTGGCGTTCGCGCAAACTGTTGCGTGCGGCGCATGAGACGGGCAGTCCGGCGCTGGCAACCGACGCTTTTCACTTTGCCAGCGACATCTGGTCGACGGTGGCCGTGCTCGGTGGCGTGACGGCCAGTTGGCTTGGCGCCTCCATTGGTGTCAGTCGGCTGGGGCTTGCCGATCCGGTGGCGGCCGTCATGGTTTCGCTGATGATTCTGCGGCTGACGATTCTGCTTGGCCGCGAGACGATTGCGATTTTGATGGATGCGATTCCGGCCGAGACGCGGCGGACGCTGATCACCGCTGTCAGCGGGGTCGAAGGCGTGCTGGCCGTGGAGAAGGCGCGTGTGCGCCGCGCCGGAGCTGGATATTTTGTCGATCTGACGCTGGCCATGCCGCGACGTTACACCTTCGAGCATACGAACGATCTGGTGGTGGCGGCGACGGAGGCGGCGCGGCGGGTGTTGCCGGATGCCGATGTGGTGGTGCACACCGTGCCGCGCGAGACGCGGGCCGAAAGCCTCTTTGATCGCGTGCGGGCCGCGGCGGCGCGTCACAACGTGAGCGTGCACGACCTTAGCGTGCAACTGCTGCACGGCAAGCTGCATGTGGAGCAGCATCTGGAGCTCAACGAACGGCTGACGCTGCTCAAGGCGCATGAGTTCGTGTGCAAGCTGGAGGCCGAGATCTTGAGCGCGACCCCCGAGATCGATTCGATTCTGACGCACATTGAAAGCGAGCCGGCGACGATTGAGCTTCCCGATGAGATGGTCGAGGAAGATCGCCGCATTGAGAAGATTTTGCAGCGCGTGGCGCAGCAGTTTGAAGAGATCGTCGATGTGCACGAGGTGCGCGTGGGCCGCTCGGGCGAGCAGTTGGCGCTCTCCTGCCACTGCACGTTGCCCGACGAGATGACCATGCAGCGCGTGCACGGCGTCATTTCCGCGTTGGAAGACCGTTTCAAACAGGAATGCCGCGAGGTGCAACGCGTGACAATTCACCCCGAACCGGTCACGGATAATCTGCGATAGTAGTAAGAGATTCCGCAAGGGCCGAGACGATGGACAGCCGTTCGATCAAAAGTTTTTTTCAGGTGGGCTCGCTGCTGATGGTGCTGGTAGCGCTGGGGCTGCTGGGTGCGATTGTGACGATGCACTTCGCCATTCATGGCGCCGAGGTGCAGGTGCCCGCGCTCAAGGGCATGACCGTCTCTGAAGCGCTGAGTCAGACGGCCGGGCTTGGTTTGAATCTGAGCGTCGATAATCGGTTCTATTCGTCGGACGTGGCGGCGGGACACATTCTGACGCAGTCGCCGGCGGCGGGCACGGTGGTGCGTCGCGAGTGGCAGGTGCGCGTCTCCGAGAGCCTTGGCCCGCAGCAGGTGGATGTGCCCGATGTGGTTGGACGCGAGGAACGCGTGGCGCAGCTTGAGTTGCGGCGCGTGGGTCTGAATGTGGGCGTGACCGCACATCTGCCCTATGGCAAGGCCACGCCGGGCACAGTCATTGCGCAGGACCCGGCGGCGCATGCGCAGAATATTGGACAGCCCACGGTGAATTTGCTGGTGGCCGTGCCTGAAACGGAATCCGTCGATGGCTACGTGATGCCCGATCTGGTGGGCCAGTTGGCGGTGAGCGCCGTTGCGCAACTGGGGCAGGCGGGCGTGAAGGCGACGACGAAATTGATTGAGGTGCCCATTGGACAGGTGGCTGGCAATGGGCCGATACGGCCTCCCGTGCCTCCTGGCGCGGTGACGGCGCAGATGCCCGCAGCGGGCGAGCGCATCGATCAAAATACGGTGGTACATCTACTGGTCGCTCGCTGAAATCTGCCGATAGAACGAGAAGTTGGCAGGAGCGAGAGATGAGCATCCAGGAAGATCTTGCGTTGATCGATGCACAGGAGAGCGCACTGCGCTTTGTTCGTTGGGATGAGCAAACAGCATGGACTCTGGGCACGCAGTTGCGTGCGTGGGCCGTGGAGCGCGGGTTGCCCGTGGTGATTGATGTGCGGCGTGCGGAGCAGCCGCTGTTTTATGCGGCTTTGGCTGGAACCACGCCCGACAATGCCGAGTGGGTGCGGCGCAAAAGCAACACCGTTGCGCGCTACCATCGCAGTTCGTACGGCACCGGGTTGCGTCTGCGGCTCAAGGGAGAAACTCTGGTGCAGAGCGGGCTGTCCTTTGCCGACTACAGCGATCACGGTGGCTCGTTTCCGATCACCGTCGAGGGCATTGGGGTGATCGGCAGCGTGACCATCTCCGGCCTTGCACAGCGCGCCGACCACGAACTTGTCGTCGAGGCGCTGTGTCATTTGTTGGGCAAGGATTTTGCGGCGTTGAAGTTGCCGTCCGAATAAAAGCCGCCGGACTCAGATTGCTTTTTCGATCAGGGCTGCGAAGAATCCATCGCTGGGGTGCGTGCCGGGAAGCAGTTGCAGCGCGCCCTCCGGCGTCAACGCGGTGCGCAAGCTGACCTGTGCCTCTGGTGTGATTCTGCCTTGCTGTGCCAGCGCATCGAGCACGGCGGCGCAGGAGATTTGCCGCGCGTTGGTCGTGCTGGCAAGCACGGATGCCACCACCGCTTCGTTTTCCTCTGGCTCGAGCGAGCAGGTCGAGTAGACAAGCCGCCCGCCGGGCCGGAGCGCGGCGAAGGCTGCAGAGAGAATCGCGCGCTGGCGCTCGGCCTGCCGCGCAAACTCCTCGGGCTTGAGCCGGTGGCGAATCTCGGGATTGCGCCCGAGCGTTCCTGTTCCGCTGCAGGGTGCATCGACCAGAATCAGATCGAAATCCTTTTCAGCAAAGGGCAGCGCGGCATCCGCGCAACGCACATCCACGCGCGAGCCGATGGGCACGAGCCGCGTGCGTAGTTCCGCGCAGCGTGCCTCGCTGATCTCGCAGGCCACGATCTGTGCCGCAGGAAATCGCTCGGCCAGCACCAGCGTTTTGCCGCCGGGCGCGGCACAGGTGTCGAGAATCTTTTCTGCACTGGGTGCGCTGGCGGCAGTCAACTCCGCAATCAACTGCGAGCCTTCATCCTGCACGCGTGCGCGGTCGTCGTGCAGCGTGGCCGTGGTGTCGCCGGCAACAAAGACGCGCGCTGCGGTGAGCAGGTGCCCGGGAGCAAACTGCACACCGGCGGCGGTCAGTTCTGCTTCGACCGCTGCCTCCGAGATGCGCAGATGTAGTTCCGGCTGCTGCTGCCCATGGGCGCAGATTTTTTTGCTGGCTTCGAGGCCGTAGCGCGCGATCCAGCGGGTTACCATCCACTCGGGATGCGCGTAGGCGAGAGCGAGAGTTTGCGCATCCGAAGCCGCATCGCACGAAAAAGAAACGCCCGCGGCGGCGAGCTTGCGCAACACGGCGTTGACCATGCGTGCGGCAAAGTGATGGCCTGCTTTTTGAGTCAGCTCGACGCTTTCGTCAATGGCGGCGCGGGCCGGGATGCGCTCCATCTGCACGATCTGCAAGGCGCCGATGCGCAGCGAGAGCAGTACCGCGCGATCAAGTTTGGCATTCGGCTTGGTGAGAAACTTTCTGAATTCGTGATCGAGCCGGAGTTGCCAGCGCAGCACGCCGAGCACCAGCGCCGTGGCCAGATGGCGGTCCGGAGCTGAAAGTTGCGAGACGAAGTTGGCGCGCAGCATGGTGTCGGCGTGCGCGCGTCCTTCTTCAACCTCAAGCAGAATGCGGTAAGCCGCCAGTCGTGCGGGAGAGATTTTTTTCATGGTCAGGCGATCCGTGCGCCGGGGGCAAGCGTGGTGCCGCGCAAAAACTCCGTTGCCGCCATGCGCTTCTTGCCTTCGAGTTGAATTTCAATCAGTTCAAGCCAGCTTTGCGCGGCGCAGGCGACGTAGAGTCTTTTCTCGTCGACGACGAGCGTGCCGGCTGCTGCGTGGGCGTGCGCCTGCTGCGGCTCTGCCACGCGCATCTGGTGCGCGATGAATTTTTTGCCGTCGAGCAGCGCGAAGCCGCCGGGCCAGGGCTGAAAGCCGCGCCAGCGATCATAGAGTTGTTGCGCGGTGTACCTGGCAAAGTCCATGTGGCCGTCTTCACGGGTGAGGATCGGCGCCAGCGTGGCCAGCGCGTGATTCTGCGGCGTGGGCTGGAGCGTGCCCGCGTCGAGCCCGGCCAGGGTTTCGATAAGCAGGGACGCGCCTTCGACGGCAAGCGAGGCAAACATGTCGGCGGCGGTGGCGGTCGGCGCAATGGGCGCGGTCTTCTGCAAAAGAATCGGTCCGGTGTCGAGGCCCTCTTCCAGCAGCATCGTTGTGTTGCCGGTGACGGCATCGCCCTGGGCCACGGCCCACTGAATCGGCGCCGCGCCGCGATACTTGGGCAGCAGCGAGGCATGCACATTGATGCAGCCCAGCCGCGGCAGCGCCAGCATCCATGCGGGAATGATGCGGCCGTAGGCCACGACGACAATGGCGTCGGGGGCAATGGCTTCAAGCTGCGCGCGAAACTCCGCGTTGTTCTTGATCTTTTCCGGCTGCGTGACGGCGATGCCGTGGGCCAGCGCGGCCTGCTTGACGGGCGGTGCGGTCAGCTCCTGCTTGCGGCCCACGCGCCGGTCCGGCTGCGAGACGACCAGCGGAATCTCATCTCCATGCGCGAGCAGCGCCTCGAGCGACGGGACAGCGAATTGCGGCGTGCCGCAGAAAACAATCTTCATCTAAACCTTCCAACATAAGTAGACCCCACGCGGGCTGCTGTTGCAATCCGCGTGGGGTCATTGGTGGCAAATCCTGCGTGGGGGGTGGGTGCTACCAGTTGCCTTCCCGCTGCAACTTGCGGATGGAACGTTGGCAGATGCTGCGCTTGAGCGGAGTCATGCGCTTCAAAAAGACGATGCCATCGACGTGGTCGATCTCGTGCAGGAAGCAGCGGGCCAGAAGCTCCTCGCCGTCCTTCTCGAACCAGTGGCCATCGACGTCCTGGGCGCGCACGCGCACCTTTTGGGCGCGCACCACCTTCTCGTGGATCTCGGGGAAGCTCAGGCAGCCCTCTTCGCCGTACTGGGTGCCTTCGGCCTCGATGATCTCGGGATTGATGAGCACGATCTTCTGTTCGGGATCGCGCTTGTTGCTCAGGTCGATGACGATCAACCGTTGGGAGACGCCCACCTGCGGCGCGGCAAGGCCAACGCCCTGGCCGTCGTACATGGTTTCGAACATGTCCTCGACCAGCTTCTTCAGCTCATCGTTGAACTCGGTCACGGGCTCACCGGGCTTCAGTAGCACCGGATCGGGGTATTTGACGATTTTCAAAATCATAGTGGTTTGCTAAAACTGCCTTATCTGTTCGATGTAGCCGCGGAGATTTCGTTGCAATTCCAGCACAGAATCTCCGCCGAATTTTTGTTGCGCGACCTGCGCCAAAGTAATGGCGACCATCGCCTCACCGATCACGCCGGCGGCCGGAACCACGCTCACATCCGACCGCTCGTAGCTGGCGCTGACCGGCTCGCGCGTGTCGAAACGGACTGATTCCAACGGTTTGCGAAGAGTTGAAATGGGCTTCAGATAGCCGCGCACGATCACGTCTTCGCCGTTCGTGATGCCGCCCTCGATGCCGCCGGCGTTGTTCGTCGGCCGCGTGAAGCGGGTCGGCGCCGCGCCCGGCTCTGCCGCGTAGTGGATCGGGTCATGTACCTGCGAGCCGAAGCTGGCGGCAGCCACGACGCCCCGGCCGATCTCGACGGCCTTGACCGCCTGAATGCTCATCACCGACTGTGCCAGTAGCCCGTCGAGCTTTTCGTCCCAGTTCACATGCGTGCCGAGCCCGGTGGGCACCCCGTGCGCCACCACCTCAAAGATGCCGTTGACCGTGTCGCCGGTGCGCGCAGCCTCTTCCACCTCGGCCTTCATCCGCGCCTCCACTTCGGCGTCGACGCAGCCGAGAACCACTTCTTCGCGCGCGGCCAGCGCCGTCAGTTCTTCCCAGCGAGCGGGCCGATCCAACTCCACCCGGCCCACGCGGACCACGTGGCTCAGCACTTCGATGCCGAGGGTGCGCAGAAACAGCTTGGCCAGCGCGCCTGCCGCCACACGGCTGGTGGTTTCGCGCGCCGAGGCCCGCTCCAGAATGTAGCGTGCATCGGGAAAGTTGTACTTGAGCGCGCCGGCCAGATCGGCGTGGCCGGGTCGCGGCGAGGCCACGGCCTGATGCTTGGCCGGGTCGCCGGTCTCAACCGGCAGCTTCTCTTCCCAGTTCTTCCAGTCGCGATTGACGATTTCGATGGCGATGGGCGCGCCGATGGTTTTGCCATGGCGAATGCCCGACAAAACATGGACCTTGTCGGTCTCGATCTTCATGCGGCCGCCACGGCCGTAGCCCTGTTGGCGACGCCACAGTTCGCGGTTCACAAACTCCAGGTCGACCGGAACCCCGGCCGGGAGCCCCGAGACCAGTGCCGTCAATGCTTCGCCGTGCGATTCGCCTGCGGTGGAAAAACGGATCATACATTGATTGTAATAGCAGGATGAAAGCAGGGCCAGCGAGGCGAGAGGCAGGGACGTAGGGACTGAGGGACTGAGGGGCTAGGGACTGAGGGACTAGGGACAAAGGGACTACTGGGGATTAGGGGCAGCGAACAGGGAACAAAAAGCTAGGAGCTAGAAGCTAACGGCTAACAGCTGTTCTTCAACAACACAGCAGAAATGCCACGCGTTGCTGGCACTCGTTGCTGCGTTCGTGTGCGCCGGCGGCTTTATAGAGTCGCGCGGCCCCCTGCCAGAGCAGCGAGGCCTCTTCGGGATTTTTTCCTTCGGAGAGTCCGGCCAGCCCTTGCAGGCAGCGGGCTTCGTCGAGGGGCGAGGAGTTGGGGTTTGCCTGAATCCGGTCAAGCGCCTTGTGATAGGCCTGCTCTGCCTCTTGGGGCTTGTTCTGCGCGCGCAGCACGTCGGCGATCTCGAACAGAGCGGAGGCCTCGACGCTGCTTTCGCCCGCGCGGGTCGCCAGCGTGGCTGCCTCGACAAAGCTCTGCAACGCCGCATCGAGCCGCTTCATCGCGCAGGCGGCACGGCCCTGCGTCATCAGGGCGTGGAGCAGAAGAGACGGGTTGTCGCAGCAGCGGGACTCGCCGACGGCCTGCAAAAACAGGTCGCTGGCATGTTCCTGATCGCCGCGCTCGAAGGCCTCGCGGCCGCGCACCAATAATGTTTCCGGATCGAACACCTCGGTCAGCATATCAAATATGCGACGGGTTGCAGCACGGATTCAAGCCAGCGTCCCATGGCTTGCCGTTCTGGCCCGAAATAGGAGGTCGTGTGTCGTATTTTCTGTTCAAAACCGAGCCGGACGTTTACAGCTTCGATGATTTTCAGCGTGACCGCAGAACGATCTGGGATGGCGTGGCCAATCCGCTTGCCGTCAAATATCTGCGCGAGATGGAACTGGGCACCGAGTGGATCTTCTATCACACCGGCAAGGAAAAACGCGCCGTCGGTACCGGCACCGTGCTTGCGGTCGACGCCACCGATCCCAAGGTTCCTCTGGTGAGCGTTCAGGTCGGCAAGCCGCTCAAGAGGCCGAAGACGCTGGCGGCGATCAAGCAGGAAAAGATCTTTGCCACCTCGCCGCTGGTCATCATCGGCCGCCTCGGTGTGGTGCCGCTGACCGAAGAGCAGTGGCAGTGGTTTCTGTCGTAAATAAAAAAGGCCAGGCTCGAAAGCCTGGCCTTTTCTTTATGGATGGAACGCTGCTGTTACGGCAACAGCGTCGGTTGATCGTCCTCGGGCGCTACTTCCTCGGGCGGAATGATGACCGCCGCGGCGACCTTGTCGGCCTCCTCGAGGTTGAGCAGGCGAACGCCCTGCGTGGCGCGACCGGCCGCACGCACCTGTTTGGTGTCGATGCGGATGATCTTGCCAAACTGGCTGATCGCCATCATCTCGCTGGTCTCGTCCACCAGCAGGATCGCCGTCGTCTTGCCGACCTTCGGCGTGGCCTTCAGGTTGATGACGCCCTGCGCGCCGCGCGAGGTCAGTCGATACTCGTCCACGTCGGTGCGCTTGCCGAAGCCGTTCTCGGTCACGGTCAGAATCAGCTGACGGGGGACGCCGAACTTCTCGTCAAAGGCCTTCAGCGCCTTCTCGGACTGATCGAGCGCCTTTTCGGCGGCGGTGACGACATCGGCCTCGACAACCTTGTTGCGGTAGTCGAGCCGGGCCTGCGTCAGCGCCTCTTCGGCCCGCGTGCGTTCGGCGCGCAGCTCGGCCAGTTTTTCGGTCTGCTGCTGCTCGGCGGCACGCGTGTCGCGTTGTTCCTCGCGCAAGGCGTCCGAGTCGGTGACGGCGGCGCCGATCAGGTAATCGTTCTTCTTGAGCGAGATGCCGCGGTTGCCGGCGGCGTTGCGGCCCATCGGCCTCAGGCCTGCGCCCGAGCGCTGCGGATCGTACTCCTCGTCGAAGCGGATCGCCATGCCATCGCGCGTCGCCAGGAAGATGGTCTGCTTGCCGTTGGTGATGCCGGCATAGACCAGCTCGTCGTCCTTGTCGATGGCGATGGCGATGATGCCGCGTGCCATCACATTCGAGAAGTCCTTGAGCGGGGTCTTCTTCACCGTGCCCTGCTGGGTCGCGAAGAAGATGTACTTGCCCTCTTCTTCAAGGTTGCGTACCGGCAGAATGGTGCGCACGTTCTCGCCCGGCTGCAGGCTGAGCAGGCTTTGCATGCTCTTGCCCTTGCCCGCCGCGCTTACGTCGGGAACCTCGTAGACCTTCAGCCAGTAGACGCGGCCCGTGTTGGTGAAGCAGAGCAAGTAGGAGTGCGTCGAGTCGACGATCAACTGCGAAACGAAGTCCTCCTCGCGCGTCTTCATGCCCGTGCGGCCCGTGCCGCCTCGCCGCTGCTGCCGATAGATGCTGATCGGCGTGCGCTTCAGATAGCCCTGATGGCTGACCGTTACCGCCACCTGTTCGTCGGCGATCAGGTCTTCCAGTTGCAGCTCGGCCGACTCATCGACGATCTGCGTACGGCGCGCGTCGCCATACTTGTCGCGCACCTCTTCGAGTTCCTTCACGATCACCGCGCGCAGCTTGGCGTCGCTGGCGAGAATCTCTTCGTACTCGGCAATGCGCTTGCGAATCTCTTCGAGTTCGCGGAGAATCTCGTCGACCGAAAGCTGGGTCAGGCGATAGAGCTGCAACTCGAGAATCGCATCCACCTGGCGCAGCGTCAGGCCCTGTTCCTCGTGGGCCAGCCGTTGGCGCTCGAGCTTGATGACGATGGCGTCGGTCTTGCTCCACGCGTACAGGTTTTCGCGAGCCTCGGCACGCGAGCCCGATCCGCGGATGATCCTGATGACCTCGTCGAGATTATCGAGCGCGATCTGGTAGCCCTCGAGAATATGCTCGCGTTCGCGGGCCTTGCGCAGCAGGAAGACCGTGCGGCGCTGCACCACATCGACGCGGTGGTCGATGAAGCAGCGGATCGCCTGATCCAGCCCTAGCTCTCGCGGCTGGCCGTTGACCACGGCCAGGAAGATCATCGAGAAGCTCTCCTGCATCTGGGTGTTCTTGTAGAGCTGGTTGAGAACAATCTCCGGCTGCGAACCGCGCTTGAGCTCGATGACGATACGCATGCCATCGCGATCGCTCTCATCGCGCACGTCGCTGATCTCGTCGATCACCTTGTCGGTGACCAGATCGGCGATGCGTTCGATCAGACGCGACTTGTTCACCTGATAGGGAATCTCGGTGACGATCAGCGCCTGCTTTTCCTTGGTGATGTTCTCGGTGGCCACCTTGGCGCGCATCATGAAGCGGCCTCGGCCGGTCTGGTAGGCCTTGGCGATGCCCGCGCGGCCATACAGGAATCCGCCGGTCGGAAAGTCCGGGCCCTGAATGTGCTTGAGCACAACGCGCAACGCCGCCGCGCGATCGGTCGCCGTCTCCGGGCTGTTGAGCAGCTCGATGGTGGCGTTCACCACCTCGGTGAGGTTGTGCGGCGGAATGTTGGTGGCCATGCCGACCGCGATACCGGTCGAGCCGTTCACCAGCAGGTTCGGGAACCGAGCCGGTAGGACGGTCGGCTCCATCTCGCGGTTGTCGTAGTTCGGCGTGAAATCGACGGTGTTCTCGGTGATGTCACGAACCATCTCCATCGACAGCGGCGCCATCTTGCACTCGGTGTATCGCATGGCAGCAGCCGGGTCGTTACCCGGGGAACCGAAGTTGCCCTGACCGGCCACCAGCGGCGCCCTCATCACCCACGGCTGCGCCAAGCGCACCAAGGTGTCGTAAATCGCGGAGTCACCGTGCGGGTGATACAAACCCATCACCTCACCGACCACGCGCGAGCACTTGTTCCAGCCGCGATCGGGCCGGTAGCCGCCGTCATACATGGCGTACAACACTCGGCGGTGCACCGGCTTGAGACCATCGCGGACGTCAGGCAGCGCCCGGCCCACGATCACGCTCATCGCGTAGTCGAGGTAGGAGCGCTCGACCTCAACCTGCAAGTCGATCTCTTCGGTCTTGGCGTGCGTGGGTGCCAAGCCCTGCTCAGCCACCACAACCTCGGCGGGAGTCTGCTCGGATTCGTTGGGCCCGTCAGTCATTCGGGTTCTCCTTCATGGAGGTTTTCAAGCAAGGGGTGATGGACGAAAGCATCGAGCGGCCGGCATCGAGGAGCTCAGCCGGTCGCCGGTCAGGGCTAGATATCAAGGAACCGCACATCCTTGGCGTTGCGCTGAATGAAGGCTCGACGCTGTTCCACGTCCTCGCCCATCAAGATGGTGAAGGTCTGGTCGGCCGCGGCCGCGTCCTCCAAAGTGACCTGGAGCAGGGCCCGCTTTTCTGGATCCATCGTGGTGTCCCACAGGTCGGAGGCATCCATCTCGCCCAGACCCTTGTACCGCTGAATCGGGTTGACCTGTGGCAACTTCTTGCCCGCCGAAACACCGGCATCGCGCAGCGCGTCACGCTCGGCATCGGAGTAAGCCAGCTCGTGGGGCGCGTTGCTCCACCGCAGCCGGAACAGCGGAGGCTGGGCGAGGTAGACGAAACCACCTTGAATCAGCGGCTTCATGAAGCGGAACAACAAGGTGAGCAGCAGTGTGCGAATGTGCGCGCCGTCAACGTCGGCGTCGGCCATCAGCACGATCTTGTGATAGCGCAGCTTGTCGACATCGAAGTCGTCCTGGACGCCGGTGCCCAAAGTGTTGAAGATCGCCTCAACTTCTTTGTTCTGCAAGATCCGGTCGAGGCGCGCCTTTTCGACGTTCAAGATCTTTCCGCGAATCGGCAAGATCGCCTGGGTGCGAGGATCGCGTCCGCCCTTGGCCGAGCCACCGGCCGAGTCGCCCTCGACCACGAACACCTCACACTCGCTGGGTTCGGTGGAGGAGCAGTCGCTCAGCTTTCCGTATTGCCCCTTGTTGAGCAGGCCCTTACGGCTGCGCGCCATGTCGCGGGCCTTGCGGGCGGCCAACCGGGCGGTGGCCGCAGCCTGGCTCTTGCGGACGATGTCCTTGCCTTCGGCCGGGTACTTCTCGAACCAGTCACCCAAGAGATCGTTGACGATCTTCTGCACAAACGAGCGGGCTTCGGTGTTGCCCAGCTTCGTCTTGGTCTGGCCTTCGAACTGCGGCTCGGCCAGCTTCACCGAAATGATGGCGGTGAGTCCTTCACGAATGTCGTCGCCCGAGACCCGATCTTCCTTCTTCTTGATCATGCCCCAGGTCTCACCCCACTTGTTGACCGTGTTGGTCAGGGCCGCGCGGAAGCCCTCTTCGTGGGTGCCACCCTCATGGGTGTTGATCGTGTTGGCGAAGGTGTGGACGCTCTCGTTGAAGGAGGTGTTCCACTGCATGGCCACTTCCAAGCTCATCTGCTGCTCCGGCGCGGTCGCGTCGATCGCAACCACCGTGGAGTTGATGACTTCCTTGCTTCCGATCAGGTACTTCACGTAGTCGATCAAGCCGTCGGCGTACTGGAAGGTCTGTTCGCGAGCCGCCAGATCCTCGGCGGCTTCCTCCTCGTCGGCGTCGTTGAGCAACTTCGCCCGGCGATCGGCGATGGTGATCTTCAGACCCTTGTTGAGGAAGGCCATCTCACGGAAGCGGGTGACCAGCGTCTCGTAGGAGTAGGTGGTGGTTTCGAAAATCGTCGGGCTGGCGTAGAAAGTGACCGTCGTGCCGGTCTCCTCCGAGGGCTCCAACTGCTCCAGCGGCTCGTTGGGATCACCCAGGGTGAAGGACTGGCGCCAGTGGTAGCCGTCACGCTTGACGTCAACGATCAGCGAATCACTCAGCGCGTTCACCACTGAGACGCCGACGCCGTGCAGACCACCAGAAACCTTGTAGCCGCCGTCGCCGAACTTGCCGCCAGCGTGCAGCATCGTCAAAGCGACCGTCAGCGCTGAGATCTTCTCCTTGGGGTGCTCCTTGACCGGAATGCCTCGACCGTTGTCGATCACCCGGATGCCACCATCGTCGAGCAGCTCGACCAAGATCGAATCGCAGTAGCCGGCCAGCGCCTCGTCGA
>DBTV01000033.1 GCA_002307235.1 Acidobacteriaceae bacterium UBA1307
GGTACAGAAAAACTAGGCCCTTCAGTTCTCACCGTCAACAACAGCGCAAAAAGGAGAATCGAGAGCGGCACATTGCCAGCTATGATGCGGCCATGCGGGGTTGGCCAGGTACCACTCCACGGTTTTGCGCAGGCCGGACGCGAAGGTCTCGGCGGGCTTCCAGCCAAGTTCGCGCTGGATTTTGGTGATGTCCATCGCGTAGCGGCGGTCGTGGCCGGGGCGATCCTTGACGTAGGTGACGAGATCCGCGTAGGGCTTGGCCGCCGGCGCCAGCTCGTCTAGAATCGCGCAAAGCTCGCGGACCAGCGCGATGTTCGACATCTCCTGCTGGCCGCCGATGTTATAGGTCTCGCCGAGTTGGCCGCGTTCAAGCACCGCGCGAATGCCCGAGCAGTGGTCGCCGACATAGAGCCAGTCGCGGACGTTGAGCCCGTCGCCGTAGATAGGCAGAGCCTTGCCCGCGCGCGCATTGAGAATCATCAGCGGAATAAGTTTTTCCGGGAACTGGCGCGGACCATAGTTATTCGAGCAGTTGGTGGTCAGCGTCGGCAGGCCGTAGGTGTGGTGATAGGCGCGGACCAGGTGATCGCTGGCCGCCTTCGAGGCCGAGTAGGGACTGTTCGGCGCGTAGGGCGTGGTCTCGGTAAAGGCCGGATCGGTCGGCGAGAGCGTGCCGTAGACCTCGTCGGTCGAGACATGCAGAAACCGGAAATTTTTCTTCTCGTCGGTGCTCAGCGTGCCGTAGTAATTGCGCGCCGCCTCAAGCAACTGAAAGGTGCCGTCGACGTTGGTCTTGATGAAGGCGCCGGGGCCGAGGATCGAGCGGTCGACGTGGGTTTCGGCGGCAAAGTGCACGATGGCGCGCGGCTGAATCTCGGCGACAAGCTTGGCCAGCAACGCGGCGTCGGTGATGTCGCCGTGGACGAAGCGGAAGTTCGCATCGGCCTCAACCGATGCGAGATTCTCGCGGTTGCCCGCATAGGTCAGCGCGTCCAGCACAACCACGGGCGTTTTCACCGTGGCGAGCCAGTCCAAAACAAAACAGGAGCCGATGAACCCCGCTCCTCCGGTTACCAGCACAGTCGTAGACAAGCGTAATCCTTTCGGCGAAGGCTTGGTACTCCCATGTTTTCATCCTATGCTTATTTTCGATGGCAACGGTGTGGCTTTCTGGTTGTCGTTGCGTGAATCTGCTGCACGGTCTCTTCCACAAGGGCTGAAACCGTGCCTCATCCCAACGTCTTCCTCCAAATGCGGGCTTACCGCGTGGCGTAGTCCAACAGGTGCAGATACGAGCGATAGATTTTTCCCGTCGAGCGCGTCATGCCGACCTCGCAGGTGCGGCTGCTCGAAAAGTATCCCCACTGCTCTTTTTCCGTGGCCTGCGCTGCCTCCCCGCGCGTGGCCGAGGCGGTTAGTTCCGGGAACAGAAAACCGCGGTCCCCGGCAAAGCCGCAGCAACCGGCGTCTGCGGGAATCAGCACATTGTCACTGCATGCGGCGGCGAGGGCGCGCAGCTTTTCGGTGCTCGCCATCTTCGTCACCGAGCAGACCGGATGCAGCGCCACGCTGAAGACCTTGCGCGCGATCTTCAACTGCGGCAACAGGCGGTCGTGCGCGTACTCGACCGAGTCATAGATCGTCAGCTTGTCGAACATCTTCTGTTGCGCTGTGGTCAGGTGTTCGCGCGCGGTCTTGAGCGTGTAGCTGCAGGGGCTCGTATCGACGACCACCGGCAGCGCGCCGCCTTTGGTCCAGCGATAAAAGTTTTCGACGGTCTTGCCCACGGCCTGCGCATGCGCCTCGTCGAATCCCTTGGAGCCGAAGGGCATGCCGCAACAGTTTCCGCCTGCCTCGGCTGGAACGTAGAGCTTGACGCCCGCGCGGTCGGCGCAGTTCAAGAAGGCCTGCATCACGCTGGTCTCATCCGGCTCGCCGGGCAGAGCGCCCATGATGCGCGAGATGCAGGCGGGAAAATAAACCGCCTCGGCGTCCTCGATCAGGCGCACCGGCAGCGGGCCTTTGCGCGGTCGCGGCATCTCCTTGCTCCACTTCCAGAAGGCCTCGCCGATGGTTGCGCGCGTGAGTTTGTCGAGCGCTCCGGTGATCGCGACCATGGTTCCCAGGCCGAGCGTGCGCTGCACAAGGTGCCCGACGGTGATCGCCATGCGCCCGCCGAACTCAACCAGAGTGAGGTTGCGCGCCATCTGCAACGCGATCCAGCGGGCCAGCGCGGTGTGCCGCGCGTGGCGAAAATGCTTGACCAGCTTGCCGGTGTCGATATGTACCGGGCAGGCCGTGGCGCAGAGTCCATCGGCGGCGCAGGTCTCAAGCGCCATATACGGAAAGTCCTTGTCGAGCGCGTCGAAGGCCTGGCGTCCGGCACCGGAGTCCTTGAGCCGCTGCAGTTCGCGGCGTACCACGATGCGGCGGCGCGGAGTCAGCGTCAGATCGCGGCTTGGGCACTTCGCCTCGCAGTAGCCGCATTCGATGCACTTGTCGGCGACGGCCTCGATCACCGGCATGGTCTTGAGTCCGGTGATGTGCGCGGCCGGATTGGTGTTGAGAATCACGCCGGGGTTCAGCAGATGGCGCGGGTCGGCCAACTGCTTGAGCTGCTGCATCAGCGCGTAGGCCTCCGGGCCCCACTCGGTCTCAACAAACGGAGCCATGTTGCGCCCGGTGCCGTGCTCGGCCTTCAGCGCGCCGTCATATTTTTTGACGACCAGTTCAACCACATCGTCGATGAAGGCCTTGTACTGCGCGATCTCGCGCTCGGAGTTGAAGCCCGGCGTCAGCACGAAGTGCAGGTTGCCGTCCTTGGCGTGGCCGTAGATGATGCCGTTGGTGTAGCCGTGGCGCTGCATCATCTTTTGCAGATCGATGGCGGCATCGGCCAGGCGCGCGGTCGGGAAGACCACGTCCTCAATGACGGCCGTGGTGCGCTCGGCCCGCACCGCGCCCACGGCGGGAAAGATGCCCTTGCGAATGTGCCACAGGTCAGCCTGCTCGCGCGCGTCGCTCGTGAAGCCTGCCGGAGCCAGCAGTTCGAGCCCGGCCACGGCGGCCTCGGCGCGCGCCGCGTTTTGGGCGGCGTCCGTCTGGTTCGCCGTTTGCCACTCAACCAGCAGCGCCGCCGCGCCCTCGGGCAAGTGCGTGCACTCGACGGGAATCCCCGGCTCGTTCTGCACCGAAAGCAGCGAGGCGTAATCCATCAACTCGAGCGCCGCGGCGCCGGCCGCCTTCAGCGGATCGATGGCCGCGCAGGCCGCATGAAGATTGGGGAAGAGCAGCAGCCCGGTGTATTTGACCGGCAGATCGGCGACGGTCTTGAGCACCGCCTCGGCGATAAAGCCGAGCGTTCCCTCGGAGCCGATCAGCAGATGGCTGAAGATGGCCGCCGGGGTCTCGAAGTCCAGAAAAGCATTGAGGCCATAGCCGGTGGTGTTCTTCATCCTATATTTGTTGCGAATGCGCGCGGCTAGCGCGGGGTTCGCCTCAAGCTCATGCTTGATGCGCAGCAGCCCGGCGCACAGCTCCGGCTCCTGCCGCGCGAAGGTCTCTTCGGCCTCGGGCAAAGCCGTGTCGATCTCGGTGCCCGAGGGCAGCAGAAAGGTCATTGATTGCAGCGTGTGATAAGAGTTCTGCTCGACGCCGCAACACATGCCGCTGGCGTTGTTGGCCAGCATGCCGCCGAGCCTGGCCGCTGCAATCGAGGCCGGGTCGGGGCCGATCTTTTTGCCGCAGAGCTTGAGCATCTGGTTGGCCGCCTCGCCAACCAGCCCCGGCTGCACGCGCAGCGCGCGGCCATGCTCTTCCACCTTGGCGCCGCGAAAATGGCTGCCAATGTCGACGAGAATGCCGTCGGTGATGGCCTGCCCGCTCAGGCTCGTCCCGGCCGCGCGAAAGGTCAGCGGCACACCGAGTTCGTGGCTCAGGGCAAAGATGCGGCGCACCTCTTCGCGATCGACCGGCTGCGCAATGACCAGCGGAATCAGCCTGTAAAGGCTGGCGTCGGAGGCGTAGGCGATGCGGTCGATGGGCCGCGTGAGCACGCGCGCAGGGTCCATAAACTGACCAAGCCGCGCCGCGAGGGTTTGCTGCAGAGAGGGCGAAACAGAGAGGGGAAGCGATGCTTGCTCGGACACGCGAAAAACTCCTTGAGGCCACTCGCCCGCAAGGGGAGTGTGCGGCCGATGCAGCGTGCAGGCGCAAGCTGCGCCCCGGTGCTGCTCCGGCTGGGGAAGTAACTGTCCCACTCTTCACCTTCGTCTTTCTGAGCGCTGTCGTATGTGATTCAAATCACTTTGTTGCGGATGGCGGTCGCGTTCAAAGAATGGACCAATGTGAATCCGCCAACGGGCAGAAACGTCATCGATGGATTTGCGCCCGTTGATTCGATAATTTAGCAGAAGGTCTTCGGCTAATTCTGTGACAGGAGTACTGGCCATAGTACAGTGATTCAGCGGCAGGTAGAGTGCTACCTCGACAGTGATTTTCATACGATGCCAGCGACACTACTGGAACTTGGTGTAACCGCTAACCAGGGTGCGGAGCCTGCAAGATAGGCTCCGTATTTATTCTGCTTGCCCGACATATAAGGTGTTGCCGCTTCGCGTCAGGACTGTTGGCCTATTCGTAGGGGATTCAGCCGCTGATTCTTTACCCTCGGGACTTCCATTTACAAATGGTTCTTGAACGCGAACACATATCGCTCCGTTGCTACGTAGAACGCTGCCTAGCCGATGACAGGCGGAAACTCGACGCCCCACTCTGGCGACTTCAGCTCCGGCATGGGGGTTGCATGGAACAGCTTCCCGCACTGCTTCGCCGTCCATCGTGCCCAGCGTTTGGACTTCTTCTTCCGTGCGCTATCCGTCGAGATGCCCGTGCCCGCATACATCTGCCGGTAGAGCTTGGAAAGAAAGATAAAAGCAAGCCTCGCGCGCAGATTCGGCGTACAAGCCGACCTCTTCCAAATGGGACCCCAGCGATAAAAGCTGTCCCAGGCCTTTTGTGTCAGCGCTCGAATCTCGTCGGAACTCATCGAAGGGTGGGGAGTAAACATCTTGGGACGAACAGCCGGTGGAATCAGCCAGTACCGTGTAATCGGCACATCGCCCACCACCGTTGGATTCGTGGCTTGCTCCTTTTCCCATCGCAAAAAATCCACCGTGCCCGGAAACGGCGTCAGCATCACGAACTGGGCAAAGGTGATTCCCGTCTTCAGCGCCATCTCCGCCGTTGCGTCAAAGGTCGACGGCTTGTCCGACGGCAGTCCGAAGATGAACGAGCCCAGCACGTGGACGCCATGCTCGCGAAACTTCTTTAACTGCTTCACCAACTCATCGCCCGAGCAGTTCCAGTCTTTGTAAACGGCCTTGAGCCCCTCTGGCGTAACAGCCTCGACTCCCACAAGAGCACCCTTGATATTGGCCTTGTGCATCGCGTCCAGATACTCGTCGTCCTCGGCCGCCTCCATCGTGATCTGAGTAAAGAACACCATGTTTTTGGGCAGCTTTGCCATCTCTGCCATCAACTGGAAACGCTCCGCGCGGATCGCTGTCAGCTCTTCAAGCCGGGCAAGATTGTTCTGTTCCTGAGCCAGTCGAAGATCGGTCAACGTCACCGGATAAAAGTTATCGTCGGCCAGAGCGATAAAGCGGAAGCCAATCCGCCGCAGGCTCACGATTTCATCGATCACTTTTTGATACTGCCGCTGCCGAGGCTGTTGTCCGTCGGTGCGCCACACGCTGCAAAACGAGCAATGTTTGGGGCATCCGCGAATGGTCTGCACCGAGGCCCACATGTATTTATCGGGCGGCATCAGATCCCAGCGCGCTTCCAAAAACTGGTCGCCTCCGATGCGTCCGCCCTCGTAGATCGATTGCAATTTGCCCGCCAGGCAATCCGTCACGGCCTTGCCCCATGCGATATCGCCATCGCCCTTCACTACGGCGTGCGCTGCTCCGCGTTCGAGGACCTCTTCCGGATACAGCGTTGCGTGAATGCCGCCATAGATGACCCACGCGCCCCGCGCACGCGCCATTTGCCCCACCTGATATCCGCGCAGCGCATTACCCGTATGGACACTGATGCCGACGATATCGCCCGCCTGAATGCTCTCTGGAACAATCTGCTCCAGCGACTCATCGACAAGAATGGGATCACCCACCACCCGAGGTGTTGCCGCGGCCAGAACAAACATCCATCGCGGTGTAATCACGGCTGTGCCAAAAGAATTGTCACTCGGATTTATGAGGTGCACCTTCATGGAGTTTTAGACCTTTCCATGTGAAAGTACCGCTGTTGTTGAAGAGCATCCTCGCAACCAGAACAGGTCTTCCATGCGCATCTGACCCTCGCTGATCCATCAAATTCCCCGTGGGGACGGTGCTCCCCATCATACACACCGTGGGTGAATTCACATCGTGTGCGGCGTGGCGCAGAGTCGAACCTCTTTGGAATCCACGAAACAAGATTGCTGTCCCTCTCTGCGGTTCCGGGCTACAGTTTGCTTGCAGATTCATTTTGCGCAGTATGGATCATGCTAGAAATGAAAAGTTGAGATGCAAGGTCGTGTGAAATTGTTAAAATTCTAGTCTGTTCTTCTACGCACACCTTATGCTCCGAAAAACTCAATCCGCGAGGGAGCTTCTACTGATATTTCTGCTTGCTGCAGGGTGTCTGTCGCTTCGGCCGGACGCTGGGGTGCGCAAAGCTCTGAGCGAGCGCATGAATCGACTCCCCCGCAAGACGCTGTGGGTTTGGGAGCGGCCGGAAGACCTACGTCAAATTGATCCTGCAACGACCGCGATCGCATGGCTGGATCAGACTCTTCTGATTGGGCGGCAAATTACAGTTGAGCCCAGGCGCCAATCCATTATTTATCCTGGTGCTGTTCAACGTATCGCAGTGGTGCGCATTGAGGTGCAACCCGGCGCAGAGTTGAGTGGTGAGAGCGGCCAGAAGATTGAGCATGCGATCGTTGACCGCATTCTGGAGAGCGCACGCAAGCCAGGAATCGCCGCGCTGCAAATCGACTTCGACGCCCGGCGTTCCGAACGCGGATTCTATGCCGGTCTACTGGGCGATCTGCGTTCACGCATGCCTGAGGGGCTTCCCCTTTCGATGACCGCGCTGGCCTCCTGGTGCAGCTACGACGACTGGATTGCGCATCTGCCCGTCGATGAAGCCGTGCCGATGTTCTTCCGTATGGAGCCAGACCGCCGCATGGCTCCGCAGGATCGTCCTGAGTTCCGTATCCGCGAACCGCTCTGTTCGGGCAGCGTGGGGATTTCAACCCGCGAACACTGGCCGAACGGGAGTGCCGGAAAACGTATCTATATTTTTGCTGATCGAGGCTGGCATGAGGACATGCACCTGCTGGCCGCAAGGAGGCTCCCGTGAATCGACGCATCGTGATTTTGTCGCTTGTACTGCTGGTTGTGCTCCCGCTGGTTTCGGTTGAGGCCTGCGGACCTGACTTTTATCCCGATGTCTTTGTTCGCAAGATGCGGCCAGACAATCCCAAGGAATACGCTGCAGGAAAGCTTGGCATTCTGCTTCCGACATTTCCACGTGCCGATCTGATTGTGGCCTATCGCTACCTCAATGGCGGCACACTCACGCAGGAGGAACAGAGCGCCTACACGCCGACGAAAAACTACTACGAATGGATGCACGAGGATATAACGGGGTCTCAGGAAACCTGGGAACAGCATCAGGAAAAGACTCCTGCGGGCATCTGGCGGCACGAACGGGCCGCTTTTGTGGAGGCCGATGAACTCGTGCAGCAGGGCCGTCAACTCCAGATTCACCGAGCCGATGGAAGCACCTTTTCGCCGGACTATGCAAACTGCACCGATGATGCTTTTACGAATGCCGTGGCCGTGCTTCATGCTCGCACCAAACTGTGGGGAGCAAAGAGTGGCGACCTGCTGGACTGGATTCACGGCCAGGATGCGGTCTTTGCCAACTGCCGAGGTGGTGCGGCGATGACTCCGGCAGATGCTCCTCATGCGGCTTCGCAACTTCTCAAGCAGGATCGCGCTTATCAAAAGGCTGCGGCGCTTTTTTATCAGGCGCGCTTCGACGATGCTGCGCAAGCCTTTGAGGGCATCGGTCGGGATGCGCAATCTCCCTGGAGCGGACGTGCACGATACCTTGCTACCCGCGCCATGGTGCGCAAGGCATTTCTTTCGCCCAACGCCGGTCTTGGCGATCGCATGGCAGAGTTTGATCCGGCGTTGATGAAGCAGGCACAGAGCGCCATTGAAGCCCTTCTGCATGAGACGGCAACGGATCTGCCTCGCAATGCGCTGCGCAAGGAACTCGACTTGATCCGTCTACGCACCGAGCCCCAAGAGAGAATCCATGAGCTTGCCTCCGCATTGACTGGGCCGAAGAACGACGCAGACTATGCACAGCATCTGACCGATCTTACCTGGTATCTCGATGCGAATCTGGATAATCAGGCAATCCGCGAAGATGTCGACATGTATGCCTTTTTGCCGCAGGATCAACTTACGCACGGTAACACGCTAACCCCGCAGAAGAGAATGGAACCGTTTCAAAAAGCCTATCGCGATGCCTCTGTGCTGCGCGGCTGGTCCCCGTTGGTGGACTGGTTGGTGACCCTGCAATCGCCCGCTGATGAAGCGCGCAAGCATGCCATTGCCGAATGGAAGAAGAGTGGCCAGTTGAGCTGGCTGACTGCCGCACTTGCAAAAGCGAATGCTCAGGATACAGAGGCTGACGCATTGGTGCAGGCAGCCGCGCAAGTGCCGCTTGAATCTCCTGCATGGGAGACAACAAACTATCACCGCATTCGGCTTCTCATTGGTCTCGGCCGTTCGGCCGAAGCACGCAAACTTCTTGCGGAAGCGATGCCCCGCATCCAGACGACCAAGCAGCAATCTTCTCTGAATCTCTATCGCGGGTTGCTGATGCGTTCGGCGCAAAGCCTCGATGCGGTTCTTTTGTTTGCTCCGCGTACAGCGATTTATCGCGTCAGTGAGCAGCAGAGTGCGCTTGATACATGCATGGACGTCATGAAAGATCCCAGGCGCAAATACGATTGCAAAAAGGATTCAGGCAATGCAGAGTTTAATGCCGATGCTGCCGGTCTCTTCAATCTGGAAACGCCATTGAGCGTGATTGCCGATGCCTCGGCCTTGTCGAAGCTACCTGGGAATCTGCGGCAATCGCTGGCTATTGTGGCCTGGGTGCGTGCGGTTCTAACTCATGACGATGCGATTGCTGCCCGAGTCTTTTCTTCCTTGCCGCAAAAGGTACAAGCGCAGGCTGGTACGGGAACAGGCTTCAAACCGCTTGTTACACTGGTACGCAATCCCGGTTTGCGTCCTTATCTCGACCCCGGCGTGCAGCGTTCCTACTCCTTCGATTTTGTGGAGAGTTACCGCGATAACTGGTGGTGCAAGGAGTGGGAGCCAGATGGGGAGAGGAATCCATGGCCACAGCGTGGCTATTCCGAGGAAGGACTCCTCCGGGCTCGGGAGAGTGCGGCATTTCTGACACCGGCTCAGCGGGCCGAAGGCGAGCGCCAGTCGGCGCAGCTTCGCGCAACCGATGCTGCAGAAATCCTTCTTGGGCAGCGTGTTCTTTCTTATGTGAAGGATCATCCGACGGATCCGGATGTGGCCGAGTCGCTGTACCTCGTCCTGCGTATGGTTCGTTACAGCTGCGCCAATGATTATGGTGTGGATACGCCAGAAGAGAAGCGTATGCGAGCGCAGGAAACGGAGATTCGTCTGACGGCAGCACGCGTGTTGCGCCAACGTTATGCCAGCAGTCCCTGGACAAAGAAGGCCGCACCCTTTGTCGGATGAAGGACCAACTTTTTCAAGTTGGTTCTGGAAATCTGATAGATAGCCATGTCCAAACAGATCGCCGTTGTCATCGGCGTTTCAGGGGATCTGTTTCAGGATTTCAGTGTAATGCTCACTCGATGAGCGCATTGGCCTGACTGTTAGCACACGGCGATGATGGGCAGCGGAATTGTCTATTTGCGAGGCTCAATTCTGTCGGGATCTTCCCTGTGGTACATTGCCGTCGTGGTTGAAGCCCGTATCTGTACTATTGCGAGATTGCAGATGACGAAAGACCATAGAGCGCTCATAACTCGTCTTGGTTCATCAAACCTGAGGAAGAGCCCACTTCAGAATGCCAAAATCACATGCTCTGCAACGTCGCAGCCAGCGAGCTAAAACAAATAGGGATCGTTTCAAGCGCACCATCGACCAATATGTTCCACGCATCTTGGTAGTGCATTCCTACCCGGATGGACGATTTAAGGCGTCACATCTTACCTTTGGCAGGAGCCTCATGCGGTAGTGCCGCTCGTGGATCTACGCGGGGGGCGAGCCGTAAGGATCGTCCCTACCGTGACCGTTGCATCCACGAATATGGAATTCGTCCAATTGTCGCTTCAGCTCTGAATGTCGCTGATTATTTGCCAGGTGACGGAGGCCGATAACTGTGAACTATCGGCCGATAAATAGAACTTGCGTGAGGCGCGGCGCGAACATCATGACGCAGTATTCATCGAAATCATCGCCACACGGATGCTCTTGGTCAATCTCATCAAGCCGCTATTATCGGGGCCTGGAACGTCTTCGTGCTTGCATTTTCCCCAAAGAGGGTGTTTGAGTGAGAGAACCATTGCACGATAGCTCCAGAATGGAGCGGAGCCTATGAACCCTCACTTTCATGACGAGTTCGTAGCCCTGAGCGCCCTCTATCACTCTGGAGAAATCTCGGAGGAGGATGCCCTTCCAGGCGCAGCAAGGCCGCCCGAAGGCGGCCCGCTGTTGGTGCACACTGCTTGATTGTGATCGTACCAGTTAGAAGGTGAGCTTCACGCTGGCCTGGCCGATACGGTTGCTTTCCACGCCGGCCGAGGTGATTTTTCCGAAGGTGCCGTCGGTGGGCGTCGTGTCCGGGTTGGCGAAGCTGGCGTGATTGAAGGTGTTGAACAGCTCAAAGCGAAGCTGCAGTTTATACCGGTCATGCACGCTCAGATTTTTGCTGAGTGCCGAGTCGGCAAAGTTCAGATACGGACCACGGAAGATGTTGCGGCCGGAGTTTCCGAAGGTTCCCGTGGGGTTGGTGGTAAAGGCCGCGGTGTTGAAGTAGTTGTTGAGCCAATCCGAGCGGTTGCCCTTATGCGACCAGGGCGACTGGCCGGCCACAACATTGGCGCGATCGCCATTCTGCAGCGAACCGGAGTTGTTGTTGCCGTTGCCGCCATTAATGCCGAAGGGCTTGCCCGATTGCAGGGTGTAGATGCTGCTGATCTCCCACGTTCCAAGAACGGACCGCACCATGCGGTTCATGCTGTTCAGGGCCGGCGTCTGGTACACAAAATTCGTGACCGAGATCAGCGGAACATTCAGGTCCGAGATGCCCTTGTTCCACTTGATGTTGAAGGGGTCGGGAATGCCGCCGGCAAAGGAGATGTTGCCCGAGGATGCCAGATCGAGCACCTTGCCCCAGGTGAAGTTCGACTGGAAGGCCAAGCCGTGGAAGGAGCGCTGTTCGACGCCGACCTGCAGCGAGTGGTAGGAAGAGGTTCCCAGGCTTGTGTCGACAAGAATGTTGCTGAAGTTGCTGTAAGGACGAACGCCCGAAGCCTGCCCCGCGCCCGCGCCCGCCGCATTGACATCAATGATGGTCGCCTGATGATAGGACTGGCTGCCGACGTAGGCAATGTGCAGCGCGAGAGCGCGGGTCAACTGCTGCTCGACGGAGACGTTCCAGCTCTGCGTGATGCCCAGCTTGAAGTCCTTGTCGAAGGTGGCCTGAAGGCCGACGGGTGTGGTGAAGGTTGAGCTCGATGCCGGCTTGTAACTCAGCGATGCGAAGTTACCCGAGGCAAACTGGTTGCCGCCGGTGAAGCTGTTCCATGGTTTGTCGAAAACAACCTGTTGCGCAGCGGTGGGAGTGTGGTTCACAACGGTGGTGGGCGCGTTATAGAAGGTGAAGGTCGGGCTGAAGGGCGCAATGTCCGCGCTGTGGTTATAGCTCGAGTAGGGCAGCGGTCCGGTGAACAGACCAAAGCCGGCGCGCAGTGAGGTATGCGGCATGGACTTTGGCTGATAACTCAAACCAACGCGCGGCTCCCAGTAACCGTACGAGGTGGGCATCAGAGCGTCATTGAGTCCCTGATCGCCGGGGAAGATTTCGCCGAGCGGTGCGTTGGGAAAGACCGTGCTCTTTTGCCCCGCGCGGAAGGCCGCGCCGCGTCCACCGGTTGTGGCCGGAGGCGTGTTCGGATCCCAGCGCAGGCCGGCGGTCAACGTGAGGTTGGGCAGGATGCGGTACTGGTCTTGCACGTAGAGGCCGAGCATCCATCCCTTGACGCTGGCAATTTCGCCGCCGCCCTGAATGAACCGATGAACATTGCCGGTCAAAAAGTCCGCCAGACCGTAGCCTGTCCATGAGCTGTCGAAGGTGATGATCGGCGTGGCCGGATAGTCGGTGTTTTCCTGCGCAAACTGATGCACAAGGTCTATACCCGCCGACAGCGTGTGATTGCCCTTCGTCTTTGTCAGAGCATCCGAGAGGCCGTAGCTCGTTCTTCTTTCGCCGGTAGGCTCGCTCCAGCTTGAAGAGAATCCGCCCGAAACATCGAAGCCTTCCATGTAGCAATGCCCGGCCTTTTCCGTGACGGCAATGTAGCGGGACATGCAGAAGGGGTCGCCGTTGGCATCGAGCGCCTGGCCGGCCTGCAACACATCCATCTGCGTCCAGTAGATGTTGAGCGTGTTCACCGTGCTGTCGTTGATGATCCAGTTATGACCGAGCACCTCGTTGTAATACTCGCCCTTTTTGCCGGGCGACAAGGCCATCAGGTTTCCTTTGATGGCGGAACCGGTGTTGTTGTAGTACTCGATAAAGCTGCGCAGAAATAGCCGCTGCTTGTCATTCGCGGTGTAGTCCAGGCGCGTGGTCAACTGCTTGTAGTTGTAGAGCGTCGGCGAGCCCGGATACTGCGTGTAACCGGGATTGCTGGCATTGACGGCGCCGAGAGGCAGCGCCGTTTTGGCAATGGTGACCGCGGCCGCGCTGAAGTATTTCGGATTGATCGTGTTGTTGACAAAAAGATTGTCGGGCCCGTTGATGGTCTTGCTCGACAGCAGCGCCGCCGGTGCCGTGAAGTCACCTGCCAGCATGGCCGCCGTGGGGAAGTTGGCGAACTGGTTGGTGGCCTGCGAGCTGTTGCGCTCGAACTGGTAATTGGCAAAGAAGAACAGCTTGTCCTTCATGACCGGCCCGCCCAGATAACCACCGATGGTGTTTCTGTGCAGCGGATCGACCTTTTTGCCAAAGTACTGCGCCGCGTTGAACATGCTGTTGCGAATAAATTCAAAGGCGCCGCCGTGAAACTGGTTGGCGCCGGACTTGGTCTGAATGCTGACGACCGCGCCGGGCGCAAAGCCGTAGTGCGCATCAAAGTTGTTGGTGATCACGCGAAATTCCTGCGTCGCGTCGGGGTTCGGAAACGGAGCGGCCAGAGCCATGTACGTGTCCATGTTCGGCGCGCCATCGAGCATGTAATAAACGCTGCCCTGGCGGCCGCCACCGGCCGAGGCGCCGGACTCATCGGGCATCGTCGTTTCTCCCTGATGCGTGCCGCCGCCGGTGTTGAGCACGTTGACGACGCCAGAGCTGAGAAGAACCAGATCGGAGGGATTTCTGCCGTTCAGCGGCAACTCCTGCACCGCCTCCTGGCCGACGGTGGTGCCGATCTCCGCCGTGGTGGTGTTGATCAGTTCCGCATCGGCGGTCACGGAGACGACCTCTTTCACATCGCCGACCAGCATGGCAATGTTCACGGTGGCGGCCTGTCCGACCGTGAGCGTAATGCCGGATTGAACCATCTTGCGGAAGCCGTTCTTTTCCGCCGTCACCGTGTACGGGCCGGGGTTGAGAGGAGCCGCCAGATAAATGCCCGAGGCGTTGGTTTCCACCTTCAGCGTGGCATTGGTATTGGTGTTCTGCACACGGACCTGCGCGCCGACCAGCGCGGCACCATTGGCGTCCGTGACTAAACCGGTGAGGCTTGCGTTGGTGACCTGGGCAAAGGCCACCGGGCAGAGCGCGAAGCCGCAAAGCAGAAGCAGTGCGAGCATCCAGATGCGCAATCTTGAAACCTTCATGTGGGTATAGCCTCCATCTTTCTGTGTTGCCAATCATGCGGTCTTGCTGTCGAACAACAACGACTCTTTGGTCGTTTCTCGAACCTGCTGCCGGCGGAATGTAAGCGCTTACGAATCCGCGGCGCAAGGTTGGAAAAATAGCGCAGCAAATGTTTACATTTTTAAAGCGCGTGAATCATAGGCACACCATGCATGAAAGTCAAGCAGTGGATTTTTATCGAAAAATATTTTCATGCACCGTACTCATGGAATGCGACTTAGGATAAGTCGCCGCGTCTTTCGCATACTCGTCTGTCTTTGAAAATGGTGAGGCTGTCGCTTAGTGATTCCTTTGCCGGAAGATATAAAAAGAACAGCAAGAAAGCCGCGCGCGCGGAGCTATGAAGCTAGAAAAATGGAAAGGCTATTTATATATCGAAAAAAAGTGCCTGCCGAATTACTCCGGCAGGCGTGTAGGGAAAGGTTCGGGGCAAACTTTACTTTCTCAACTTCAAAAAAGGTGGCGCGAGCCGAGCGGCCCTGGTTTTTTTAAAGCAACCACAGATCCCTCGGCTCACCACCCCCAGACTGAAGAAAACGCCTGGGGCCCCGTTCGCTCGGGATGACAGGCGGGACAGTGGACATGGAAGAGCAGACAGCCTATTGGCTGTCCACTCTTCCCTCAGCACTGCTTGTCTTAGTCCCTTGGTCCCTTCGTCCCTGCTTCTTAGAACTGCACGCGCGCGCCGAACTGGAAGACGCGCGGGCCGCCGCCACCGAGGCCGGGGTTGCCCTGCGCCACGTCGGGCGTTTGGGTAATCTGGCCGATGGGCAGGGGGTTGCCGCTGGCGTCGTTTCCGGTGTTGACGGTGTTGCCCGGCAGTGCGAAGTTGGGATGGTTAAGCACGTTGAAGGCCTCGGCGCGCAACTGCAGGCGCAGGCTCTTGTGCAGCTCAAGCGTCTTCAGCAGCGAGGCATCCAGATTGCGGAAGCCGGGGCCATAGATCTGGTTTCTGCCCAGATTGCCGAAGGTGCCGTCGTCGGGTTGCGTAAAGGCTTTGGGATTCAGATAGCCGGTCGACGGCGTCCAGTGCGAAAGAATCGGATTGACGCCGGGAACCAGATTGGGTCGCTGGCGGCTGTTGCCGCGGCCGCTGTTGTCGTCCTCATTGACGAGGCCGATGGGGCGGCCCGTTTGCAGTGTGGCAATGGCGTTGATCTGCCATCCGCGATTGATCCAGCGGGGACCGGCGCCAAAGCTGGGCAGTTGCTCGTTGAGCGCCACGGTGAAACGCTGGCGCGAGTCAAAGGTGGAGTTGCCGTGCTCGGCGCGCAGATTGGTCGAGTCCTGCGGCAGCGCGGCGCCGGCGGTGAAGTCAATGCCGTCGCTGGCGTCGTCGATCGAGTGCGACCAGGTGTAGCCGGCAAAGCCGGAGAGCCCGTGCAGATTGCGCAGCCGCACGGTGGCCTGCAGGCCGTTGTAGTTCGACGAGGCGCTGGTTGCGAGAATGCCGATCTGCTCGTAGCTCTGGTTCGGGTAGTTGCCATTGGCGTCGGTCTGGTTGGCGTCGTAAAGGCGCGTCAGATGCGTTCCCTTGCTGCCCACGTAGCCAAGCTCGTAGGATGCCGCGGGCCCGAGCTGCTGCTGCACATTCACGTTCCAGCTCTGCGTGTAGGGCGTGCCGAAGTGGCGGCCGGTGCCGAAGATGCTCCACGGGCCGGTGGTGGTGGTATAAACCTGGCTTCCGCCATAGCTCCAGGCGTTGCTGTCAAAGCCCATTCCCGTAACGGCCTTGGGACCGATGGGATTGGTGACGATGCCGGCAGAGTTGGTGTAGTTGGCGATCAGCAGATCTTGCGGAATGTAGTCGTAATAGAGCCCGTAGCCGCCGCGCAGCACCGTCGTATTGGTGGCGCGGAAGGCGAAGCCGAAGCGCGGCGAAAAGTTGGTGAGCACGCGACTGTAGCTGCGGCCGTAGACCAGTGCCTGCTTGTCGAAATCGTAGTTGGAGATGAGGCCGTGAGTTTCAGAGAGCGGCCCGAAATATTCCCAGCGCAGACCGCCATTGAGGGTCAGGCGTGCGTTCAGCCGGTAGTCGTCCTGCACGAAGGCCGCAAAGTTGTTGTTGACGGTGGTGCGCTGCGTGTTGCCGGTATTGATGGAGGCATCAATGTCGCCGAGATAAAATCCGGCGAGTTCATCGACGACCGAGTCGCTCGAAAGCCCGGCGCTGTTGACCCAGAGCAGGCCGCGCTCCATGTTATCGTCGAAGGAATTGACGATGGCCTTGCGGAATTCCGCGCCCGCCTTGAGCGCATGTTTGCCGTGCGTCCAAGAGAGGTTATCGAGAATCTGCGCGGTCTGGCTGGTTCGGGCGCGAGGAATGCTGTAGGCCGAGGCTCCCAGATTTTCAAGCACGCCGCCGAAGTCGATCTCCGGCAGCCCGCCGCGATCATAGCCCAAATCAAGGCCAATCGACAGGGGATCGAAGTTGGCATCGGCGCTGGCGAAGGAGGTGTGATAGCGCGTGTAGCCCGCGCGCAGTTCATTGAGCAAGGTGCTGCTGAACGACGAGAGCAGACCGGCAGAGACCACCTGCACGCGCGTGGGAGAAACCTGCGCAAAGCGGGCAATGCGCGAGCCCGCGCCCCATCCGGTTCCGCCGAGCGGGTAGAGCTGATCGCTGCTGCTATAGGCGTAGTTGGCGTAGAAGCTCTGCGTGGACGAGAACTGATGATCGATTTTTCCGATGCCGCTGTTCAGATCGTTTCTGTCGTTGACCGCGCTGTTGATGGTGCCGGTCGTCGATGCGGGGAAGTAGCCGAGGATCGTATCGAGCGCCGGATTCAGCGTATCGGAGGCGTTGGCCTGCGCGAGAGTTTTGGCCGAGGCAATCTGCGCGCTGGTCGGCACAAGCAGCGTGAAGTCGCTGGAGGCGCGCTCGCGCTGGCCCTCATAGGCAGCGAAGAAAAAGGTCTTGTTCTTGCGCACCGGGCCGCCGAGCGAACCGCCAAACTGATTATTTTTAAAGGGGCTCTGCGGGCTGGCGGTGCCGTCGGTCTGCGTGACGGTGTTGAAGTAGTTGCGCGCATCGAAGGCCGAGTTGCGCACATATTCAAAGAGCGAACCGTGCCAGAGATTGGTGCCCGACTTGGTGAGAATGTTGATGGTCGCGCCACTGTTGCGGCCATACTCGGCCGCGGCCTGCGTCTCCAGATTGAACTCCTGAATTGCATCGACGGGCAGAAGCGAGGCGGGCGCTCCGGTGATGCCCACCTGATTCAACGCGGAGTTATTGAAGTAAGGATCGTTGTTATCGGTTCCGTCGAGCAGATAGTTATTGGAGCGGTCGCGGTTGCCGTTGATGTTGAACTGGCCGAAGCCCTTTTCCGTGCCCGCCACGCCCGAGCCTTCAACGGTGACGCCCGGAGTGAGCGCGACCAGTTTGCCGAAGTCGCGACCGTTGAGCGGAAAATCTTCCACGAGGCGATTTTCCACCACCTGCGAGAGCGTGCTGCGCGCCTGCTCAACCAGCGGCGCGGCGGTCGTTACCTCGACTTGTTGCACCACCTGCGAGAGCTTGCCGAGTTCAAAATCCACGCTGGTATTGAGCCCGACAGCGACGCGCACCTGTTTTTTCGCCGGCTGCAGAGCGGGGCTCGATGCCTGCACTTCATAGTCGCCCGCCGAAAGTTCGCGCAGGCTGTAGCTGCCGTCGCTGGCAACCGTTGCGCTGCGCGTGGCATTGGTGGCCAGGTTGCGCGCGGTGACCGCGCCCTGCGCCAGCGCCGCGCCCGATGCCTCGCGCAGTTGACCGCTGATGCTGCCGCGAAACGATTGCGCGCTCGCGGTCAGCGTTGCCAGCAGAAGAAAAAGCAAGGACAAAATCTTTTTATGCATGGCCTCTCCTCAAAAGAAATACAAGTTATTTTTTATGAGCAATTACAAACTCGACCGGAGGCTTGACGGCGTACTTTTGCGCAAAGCTTCCCTGATTCAGCGCCAGGCTGAGACGCCCGCGCGAATCGATGAAGAACAGCGGTGCACCCAGAGCCACATCGCTGAAGGTCTTCACGAAAGGAAACTCGTAGTGCTTGCCGTCGAGCGTGACGGGAACCTTGTCGCCGACCTGATAACCGAGTTTGGCAAAGTCCTCGCGCTGCACGTTGGTGACAAGATTGCCGAAGGGCCCGTCGGTGTCGATGACGCTGGCCTTCAGTCCCTGCTCGTTGATGGTGGGGCGCACGATGTTCAGGCGGATAAGGGAGCCGAGCTCAATGGCGGGGCCGGCCTGCGTCCAGTCCTCGCCCGCGGCCAGGTGCCCGCCGACCGGCGAAAAGATGTCGCGCCCGTGGAAGGTGGAAGAGAGCTTGGCGCCGATCATCCAGTCGCGATTGGTGATTTCACGCGCGGCAATCACTTCGTCCTGCCCGCCGAACAGCGTCAGCAGTCCATTGTCGGGCACCACGAAATATTGGCCGCGACGGGTGAGTGCCACAATCGGCTTGCGGGTGCTGCCCACGCCCGGATCGACCACGCCGACAAAGACCGTTCCCTTGGGATAGTAGGGCGCGGTTCCGGCCAGAAAGCGCGCGCCTTCCAGAATGTTGAAGGGAATCACGTCCTGCGTCAGATCGTAGATGCGCGCCTGCGGAGCAATGCTCACCATGACGCCCTTGCAGATGGCCACGGCATCATCGACATGACCGAAGTCGGTCATCAGAACAATGTTGGTGGGCGCGGCGCCCTGCGCTTTGGCGACAGAGCCCATCGTCAGCAGAAGAGCAGCCATACAGGCGATGACGGAATGCAGTTTTTTCAAACGTGACATAAATATCCTTTTTGCCATTGCACGCAATGGCGAAAGAGTGGGCGCGGTAACGCGCGCATGTTTGTCCATAGCTCCGAAGAAGCTCGGGGCCAGTTGCGGAGCAAAAAAGAAAAGCCCACCGTTGAAATCAACGCGTGGGCAACCCTGCAACAAAGATGATTCGGAGGCGAAGCTCTCAGGGGCACGCGGCGATGTCTGCACAGGGGGTGCAGTTCATTCGACACATTCGGCACGCTGAAATCATCACTCTACCTTGTCATCACTATAGCAGGAATCGGCTGAAGACGGTTGTATGCGGGGGGAAGCCCGCCGCGCGCGACAAGATGCAAAGCGCGTGTCGGCCGCTGCCTGTTGCCACATTTTCATCTGGTTTCAATATGAATCTGCTATGAACAGGACTATCTCGAACAGACGGGTCGTAACAGCAGCGATGGACGTTCTACTGGTAGAGGATGACAGGCGCATTGCCGCCCTTGTCGAGCGTGGATTGCATGAGGATGGGCACACGGTTTCGGTTGCCTATAACGGCAATGACGGCGCGGCGAAGCTGCTTGGGCAACGATTTGACGCGGCGCTGCTCGATGTTTTGTTGCCGGGTATGACGGGGCTGGCCGTGCTCGAACACGTGCGCCGCCGCCGTTGCTCCACGCCGATTCTGATGCTGACCGCCGTCGACGCGGTGCCCAAGGTGCTGGAGGCCTTTGACCTCGGCGCAGACGATTATCTGGTCAAGCCATTTCTGCTGGAGATTCTGCTGGCGCGCGTTCGCGCCATCGCGCGCCGTTCGCAAACCACGTTGCCCGACATTCTGCAAGCCGGTGGTCTGCGTCTTGATCGCACCCGGCGCACGGTTGAGCGCGATGGACAAACCATCGCTCTCACGCGCAAGCAGGCGGCGCTGCTCGAACTGCTGCTGTGCCGCAATGGCCTTGTCACCTCGCGCGAAGATCTGATCGAGGCCGGTTGGGGCGCGGCCGACAAGGTGAAGGCCAACACGCTCGATGTCTACATTCACAGCCTGCGCGTGAAGCTGCGCGACGAGGCTGCCAGCCAGCCGCTGATCCGCACCGTGCATGGTTCTGGCTATCTGTTCGCCCATGATTAAGCAATTGCCGATCCGCGCCAAACTGACGCTGTGGTATCTGCTGGCCACCTTTGCCGCGGTCGTGTTGTTCGGCCTCATCTCCTGCGGCGTGCTGTACTATGCGCTGCTCAAGGAAAAAAAGACGCACCTGCTCGGCCGCGAAGAACGGCTCGTGCGGCTGATTGAGGACAATCGAGCCAAAAATATTTCCATGCCGCTTGTGCAGCAGTTGCGCAACTACGCGCTGGTCACTCACGAGGGAAATCTGTTTTTGCTGCGCCGCGAGGATGGCTCGGTTTTTTTCGCCGCCGCTCCGGGCAACGATCGTTGGCAGCAGGTGCCCGCCGCTGACGGCTGCCGCGAACTGCACTATGCTGTGCTGAGGCTCCATAACGGCCTGACGATGGTGCAATGCCACCGGATTCAGCTCGACGGCATGGCACTGCAACTGAACGTGGGCAGCTCGCTCGACGAAGAGATGGAGATTCTTCACAGCTATCTGGTCGCGCTGTTGTTTGTGCTGCCGGTGTTGCTGCTGCTCTCTTCACTGTGCGGATATTTTTTGAGCCGCCGCGCGATGGGCCCGGTCGAGCGGCTGACGCGGGCTGCGCTTGAAATCGGCATCGGCGAACTGTCCGCGCGCGTGCCCGTTCCCGCGCCACGCGATGAGGTGCGCCAGCTGGCCGAGGCATGGAATCAACTGCTGGAACGGCTGGAGGCGGCCGTCAACCGGCTCAGCCAGTTTTCCGCCGACGTTTCGCACGACCTGCGCACCTCCATCACCATCATGCTGGCCACCACGGAACTGGCCTTGCAGCGCGAGCAAAGCGAGCAGGAGAGCCGCGAAACCCTCAAGCGCATTGTTGAGGAGTGCTGCACGGCGGCCACCCTGCTCGACGCGCTTCTTTCAGTGGTGCGCAGTAAAAACTTTATCCATGAAGCCAGCTTCGAGCGGCTTGATTTGAATGTGTTGGTGCTGAACAGTTGCCGTCGGGTTGAAGACCTGGCCGAGTCGAAGGAGGTTCTGCTCGACTGGAGCCTGTGCGCCGATCCGGTCTGGATCGATGGCAATGCGTTGCTGCTCAACCGTCTGCTCGGCATCTTTTTGGATAACGCGCTTAAATACACGCCCGCGCAGGGCGAGATTCGCGCCGAGGTTTTTGTGCGCAACGCGCTGCCGGGCATTCGGGTGCGCGATACCGGCGTGGGCATTGCGCTGCCGCAGCAGGAAAAAATCTTCGAGCGTTTTTATCAGGCCGACTTGCGCGAGCGCCAGCCACGCGGCGGCAATGGGCTGGGGCTCGCGATTGCGCGCTGGATTGCCGAAGCGCATCAGGCGACGATCCGCCTGGAGAGCGCGCCGCAGGCCGGCTCCTGCTTTGAGATTCTCTTTCCCGAGCCCGCCGAAAGAAAGGCCGTTGCGAAGGAATATGCCGAGCCGGTGCAGGGCGAGCGCATTTTTCCTTGATGAAGCTCAATCGAGCTTCGGCATAGCGTTGTGAGAGGCAATGTATAAGGTTTTGTAAAAGGGCACGACTTTAGTCGTGCCGCAAGAGCAGACCTTTTTGCTGGGATGGGCTTTAGCCCCCGAGGCGATGCGTTTTGCTAGGACAAAAGATTGCAGGGGCTAAAGTCTGGTTTCATTTTGAGGCCGTTTTCGGCACAACTTTAGTCGTGCCCTGTTACAAAGCAAAGGATCGAATCGACGATGTTAGCCTGTACCGAAGCTCTCTGGATATTCATCTTCCCAAAAAATGCTTTAGCGCAGCAGCTCCGGTTCCTGCACGCTGCTTTGTCGATCAAGGTGGCCGGCCGCATCAAAGTGCAGCACGATCACGCGATCATAGACGGCATCGGGCCATTTGCCTTGTGGCAACAGCGTGCCCGCATCCGCGCCGAAGGCCTCGAGCAGCGCGGGGATGCGCTTGTGCCGCCAGCAGATCAGCACGGGCTGCGCGTGCGCTTCGTCGCGTAAATGCTTGACCAGCGCGGCCGGGTCGTCGCTCGAAAATCGCAGATCGAGCGCCAGCCCGGTGGCCTTGCTCAAGGGCTCGAGCGTAAGGCGCGGGCGTGCGCTGCCCTTCGTGTCGAATGCCGCATAAAGAGCGCCCATTTCCACGGCATGCCCGTCGAGCGCAAAGGGATGGAAGTAGTGCGCATAGGCTTGAGCGCGCGCGAGACCCTGGGCCGTCAGTCCGCTGCCCTCGTCGGGTTTTTCGGCATGGCGCACGATGAGCACGGTGGCATTGGCCAGCCGGTCGGCTTGCGCGCGCACCAACGCGGGAGCGCAAAACAGCAACGGCAGCAGGGCGCACAAGGAGCATCGCGGAAAGAAGAAAACGATTTTCGAAATCACGTTCTAAGACTGGCACAGGTGTGCGCGGCTGACAAGCTGTTTGTGCGCGCCGCCTGTGTTTACAGGCAAATGCGGAGAAAAACGCATTTGCGATCTGAAAGAAACCTTAAGAATTTTTCAGTTTCTTTCGCTCGGGAACCCGGACGAAGATCGTCGAAGGCCTTGCCCGGCAAGCCATCAAGTTGCAGAAACCCCTGATTTGGCGCGGGTTTCCTGCATCACCCCTGACCGTGGAGGAAAACAGTCCGTGCGCCGAAGAGCATTGCCGCTGTCTTGTAATCTGCCATTCACATGCGCTGTCTAGCGTCTTCGCAGGCCACAATGCAGACCTTATCGTAACGTGCACACGATGCGCGAGTGATGGCTAGAGCAAACGTTCCCGCGTTTGTCCCGATACAAGGAGGCGAAATTCAGTGATACTTCGTTGGATGTCATGGCGCATGGTGTGTGCGCTTGCATGTTTCTTTTTCTGCTTGATGCAACTGCCGGCGCAGCAAACGGCCACCATGCAGGGCACAGTGGTTGATCAGCGTGGCAACGTCGTGCATGGAGCCACGATTGCCGTGCTGGCGCAGTCGCGGCTTGTGCGCTCGGTGGTGGCGCGTAACGACGGCAGCTTCGTGGTGGCCGATCTGCCCGCGGCCGAATATACGGTGCAGGTTTCCGCTACCGGCATGGCCACCAAGGAAACAGCGCGCATCGTTTTGCAGCCGGGGCAAACCGTGCAGGTGCCCGTGACGCTCACGCTGGCCTCGGTCTCCGAAGAGGTCACCGTCGAGGCGGAGGCCGATACCTCGCTGGCCTCGCAACTGTCGCCGGTCAAGGCGCTGCTCGACGCCGCATCAGCGCGCACCGAGATCACCAGCCAATATATTCGCGAGTTCACCTCGCCGGTGACCGACTTCAGCGACATCACGCAGGCCGCGCCGGGCACCGTCAGCTACAGCGTCAACGGTGTGGGCCTCGGTCAGGCCAAGACCTGGTTTCGTGGCTTCAAGGACGCAAACTACACGATGACCTGGGACGGCGTTCCCTTCGAAGATTCGAACGATCCGAGCCATCACTCCTGGGCCTACGTGCCCTCGCCGGCCATCAGTTATGTTGACTTCGATCGCAGCCCGGGCACGGCCTCTGACCTTGGTCCGGCCAACTACGGCGGCTCGATTCATCTGTTCTCGCCGAAGCTCGGCACCTCGCCCTGGGCGCGGGGTTCGGTCTCGTATGGATCGTTCAACACCCTGCAAACACTGGGCGAATTCAACACAGGTCTGTTCGGCGGTTCTGCGCCGAAGGCCACCTTCTGGCTCGAAGGCCATCATATGACCTCGGATGGCTACCAGACGGGAAACTACCAGGTGCGCACGGCGGCGACGGCCAAGTTCAATTACAAATTCTCCGAGCGCAGCAATCTTTCGCTGATCGGCACGCTGGTCATCACCGATGCCAACACGCCGAACAACGACGCCACGCGCGCGCAGTTGGCGCAGTTCGGCGATAACTACCTGCTCGAAAAAAATCAGTACAACGCCGACGGCACGCTCAACAACATGTGGTTTCACTACTACACCTATCATGTGCCGACGAACTTTGAGGTCATCACCTATGATCGCGATCTGGGCCGTGGCTGGCATCTGCAACTGAAGCCCTACACCTACGCGTACTCGAATCATCAGCACTATCAAAATGCGCAGACCGGCGAAAGCGCCAAGCTGTTGACCACGACCAGCGGCATCAACAAGCTGAACCAGTATGTTCGCGGCGGCGCCATCGTTGGCGTCAGCTCGGCCTCGCGCTACGGCGTCTTCCGCACCGGCCTCTGGTATGAGTTCACGCCGAGCTTCCGCTACCAGGTCAAGAGCGATCCGCGCACCTGGATCGATTCAACGTTGCTCTCAAGCATTAAATTCCGCGAGCACTTCAACACCACATCGGTGCAGCCTTACGCCGAATATCAGCTTGTGGCGATTCCGCGCTGGACCATCACCGCCGGCATCAAGAGCGCCGATTACAAGATGAGCCTGAAGCAGTGGGCCGATGGAAAAACCGTGGGCAATCTGAATGGCGCGGCCTTCGTCACGCACGAACACAACTACAACAGTTGGTTGCCGTCGGTCGAGGCCAACTATCGCATTCGTCCGAACTGGTCGGCCTATGCGCAATATGGCCGGGGCAGCATTATTCCCCCCAGCAATATCTATGACGTGACGGGCGCGCAGGTCGCGGTGAATCCATCGCCGACGATCGCCAGCACCTATCAGGCCGGCACGGTGGTCAAGCTGAGCCGCTTCAGCTTCGATGCCGATGCCTATCACATTCACTTTGACAATGCGTATTCAAGCTATACGCCCAGCTCGGGAGCGAATGCGGGTTTTGCGTACTATTATGCAACGCCGCCGTCGAACACCAACGGATTCGAGGCCGAGGGCAACATCGCCGTGACGCATCACCTGAGCGTGTTTTTGAACGGCACACTCGGCGAGGCCAAGTACGAGGCAGCCTCCGCGCAGGCCGCCACCGCAACCACGCCCGCTGTGGCCGCTTCACCTTCCGCCTGGGTGGCCAATACTGCGCACGATACCGAGACGATGGGCGGAACCTATCGGGACCGCAACTTCGATCTGGGATTTTTCAACAAGCGCATCGGCACGCGTTGGGACGACGATGGATCGTATCACCAGAACATCAGCTACGATCCGTTCTGGATGAGCAATCTGTTTTTGAACTACACCGTGCGCAGTCACTCGCGCTTCGACAACTCGAAGATCAAGCTGAGCATCAACAATCTCTTCGATAACCACAATGTGGTTTCGGTCGGCGCCGCCAACAGCGTCACGGCCTCGCGCATTCTTTACACGCCGAGCCAGAGCGATACGTTGCAACTGCTGCCGGGGCGCAGCGTCATGGTCAGCTTCCAGTTCGGCTTCTGGCCGGGGCGCACTCGCTAGCAACGTCGCGTGATCCTCATCGCAAAAAAACGATCCCCCTTGCTGCATAGGCAAGGGGGATCGTTTGTTTGAGGGCTTCTGCGAATCTAGAAGACGATGCCGATCTCCATGCCGGGCACGACGGCGGTGGGAATGTGTCCGGTGCCGGCCGGGCGAATGTCGATCTGCAGATCCGGCTGCACAAAGGTGTGTCGCGCCACCTGAATGCGATGCGCGAGTTCGACGACCATCTCATGCGAGGGATTGCCGTTGCCCTTGGCGACGATGGTTTTTGCGTAGTCGCGGCTGAACTGGCCATAGATGAAACCGAAGATGGTTTTGTCTTCGCTGCGATGGCCGAAGCGGCCCTGATCGACGAGGCCGACGTTGATCTGCATGGGCACAATCGCGATGTTCTGCTGCGGATAGTAGGCCGCCGCGGTCCACAGCGTGAGCCCCGCATTGCTGGCCTGCGAACGCCGCCAGAGCATCTGGTCGCCGTGCACATAAAAGCCATAGGAGTTGCCGACCGTCTTCGTGCTCAAAAACTGTTTGAAGCCGGTCCAGGGCGAGTAGGTGCCGCCGAGCCAGTAGTGGCCGGGAAGTGTTTTGCGCTCTGCGCCGTTGCCCTGCGCGATCTCCGGCGTCCAGGCCAGCTCGTGCATGCTGATGATGCTGTCGCCGTCATGCACTGCCCAGTCGACGCCGTGCAGGCCCGGGTCAAAGACATTTTTCGTCGTCTGGAAGACGGCGTTCTTGGTATAGAACCGCTTGCTGATCTGGTAGCGCAGGAAGCCGCCCCAGGTGGGGAACGGGTAGGCGCTCGACTGAGTGTCGAAGAGGATGTTGCGGATGTCGCCGTCGATGCCGTTGTTCAAATAGAGGCTGTAGAGCGGCGAGGCGTTCATGTCGTCGGAGGCCGACAGGCGGCCGGCCTTGTAGAGCAGTTTGCCCGCGGCCAGCTCCTGCTCGAAGAACATCTGATAGAAGAAGGGCGACTGGCCGCCGACGCACTGCTGCACGTTGTACTGGCCCTGAATGTACTCGTTCGACAGGCCGCGTCCGCCGCGATCGATGAAGCTCATCTGCAGCCCGGCCTTTTTGATGTGCGCGATGCGGTCCAGGTCGAGATGCGCGACGATGAAGGTGTCGTCCACGGTGGTGATGTGGCCCTGCTTCGCGCCGCCGACCGGGTTGCCCGAGGCGATGCCCGTCCAGTAGCCGGTGAAGGTGACGCCGTGGCGGGCGAGTGTCGATTGCCAGCCGCGATAGTCGCCGAGCAGTCGTGGTGCATCGGGCCCGTTGAAGAAGCTGGGGCGCACGGGCTCGGCCTTGGGTGTGGCCTCTGGCTGCGGCGTGGCGTCATTCTGCGCAAACAGCGCTGCGGGAATGAGGCTAAAGAGAAGGGCCCAGCGGAACAGGTCTTTCATGGTGCGGTCCTTTGCGTGTCTGCGAACACCGGAAAAATGGGGAAAGAAATCTCCGCATGCGCCGCGGACAGGGCGGCGTCGAGCAGGGAGAGGCGAATTTGTGCAGGGTCAGCGCGGAACTGTGAACAAAGACTGGCTCCGCGCTCCCGATTAAATTGCTGCGGGCTCCGGCTTGCGTTTGAAGATGGCCAGCAACACGGCCGTCACCAGCGAACCGGCCACAATCGCCAGTGCGTAGACGGGCAGATTCGTCACGGCGTGGGGAATCATCAGCACGAAGATGCCGCCGTGGGGCACCATCAACTGGCAACCCCCGGCCATCGAGATGGCGCCGGTGACGGCCGAGCCCGCAACCAGGCAGGGAATCACGCGCAGCGGATCGCTGGCCGCGTAGGGAATTGCGCCCTCGGAGATGAAGCTCAGCCCCAGCACCGCCGTGACCTTGCCCAGTTGCCGCTCGCTCGCCGTGAAGCGACGCCGCGCCAGCAGCGTGGCCAGCGCGAGGCCAATCGGCGGCGTCATGCCACCGGCCATCACCGCCGCCATCGGCTCATGCACATTCGAGGCCAGCAGGCCGACGGAAAACGTATAGGCCGCCTTGTTCACCGGCCCGCCCATGTCGAAGGCCATCATGCCGCCCAGCAGCAACCCCAGCAGCAACGCACTGCCCTGTTGCATGCCGCTCAGCCATGTGGTCAGCGCGCCGAGCGCGATCCTGACCGGAGTGCCGACGACGTAGATCATCGCGAGGCCCACGATCAATGTTGAAAGCAGCGGCAGAATCAGCACTGGCTTGAGTCCCGCCAGCGCCTCGGGCAACGGCAGCGCGTCGTTGAGCAGCTTGGTGACATAACCGGCGAGAAAGCCCGCGACGATGCCGCCGAGAAAACCTGCGCCGAGCGACATCGACAACATGCCGCCGACCAGACCCGCGCACAGCCCCGGCCGGTCTGCGATCGAGTACGCGATGTAGGCCGCCAGCACCGGGATGTAGAGCTTGAAGGCCGCGCCCGAGCCGATCTGCAATAGCGTCCATCCGAGCGAGCCCGTCGCATCGCCGGCATGAATGCCGCCCACGGCAAAGGCCAGCGCGATCAGCAAGCCACCGGCGGTGACGAGCGGCAACATGTGCGAAACGCCGGTCATCAGATGCTTGTAGGCGCCCGTTCTTTCGCGCTTGGCCGGTTGCGGGGAAGCCGCGGTCTTGGGGCCAGTGGGCTTGGGCAATGCCAGCGCGCGCGCCAGCACATCTTTGCCGTGATGAATCGCATCGTTGGTCGAGGTGGTCAGCAGCGGCACGTTCGCAAACCGGCTCGGATCGACGTGCGTATCGGCGGCGATAATCGCGGCCGAGCACTGCGCAATCTCTTCTTCGGTGAGCGTGTTCTTTGCGCCCACCGAGCCCTGCGTTTCCACGTGCATCGCATAGCCGAGTTCTTCGGCGGCCTTTTGCAGCGCGGCCGCGGCCATAAAGGTGTGCGCAATGCCGGTCGGGCATGAGGTGATGGCGACCAGACGCACGGCCTTTGGCGCAGCCACCGGCGCAGTCGGTGCCACTTCCACCGGAGCCGCCGCCACCGGCGCGGATTTTTCTTCAAGCCCGAGCGCGATCTCGGGATGCTGAATCAGCACGCTCACCGGAGCGAAGACAAGTTTGTCACGCTCCGGCTCGAGTGCTTCGAAGCGCGCTTCACCAGCCACGATGACGCGCTCGATCTCTGTTTGCCGCAAGGTCGCTTGTGCCGTTCCGGCCATGTCCTCGACCTGCGTGCGCACCTCGAGCGCGTAGCCGTGGCGGCTGGCTGCGTTCTTCAGTGCCTCTTCAGCCATGCGCGCGTGGCTTGCGCCGAGCTGCGCGCTGAGCAGAACCATTCCCCTGGGCATCACAACACTCCTTCAACCGCGACCGCGCGGGCTGCCAGCTTTTCTAGCCTGACCTGTTCCTTGAGCGCGCGCACGCGTTCCGGCTCGAGGCCCGCGCCGCAGCGCGTGACCGCATAGGCGCCAAAGGCCGTGGCCCAGGCCGCCGCTTCTTCAAGCGAAAGCTCCTGCGTTTGCGCCGAGACGAGCCCGGCCACCATCGCATCGCCCGCGCCCACCGTGCTCACCACCTGGACCTTCGGCGGCTGCGCCACGAGTGCCTCTTCGCGCGTCAAAAACAACGCTCCGTCGCCGCCCATCGAGATGACGACCAGCTGCGTGCGATCCACCAACAGCGTGCTGGCCGCCGCGTGAACCGCATCCATCGTCGGCAACGCGCGGCCAACCAGCTCTTCAAGTTCGGCCACATTCGGCTTGAGAATCTCGGGCCTGGCAGCAACGGCGGCATACAGCGGCGCGCCACTGGTATCGAGCGCGACCTTGCCGCCCTGCGCATGCACAACCTCGATCATGCGCTGATAAAAATCGGCGTCGAGCCCCTTCGGCAAACTGCCGGAGAGCACCGTCCACTCATTACGCGCGGCCAACGCAGCCACCGTCGCTTCCAACTGCGACAGCGCCGCGCCGTCCACCTCGACGCCGGGAAAGTTGATGTCGGTGGTTTCGGCCGTCGCCGTGTCGGCAATCTTGATGCCGATGCGCGTTGCACCGTTCACGCGCACAAAGCGGTCTTCCAACTGATGCGCGGCAAAGTGCGCCTCGAAGATCGCCGTGTTGTCCGCGCCCAAAAATCCCGTGACCGAAACCTGCAACCCAAGGTCGCCGAGCAGTGTGGCCACATTCACGCCCTTGCCGCCCGCGTCCATCCGGCTCGACGCCACGCGGTTCACCTTGCCCGCGGCAAAGTGCGCAATCGCAAGCGTCTGATCTATCGCCGGATTCGGCGTCACCGTCACAATGCGAGAACTCATGCCTGCACTCCTTCTTCGGTCAGCACCGCGCGCACCGCGCTCAAATCGGCGCAGGCCAGCACGCGGCGTGCCAGCGCTTCGGCCTCGGCGCGGGTGGTGTTGCGCAGCGAATCCTTCACGGCGGGAATCGACGGAATCGAGACGCTCAGCTCACGCACGCCCAGCCCCGCCAGCACGGCCGCGCCGCCCGGCTCGCCCGCCAGCCCGCCGCACACGCCCACCCAGCGACCATGTTTTTCGGCCGCCTCCACCGTCTTGCGAATCATGCGCAGCACGGCTGGATGAAATCCGCTGGCCTCGCGCGCCAGCGCCGTGTTGCCCCGATCCATCGCCATCACATACTGCGTCAGATCGTTGGTGCCGATCGAAAAGAAGTCGGCCACCTCGGCCAGTTCCTCGCCCATCAGCACCGCCGCCGGAACCTCGATCATGGTGCCGATCTCGACCGGCGCGGCACCGACCTCGCGACGAATCTCTTCAGCGAAATCGCGCGCCGTGCGCATCTCCTCGGGGCTCGCGATCATCGGGAACATGATCTTCAAATTGCCGTGCGAGGCGGCGCGAAAGGCCGCGCGCAACTGCGTGCGGAACAGGTCGCGATGGCGCAGGCAGAGCCGGATGCCGCGCACGCCGAGGAAGGGATTTTCCTCTTTTTCCTGCTGCAGATAAGGCACCGGCTTGTCGCCGCCAATGTCGAGCGTGCGCAGAACCAGCGGCAAGCCGTCGAGCGCCTCAAGCATGGCGCGATAGCTCTGGTACTGCTCCTCTTCATCGGGCGCGTCTTCGCGCTCAAGAAACAGAAACTCGGTGCGCAGCAGCCCCACGCCCTCGCCGCCGGACTCAAGCGCCTTGCTCACATCGGCCAGCTTGCCAATGTTGGCGCAGACCTCGATGCGCAGCCCGTCGCCGGTCACCGCCGGGGCAAAACGCTGTTCGTACATGGCCGCATCGGTGTCGGCCAGCAGAGCCTGCGCCTTGCGCGCCGAGGCCAGATCCTCATCGCTCGGATTCAGATAGAGCGTGCCCGTGTCGGCGTCGAGAATCGCCAGATCGCCATCCTGCAACTCACCCGCATCCACCGCAATGCCCGACAGCGCCGGCATCTTCAACGAGCGCGCCAGAATCGCCACATGCGAGGTGGCGCTGCCCCGCGCCGAGCAGAAGCCCGCCACGCGCGCCGTGTCGAGCGTCGCCGCCTCCGACGGCGTCAGTTCCTCGGTCAGCAGAATCTGCGGCTCGTCATCCTCTTCCGCCCGCCGTTCCTTGTCGATCTTGAGCAGACAGCGCAGCACGCGCGCCGCCGCATCGCGCACATCGGTGGCGCGGCCGGCGATCAGTTCATTGTCCGAGCCGGCCAGCTTCGTCGCCAGCCGCTCGCTCTCCTGCTGCCAGGCCCAGGAGGCGCTCGGCACCTCGTCAATGCGCCGCTCGACCCGCTGCATCAGCTCTTCATCGCGCAGAATCTCGGCCTGCGCGGCAAGAATCTGCGCGGCCTCGGCGGCGCCGCGCGTCTTCGAGCTCTCGGCCAACTCGGCCAGTTCCCCGCGCGCCTCAAGCACTGCCTGATGCAGTTGCCGCTTTTCTTCGGTGGGATTGTCGGTCGGCGCGGCGGTTTCGATCTGCTCGACGCCCAGCCGCCGCAGGCGGCCAATCGCCAGCCCCGGAGCCAGCGGAACACCGGCCAGCCGGGCCAGCTCCCGCACCGGCTTCCAGCCATGCCGGCGAGCGGCGCGCTTCGGTTTCTGCTCGACCTCGGCGGCCTCCATCTGCGCCTTCAACTGCCGCAGAGCCTCGGCGGCATCGGCTCCATCGGCGGCGATGCGCACCACCGCGCCGTGCGCTGCGCCCAGTTGCAGCAGCGAGGCCATGCTCGTGCCGTCCACCGTGCGACCGGCCAGGGTCACCGTGATCTTGGCCTGAAAGCCGCGCGCCAGCGTGGCAAAGGCCGTCGCCGGACGCGCATGCAGCCCGTGCGCCGGGCCCACCATCGCCTCCACCGTCTCGGCCGTTGCCGCGAGCGTAACGCCGCCCGCCGCAGAGACCTCATCGGCGCCAAAGGCAGCCACAATCTCGGCCACGTCGCTGGTCACCGCCAGCCGCCGCAGCCGCGCCTCGTCGCCCAGCAGGCCGGTCAGCTTGCCGAGCAGCGCCAGGTGCTCATCGGAGCGGGCCGCGATGCCCACAACCAGATACGCCGGTTCATTCGTTTGCCAGTCCACGCCCGCCGGAACCTGCACAATCGCCACGCCCGTCTTCTGGATCTTTTCGCGGTCGGCGGGCACGCCGTGCGGAATCGCAATGCCCGAACCCAGATAGGTATTCGCCATCGTCTCGCGCTGCAACATGCTCGCGGCATAGCCCGGCGCTACAAAGCCGTTTTGCTCGAGCAATGCGGCCACCTCGGCGATGGCCTCCTGCTTGCTTGTGGCCCGGCTGGCCATTCGAATGTTTTCTGCCTGAATCTCTACCATGGGGTTTGCTCCATCCCGGAATGCGCAAACAATAATCGATTGCAGAAATAACTGTCAATCGTTCTTTTTGGACAAATCGCCCCGCGGTAATGTGCGGGCCGGACCGGAGCGGGAAGCTGTTTTGTAAATATATAAATATAAATAAGATAATCGCATATCATCTTTTCTGATCCGCGCTGATTATTTTTCGGTGTTAGGATCATCCAGTCTGCAATCGATTGCAGAAAATTTGCCAATTCTCCGACTGGATGGGTTGATTTATGGTGAAAAGAACACGTCCCATGACCACCATTCGCGATCTTGCCACGCACTGCGGAGTCTCCACCTCGACGGTTTCCCGAGCCCTGGCGGGCAAGGCCTACATTCGCGACGAGGTGCGAGAGAAGATTCAGGCCGCCGCCAAGGAACTCGGCTACCGGCCGAATCTGGTTGCGCGCAATCTGCGCTCGAGCCGCTCGACGACCCTCGGACTGGTGGTTGCCGACGTGCAAAACCCCTTTTTTACCCGCATCTGCCGCGCCGTCGAGGACCGTGCCCTGCGCGAGGGCTACGCCGTTTTTCTCTGCAACAGCGACGAGGATCCGCGCAAGGAAGAGCTCTATCTGCGCCACCTGATTGACGAAAATGTCGCCGGCATCATCCTTGCGCCCACGGCCCGCACCGCGCGCGCACAGGCCGCGCTCAAGGACTTGCCGCTGCCCCTGGTCGCCATCGACCGCCCCGTCAAGCCGGGAATTGCCGACAGTGTGGCCATCGACAACCAGCAGGCGGGCTATGACCTGGCCCGCCATCTGATTACGCGTGGACGCCGCGCCCTGGTTGGTCTTTTTGGCGCCAAAAGCCTGACCGGAGCCCCCCGCGAGCACGGCTTCTGGCAGGCGATCGACGAGAGCGGGATCGACCGCAACCTCTGCCGCGCCATCGAGATCGCCCCGCGCGAAGAGGACGGCTACCGGCAGGCGCGCGCCTTGCTCGCCGCCCCCGAACCCATCGATGCGCTGATTGCCAGCAACGGCCTGATGGCCTCCGGCGTCTTCCGCGCCCTGGTCGAAAGCAGCCGCCCCTGCCCCGAGGAGATCGCCTTTGCCTGCTTCGACGAGGCGGCCTGGAGCCATCTGGTCAGCCCGTCGGTGACCGTCATCGAGCAGCCCACCTACGAGATCGGCGTCACCGCCACCGAGCTTTTGCTGCAGCGCATCGAGCAGCCCGAGCGCAGCTATCGCCGCATCGTGCTGGCGCACCGGCTGGTTGAGCGCGCCTCGACGGCCGCCCCCGCCGTGCAACGCTCTTAGAGAGTATCCCCAGAGAACGTTTCATCCCCTGGGGGCTTTTCATTCCCTTCCTGGCTGGGCCGGGTTTTTCGCAAAGAAGAAAGCCTCATTGCGATCATGTTGGCTCTTGACGCCAACGATGTTGTTGGCTTACGATGCCAACATGAAGGCCACTCTCGTCATCGAGCGCCGCATCGTTTTTGGAGACCGGGATTTTGCGGAGGCGGTGATCTGGAGGGTGCCCGAGCCGGTGCCGCCGACCCATCATGGCTTCAAGTATCGGCTGGTCTATATCGTCGACGGTCGGCGGGTGGTTGGCTTCGATAATGAGCGGGGGCGCGGCGATCATCGTCATCACGGCGAGCAGATCTCCGCATACCAATTCAGGGACATTGATTTGCTGATGGCGGATTTCGCCGAGGCGATCGAGCAATGGAGGGCGGAAGATGGCCAAGACTGAAATCGAAGTTGGCAAGAGCCTGCGGAATGTGCTGGCTGAGGTGGGCGCGGCCTGGAAAGCGGCGGAAGCTGGCGATCCTGTCGCATCGTCGAGTCGTATTAGCTTCGTCGATTGGGCGGCGTTATGCGCTGTTCTGACGCCCAAGCGGTATGAATTGATTCGGCATCTGCGGCAGCAATCGGAACCGAGCATCCGCGCCCTGTCCCGCAGCCTCGGCCGGGACGTAAAACGCGTGCATCAGGATGTTGTCGCACTTGAAGAGCTTGGGCTCATCGAACGCGATCCTGAGACGGGGACCGTCTCGACGGGCCTCGACGAGGTCTCGTCGGTCATTCGCTTCGCGGCGTGAAAATAGGTCGCGATAGCTTTACCGCCTCCGGGTTTATAGTGATAGTTAAGGAAGATGCACTCAGGTTTTTTGATAGCGAACAGCGCATTGCTGCCTCTGGCGAAGGCCGGGGAGCCTGAGCCATCTCAGAAAATTCAGGGTTACACCCACTCAGAATAGGGTAGAGAACAATGTCGAAGAGAGAATTCCAGACAGAAATCAGCCAACTGCTTCAACTGATCATTCACAGCCTGTACTCGCACCCGGAGATTTTTCTGCGGGAGTTGATTTCGAACTCCTCGGACGCGCTCGACAAGCTGCGCCATCTGACGCTGGTCGACGACGCCTTCAAGAGCCTTGCCTTTGAGCCGCGCATCGAGTTGACGATTGACGAGACGGCGCAGACGCTCACCATCGCCGACAACGGCATCGGCATGAGCGAAGAGGATTTGGTCAACAATCTGGGCACGATTGCCCGCTCGGGGACCAAGAATTTTCTCTCGCAGCTTTCAGGCGACGCCAAGAAGGACTCGAACCTGATTGGCCAGTTCGGCGTCGGTTTCTATTCGGCCTTTATGGTCGCCGACAAGGTGGAAGTGGTGAGCCGCAAGGCGGGCGAGGAGAAGGCCTGGCGCTGGACGAGCGACGGCAAGACGGGCTTTGATCTGGAGCCGGCCGAGCGCGAGGCCGCCGGAACCACAGTGCTGCTGCATCTGAATGAAGAGGGCAAGCAGTACGCGAGCGGCTATCGGTTGCAGGAGATTGTGCGGCGCTACTCGAACCACATCGCCTTCCCGATCTTCATGACCTACGACAAGAGCGAGTGGAACGCCGAGGCGAAGAAGAGCGAGTCCAAGCGCGTTACCGAGCAGGTGAATGCGGCCAGCGCGCTCTGGCGTCGGCCGAAGAGCGAGCTGAAGGACGAGGATTACAAGGAACTGTACAAGTCGCTGACCGGCGACAATGAAGATCCGCTCTTCTGGTTCCACACCAAGGCCGAGGGCACGCTCGAATACACGACGCTGTTCTTCATTCCGGCCAAGGCCCCCTTCGATCTGTTTCACGCCGAGTACAAGAGCGGCGTCAAGCTCTACGTGAAGCGTGTCTTCATTACCGACGACGCGAAGGAGCTGTTGCCGCCCTACTTGCGTTTCGTGCGCGGCATCATCGACAGCGAAGACCTGCCGCTCAACGTGAGCCGCGAGATTTTGCAGCAGAATCAGGTGCTGCAATCGATCCGCGCCGCCAGCGTGAAGAAGATTCTCGGAGAGCTGAAGCTGATTGCGCAGAACAAGCCCGAGGAGTATCTGAAGTTTGTCGAGCAGTTCAACCGGCCGCTCAAAGAGGGGCTCTACGGCGACTTCATTCATCGCGAGGCGCTGCTCGATCTGGTCCGCTTCAAGTCGACCAAGGTGGAAGGGCTGACGAGCCTGGCGGAGGCGAAAACCCGCATGCAGGAAGGGCAAAAGGCGATCTACTACATCACCGGCGGCAATGAAGCACTGCTGCGCACCTCGCCTTTGCTTGAGATTTACAAGAAGAAGGAGATCGAGGTTCTGATTCTCGATGAGGAGATCGACGAGATCGTCTTCGGCGGCATCGAGAAGTATGGCGAGATCGACCTGAAGGCGGTCAACAAGTCGGCGACGGGCGAGGACCTGAAGGACGCCGAGAGCGCGGACAAGAGCAAGGAATTGCAGCCGCTGCTCGATGCGTTGAAGAAGACGCTCGGCGACCGGGTCAAGGATGTGCGCGCCTCGGTGCGACTGGCCGACAGCCCCTCGTGCATCGTGACCGATGAGCAGGAACCTTCGATGAAGATGCAGCAGATGTTGCGCGCGATGGGGCAGACGGATCTGCCCGCGGCCAAGCCCACGCTTGAGATCAATCCCGATCACGAGATTGTGCAGAAGCTGTTGAAGCGCGCCGACGACAGCGTGACCGAGGATGCAAGCTGGCTGCTGCTCGAACAGGCTCTGCTGATGGAAGGCGTGCCGTTGCAGAACCCGGCGGCCTTTGTGCAGCGGCTGAATCGCGTGCTGAGCCTGTCGATCTAGGGCGTCCTATATTGCACGGGATTTCAGGGGCATGAATGCCCCTGCTCCCTCTCCACCAACCTCCTGCGCCTTGCCGCGCAGGAGGTTTTTTTTGCGCGACTGTCATGGTTGGTTTCGATCCTCCGGGATTTTTACAGAATCTTGACGCCGACACCAAGTAAGATTGAAGAGGAGTGGAGATCTTCTTCAATCTCGTCTGGATCGCGCTGGCCACCGTGATGGTGTGGCAGTGGAGGCGTTGCGCCCGGCAAGAGGGCGCGGGCCGATGGACGCAGGTGGCTGCCATCGCCATGCTGGTTCTTCTGCTGTTTCCGGTCATCTCTGTTTCCGATGATCTGCGGCTGGCGCAAAATCTGACGGAAGATGAGTTCTCCGTGCGCCGCAGCCTGTCGACGGCGAGCGATTACCCGCTCGATTGCGCGGTGGCCATCCTGCCGCCGAATTTTTTCGAAGGCCTGCCCTTTGGCTTGCTGGGCCGCATCGCACCCCTGCGGCGTTCCATTTTTGTTGTCGGCGTTCCTGCGCTGAGTTCCATCCAGAATCGACCACCTCCAACGGTCTGATTATTCTCTTCCCCTTTCCCTTTTTTCTTCATAAGATCGCCGTGGAACCACGGCGCAAAGGTTGTGTATGAAACAGATATTCCCTTCACTGCCTATCGCGGCAGCGGCGGTGCTGTCTTTGATGGTGCCGAGTCTGCTCGCGGCGCAGCAAGGCCGCACCTGGACTCAGGTCAAGGCACAATTTGAGGCATCGAATGCCGCGCTCAAGGCCGACGCGCTCGGTGTCGATGCGATGAAGGCCGCCGAGACGACGGCCTTTCTGCGGCCCAATCCGCAGTTCACCGCGGCCACCGACGGAACGCAGATTGCGCGCCACAACGGGGTTTGGCAACCCGTGGCCGGCAATCAGGTGCAGAGCACGCTGAGTTATCTGCACGAGCGCAACGGCAAGCGGGAGCTGCGGCGTGAGAGCGCCCGCGAGGGCACGCAGATCACCGCCGCGCAGCATGATGACCTTGAGCGCAATCTGCTCTTCGGGCTGCGTTCGCAGTTTGTGCAAACGCTCGAGGCCAAGGCCGTGCTCGAGCTGGCCAAAACCGATCTGGCCTACTACGACAAGATCATCGAGATCAGCCGCAGCCGCTTCAAGGCGGGCGACATTGCGCAGATCGATCTGGACCGGATCGAGCTGCTGCGCGTGCAATATGAGGTCGAGATGCAGACGGCGCTGGTCAATCTGCGCACGGCGAAGATTCAGCTTCTTGCGCTGCTCAACGACCGCACGCCGGTGGAGCAGTTCGACGTGACGGGCAACTTCGATTTTGCTGAAGAGTTGCAGCCGCTCGATGCGTTTTGCCAGATGGCCGAGGAGGCGCGGCCCGATCTGCGCGCCGCGCTCGAGTCCGTGCAGCAGGCCCGGACCAATCACAAACTGGCCGTGGCCAATGGCTCCACCGACCCGACCTTCAGCGCGTGGCACACATGGAATCCATCGTTCAATAACGTCAATGACCAAAACTCGCTGGGCGTCAGCGTGATGGTGCCGCTGCGCATCTTTGACCGCAATCAGGGCGAAAAGCAGCGCACGCAGATCGAGATCGGGCGCAGCGAGCAGTGGTCGGAGGCCGCGCGGACACAGGTCTTCAGCGATGTGGCCTCGGCCTACGCGCAACTGGAAAGCAATTTGGCGCTGCTCAAACCGTACCGGACGCAGTACAAGGCGCAGGCGCTGCGCGTGCGCGATACGGTGACGTATTCCTACGAGCACGGCAACGCATCGCTGATGGATTTTTTGAATGCGCAGAGCGATTACCGCGCCGTGCAACTGGCCTACCTGCAACTGATCGGTTCAACTTTGACCGCCGCCGGACAACTGAATCTGGCCGTGGGACGTGAGGTTCTTCAATGAGATTTTTCTTTTTACGGCAACAGCAGGCGCAGCGTTCGCTGTGTTTTGCACTGGCAACAACGTTGAGCCTTCTCGCGGTCTCCGGCTGCAAGCACAAGAGCGAGGGCAGCGGCGCGCCGCCGGCCACGCAGGTGATTCCGGTGACGGACATGAGCCTGGTCACCATTGACCCGAAGGAGGTGGCCAAGTTTCCGCTGACGGAGGCCACGCAGATTGAAGCGACGGAGGCGCTGACGGCGACCGGCTCCGTGCTGCCCGATGTCAGTCGCGAGGTGCCGGTCATCTCGCTGGCCAACGGTCGCGTTGTCGACATTCGCGCGCGCCTTGATGACAACGTGAAGAAGGGCCAGTTGCTGCTCAAGGTGCAGAGCCCGGATGTTACGAATGCGTTTAACGCCTATCTCAAGGCCGCCAACGACGAGCAGCTTGCGCGCAAGGCCTTTGCCCGCGCCGACGATCTGTTGAAGCATGGCGCGATTGCGCAGGCACAGTGGGAGCAGGCCGAGGACTCGGCCAAAAATGCGCAGGCCGACCTCAGCGCCGCCGAGCAGCAGCTCAAGACGCTCGGCGTCAACAAGGCGCATCCGAGCAGCGTGGTCAACGTGTATGCGCCGATCTCGGGCGTCGTTGTGGCGCAGAATGTGACCAACGCGGCGGCGGCCGGCGTGGGCCTGGCTGGCTCGGCAACGGCCTTCACCATCGCCGATCTGTCGCGCGTCTGGATCGTCTGCGACGTCTACGAAAACGATATTGCCAAGCTGCAACTCGGTCAGGAAGCGAAGATCAAAATCAACGCATTTCCCGATCGCCCGCTCACGGGCCGCGTCAGCGACATTGGTCCGATTCTCGATCCTGCGCTGCGCACGGCGAAGGTTCGCATCGAGGTGGCGAATCCCGGATTCCTCAAGCTGGGCATGTTTGCGACGGCGGCCTTCACCGGCAAGAGCAAGCAGTTGCACGCGGTGGTGCCGGCCGAGGCCGTGCTCCATCTGCATGACCGCGACTGGGTCTTTGTGCCCGTCGGCGGCAATCAGTTCAAGCGCACCGAGGTTCATGCAGGACGCATGATCGGCGGCAATCAGCAGGAGATTCTTTCCGGTGTGCAGCCCGGGCAGAAGGTTGTGACGCACGCCTTGCTGCTGGAAACGGCAGGCAACCAGGGATGATCAGAGCACTCATCAACTTCGCGCTCAAAAATCGCTGGATGGTTCTTGGCGGCGCAATTCTGCTGACCGCGTGGGGCATTCTCAGCTTTCGCGATCTGCCCATCGAGGCCTACCCGGACGTGGCGAACAACTACGTCCAGATCATCACGCAGTGGCCGGGCCGCTCGGCCGAAGAGATTGAGCGACAGGTCACCGTGCCGGTCGAAATTCAGATGGCGGGCATTCCGCATCTGGCGCATCTGCGCTCCACCACGCTCGCCGGCCTATCGAGCCTGATGCTGATCTTCGATGATGATTCGAAGGGCGACGTCAATCGCGAGCACGTTCTCGAGCGGCTCAATCAGGTGAGCTTGCCTGCGAATCTGGTTCCGCAGATGGGCACCGACTGGAGCCCGGTCGGACAGATTTATTGGTACACGCTTGAAAGCACGAACCCCGCCTACGACGTGATGGAAAAGAAGTCGCTCGAAGACTGGTCGCTTGAAAAAGCCTTCAAGAGCGTGAACGGCGTCGTGGATGTTTCGAGCTTCGGCGGGCCGACCAAGGAGTATCAGGTCAGGCTCGATCCGGAGAAGATGGTCTCGTACGGATTGAGCATTAGTCAGGTCGAGCAGCAGATTGCGGCCAACAACACCAACGGCGGCGGCAGCTTTATTGAGCAGGGCGCGCAGCAGATCAACGTGCAGTCCGTCGGCCTGTTTTCGAGCGTGCAGGATATTGAGAACACGGTCGTCAAAACCGCGAACGGCGCGGCGATCCGCATCAAGGACATTGCCACTGTGGCGCAGGGGCCGAAGATTCGCCTCGGGCAGGTGGGCCGCGCGATTCATCGCGAAGACGGCAAGATCGTCGACAATCCCGACACCGTCGAAGGCATCGTGCTGCTGCAAAAGGGCGAGGACTCCGATCCGGTCTTGCAGCGGATTCACGACAAGGTGAAGGACCTCAACGAGCACGTGCTGCCGAAGGGCGTCAAGATCGTGCCCTTCCTCGATCGCTCGAAACTGGTCTCGTACACGGTTGAAACCGTCGAGCATAATTTGACCGAGGGAATGATTCTTGTCGTCATCGTTCTCTTTCTTTTTCTCGGCAATGTGCGCGGCGCCATTATTGTCGCGCTCACCATTCCCATCGCGCTGCTGTTCGCTTCCATCTGTCTCGACCTCAGTCATATTCCCGCCAACCTGCTTTCACTCGGCGCGCTCGATTTCGGCATGGTCGTCGATGGCAGCGTGGTGATGATCGAAAACATGATGCGGCACCTGGGCGACAAGAGCGATACGCGCGAACCGATGCAGCGCATTCGCGATGCCGCGCATGAGGTGATGCGCCCGGTCTTCTTTGCGCGCGGCATCATCATCACCTCGTATCTGCCCATCTTCACGCTGCAGGCGGTGGAAGGACGACTCTTCAAGCCGATGGCGTGGACGGTCACCTTTGCGCTGATCGGCGCGCTGCTGTTTGCGATTCTTATCGCTCCGGTGCTGGCCAGTTTCTTCTTCCGCTATGGCGCCAAGGAGTGGCACAACCCGGTGCTGCACTGGCTCACCGATCATTACCGCGTCGCGGTGCGCGCGGCCATTGTGCATCGCCGCATCACGGTGGGCATTGCCGCGGCGCTGTTCGCCATCGGCGCGTATCTCACGGTTGGCGGTCCCATTGGTTCGGAGTTTTTACCGCATCTCGATGAAGGCTCCATCTGGGTGCGCGGCACGCTGCCGCCGAGCGAAGGCCCGACGGCCAGCATCGATTTTGCCAACCATGCACGCCAGGTGATCGCCTCATTCCCGGAGGTGACGCAGGTCGTCAGCCAGATCGGCCGGCCCGATGACGGCACCGATACGGCGGGCTTTTTCAACACCGAATATTTTGTCGACCTCAAGCCGAAAAAGCAGTGGCGTCCGGTCTTTCATGAGGACAAGGAGGCGCTGATCGCCGCCATTGACGCGGAGTTGTCGAAGTTTCCCGGTGTGCTGTGGAACTATTCGCAGCCCATCAGCGACAACATGGAAGAGGCCGTCAGCGGCGTCAAGGGCGAGCTGGCCGTCAAGCTCTACGGCGACGATCTGCGCACGCTTGAGCGCAACGCTGAAAAAATTCAGGCGCAGATGGCGACCGTGCCCGGCGTCGGCGACCTCGGTATCTTCCGCATTGTCGGCCAGCCTAATCTGAGCCTGCAGGTGGATCGTGACGCGGCCGCGCGCTGGGGCATCAACGTGGCCGACATTCAGGACGCGGTGCAGACCGCCATCGGTGCCAACGCCGTGACCCAGGCACAGCAGGGCGAGGCGCGCTATGACGTGACCTTGCGCTATCAGCAGCAGTATCGCGACACGCGCGAGGCTATTGAGAATGTGCGCCTGCTTGCGCCCTCGGGCGAACGTGTCTCGCTGGCGCAACTGACGAAAATCTCCACCGACGATGGCGCCGAGCAGGTCAACCGCGAAAACGGTCAGCGCTATATCGCCATCAAGTATTCGGTGCGCGGCCGCGACCTCGGTTCCACGGTCGAAGAGACCATCGCCAAGGTCAACAAAAACGTGGCGCTGCCGGCCGGCTATCATCTGGAGTGGGCCGGGGAATACCAGAGCCAGAAGCGCGCCAACAAGCGCATGGCCATCGTCGTGCCCATCACGATGCTGGTCATCTTCCTCATCCTTTATGCCATGTTCCGCTCCTGCAAATGGGCCTTGCTCATCCTGGTCAGTGTGTTGATGGCCTCGGTGGGCGGCCCGCTGGCGCTCTACCTGACCGGCACCAACTTTTCGGTCTCGTCGGCGGTGGGATTTTTGGCGCTGTTCGGCGTTTCGGTGCAGACCGGCGTCATCATGCTTGAATACATCAACCACCTGCGGGTGCGGCGCGCACCGACGGAGAAATCGAGCCGCGAACACATTCTCGAAGCCGCCGTCGAGGGTGCCGTCCTGCGCCTGCGGCCGATTATGATGACCATGCTCGTGGCCACGCTGGGCCTGCTGCCTGCGGCCTTCTCGCATGCCATCGGTTCGGACTCGCAGCGGCCCTTCGCCATCGTGATTGTCGGCGGCCTGCTGGCGAATCTGGTCATCGGCATCTTCTTGCTGCCGACGCTCTACGTCTGGGTTGCGCGCGACCGCGATATTCTGCCGGAGGTGGAATCCACGGAAAAGATCTAGCGCGTTTTCCTTGCAAGAGAAAGAAGCAATCCCCTGGCGACAGAGCACGTTGTCAGGGGATTTTTTTTGCGCGCCACGCGAGTGCAAACGCAGAAGAATCTGTTTGAAGCCAGGATCGGGCAAGTTTTGAAAACGGAACAATCATCTTTAAACCAAACCGCGCTTGGGTTATACTTCTTGCGTGGGTTCCCTCCGTTTTGGCGGCATTCAATTCGTTCTCTATTCCAACGACCACCCGCCGCGCCATGTACACGGCTTTCTCGACGGAACCGAGGTGATCGAGGCTCTGGCAAACCTGTGGGAGAAGATTCATGGCAACGCATAAGGTCATTACGACGGACGAGGAAATCGATCAGGCTCTGGAACGGGCCAGGCAGCTCGACGACGAACTGCGCGCCGTCTCTGCCGAGTACAAACCCGGCCGAGAACTGGACCTGCTGATTCTCAAACTGAGCGACGGCAGCCGGCGGTTGATTCCGCGCGAGGACATCGAAGGCCTGCAGAAGGCAACGCGCGCGCAGATCGCCAACGTGGAGCTGGTCGGCAATGGCCAGGGGCTGCACTGGCCCGATCTCGATCTCGATCTCTACGTGCCCGCCGTGCTCAAAAACATCTACGGCAGCCGAAGCTGGATGGCCCAGATTGGCCGTCGCGGCGGCGCGGCAAAAAGCCCTGCCAAGCGCCAGGCCGCGCGCGAGAACGGCCTCAAAGGCGGCCGGCCGAGGCTCGCCGTTGCGCACGGATAGGAGTGGCCTCAGACGGCTTGGACACGCTGAAGCATACTTGAATCAATTTTTCACGCGCCAGACGAGGCCGGCACCGAGGCGGAGATTGTTCTGCACATTGTCCGCGCCGTTGGGCACCGTGGTGCGCAGCCAGTTTGCCTCGAGCGCGCGCACGCTCAGTCGCGACGAGAGCCGGTAGTTGATGCCGCCGCCGAGCGCAAGCGCAAAGCCTGTCGCGCTGTCTTCGGCCGCGCCGGTTGCCGGAAAGACGCTGTGCAGGCCGTTGGCGACGCCCGCCAGCGTTTCCCCGTAGAGTGTCACGCGCCGGTTGGCGTCAAAGCGCGCAGGCCGGCGCGCAACAACATCATGCAGCGCGATGGTGTAGCGCGGGCCAAAGCTGGCCGTGATCAGGTCGAGCCCGACGCCCGCGCCGTGCATGTTGGCCGTGTGCAGTCCTCCGACCTCGGCCACCGCGCCCAACCCGCGCCAGAAGCGGCCTTCCAGTTGCACGTTGCCGCCCTGAAACCAGAACGGTTGCACCTCGCCGTTGCGCGCCGCGTTGTAGTTCACGGCCACCTCGAGCGTGCCCCGCGTCGCATGGTTTTGCGCCGCCAGTGTCAGCGTCGAACACGCGCCCAGGAGGAACAGCAGAATTTTTTTCTTCATGATAAGTCTCTCCCTTTCGCGCTACTCGACCGTGAGCGTAACGGCGCTCGTGTGGCTGACAGTGCCGCTGGTTGCGGTGATGGTCACCGTGTAGGACTTGACGCTTTGCGTAAAGTATCCGCCGCCGCAACCGGCGAGGGTAGCGGCGAGCGTGCCCACCAACAGCAGCAACGCCATCCAGCGCCGCGCCTGTTTGCGCAGGCGGCCTGCCAGCGGCAGCAGCAGCAGCGCGAAGGCCAGCGGTGCATAGCCGCTTGCTCTGCGTGCCACGGTCTTGGCTGTTTGCACGGTCATGGTAACGCTGGTCGCCGCGCTGCCGGAGGCAATCGTCGCGGGCGAAAAGCTGACCGCGGCGCCGGCCGGCAATCCGCTGACGCTGAAGCTGACCGCGTTGGAAAATGCGCTGGCTGCCGGCGTCAGCGTAAAGCTGTAGCTGGCCGCCGCGCCAGGAATCACGGCCTGCGCGGCTGTGCCGGAGACCGCCAGTGTGAAGTCGGTGAAGAGGCTGGCGGGAAGCGAGTTCGAGGTGCTCGCCGTGAAATTGCCGTCGCCGCCATAGACGGCCGTAAAGCTGTGCGTTCCGGTGGCGTTGGCGGTGTAGGTGAACGAGGCCGCGCCCTGGCTGAGCTGCGCCGCGCTGCTGTTCAACAGCGTGGTTCCGTCATAGAAGCTGACCGTGCCGGAGGGCGTTCCGCTGGTTGTAGAGGCTACGCTGGCCGCGAGCGCCACCGAGGTTCCGCTGGCAGTGGTGGAGCTTTGATAGCTCAGCGTGGTCTTCGACGGAGCCTTCTGGATCACGACCGCGCCGGAGTTTGAGCCGAGCGCCACCGTGTAGTTTGCCGCCGCCGTGCCGCTGAGCGTCGCCGTAATGGGATAGGTTTGCGGTGCCGAGGTGGCCGTTGCCGTGGTCGCGAAAACCGCCGTGACCTTGCCGGCGTCCTGCGCGAGAAGGCCGCTCAGAGCGCCGCTCAATGTGGGCAGGCTTTGCCCGTAGAGCAGCGTGACGGCATTGGCCGTGGCCGTCAGTGGTACCGGCGTCGTTGTGAGCACATAGACGCCGCTGAAGATCGCCGCGTTGTTTGTGTCTCCGGCAAAGCTGGCGACAATGCGGTGCGTGCCCGCCGACAGGCGGCTGGTATCGAGCGTTGCCTTGTTTGCGGCGGGGGAAAGCGTTCCCAGCAGGGTCGGGCTGCCGCCCAGTCCATCGGTAAAGGTCACTGGCCCGGTAATCGTATTCGATCCGTTGGTGAAGGTCGCAACGAGCGCGCCGGTTCCATAGACGGTCGAGACTGGCCCGGAGATCGAAAGCGACTCCGAGCCCGCGCTGTTTTTGCCGGCGACGGTGTTCGTCGTGGAGCCGGAGACAACGCGAACGAGCTGATTCTGCGTGTCGGAGACAGAGAGGTTGCCGCTTTGAAGAGCCACCATCAGCGGACTGTTCAGGGAGACGCTTGTGCTGACGCCCGAGGTGCTCACTCCGCCCTGCTCGCCATCCCCGGCCATCGTCGCGATCTGTCCGCCGCTGATGCTGCGGATGCGCTGATTGTTGGTGTCGGCAAAGTAGACCGTGCCGGAGCTGTCGACGGTGAGCCCGTGCGGATAGGCCAGCGCGCCGCTGTTTGCCGCGCCGTCGGAGAATCCCATCACGCCATTGCCCGCGAGCGTGGAGATGATGCCGGTTGCGTAGGTCACCAGGCGAATGCGCTGGCTGTTCGTGTCGCTGATGTAGAGGTTGTAGGAGGCGTCGACCGCCACGCCCTGCGGCGAATCAAGACCCGCGGCCGTGGCCAGACCGCCATCGCCGGAATAGTATTGCTCACCATTGCCGGCAACCGTGCTGATGGTGGTGCCCGCAATCGCGCGGATGCGATGATTCTCCGTATCCGCGATGTAGAGAGCGCCGCGCGCATCGACGGTGACTGCCGTCGGATGGTGCAGCGTTGCCGCCGTGGCCAGACCGCCATCGCCAGAAAAACCGGCTACGCCAGTGCCCGCAATCGTGTGAATCACGCCGTTGGTGTCGATTGCGCGAATCCGGTGGTTGCCTGCATCGGCGATATAGACGTTTTCCGCGCTATCGATCGCGATGCCCATCGGACGATTCAGCAGCGCAAGGGTAGCCGCGGACCCGTCTCCGGCAAAGCCCTGCTCACCGGTTCCGGCAACGACGCTGACGACGCCCGTTGTGCTGACCTCAAGAACCTGATTCTCGGCGGTATTGACAATGTACAGATCGCCATCCGGGTCATAGGCCAGCCCGCCGGGATGATTCAGGCTCGTATTGGAGGCCTCGGTCTCGGAGGCGGTGTCCATGGCGCGAGGCAGGCTCATGCCCAGCCGCGTCAGAGCCGCCTTCTGTGCCACGTTCTGCGCCTGGGCACAGAGCGCCCCCAGAACCATTGTGGCCACCGCCATGGCACAGATTCCTCGCGCGGGTCTACGGCTCCTCATAGTGTTATCCTTTCCCGTTTTCTACGGCAGCCAGGGCCGCGTGTTCGCCTGCGGCATTCCAGATCATCTCCACCTCGACCGCATCTTCATGCACCGCGCAAAAATGCATCCGTTCATAAAGCCTGCGCGCGGGGTTGTAGGGCACCACCTGCAGGGCCAGCGCAACGCGCGCCTCTGTCGCCTGTCGCTGGCAATCGGCGAGCACCTGCTCACCCAGGCCTTGCTGGCGCAGATCCGGCCGGATCACCAGATCGACAATGCGCCACTGTTGCGGCAATCGATGGAGCAGCAGACGGCCCACCGGGTGCCCCGCCCCATCGCAGACAATCAGGTTTTCGGCCCGTGGATACCGCGCTGCCCAACTCACCTGCCGGCCGCGATACTGCATCTCCGCCAGTGCCATGCTCTGCTCCTCGCCGAGCCCGGCCGCCGTCAACAAACCGGCGGCCTGCTCCACAAAAAGCATGCGGACAAATGCCTCGTCCTCTGGCTGAGCAGCCCGGTATTGCATGATGGTTCCTCCGCTGGTCATCGACAGATTTTTAGGGCCGCTCCGGATAGATGCCATTGCACGCGATGACAAAGTTCACCGCCAGATAGGGGGGCTCGATGCTGGTCGTAGGCGTGACTGTTGTTCCCGCGGAGTTCACGGCCACGGTTCCTGCCGGTGTCGGAAGATTGGTAATCGAGCCAGAAGTACCAGCAATGTTGCCCAGTGTTGTCGGTGCCGGATTGGCGAGATAAAGATTGCCAACTCCCTGGCCAGCCTTGGTGGTTCCCGCCAGGTAGTTTCCCGTCGGGGCGGGGGTGCCTCCCTGTGCCGAGGTTCCCTGCACATTGACCGTGACCGAGGGCGCTTGCGTCGGTGCGGTGCCGGTGAATGTTGCAGTATGGTTATGTACCAGAAGCGGCGTAGTGATCGCCGAACTCCCGCCCTTCTGTGCTAAAGCATAGATCGGCAAAGGGTTATTGTTTGCATCCCTCCCCGCTCCCTGGCCGAAGTGCAACGGCACACGGCTGCGCAGATCCGGCAGGGCAAAGGTATTGATCCCATCGCCGCCATAGACTGCCCCAATCAGGGTAAAGAGGGCCTGATGCTCTCTGATCTGCAACGTCTGTCCATTGCACGCCAGCCAGTCGGGAGCGGGGGCAAAACTGAAGCCCACCATGCGAATTTCGCCAACGTAATAGTCCGCCATACTGCCTCCTTATGTTTCGGTTTTGTTGCGGTTTTCTTCTGTCGCGCGAACTTTACCGGCAACGCGGCACAGCCTTGCTTTGCGTTTCGTACTAGGGAACCAGAATCGTGCGCGGATCGGAAACATAGGTCGAGAAGACATTGCCCGTGCTTCCGGCTACCGAGGCGGTGTTGCCGCTGTAAGTTCCATGGCCGCCGTTGCCACCACAGGCACCGCCAGGAAGTCCATATCCGTTTCCAGTACTGGAGCCGCCTGCCGCTCCGCCGACGACATTGACGGTGCCCGGCGTGATGGACGAGCTCGGTGCGACGAAGTGCACAATACCGCCGCCGCCACCGCCGCCGGAATCAGAAGCACTGTCGGGGCCGCCAGCGGCGCCATTGGCATTGATCGTTCCCGTATTGCTGACCGAGGTCGCGGAAATCAGAATCACAATACCACCGGCACCGCCGCCGGATGTGGCATACTGGGTGCCCATAGTTTCGTACATTCCGGCGACCCCGTTGGCGTTGATCGTGCCGCTGATGGCGACCGCCCCCGAGGCCAGAATCTGCAGGCTGCCTCCCCCAAGGGCATCGGTGGTGCTTGCCTTGTACAGCGTGCCGCCCGCGCCGCCGCCCATGGGGCCGGGGTTTAGAATTTTGGCCTGCGCGGCCTTGGGAATGGCATAGGTCGGCCCATAGGTTCCGGCCGTGTCCGGGCTGCTCCCAACCATCCCGATCGCTGCTCCCGGAGCGACCGTCAGGGTTCCGGCAATATTCACCGCGCCGAGCGAGCGAATGACCGTGCCGGAGGGCACCGTCAACGTGACGCCGCTTGAAACCGTAAAGCTTGAGCACTGAATCCCTGTCGTGACCAGCGTCATGGTCCAGTCGGTGTTGGAGGTGATGCTGCAAACACCGGTCGAGGTGCCGTCGCTGCCGTCCCCATAGATATTGGCCGAGCCGGCCGGGCCAGCATCGCCGCGGGGAATCGTAAAATTCAACGTCGCCGCGCTGCTCGTGCCGCTGTTGGTTACGCTTGCGGAACTGCCCGTCGCGCCGGTCGTCACCGTGCCCACTGCGACCGTCGCCGCCGCCCCAGTGTCGCCGACAACACCCTGCGGAATGGAGAAGTTCAAACTTGCCGCGCTGCTCGTGCCCGCGTTGGTTACGGTGGCGGAGCTGCCCGCCGCACCCGTCGTTACCGTGCCGATCGCAATCGTGGCCGCCGCGCCATCGGTGCCCTTTTTGGCCAGCAAGGCCCAATAGGTGCCGATGACTCCGGTTCCCGCCGCCACGTCGGTCGCCGGATCATGCGCGATATTTCCGTCGGCAAGGGAGATATAGCTCGATCCGTTCTGTGCGGCCGCATCGCCTTTGGCGTAGGTCGTTCCGCTGTTATAGGCACCGATGAAGCTGACCGGTGGGCCGGCGGGGCCGGTTGCCCCCTGTGCCCCGATGACGCCTGCCGGTCCCGTTGCACCGGTGGCCCCCGTCGCACCGGTTGCGCCGGTCGCTCCCGTGGCGCCCGGCGCGCCGGTCGCACCGGCCGGAATGGTGAAATTCAATATCGCCGCGTTGCCCGTCCCTGTGTTGGTTACGCTGGCGGAGCTGCCCGCCGCGCCGGTCGTCGTCGTGCCCAAGCTGACGGTTCCCGCCAGTCCTGCCTTGGCCAGCAAGGCCCAGGTCGTTCCGCTTCCGCTCACATCGGTGGCCGGATCCACATTAAAATTCGAGGTAAGCGCAATGTAACTCGCGCCGCCCTCCGAGACCGTATCGCCGCGCGCATAGATCGTGCTGCTGGACCAGGCACCCTGGAAGGTGACCGGCGGCCCCTGTGCTCCCGTGGCACCTGTGGCACCTGTGGCTCCCGTCGCGCCGGGAGCACCGGCCGGAATGGCGAAGTTGAAAATCGCCGCGCTGCTTGTGCCCGCATTCGTCACGCTGGCGGAGCTGCCTGCCGCGCTGGTCGTCACCGAGCCGACGGAAATCGTCGCCGCCGTGCCCTGCTGCCCGGCCAGGGTGATCTGGAGCGCCGCCGGATGGCTGGTCTCGTTGTTTTCCTTCGAGTCGAGAACGATATTGCCTGCCGAAGAGCTCAACGCGAGTCCATAATTCGTGGACGGCGTCGTGACCCAGCCCTGCACCAATGACGTCACATCGACATCGATAAACTGATTGGCGGCCGTCGGCGTAAAGGTGCCCACGGCGGTTCCCAGCGTAGGAATCGAGTTATACGTGACGCTGGACTCGCTCCAGGCGCTCGAAACCGGCAGCACACTGACTGCGCCCGAGGCATTGATGCGGTTGATGTACACACGCAGCGTGGCCTTGCCGATCTGGCTGCTGGTTGTGCCCGACGGCAGCGCCGAAAGATCAAAGGAAATCAGGGCCGTGCCGTTGCTGTTGACGTACAGATTCGAGAGGCTGCCGTAGTTTACGGCCGGGTGAGCGCTGTTCACGTACGCATCTCCCGACACATTCGCTTCGGTCGCCTGGATCGCTCCAGGGATCAGAATCATCCCGGCTACGACCAACCAGTATCGGATGCGCTCTCTCATTGCTCTCTCCTTCATCGGTGAAATCATCGATTTGAACCCATTCGGGACGTGTTTCTTCCGCGTGCGGTGTTGCGTCCACGAGGGATTTTCGGGATACCTCGCTGCATGCGGCGAGGCCATTCATTTTTGCGGGGACACGCGCCACCGCTCCGACAGAAGTACTCTCGGAGGCGCAAGACAAGGTTGAGCACAAAATACGGCCCTCAACCTGGTGAGACGAACAAGGCAAGGTTGACTATGTCATCGATATTCAGAAGCCCCCCAGCGAATATCAATGATAGAGCCGGTACAGACCCTGTTTTTTTCAAAGTTACAGTTGCCGAAAGAATAGCACTCCCCATCATTCCGCATTGGGCGGCGGACCATTTTCAGCAGCGGGGAACCTACTTCATCAAGGCACCCCGAGGGGTGTGTCCGGAAAGAGACAGAACATCGCACGCAAGGTGTGGTGGTTCTTCGTTATCCCATCTCTTTTGAGATGGACCATGGTTGTGGTAAATGTAGAACAGGCTTTTACGAATGCTCCAAGATAGTCTCAAACCAGAACCTATGCCTATTTGTAGACTCTAGCTTTACGGTGCGTCTCAACCCATCGCGCGGATTCAACGGTCTTTTCCATGGAGTACAGGTTTTATTTCAGCCCCGGCGCCGATCTCGGATCGCTGTTGCTAGCGCAGTAGTGTACGAGCCGATGCAAGGGCCTTGGTTTTAAAAAGTCCTGCAATGCCCGCAAGCAGCGGTGCAGGACGATATTTAGCCTTGGAGGTGATGAACAGTATGCAAATACTGGATTCAGGTTCTAGCCCATATGACGAACATTCGTTTGCAGACTCTTGTTTTGTCCAGTCCCTTCAGCTAGGCGATCCTCACAGCTTTGCGGAGCTGCATCGAAGATATGGCAACACGGTTCGGGCCATCGCCATGCGGATTTTGCGCAATGCCACCGAGTCGGAGGATGTGGCGCAGATTGTCTTCATGGACATCTATCGCGCGCGGGACCTCTATGATGCCAGCAAAGGCAGCCTGCGCACGTGGGTTTTGCAGTACGCCTATCGGCGCGCCATCAACTACAAGCACGCACTGGATGCGCGCGCCTATTACCGCACGCAGGACATCGACGAGATCGATGTTCCCAGTTGCGGCGGCGTGCACTTTATTGAGGCTGCGCAGATCGTGCATCAGGCGCTCGGCAGTCTCGGCGTTGACCAGCAGACGACGTTGCGCATGATCTTTCTGGAAGGCGCGCAGATGGAGGATGTGGCGGCGCATCTGCAACAGAACGTCACCAACATTCGTCATCACTATTACCGTGGCCTGCGCAAGTTGCGTGAGGTGCTGCAACAGAAAAGGCCGCCTGAACGGCGGCCTTCTGCGTAACTCTGGCCTGCTATTGCAGGTGGCTTTCATACCAGTCCAGCACGTTCTCGAGCAGCGCTTCCTGATGGTCCAGTTCGGCAAAGACGTGCGGCTCGCGGGGAAAGCGGATCATCTTCGCTTCCTTGCCCTGGAAGCGCAGTCCGCGGTAATACTCTTCTCCCTGGCGAATCGGCACGCGATCGTCGGACTCGCCGTGCACGATGAGAGCAGGCGTCGTGCACTGGTTCAGGTGTGCCACCGGCGAGCGGTTCCAATAGAGCGCGCGGTGGGTGGCGAAGTCCTCAAGGTAGCCATCGAGAAAGCTGGGCGCAATATCGGTCGTGGTCGCCATTGAAACCAGATCGGTGACGCCGGCACCAATGACAGCGGCTTTGAAGCGGTTGGTGTGCGCGATGGTCCAGGAGGTCATGTAACCGCCATAGCTCCAGCCACCGGCAACGAGCTTGTTCTTGTCGGCGATGCCCTGTTGCAGAAGCCAGTCAACGCCGTCGATCTCATCCTGATAATCGCCGCCGCCAAGATCCTGAAAGTTGGCCTCGGCAAACTCCGGCCCCTGTCCATCGGAGCCGCGAGGATTGGGCAGCAGAACGGCATAGCCGCGCGAGGCCAGCAACTGCGCCCAGTCGTGCCAGGAACCGAGCCAGCCCGATTCCCACACGCCCTCGGGTCCGCCGTGAAACTGCACGAGCGTCTTGTACTGCTTGCCTGCCTCGTACCCTGCGGGCAGAATCAGAACGCCGGCGATGGTGCGTCCGTCACGACTGCTCTTCCACTCCACCTCCTTCACCGTGCCCAGCTTCCACTGGCTTACCTGAGGATTGGTTTCGGTCAGGGTTTGCCAACGGCCGGCGCTGAGCGTGGTTACCTCGGCCGGATGCGTGGATGTGCCGGTGGCAAAGGCAACCAGGCTGCTATCGCGCGAAAGCGAGTAGTCGCGCAGACCGCCCTCGTGCCGGGCACGAATGTTGGCCTTGCCCGTGGCGAGGTCGACATCGGCGAAGACCTCGGTGGTGAGCCGCACTCCGTTCACCGTCAGATGTTTTCCGTCGCTGCTCCACTGCGCATTGGACCAGGTGACGGGCAGGTTGGCGCCAATCTGCGCCTCTTTGGCAGTGCGCAGGTCATAGAGAATCGGCAGCCCGGTGATGGTCAGCCTGGTCATCTTGCTGAAGCTCAGATGCTCGCCATCCGGTGACCAGTGCACGCTGGCCGATGCGGCGTGCTCGGCAAGAGTCTTCTCCACCTCGCCGGTGCCGGCATCGAGAATCTGCACCTTTGAAACGCGCCAAAAATCGTCGAGCCGGGGCGTGGGAGCAATGCGCGCAACAAAATGCTTGCCATCCGGTGACCAGTCAAAGTCGCAGAGATTGCGATCGCCGAGCGTGACCAGCCGCGCGGTGTGCGAGGCAAGATCGTAGACATAGAGCCGCGCAAAGCGGTAGTCGGCATCAACCTGCCAGTCGTCGATCTTCTTTTCCTTTTTCTCGGCCTGAGCCTTGGTGTCGGTGTCGTCGCGCAGAAAGGCGATCTGGCTGCCATCGGGCGACCATTTGAACTCCTTGATCTCACCGGGCAGATTGGTCAGGGGCAGAGCCTCGCCGCCATTCGGAGAGATGAGCCACAACTGGCGGCCCTGCGGCTTGTCCTTCGCGGCGGATTCTTTGGTTGCCTCGACCAGCTCCGGACGGCTTTCGATGCGGGCGAGGGCAAAGGGAAAGGGCGAGTCGCCGTGCAGAAGAATGGGATTTTTGCGCGTGGACAGAAAGGCCAACTGCTTGCCGTCGGGCGACCAGCGGGGTGCATTGTCAACGCCGTCGCTGTGCGTCAATCTGTGTGCGCTGCCGGTCTGCCCCGTGTTGACGAGCCAGAGACTCTGCACCTTGGCATTGATGGCCGGCTGCGGCGTCTGCACCGAATAGGCGATCTGCTTTCCGTCGGGGGAAAGCTGCACCTCGGCGACTTTTTTCAGCGTCACGATCTCACGCGGAGCGATCGCATGCTGCTGGCCCAGAGCGCACAGCGGCATCGAAAGCAGAACAGCGGAAAGCACGAAGGAACGAGTTGTCATCCAGTACCTCATCGATCAAAAAAAAGTGAAAACAGAAAAAGGGTAAAAATGGGGTGCCCGCAAGAACGGACACCCCACGGCGTTGGTCGTCATGATGCGGACAGCATCTAGAACTGGTACTTGACCGCAAACTGCACCTGACGCGCCGTGCCGAAGCCAAGCGTGTTGCCGAAGGTGCTTGAGATGGTGCCGAAGGTGGCCGAGGTCGGCGTCCAGGCGACATTCGGAAAACCAAAGTTGGCGTGGTTGAGCAGGTTGAAGATCTCCGCGCGGAACTGGATGTTCTGACGACCGCTCAGATGCGTGTCCTTCAAGGCGGCAAAGTCGATCTGCGTGAACTTGGCACCATAGACGGTGTTTCGACGCGAGTTGCCGAAGGTTCCCGTCGCAGGCCTGGACCAGGCCGAACGATTCAGATAGGTCACGTAGCCGTTCGAGTCCAGCGTGCGGGTCACGTAGCGAGAGGCGCCCGCAACCACATCGGGCCGCTGGTTGGTGTAGTTCAGGTTGCCATAGGTGTTGATGCCCGACATGGCCACGCTCGAGGTGACGCCACTGCGAAGAATGCCGAGACTGTTGATGCTCCAGCCAGAGGCCAGCGTGGTGACTACCGGAATGTTGCGGCCCAGCAGGGCATGGCCCTTGCCGATGGGCAACTGATAGTTGAGGCTGTAGCTGAGGTTGTGGCGAATGTCGCCTGAACCATTGCCGCGCTCCGCCTTCAGATCGTCGTTGTTCTGCGGATTGCTGCTGTACAGGCCCTGATCCTGCACGTCGTCGATGACATGGCCCCAGCTATAGTTGGCCGTGGCGTTCAACTGTTTGCCGATCCGCTGCTTGTACTGGAGCTGGAATCCGTTGTAACCGCTGAAGCCGTTGTTGTTTTCAAGATAGATGCTGCCGAAGGCGGTATTCGGGCGCACCGTCTGGTTCTTCTTGTAGAGATTGATATCGGTGCGACGCCATAGGTTGACGCCGTGGTTGCCCACATAGCCGACCTGCACGGCCGCGCCGCGGCCCAGATCCTGTGCCACGCTCAGGTTCCACTGCGTGGTGTAGATATCGGGCTTGCTGGTCGGAAAGCCATAACCGGTGGGCGTGATCGCCGTCGCGGAGGCAACGTAGCTGGCATAAGGATAAGAGAGGCCCGGGTTGGCGGTCTGCGTCAGCGTCCAGTTTCCACTGATGGTGTTCAGCGGCACATAATAGGCGCCAAAGCCCACCGGATAGGCCTGATAAAAGATGCCCGTTCCCAGCTTGACCACGGTCCTGGTCAGCGGCGACCAGGAGAAACCAAGGCGCGGCGAGAAGTCCCGGAAGTTGGTGTTGAAGTAAGGCTGTCCCTTGCTCATCAAGGCGCCGGTACGCGGATCGAAGGCCTGCGTGCCGTCATCCTTGTCGTGCGGATCGGTGGCCCAGTCATAGCGCAATCCATAGTTGACCACAAAGTTCTGTGCGAGCTGCCAACTGTCTTGCAGATAGCCGCCCACCTGTGTGGCGCGTGTGCCGTGGCCCGGATCGCCGGCGCTCTGCGTAACCTGCAGAACCGTGTTGGCCTCGAAGGCCGCGATGCTGGCATAGGAGACGCTGGCCGTCGTAATGTTCTTGCGGTTGATCTGAATGCGGTAAACGGTCGCGCCGCCCTTGAGGGTGTGGCGTCCGTGAACCAGCGTGAGATTGTCGCCCCACTGGTAGCTGTTGTTGTTTGAGATCGAATCGCCGCGCGAGCCGACCACCGCATCAACGCCGCTGATGGAGATCTGTGGAAGATCTTCGGCCGACTCAATGCGGCTGGCCCAGCGTTGCAGGCCAATCAGAGCATCGTTGATCACATGCGAATTGAAGATGTGCTGCTCGTGAACGGCAATGTTGGTGGTGCGCAGCGGCACGGACTGATGATCGCTGAGGCCGAGCGCTGTGGTGGTTACGCCGAACAGCGGACCGGCCGTGTAGGAATCGTTCACATTCACGCGAACAAAGAAGGGATCGTTCGGCGTGAACTTGTGATCGATGCGAATGCTGCCGGTGTTTTCGGTGACCTGTGTGTTTGAAACCGTTTTGTAGATCACCGTCGAGGCCGTGGTGGTGCTGGCAACGGTCGGCATGGCGTTCAGAATCGGAGCCAGCTCCGGGTGCGCGGCGAGCGCGATGCTGCGGGCAGAGTTGCTGAGCACGCTGCCGGTGCCGATGATGCCGATGGTCTGGCGCGAACCCTCGTAATTGCCGAAGAAGAAGGTGCGATCCCGATAGAGCGGACCCGAAAGATTGCCACCGAAATCGTTGAAGCGGAAACGCGGCTTGGTATCCCGCGCAAAGTAGTTATGCGCATCGAGGGCTTCGTTGCGGAAGTAGTCGTAGGTGGTTCCATGCAGCAGATTGCTGCCCGATTTGGTGACGATGTTGACGAGCGAGCCGGCCGCGCGGCCGTACTCGGCCGGGTAACCGCTGGTCTGTGCGCGGAACTCCTGAATGGTTTCAAGCGAGCCGGTGAGCAGACGCGCGCCGCGCTCGAAGCCGTTGGCCATGTACGGTTGATCGACGCGCGAGGCATCGACGCCATCGACGGAGAACTGATTGTGCACCGTGTGCGCGCCGTCGAAGCTGATGTCGGAGATGTAGCGGCTGCGAGCCACCGCACCCGGCGTGATCAGGCTCAAACGCGCGTAATCGCGACCGTTGACGGGCAGGCTATCGAGCTGCTTTTCCGTGACGGTATCGCCAATCGAGGTCGAGGTCTTGTCGAGAGCAAGGGAAACCTCTTCGGCACTGACCTCGACGGTCTCCGCGCTTTTCCCGATGGAAAGCGTCACATTCGCGCTGGAGGAGCTTGCCGCATTCAGTCGAAACGGACCGACCGACTGCGATTGAAAACCCGCCGCGGCAATGCGTACGGTGTACTCGTCGGCTTCCAGATTGGGGAAGCTGTAGAAGCCGTGATCGTCGGTTTGTGTCGTGCGTTCGTAGCCCTTGGTGCTGCTGCGCACCGTAACCTGCGCACCGGCAACGACGGCCTTCGATGCGTCCTGCACGGTTCCTGACAGGCCGCTAAAGGTCTGCGCCCAAAGGCCGACACTGGCCAGCAGCAGGAACAGAGGAAGAATCAAAATCATTTTTTTATTCAAGCGAGCTCTCCTTCAAAAAAAGCCGGAGCCGCCCTGCACTCTACGTACGCAGAACCGCGCCGGAAAATTCATCAGCTACTTGTCTATGCAGGCGTGTGTCCTGTTTTGTACCAGAAAAAATTATTTTTCTGCCGTGGCACAAAGATCGCCCGGCCCCTGTATATCTCTACAGACCCCCTTGATTCTGAAGGTCGGAAGAGTCTTTTTTCTTCAGATAAAATTTGCTGCAAAAATTCGAAAAAAATGTTGGGGCATCAACTTGCGCGGCCCTGCCAACGTCCAATAGATTGACGATGGATCTTTTTCGCAGGATGGAGCACGTTCGTTGACAAACCATACGAACCAGCATGAAGAGTTCGAGGAACTTTGTAGTTTGGCGGCGGGAGGATTCGCTTCTGCCGCCGAACTTGCACGGCTTGAGAACCATCTCAAGGATTGTTCCTCGTGCCTGAAGTTCTTTCAGGAGATGACAGAGATGACCAGCCTGCTCCGCCTGCAGGCTGAGGCCATCTTTACACCGGACGCTGCGATGGACGCCGCCGAAAATTCTCACCCCTCGTCCAATAAAAACTGCAGCGGGAGATGATCCTCTCGCAGCTTTCTGACTCCGCATACAACTCAGCGTTGCACGGCGAGCTCCGCAGTGCCGATTTTGCCGTTATGCGCATCGCGCACCACGACGCGAATGCGCCGGGTGCCGACCGGTTGCGGCAGATGGAGCAGGAAGACCGCCTGCTGGTCAGGGTTCTTCACCTCGCCTTGCACCCGCGCCACCAACTCCCTGGAGGTGTGCGCCAGAGCCTTGCCCTTTGCGTTGAAGGCTACGCTGAGTACGGTGATCTCCGCCTGATATTTTCCGTCGCTGGCCGGCGTCCATGCCAGTGTTCCGGCCGTGGTCTTCAGCGTGAGCGCATCGCCCGCGCCTGATTCGAGCGAGGCATTCACGCCGCTATAAGGCAGCGTGGCCAGCGCGGCGCTGCCCATCTCTTCTTCGAGCAATGTGCGCAGAGCGTGTGCCTGATTCCTGACGGCATCAAAGACATCCTCTTCGCCGTTGCCGACATAGTATCCGTTGCGCGTGGTCGCGATCAGATTCGGATCCTTGAGCGCGACATGGATGCGGCGATAGGCGCCCGGCGTCTCCGCATGATTGGTGGGCGCATACGAGAGCGCATAAAAGGTCGCACCTTCTTCGGCGGCCTCGCGCAACTCGCGGTCCACATCGTTGCGGTCGTAAAAGGCCTGCCCGCCGGTGGCCGGAGCCAGCGTAGAGAACTTGATTTCGTCTGCAAAGGGCTGGCCGTCGGTGCGGCTTTCAAACTCGGTCAACTCCTCGGGTGTGGCGACAAAACCGCGCGTGAGCAGATTGGCCGCCGGGTCGATGGTGTAGAGGGTCATGCGCGTATCCATCAACTCGCGCGTCAGCCGCTCGATGGCGTGTTGCATCACATCGATCGAGGCATTGTCGAGCAGCAGCAGATTGACGGCCGGGAATCCCTTGCCGACCCAGATCACCGATTTGCGCCCCTGCGCGCCGCGCGCGGCCACTGCGATCTGATGCAGAGAGTTCAGCGAGAGCGCTGTGCGCTCATAGGCGCCGGAGCTGTTCGCGCCGCTCTGCATGGATTTGAGGGGAAGTTCGGGAAAGTGTTTTTTGAGCGCCAGCCGCAGCGCTTCGCGGTCTTGCGTGTAATCTTCGACCACCTGAAAGTGCGTGTTGGTGACGGCCAGCAGCGTCGTCGGCTGGGCAAGAATCGCCGGCTGCGCGTCCAGATATTTTTCCATCTTCTGGCGCGCGAAGGCCATGTCTTCAAAGCTGCTATTCAGCTCATCGAGAATGAGAATGGTGATGGGCGCGGCCCCGATCCTGGCCAACTCGCCGGAGTTGTGCACGAGCGCCTGCTTCGGCGCGAGGTGCGGCGTGGGCGCATCGAAGCTGGTGATGCGCTGCGGCACTTTGTCCTCGTACACCGTGAAATCGCCCGGCGAGAGATGGGTGACAAGGTTGCCTTTTTTATCTTTCACCACCACATCGAGCAGAACACGCTGCGTCGTGACACGCAGCGTGTAAGAGGAATCCTGTGTTCGATCGCTCTGCGCCTGAAGAAGGGGCGCCAATGCTGCCAGCAGGATTGCGCACGGCAGCATGGAGAAAGACCTCCGCCTACAAAATTTCATGGTTGTCATTTTCCTCGATTCTAATTTCACCGGCGAGAAGAGGCACGAGGCGATCTTCGCGCCGGCGGAAAGAGTTATTGGAAGGTTACTTCTACGGGATAGGTATGAATGATGCTGCCCGATCCAGAGGCCGTGATCTGGACGGTGTAGGTGCCCTTTGTGGTTTGAATGGCGGGGTGACCGCCGCATCCGTTCATCGCCTGCATACCGGCCAGCAGCAGGAAGAAGGCAACGAGCCGTGGGCCGCCGATCGAGTGCAACATTCTGCGTCCGCGCCGGAAGCATCCGGCAAAGAGCAGCCCGACCAGAGGCGCGGCCAGCCATCCGCAGAGCTGCGTGCCATGGTTTTGCGCGCGCAGGCTGGCCGAGGTCGTCGACGTGGTGGAGTAGAACTTCAACACCTCGGTGACGGCCGTGTTTGAGCCGTCGAGCAGTACCTGATCCGTCGCCAGCGTGCAGGCCGTGTTCTGCGGCAGCCCCGTGCAGCCAAGGCTCACGTAGCCGTAGTAGTTGCTGGAAGGCGTCAGCGTGATGTTGAGCGAGGTCGTGGTGCCGGTGGCGATGGTCAGTGCGCTTTGCGAGGCGGTCACCGCAAAGTCGCCGCCCCAGCCCGAAGCCGGTGCAATGTAAATGGGGTAGTTGCCGGTTGTGGCCGAGGCGGCGTAGTAGCTGTCGCCCACATAGGATGCGGTCAACTGATGCACACCTGAAGCGAGGCCCGTGACAGCGTCAAACTCCGCATTGCCCTGCGCCGAGACGCTGATGCTGCCATAGGCTGTGCCGTCAACATATAACGTGGCCTTGCCGGAAGGAACCTTGGAAGAACCGCTCGGTTGCGTGTAGCTGACATAGACGATGACGTTCAGCGATGTTCCTGAGTAGACGATCAGCGGCGAACTGGAAATGCTGAGCGCGGTGGTGTTGATGGACACGGTAACGGTGGTTGTGGCCGAGGTGCTTGTCTCAAAATCGGTATTGCCCGCATAGACCACATAGAGACTGTTGGTGCCAGAGGGAAGCGTGCTCAACGCAAGGCTGGCCGTGCCGCTGGACAAGGTCGCCGTGCCGAGCAGAGCCACGCCGTTGTAGAAGCTCACGGTGCCGGTTGGCGTGGCCACGGCAGAAGAAACCGTGGCCGTCAGCGTGATGGGAACGCCCGCCTGCGTGCTCGTGGAGGAAACCTGCAACGCGGTTTGCGTGGATGTTTTCACCGCGGTAAAGGTTGCGCCCGCCACGCTGCCGGCAAAGTTGCTGCTGCCTGCATAACTGACCGCGAGCGCATGACTGCCCGGCGAGGGTGCAAAGCTGTAGCTGGCAATGCCGTTGCTCAGCGTAACGGATTGCGCGCTGCCATCGAGAGCAAAGATGACCGCGCCGGTGGGTACATCAGAACCGCTCTGCGCGGCAACGGTGGCGGTGGCCACTACGGTTTGGCCCGAGCTGTAACCGCCCTCGGGCACGGTGGGATTGAGGCCAAGCGACAGTGTGGTTTCCACAAAATCGGAGACGACAATCGTGACCGAGTTACTGGAACTTCCCGAGTTATAGAGCGCATCGCCGCCATACACGCCCGTGATTGTGTGCGTGCCCTTGGTGAGAGCGGTGGTGGAAAAGCTCAGCGCACCGGAGGAGAGCGTGGCGCTGCCGAGCGCGGTGGTGCCATCGTAGAAGGTCACCGTGCCTGTCGCCTCCGACAATCCGGAGGCGGTGGCAACGGTGGCGGTGAAGGGCACGGACTGCGCGACGGTGGCCTGCGTTATGCCCGAGGCAATGGTCAGGCTCGGCGTGGCCTTGACGACTGTGAGGCTGAGCGTGACGGAAGAGGTGGTTTCAATCGGCGCATAGGTCGCATCGCCCGCATAGGTGGCGGCGAGCGTGTGCGTGCCGGCCGTCAGCCCCGAGGAGAGCGTGAAGGTGGCCGCGCCGCCAGAGAGCGCGGCGACAGCGGTGGCACTGCCATCCACATAGAGCGTGACGGTGCCGGTGGCCGCCGAAGCCGCGCTGGCCGCAACGGTGATTGATTGCGTCGGATAGATGCTGCCGGTGGGCGAACTGATGGACAGCTTCAGCCCCGAGGCCGTGCTGGCCGCCGTGCCGCTCGAGGTGCCGGTCAACGTGAGCGTGTTGGTGCTTGGCCCCTGCGAGGGCAGGCTCACGGTCGCCGTGCGGGTGGCGCCGGGCGAGGTGGGCACAAAGTTGGTGGCCAGATAGCAACTGAGGGCCGGTTCAATGGTGGAGGTGAAGTCGCACTGCGCAATGCTCGGCGTGCTGCTCAGTGTGGCGTTGAGCGGAAAATCATCCGCGTCGCCCGTCTCGAAGATGCCGCCGGTTTGCGTATAGGTGGGGGCCTGATTGCCGGAGTTGACGATGGTGATTTGCGCCGCGGAGCCGGAGGAGCCCACGGCCGTTGCCGAAGCATACGTAATGGTGTTGGCGGCGCGCGGAATCAGATAGTGATTGACAGTGCTGCTGCCGGAGGCGCGCATGGCCGTCATGATATTGCCGAAGGGATCAATGCTGAAACCGAAGCTCGGCCGGCCGCTGTTGAGCTTGGTGACATCGCCGCCCGTCAGCGTGCCGTATTCATTCGGAACCCGGTAGACCACCGAGGTTGCGGTATCGGTGGCCGAGGCGCCGTAGTCGCTCATGAACAGACTGCCCGAGGCATCGAAGCCAACGGCCCATGGATACGACGCATTGATGCCCAGCTTGTAGGGAGTTTTTCCGGTGGCGGGCAGATACCATGCGTCCTTGGCCGTGTAGTCGGAGACGCCGAGGTTGCCCAGCAGATCGGCGGCCACGCCGAAGCACAGTCCAAAGTAACCCGAATACAGTTTCGTACTCGTGGCCGCGCCATTGTCGAGCGTGTAGCGATAGAGAAAGGTGTTTGCCGTGCCGGTCAGATTGTAGTTGCAAGTCCAGATGTTGCCGGCCACGTCGGTGTTGATGGTGCGTCCGCTGGCGCTGTTGAGGGTGATGGCGTCGGTAGAACTCCACGTGCCATTTTCATAGGGGTACAGTGTGGCCGCCGCAGTGGAGACGGCGATCAGATCGCCCGCGCCGTTGATGGACACGTCCTGAATGCCGGAGGAAGCAACCGCAACGGAGACCGTTCCATCGGTGGCTTGCTTCACGATCTGTCCATTGCCCGTATCCGCGAAAAACAGATTGCCGAAGGGATCGGATTTGATGCCGCGCGGCGTCTTCATGGCGATGCTGGTTGAACCGCTGGTCAGCGTTCCAGCCACGACCGTGGCCGCGCCGCCGGTCTCATAGGTCAGCACCGGGCCGAGCCCTCCGCCACCCAGAAACACGCGCAACTGCACCTTGTTATTGGCATCATAAAAAACAATGGCGCCGGGGCGCGCACCGGGATAAAGCGGCGCGAAGGTGACATTGACCACGCAACTGCTGCCGGAGGTGTAGGTGGTTCCGGTCGAGCAGGTGCTGCTGCCCGCATCGGTGTAATCCTTGCCGGTTTGCCCGGCGGTGACGACTTTGATGGTTGCCGTTGCCGCCGCAAGGCTCGAGGTAAATGTGATATTGACGGGAACGGTGAGCGTGGCGGAGCTGGCCTGCAACAAGCCCAGATAAATGGCGCCCTGCGAATACCGCACGACCGAAGAGGCATTGGTGACGTAGACGGCGCCGCGCGTATCCACGGCGACAGACGTGGGAGAAAGCAGGGATACGCCCAGCGCCGTCTGGCTGCTCGTCACCGGAGCAGAGGTGCTGGTGCTATAGGGAACCTTGACGACGCGACTGTTGCCGGTGTCGGCGATGTACACATTGCTGTTGGCATCGACGGCGACACCGTTCGGCGCAAGCAGGCCCGTGCCCACGGTCGAGGCGGTGGTGCTGCCACTCGGCAGAGACACCACGGCATTTTGTCCCGGGTCGGCCACGTAGACATTGCCGTGCCGATCGACCGCGACCTGTGTGGGCGTTACCAGCCCGGTGAGGATCACCGACTGCGTATAGGTGGTGCCACTCAGCGTTTCCTTGACCACGCGCTGGTTGCCCTGGTCCACGATGTAGACGTTGCCGGAGGTGTCGGCCGCGACGCCAGTCACCTTGCCGAGCCCGGTCCCGAGCGAGGTTGGCGCATTCAGATTGAAGACGCCCTGCGCGGTCTCGTAGAGATAGGCCACGTTCGAGGTTCCGTTGGCCACCAACAGGTTGCCTGAAACATCGACGGCAATCTGCCCGGGGGTGTGCAGCGAAGAAACGATGGTCGATTTGGTGCCGTTGCCGCCGATGTATTTATAAATGGTCGAGGCTCCGCCGTCGCTCACATAGAGGTTGCCGTAGGGGTCGGCGGCCACGCCACTCAGGCTGGAAAACCCCGCGCCAATGGTGTTCTGTGTGGTGGCCGTGGCCTGCGCCCTGGCCTGTTCTGTGCCGACCAGCAAGCCGCACAGAACCAACAGCCAAAATAGAGTTCTGCTGTCTGCCATCATGTTCTTCACCGTTCTCTCTCCACTCGCATTCCATCGATAGATATTTTTGTGCTGCATCGCGGCACTCTCCATTAGAAGTTCAGGCGCAAGCCCGCCTGCAGATTGCGGGGTCTACCCGCGGAGGTAATGCCGATCGCTTTGTAATCGAGCGTGTTGGTTGTATCGGCCACGTAGTAGTTGGTTCCGGAGTTCACATTGACCGAGGGAGCCTTGGCCACGCTGCCCTGCGGCATGTCATAGAACAGACCGCCACCGCCACGCAGCGCCAGTGTGCCGTGCCCGAATGGGTCCCAGGCAAAACCCACGCGCGGAGCAAAGACGCGTTGCGCATCGTAGAATCCGCGTTTGCCGATGGTCGGCACGCTCAACACATCCGTGCTGTTTGCCGTTGGAACGTTGCTGGCATAGGCAGTGGGCACGCCATTACCGGCGCGGCGCAGACCATTGAAGCGGTTGCCGGAGCCGGCCACCACCGTGCCATCGGAGTTCACCGTCACCTCGGTGCTGGTGTCGTAGTACTCCGGATAAAATGAGGCGATGTTGTCGTAGCGTGTGGTCCACGGCGTCGTCCATTCATAGCGCAGGCCCACGTTCAGCGACAGCCCGCGCGAGACGCGCCAGATGTCATCGACAAAGGCCGAGGCCTGCCACATGCGGAACAGTCCCTGTGGGTTGTAGGCTGCCTCGCTGTAAGCCTGAAAGTTGCCGAGCAGCGCATCGGCCAGTGCATCGCCCGTGGTGTAATCGCTGGCCACGGTGGTGAAGGCCGCGCTGCCGTAGGAGTTGGGCTGTCCGTTCTGGTCGTGACGATTGCGGCCCCACAGCCCGCCGATCTTCAGCGAGTGATTGCCGCGCGTCCAGGTGAACAGATCCTTGCCCTGCAGATAAGTGGTGTGCGAGTGGGCCAAAAAGCTGTCGGATTTGAAGGCCGTGTATCCGGCCACGCTCACCGAAGGAATGCCCAGCTTCGGACCGTAGTCGGGAAAGATGTCTTCGTAAGAAAGTCCGTAGTAAGACTTCTGCCAATCGTTGCCGTTAGGGAACTGATCGGTGGAGGTCCACAGCGCCGCCACAGCCACCTCGTTGAAGGCATTCGGCGTCAGAACATGCGTGTAAGAAACCACGGTGTTGTTGGTCGGAACATGCTCCCGATAGGACGCGGTGGGCAGACTGCCGCTGCCCAGGGGATTGGTGCGACGATGCGTATCGTTGATCCAGCGGCCATAGACGGCGTTGCGCGGATTGATCGAATAGTCCACGCGCAGCATGTGTTCACGATTCACGTACGGTTCGGGCAGTTCGTAGATTGTGTTTTTGGATGACTGGCAGGAATCCGAGTCGCAGGTGGTTCCCAAATAAGACGTAGCCTTGGCGATGATGTGTTCGTAAATCTTCTGCAGTCCTTTGCCCCAGGGCGTGATCATGTTGGAAATGTCGCAGGTGGTGGTATTGATCTGGATGTGCAGGCTGGGCACATTCTTCAGTGCGCAGGTGCTGCGCGAGGTGGTGAAGTTGCCGCGAATCGCCGGCAACACCGGCAGCGAAACCAGACTTGGATTGGTGTTCTGCGCAATCACCTTCCATTCCGAACCACCGAAGATGAACAGCTTGTCACGCAGAACCGGAAAACCGACGGCCCCACCAAAATCGTTGAAGCGCAGATGATTGTGGATGGCTTTGTAGGTGGTTGAGTCGCGCGAAAAATAGTTGGCCGCATCGAGGATATTATTGCGAATCATCTCGAAGGCCGAACCGTGAATCTGGTTGGTGCCCGAGCGCGTAACCACATTCACCGCCGGGCCAGCCGAATCGCCCCACTCTGCGCCGAAGGAGGAGGTCTGCACGCTGACGTGCTCAATGAAGTCGAGACCGACGTTGTTGAACTGCGTGCCGTTGGTGCTGATGTCCTTGTTGATGGTGCCGTCGACGTAAAGACCGTTGCTGGTTGCGCGCATGCCGTTGAGCACGATGGAGGTGGTGCTGCCGGTGATGATGTCGCTCATCGCGTCTTGCGGATCGGGTGTGACCGAGCCGGGCAGCGTGCCCAGCAGATCCAGATAATTTCTGCCGTTCAATGCCAGATCGCGCACCGTTTCGCCGTCGATGATGTGCTCCACCTGGCCGGTCTGCGTGTTGACCATCTCGCCGACCTCGGCGGTGACGATGACCTGCTCGGCCTGTGCGCCCACATGCAGCGCAAAATTCACGCTGAAGGCGCTGCCGTCGTTGAGCTCATAGCCCTGCCGGGTCTCGCCCCCAAAGCCGGTAGCCTGCACCGCAATCGAGTAGTGTCCGGTTTGCAGCGAGGGGAAACGATATTCGCCACGGCTGTTGGACTGCGTGCTCACTACGGTATTGGTTTCCACGCGTGTCGCGGTAACGGTCGCCGCAGGAATCGCCGCGCCTGATGCGTCCGTGACCAGTCCGTTGATGCTGCCGGTGTCTGCCTGCGCCCGTGCCGCTTGCGGCGCTGCCAGCGCCATCAGCAAAAGAAAGACTCCGGCACAAAACTGGGGGATTTTTATGCGATGCGTGCTTCTTGTTGTGAATCTGTATTCAGTCACGTTTGCGTCACCTCTCGATATGTTTGTTTCTTCGTTCTTGTGATGGATGTCGTTGTGAAGGTGCAGACACAAGAACGCTACGCAGACTCTGGCCCCGCGTCTGCATCCGATCCATGGGTTCTTGCGCCACTCAGACGAAAAAGTGTTTTCCCAACGCGGAGGTCATGAGACCCTGCGATGAAGGCACAACGGGGGCATAAAAATGATTCAGAGTCGTTTCAAAAAAATCTTTGGAAGGCGATAGATCTATCGATCAGCAAGAAGAAGGATGCTGCTGAAGGCATAAAAATAGCCCACCAAAAATGTTGATGGGCAGACACAGCCAATGTAGAGAAGACTCTATTGCTGGCGACAGCGTTTCTGCCCTGCCCGAAGACAACACGGACAACAGGCAGAGGCGTGCACGAAGGCACGAAGCGCAAGTTGGTAGATATTGAGTCTCACGATTGCAGTCATGGTAGCACAGAACTCTGAAATTAAACATCCATAGAAACTTTGCGCGCGCAAGCGCCCTGCCAGCGGAGATTCCGAAGCCTCTGGGTCAGAATTTTCACCCTGGCACGGTGGCGACGGTCCACAATCTGCCGCAGCAATCCCGGAACCATCGTTGCCCTCCGGTTTCTTCTCCGTTCTTGCAATCGCAAGGTTTATGCATCGGCGCGCGCGCAACGGCAACAATGCCCTATGCGAGCCAATCAATTCGAGCCGCTTCTCGGTCAATCGCACGCCTGATTTTCAAGCAGGACACGCGCGATTTTGCCTTGCGTGCAGGCCGTGGGGACGATACCAACGGCCTGCAAAATTGCGACCGATCATTTCGCATCATGAGATCTTTTTTGCTCTGCCGCCGCTGTCCGTCACAACATCACATGCGGTCATCTGTCGGATCTGTTCGGCACCTGACAGAAACTTGTCAGGAATCTGTAAGGAAGATTCGTGATTGACTGACATCGAGCGAGGAGGGGCAGTTCCCTCTCCCTCGCGGAATGGCCCCATGGGCTCGACCCCATGATTTTGCCGCGATGCAAAAATCATGCATCGCCAGGAGAAGCAATGAGCGAAGAATTGAAAGACAACGGCAAGCCAGTCAACCGCAGAAGCTTTCTTGGCGCGGGTGCGGCGGCCATTGCCGGAGCTGCCATCTTCAATGTTGCCGCCAAGGCGCAGAGCCGCGATAACATTCACGCCGCCGAGCACGACCATGCCACCTCGCGCCTGAGCCCGATCAACAAGGCCATCGCGGACGCGAACCCCGACTCCGAGCTGCCGCCCGACACCGATCACGGCGACGTGCCCAGCTTCTGGTACTCCTTTGATCTGGCCCACCGCCGCATTCAGGAAGGTGGCTGGACCTGCCAGGTGACGCAGCGCGATCTGCCCGTCTCGAATGAGCTGGCCGGCGTAAAGATGCGTCTGACCGCGGGCAGCTATCGCGAACTGCACTGGCACACGGCCGATGAGTGGGGCTATGTGACCGGCGGATCGGTGCGCACCACCGTGCTTGCTCCCGATAGCACCGTCTTCATCGACGATGTGCCCGAGGGCGACATCTGGTACTTCCCCGCCGGCTACCCGCACTCGATTCAGGGTCTGGCCAACGATGGCGGCGAGTTCCTGCTGGTCTTCGATAACCCGATGTTCAGCGAGTACGAGACCTTCCTCGTCTCCGACTGGATTGCGCACACGCCCGAAACGACGGTCGCGCGCGATCTGCACGTGGGCCTCGATGCCGTTGCCAAAATGCCCAAGGGCGAGCTCTACATCTTCCCCGGCACGGTTCCCGGATCTCTTGAGCAGGACCGCGCCGAGGTGGGCGGACAGGCTGTCGTCACCAAGATTCCCTACACCTATCACCTCAAAGACATCGAGCCGACCTATAAAACACCGGGCGGCACAGTGCACGTTGTCGACTCGTCCAACTTTCTGGCATCGACAAACATTGCCGCCGCCGTGGTCAAGATCAAGCCGGGTGGCATGCGTGAGATGCACTGGCATCCGAATGGCTCCGAGTGGCAATACTACGTCAAGGGCAGCGCATCGATGACGGTCTTCGAGGCTGCGGGCAAGGCGCGCACCATCAGCTTCAAGCAGAATGATGTCGGCTTTGTGCCCTCGATCGCCGGTCACGTGATTCGCAATACCGGCGACTCGGATCTGGTCTTCCTCGAGTTATTCCGCGCCAATCGCTTCATCGATCTTTCGTTGAACAACTGGATGCGCCGCCTGCCCTCGCTGATGGTCAAAGAGCACCTGAACGTCAGCGATGCCGACCTGAAGAAATTTCCCGTCGACAAGCAGATCATCCTCGGCAAGTAACTTGTTACTGCTCGCGCGAAGATGGGCTTCTGCTCCCATCCTCGCGCGGGTTGCTCTGCGTAGACCTCTCCTATGAAAAAGAATTCGGTCTCCACTTCGTTTTCCGCGGTGCTCATCCTTGCCGGGCTGGTCGTGGTTCTGTGCGGCTTTGACGTGCATGAAAGCAAGCCATGGCCCATGCGCGTGCTGGCAACCGCCGCGCCCGTCTATGACGCCGACGCGCCCTTTGATGGCAAGCAGCGGTTTCCGCAGGGCGCGCATCTGCTTTTGCTTGAAGGAACCGAACATAGAATTTTGCTGCCTTCTTTTTTCGCCTCGGCCGATGCCAACCTCTCCTATCAGGCCGACAAGATTCTCTTCGCGGGCAAGCGCTCTGCAACCGACGCCTGGCAGATCTACGAGTCTTCGCTCGATGGGAAACAGTGGCGTGCGCTGACCCACGCCGCCGAAGACTGCATCCGTCCCTACTCTCTGCCCGACCGGCGCTTTGTTGCTGCCTGCCGCGTGCAGGGCGCATTCCAGATTCGCGTGGCCTCGCTCGACGCCCCCGACAAGGCCACTGTGATTACGCACGTGCCGGGGCCGATGATTCCCGATGGCATTCTGCGCGATGGCCGCATTCTTTTTGAGGCCGCATCGCCTCTCGGCACGCGCGGCAAAATCGAGCTCTACACGGTCTATCCCGATGGCAGTGGCGTGGAGGCCTATCGCAACGACGCAGGCGAAAATCATCGCGCCGCAGTCGAGTTGCCCTCGGGCGATCTGCTGATGGCCGGTGACTCCGGTGCCAGACTGTTCACCGACACCGCGGCGGACGCAGTTCCCCTTGACAGGCCGGCCGAGGCCTTGCGCGGCGATGATCGCGGCGGATTCGCCGTCGTCGATGCGCAGAGCTGGATTACGAGCTGGCGCCCGCGCGCGCAGGCCCGCGCCAAATACAGCCTTGCGTGGATTGAAAAAGGCATGAGCCAGCAAGCCCCCTGCGAGGCGCACGCACACTGCATTGAGCCTGTCGTGGTGCGGCCCCGGCCCTACGAAAAGGAATTTCCGTCGGCGCTGCATCCCTGGAGCTATGCGCATCTGCTCACGCTCAACAGCACCATCGCGCAAGAGGGCGATCTGCCCGCCGGCCTCATTGCCAAAGTCCGCGTTCGCGCCCTCGATGAGCATGGCCGCGCCACCGTGCTCGGCACAGCGCCGGTTGAAAACGATGGATCGTTTTATCTGCGCGTGCCCGGCAACACCGCGCTGCAAATGGCGCTGATGGATCGCACCGGCAAAATTCTTCGCCAGGAAAAAGGCTGGATGTGGACCGCTTCGGGAGAGCAGCGCATCTGCGTGGGCTGCCATGCAGGACCGCAGCGCGCCCCCGACAACGCCGTGCCCGCCGTGCTCAGGCGCAGCACCGAGCCCACTGATCTGAGTCTCTCCCCGGCCGGCAAATGAACCGGGTGCCCGCAAGAAAGGATGCGTCGATGAAGCAGATTTTGTATCTCTGGGCAGCGCTGACGGCGCTCGCCTGCATGGCGATCTTTCTTCCCGGATCGATCGTCAAGGCCAGCTATACGCAGCAAGATCCGCGCTATCTTTCGCCCTCCGAGCTTGCCTTTTCGCCCGACGGAAAAACTCTCTACGCCCTCTGCGAAGAGGCCAATCTGGTCATGGCCATGGATCTGACGGGAGCGCAACCGCGCCGTACCGTGGCCGTCGGAGGCCTGCCGCGCGGCATCGCCGTCGCGCCCGATGGCCGCCGTCTCTACGTGACCAACTCCTGGGACGATACGGTTTCGACCATCGATGCGGCCGAGATGAAGCAGGTCGCCACCATGCACACCGGCATGGAGCCCTACGGCATCGTGATCGATCACGCGGGAAAAACTCTCTACGTCGCCAACCGCATCAGCGATGATGTTTCGGTGCTCGATGCCGCATCGGGCCGGCAGGTCGCGCGGATTCCCGCAGGCCACGGAGCCAGCTACCTTGCGCTCTCGCCCGACGGCCAGCAGGTCTATTGCACGCATGTTTATCCGGAGATCGGCAAGGACCGCACGCCGTCGGAGCTGAGCATGCCATGGATCGGCAGCATCCACGTCAAGGTTGCTCCTGAAGAGGATCGCCGCGCTCCGCAATCGCAGATTACCGTCATCGACACCAAGACCAACAGGGCCGTCACGACCATTGCGCAGAACAATGTCGCGGGCGTTTTTCATCTGGCGCTCTCACAGGATCATCGCCTGGGCGTGGCCGCGGAGATGCGTCCGAAGAATCTGGTCCCTCTCGCGCACGTTGAGCATGGATGGGCCTTCGGCTATTCGTTGCTGCTCTTCGGCAAGGATGTGGGTCAGCCCGTGCACGTGCCGCTCGATACGATGGAGCGATACGATTCCTATCCGTATGCGGTGGCCATCACGCCCGACAAGGCCAGGATTTTTGTCACCGCGACCGGCTCCGATTGGGTGACGGTGCTTGATGCGGCGAAGCTGCTGCGCTATGTACACACCGCGCGGCGGCCCTTTGACAACAACCTTCTCGCCAGCAGCCACTATGTCATCGCGCGCATCCGCGTCGGAAAAAATCCGCGCGGCGCCGTGCTTTCGGCCGACGGAAAAAAACTCTATGTCGCCGACCGGCTCGACGATGCCATCTCCGTCATCGACACCGCATCGAATCAGGTGGTGCAAACCATCGCGCTCAACGCCGAGGCAAAGCTCACCCCGTTGCGGCGCGGTGAGCAATTGTTCTACAGCTCCGCCATGGCCTATCACGGACAGTTTGGATGCGCGAACTGCCACATTGACGGCACGATGGACGGTTTGAACTGGGATCTGGAGCCGGATGGCTTCGGAAAAAACATCGTGCAGAATCGCCTGCTCGAAGCGCTGCCGGGCACCGGGCCTTTCAAGTGGGTGGGCAGCAATCCGAATATTCCCACCGAGTGCGGCATCCGCACGGCGCTCTACTTCTACCGCTCCGAAGGTTATGACACGCGCGCGCTGGCCGATCTGGTCGCCTACATCCGGCATCTTCCCTCGCGGCCCAATCGCTTCCGCTCTGCGGACGGCACGCTGACCGCCTCCCAGCTTCGCGGCAAGGCTCTCTTTTATCGCACCGAGAACAAGGCCGGGCAGGCGATTCCAGAGGAGAATCAGTGCGCCTTCTGCCACAGCGGGCCGAAGTATACCAACCATCGCAGCTTCGATGTCGGCTCTGGAAAACCGACCGACACAACGCATCGGTTCGACACGGCGCATCTGACCAACGTGGCCCTGATGGCGCCGTATATGCACGACGGATCCTCGCGCACGCTCGAAGAAATCTGGACGCTCTACAACATGGACAACCGCCATGGCCAGACCTCCGATTTAACCAAGGACGAGCTGCACGATCTCGTCGAGTACCTCAAAACGCTGTAAGCGCCACGCGAGACTTTGCATCATAAGGAGCAGCAATCATGGATTTGACTCAGGCAATCACCGCACTGGCCAGCTATGCCGGCCCGATTCAAAAAAAGGCAATGACCAACCTCAAGGTCTTGAACGAAGCCTATGACTACGACAAGCCAAGCGCCTTTTCGCGCGGCATGCGCATCGACCTTGGCAACACGGCAATTCTGCTCATCTCTGGCACCGCCAGCATTGATGAAAACGGCGTCAGCCTGCACAAGGGCGACTTCAAGGCGCAGTGCCGTCGCGCCTTTGAAAACGTGAAGGCTCTGCTTGAGGCCGAGGGCGCAAGCTGGCACGACATCGTGCGGACCAGTTGCTACATGCGCGACATCGATCGCGACTATGACGACTTTAATGCCGTGCGCACGGCCTTCTACAAAGAAGAAGGGCTCGACCCCGTGCCCGCATCGACCGGCATTCAGGCCAAACTCTGCCGTCCCGAGTTGCTCTATGAGATGGAAGCCATCGCCATCTTCTCGACGCAGAAGCAAAAATAATTTTTTGCTCGCCGGGAGACACCTCTCCTCCCGGTGGGCTTTTTTTATACGTTCTTCGCGGTGATCACCTCGGGAAAGGCGACGTAAAAGCAACTGCCCTGCTCCGGTTCGTCGCGCACGCCGATGGTGCCGCCATTGATCTCGGTCGCCCACTTGGCAATCGACAGACCCAGGCCCGCGCCGCCGCGTTCGCGCGAACGGCCGTCGTCGATGCGGCGAAAGCGGTCGAAGATGCGCGTCTTCTCTTCCTCGGGAATCCCCGGCCCCTGATCGTGAACGCAAAGCTCGACAACATCCTCCGGCAGCCGCTGCAGATCTATGCGAATGCGCGTGCCCGCCGGAGAATATTTGATGGCGTTTTCAAGAACGTTGATCAGCACCTGACGCAGCAGGCCACGGTCGACGCAAATGCGCAGGCTCGCATCACCGGCAATCTCGATGCTCTGCTGTTTTTCTTCGGCGAGAATGCCGACCAGCTCCTGCACCTCCTGCATCATCGCCAGATAAGAGACCACCGATTTCTCTGGATGAATCATGCCGCTGTCGCTGCGCGCAATCACCAGCAGGCTGTCGACGAGCGAGGTCAGTCGGCTCACCTCTTCCAGCATGCTGGCCACAATGTCGCGATATTCCTGGCCGGTCTTTTTTGTCTGCAGGCCCACCTCGCCAATGCTGCGCAGTGAGGCCAGTGGTGTGCGCAGCTCGTGCGAGGCGTCGGAGGTGAATCGCTTGAGCTGCGTAAAGGCGTCATCGAGTCGCGCCAAAAGCTGATTGAACTCGATCGATAACTGCCCCAGATCATCCTCGGCATCAATGACCGGAAGGCGCTGATTCAGCTTTTCGGCATTGATCTGGCGCGCGCGTTGCGTCATCAGGCTGAGCGGGCGCAGTGCGCCTGACGTCGCCCGGTACACCGCATAGCCGGTGACCAGAATGGAAAACGGCGCCAGCAGCAGCAACCAGAAAATAAACCTGGCCACGCTCGCATAGAGCGGCTCCATGTCATAGCCAAGGCGAATCAGCACCGGCATTCCATTCATCACATGGACGTGGCTGACCATGATCACAATGCGGCCGTCGCTCAACCGCACCATCGTGTGGCGATAACTGTTGACGCCCTCGCGCGCCAGCGGAGCACCGCCGAGCGGCGTGCCGTGCAAGCGATGATTCTGATAAAGAATCGCGCCATCGGGACGCATGACCTGCAACAGACGATCGAGACTAAGGCGCAACTGCGGATGATTGAAATAATCGTCCCGAATGCGCACCTGGCCATCCGCCGTCTGGTACAAAAGCCCCTCGGCGGTCTTCAGCTCCTGAATCTCGGCGTGATTGAACTGCTGCAAAAGCTGCCGGTAGTGAAGAAAGGTCGCCAGCCCAATGTGAACCAGAAGCACGATGGCAAAGGTGCTTCCATACCAGAGCGTCAGGCGCCAGCGCAGTTTTTTTATCTGAGGCCAGGCCATGCTAATCCTCGCGCAGAACGAACCCTACGCCGCGAACCGTGCGTAGCAGTTTGCTTTCAAAGGCATCGTCAATTTTTCGCCGCAGCCGCGCAATCTGCACATCGATGACATTATCGAGCGAGGTATAGCGCGAGGTTTCCTGCCACACGTCCCGTGCCAGCATCTCGCGCGAAACCACGCGCTCGTGATTGACCATCAGATATTCAAGCAGGTCAAACTCGCGCGAGGTCAGATCGAGCGCGATGCCATTGCGCGTGGCGCTGTGGCTGCTTCGGTCAAGATAGAGATCGGCATACTCAAGAAGGCTTTGCGGCACCACCGACGGCCGGCGCAGCAGCGCGCGAATCCGCGCCAGTAACTCAGGAAAGGCGAAGGGCTTCACGAGATAATCGTCAGCCCCGGCATCAAGGCCATGCACGCGATCCTCTACCGTGTGCAGCGCGGTCAGCAACAGCACCGGCACATGCATCCCGTCGCGCCGCAGCTCATGCAGAATGCTCAGTCCGCTGCGCCGCGGCAGCATGATGTCGAGCAGCACAAGATCAGGAACGCCATGTTCCAGCGCGCGCAACGCCGCCTCTCCTGAAAAAACGACCTCCACCGAATAGCCTTCTTCTTCGAGCCCTTGCTTGAGCGCGAGAGCAAACTTTTTTTCATCATCGACAAGTAGAACGTGCATGGTGTCCTCACGGGGTTTCGGAAAAAGCGGGCGTCGGAAGCAAGGAACCGAAGCAGGTTTCTTCCAGGGTTCAGCGCGCGTGCTGTAAGTACTATACCGCGATATCGCTGAAAGAGCCTTCGTCGCAGTCGCGTTATGATTCATAGTTTTCTTATAGATACAGACACTTCCCGCCATCGCGCCTCTTCGTCAGCAACAGATCAGGCTCTTGTCACGCAAATGTCAGAGTTCTGTCAGGCAAAATTCTGGTTTTCTATCCGTAGCCACAATTGCATCGGTTGATGCTGCGATTTCGAGAGACACGACGTACAGGAGTTTGTCTTGAGTACAACGATCCAGATACAGCTTCCGATGACAGAACCCGCGCTGCCGACGCAACAGGCTCTGAGTGGAACGATCGATGTGCCAGACAGCAGGCAAGGCTTCTGGGCGCAGTGGCGCGCCTTCGTCGGCCCCGCCATTCTGGTCAGCGTCGGTTATATGGACCCGGGCAACTGGGGCACCGATTTGCAGGGGGGCGCGCAATATCGTTATGCGCTGCTCGGCGTCGTGGCCATGGCCAGCCTGATCGCCATGATCTTGCAGATTTTTTCCGCGCGCCTTGGCGTCGTCACGCAAAAGAATCTGGCCGAGTGCAGTCGCGACTGGCTTCCGCAATGGACGCGGCTGCCCAACTGGCTGCTCTGCGAGCTGGCCATCGGAGCCTGCGATTTATCTGAAGTCCTCGGCAGCGCCATCGCGCTCAATCTGCTCTTTCACATTCCCCTTCTGTGGGCGGTGCTGATGACCGGCGCCGATGTTCTGTTGCTCGTCGGCATGCAGAACATGGGCATGCGCAAGCTCGAAGCCATTGTTGCCCTGCTCGTGCTGACCATCGCGCTCTGCTATGGGATTGAGATCTTCGTGCTTCCGCAAACGCATCCGGGCCTGCTCGATCTCGGCGGCGGCCTGGTCAACCTTCACTTTCATCAGGCAGGCATGCTCTATGTGGCCATCGGCATCATCGGCGCAACGGTGATGCCGCACAATCTCTATCTGCATTCTTCTTTGGTGCAGAGCAGAAAAATTGCGCGCGACGATGCGTCGATGCGCACCGCGCTGCGCTTCAATGCCTATGACTCTGTCTTGGCGCTGGGCATTGCTTTTCTCATCAACGCGGCCATTCTGATTCTTGCCGCCAACGTATTTTTCGGCAAAAGCTGCGCGTGGCTTCCTGGCGGAGCGATGGTGCGCTTCGGCGCCGACTGCGACTGGATTCGCGTGGCCTTTCTGACGCTGGCTCCCTTGCTGGGAACGGCCGTGGCCAGCACCCTGTTCGGCGTGGCTCTTTTGGCCAGCGGACAAAGCAGCACCATCACGGGCACCATGGCCGGGCAGATCGTGATGGAGGGGTTTCTGCACTGGCGCGTCGCTGCCTGGGCGCGGCGGCTGATCACCCGCATGATGGCAATTCTGCCCGCGGTCCTGTTTCTCAGCCTGCATGGAGAAGGCAGTTTGACCGACCTGCTCACGCTCAGCCAGGCCGTGCTCGCGTTGCAGTTGCCCTTTGCCATGTTTCCGCTGCTGCACTTTGCCACTTCAAAAAAATACATGGGAAAGTGGCGCTGCGGCCGCGCCTTCAGCATCGCCGGATGGGCCTGCGCCCTGGTCGTGACGGCCATGGATCTGTATGGAATGCCCGATCTTCTGCGCACCGTCTGGAACATGGTGAAGTAACCGGAGAGCCACTTTGCGCACGATCATGACAACACGAACGCTTTGCCTTGTTCTGCTCTGCCTGTGGTGCGGTCGCGGCTTTGCGCAGGCTCTGTCATCAGACTCCATCGCCACGCAGAATGCGGGCTGCATTCATTGCCACCGCCAGCGCGGCGGACCCTTTCGCTACGAACACGCGGCGATCCAATCCGAGGGCTGCGTTTCCTGTCACGACCCCAAGGCCGCGCACGATCCGCATCAACCGCAACCTACGCGCGAACCCGTCAACGTTCTTTGTCAGCGCTGCCACGTGGTGCCAACAACGGCCAAAACCGGTGAGCCCATGCCGCACGCGCATCAGGACCCGAACGCGACCTGCACCCATTGCCATTCGGCCGTGCACGGATCCAATGCGAGCCCGTTCTTTCTGCATGCCGCCGCAGCGGCAAAATAACCGCGCCTGCTTGGCGCAAGGAGAAGACACAATGGGAGACTTACTGCAACCGTGGCATCTGGCCGTTCTGGGCGTCGTGGCATTTTTCTTTTTTGGCGCGCGTCGACTGCCCGAGCTTGGCAAGGGACTCGGCGAAGGATTGCGCGGATTCAAGGAAGGCATCAAGGGCGTCAGTGACGCCAGCGCAGCGCCTGCGCAAACCACGGCCGTGCCGCCGCAGAACACCAAGCTTCAGTAGGGCCTCAGCGAAAATTTTCAACCAGCGTAATGTGGCTGTCCACGCTGTGCTCGTCGGTCAGCAGCAGTGTGTCTTCGTTGCCGTCCACGCTGAGGCCGGAAAACAGCGGAGGCATGTGTTCAAGCGTCGCCACGGGGACGATCTTTTCCGTGGCAAATTCGTAGAGCGCAATGCGTGGCCGCGCCGCGCCGAACTCCAGAAAATAGATGCCGCGCCGACGCACGCACCAATAACCCCAGTAGCCGCTCCGGGGGCTGTCGAGAATCTTCGTCGCCGCGCCCCCGGCGGCAGCCATGCGCCAAAGCCCCGAGGCATCACCTTTGGTGAAGTAGACCCAGCGGCCATCGGGCGATTCATTGGCCACAAAGCCGCCCTGCGTGGTGATCTGCCGGGGCGCGCCGCCGGCCATCGCCAGCTTCCAGCTCTGCCAGCTTCCGCTGCGGTTCGATGCGAAATACAGCGAGCGCCCATCCGCCGACCAGCGCGGCAAAATATCATTCGCGTTGCCCGTCGTCAGTTGCCGGGGCGCGCCGCCGGCCGCCGCCACCACAAAAATGTGCGAATATTTTTCGACGCGGCTGTCGAAGGCCACCTGCTGGCCATCGGGCGAAAACGATGGACTTCCGGTCAGCCCGTTGCTCACCGAGGTCAACTGCCGCAGCCCGCTGCCGTCGCGCGCGGCGATCCATAATTGTTGCGTGCCCGAGCGCCAGCTCTGAAAGGCGAAGCGCGAGCCGTCCGGGGCAAACGACGGCGCCGAGTCCTGCGCGGTCGAGGAGACGACCGGCTTCACACTGCCCACCTCCGCGCCCGCCCGCAGCAACATCGCCGCAATGCTCCACGTCGCCGAACTCTGCGTATAAAGCAGCCGATGCGTCGCGCCATGCACCGCCGGTTGAAAGGCGTCCTCGGTGCCCACCGGCAGACGCTCCGGTTCGCCGCCCCGCGCGGGCACCTTCCACAGCGCGAACTTGCCGCCACGGTCAGAGGAAAACAGAATCGTGCTGCTGTCGCCGAGCCAGCTCAGGCTGTCGACCATGTGGCCGTCGTGCGTCACCTGCTTCACCGCGCCGCCCTCGGCCGGCATCACATAAACGTCGCGCACCGCGTTGTCGCTGGCGCGGATAAAGGCGATCTTCTTTCCATCGGGCGAAAACACCGGCGCAATGTCGCCGTCCCAGGCCGCCGGTGGCGTGGTGATGGCCCGCGCCTGCAACGTATCAAGCGACTCCTTATAGATGCGCGAGGGCGTCTGGATCGAAATCCCGTCGGGAAAAATCAGCGCCTTGCCATCCGGCGACCACGACAGCGCGCCCTGCTCCCAGTGGATGATCCCCTGCGGCGTGTAGACCTTTTTCGACGGCCCGCCCAGGCTCGAAACCACATAAATGCCCAGTCCTTTTTCCGAGGCCGCAAGGTAGGCGATCTGCGTGCCGTCGGGCGACCACACGGGCGAGTAGTCCGACTCGTTGGCCTGCGTCAGCCGCAGCGTCGTCTCGTTGCCAATCTGCTTCACATAAATGTTGCGGCTGCCGTTGTCCGGGCTCGTCCACACAAAGGCGATGCTGTTGCCGTTCGGCGCAAAGGCCGCCTGGTCCTGTTGCCCCGCGTACGAGGTGAGCGCGACCACGCGGAAGGAGAGATTCTCCGCCTCGGGACGCTCGCGCCAAACCCAAAATCCCGCCGCGGCCAGCGCCAGCACTGCCACCGCCGCCACGGCCCAGAGTTTTTTCCCCTTCGGCCTGTCGGCAGGACTGTTCGCCACGACCGGCGGCGGCGCAACCGGCGCGGAAACCGTCGGCGGAGTTTCCCGCGCCGGGCTCGCATCCACCACCACGGGGCTCTCCTCGATCGCGCGCACCTCGGCCACCAACCGGTAGCCGCTCTTTGAGATGGTCTGAATGTAGTGCGGCGTGTGCGGGTCGTCCTGCATCTCCCGGCGCAGGATCGAGATGCACCGCGTCAGCGCCTGTTCGCTCACAAAGGTGTCCGGCCAGACGCTGGCAATCAGCTCTTCCTTGCTGAGCACCTTGCCCGGGTGCCGTGCCAACTGCACAAGCACCTGCATCACCTTGGGCTCCAGATGAACGGTCTCCCCGGCCCGCGTCAGCGCGTTTAACTCCGGTTCAACCAGCCACTCGTCGATGGAAAAATGCGTCATTGCTCGGGCTTTCCCTGAACGTAGGCCAGTGTAGCATTCGCGGTAAACACTGTGTAACTTTCTTATCTGTCAGCCACTTGCGCGGCATCATAAAACCATCATAAAATCCTCAGTCCGGCGTCAAGACCATTTGGAGCGGGCCGACCTAGTGTTGCGGCCTGATGCAACCGGCTCCGGCGCTCGTCGCCAAAGGCCGCCAGGGCAGAAGGCAAAAGCACAACCCACTCAGGGTCGAAAAGCCTCTGCTCCGGGTCATTGAAGGAGGAACCATGTTGAATGGCAAACGAAATATTGCGAAATCCGCCCAATGTCGCGTACACTTTCGCCGCCTGCGCGGGTGTGTGTTGGCGGGAATGCTGTTTGGAATCATTGCGTTGTTGATTTCCGCGGCGGGTGCGCAAGTCACCTCGGGCACCATCTTTGGAGCGGTCCAGGACGCCACCGGCGCGCTGGTCCCCAATGCCGCCATTGCCGCCACCGACCTCACCATCGGCGTCACGCGCAGCACCACGACCAGCTCGGCGGGCACCTTCTCGCTGCCCAATCTGCCGCCGGGCAACTACACCATCGAGGTCTCCGCGCCCGGCTTCAAGTCCTACAAAAAGACCGGCGTCCTGCTCCACGCCGCCGATAACTTGAGCGCAGGCATCTTCCCGCTGGAGATCGGCGAGGCCTCGGCGACCATTGAAATTTCGGCCAACACCGGCCAGATGCAGGTCCAGTCCGACTCCGGCGAACGTTCGGACATGATCACCAGCAAGCAGCTCGACGAGGTGGCCATGAACGGCCGCAACGTGCTCGACTACATGCGTCTGATTCCGGGCGTCTCCGGCGTCGGCCAGTTCGGCGCCTCGGGCACCGGCGGACTCAGCTCCTTCAACATCAACGGCACCCGCGCCAACTCCCATGAGTTCACCGTCGACGGCGCATCGAACGTGGATACCGGCGACAACGGCGGCACCCACGTCACCATCAACACCGACGCCATCGCCGAGGTCAAGATTCTCACCTCCAACTACGCGGCCGAGTTCGGCAAAGCCTCCGGCGGCCAGATCGCCGTGGTCACCAAGGGCGGCACCAACGAGTTTCATGGCGGCGCGCACTACTTCCATCGCAACGACGGCATGAACGCCACCGGCTGGTACAACAACCACAGCAAAATCGCCAAGCAGCTTTATCGCTACAACACCGAGGGCTACACCATCGGCGGCCCCATCAAGCGCAACAAACTCTATTTCTTCTGGTCGAACGAGTATTATCAGCAGCTCGTTCCCGGCGGCACCAACTCCTATTACGTGCCCACGGCGCTTGAGCGCAAGGGCAACTTTTCGCAGAGCTACAGCAGCAGCGGCAAGGCGCTCACCGTCTATCAGCCCGGCACCACCACCGCCTTCAGCAACAACACGCTCACCTCGCTGAACAGCTCGATGCAGACCATCCTGAACCTGTACGCGCAGCCGAACGTTTCGAGCTACGGCACCAACGGACAGTACTCCTACAACCGCATCGACAACATCTCCTACAGCAATCCGCGCAAGGAGTTCATCGCCCGCGTCGATTACCAGATCACCCCCGGCGAGCGGCTCTTCGTCCGCTGGATCGGCAACCGGCAGTCCACCGTCACCCCCATGCAGTCCGGCACCCTGCAGTGCATGGGCACGCTGCAAATTGTCGGCGGCTGCAAAAACACGCAGCCCGGCTGGGATCTTTCGGCCGACCTGACCAGCACCCTCACGCCGCACCTGTTGAATGAGGTCAGCGTCGGTCCCAGCGTCTATCGCTCCACCTGGAGCGGCAACGACGGCAACCTTTCCGTCGGCAAAAACAACGTCAATCTGCCGCTGCTCTATACCGTCACCTCCTCGACCTCGATTCCCGACATCAGTTATGGCGGCAACGGCCAAAGTTATCCCTGGTCCTACTTCGGCGCCAACCCCTGGTTCCAGGCCAACACCACCATCAACGCCAACGACAATCTGACCTGGGTCAAGAACAACCACAGCTTCAAATTCGGCGTCTTCTACCAGCGCAGCCGCAAGGATCAGGTCTCCTGGGGAAACTTCAACGGCCAGTTCAACTTCAACAACTGCGCCACCTCGAACGATCCCAAAAGCTGCGACTCGGCCACCGGATCGCCCTATGCCAGCGCGCTGCTCGGCGACTTTGCCACCTTCGACCAGTCCAGCAGCCGCCCCATCGGCTACTTCCGCTATAACCAGCTTGAGTTCTACGCGCAAGACACCTGGCAGGTGACGCCGCGTCTGACTCTCAACTACGGCATGCGCTTTGCCTACATTCCTCCGCAGTACGACGCCAAAAATCAGATCGCGCTCTTCGATCCCTCCTCGTACGTGAAGTCGGCTGGCGTGCAGATCGGCACCGATGGCAACATCATCGCCAACAGCGGCAAGGCCCTTGAAGGCATGAAGTACGCCTCCGACGGTTCGCTGCCCAAGGGTGGATGGAAGAGCCGCGGCATCATGTTTGAGCCGCGCATCGGCTTTGCCTGGGACCCGGTCGGCGACCACAAGGGCGTGCTGCGCGGCGGCTTCGGCATCGCGCATGACCGCTCGCAGGGCAACCTCGTCTTCAACCCCACCTTCACCAATCCTCTGCACGTTTCCACGCCGAAGATCACCGCCAGCACCTATCTGCCGCTGTCGAGTATCGCCTCGGCCACGCCCGACACGGCCGGCGTGCTCAGCGGCATCATCGGCGCGGACCACGAAGGGCAGGTGCCCACCGTCTACAGCTTCTCGCTCGGCGTGCAGCGCGAAATCGGCGCGGGCTTCAGCTTCGATCTCGCCTATGTCGGCACGCTCTCGCGCCACCTGGTCACGGCCCGCGACCTGAACAGCATTCCCTACGGCACCACATTCTCCAAGGCCGCGCAGAACCCCGCCAACTTCACCAACAACGTCGTGCCCGACGTGGAGCCGAATCTGCCACCCGAGTACGCCGCCGCCGGATACAAATTCAGCGGCAAAAACGCCTACCCGACCAACTATCTGGCGCCCTACTGGGGCTATGACCAGATCGAGTACTACAAGTTCGACGGCACATCGAACTACAACGGCCTGCAGGCCTCCCTGCAGCGCCGCTTCGGCCGCACGCTGACCATCGGCGCCGTCTACACCTGGTCGAAGTCGATGACCACCTCCACCAACGACGAGTCCTACGTCGACCCCTACAACGCGAAGAAGTACAGCTATCAGGTGGCCGGTTGGGATCGCACGCAGGTGGCCGCCATCAACTATGTCTACGATCTGCCCGCGGTGGCGAAACACCTCGGCGGATCGCGGCTGCTCGCCTATCTCACCGACGGCTATCAGATCTCCGGCGTCTCCAACTTCATGACCGGCACGCCCACCTGGACCCAGCTCTGGGTGCGCGGCGATCTGCTCTACGGCGGTCGCCAGTGGAGCAAGCTGCCCGCCGCCAACCTCTCCGTCGACAGCTCCGGCAAGGCGCTTCTGCCCGCCATCGGCCAGCCCTCCAAGGGAACCGCCGACCGGCTGCGCGACGGCGGCATGCAGACCTGGGATGTTTCGCTGTTCAAAAACTTCCCGCTCGGCGGCGCCGCACGTAATTTGCAGATTCGCTGCGAAACCTTCAACCTGTTCAACCACGCGAACTTTGCAAGCCACGATCTGGGCGCGAATCTGACCCTGCCGAGTTATAACTCGGGCAGTTACACGGCCGAGTCGGTCTCGCTCAGCTCCAACTGGAAGCAGCCCACGAGCATGTGGAATCAGGCCGGTCCCGGAGGCCCGCGCGTGATCCAGCTCGGCGCCAAGATCAACTTCTAGGCCGCCTTCCGCTTCTGAAGCCGTCGCCGTGCAACGGCTTCAGAAGCACTTCGATGTTTTGAAAGGGCACGGCTTCAGCCCCCGAGGGAAGGTCTTCGGCGCAAACATCCCTCCGCGCCTAAAGGCGGAATCTCTTTGTCCCTCGTGCGGTCCGGCTGAAGCCGGACCCTTTCAAAACAATTTCCTGAGGAACCTTGTAACAAGAACACAATTTTTGGGATTACAAAAGACGCTTGCCGGATCGGCTTTGTAACAAGGGCACGGCTTCAGCCGTGCCGCAACAGACCCATAAAATTGCGGGGCTTTAGCCCCTGCGGCTCGAGGATTTTTTCATGCGAACCTTTCGCCTTTTTGCCTTGCTCTCTTTCGCTCTTGTCCCCATGCATCTGCACGCGCAACAGGTCGAGGTCGCGCTCACCACCGCCGGCCTCGGCCAGGCACTCGCCGCGCAGCCCGCGCGCAGCTTTGCCGCCACCACCCAGGCCTCCGCCACCGAGATCGTCGTGGACGCGGAACAACACTTCCAGACCATCGATGGTTTCGGCGCGGCCATGACCGATTCCGCCGCGTGGCTGATCGAAACGCAACTGCCCCCCGCCGAGCGCGACCGCGTTCTGCGCCAGCTCTTCGACCCCAGGCAGGGCATCGGCATCAGCTTTCTGCGCGTGCCCCTCGGCGCCTCCGACCTTGCGCGCAACCACTACAGCTATGACGACCAGCCGCGCGGCGCACGCGATCCAGAGCTCGCGCATTTCTCCATTGACCACGACCGGGCCGAGATTGTGCCCGCTCTGCGGCAGGCGCTGGCCCTCAACCCGGCCATCAGCGTCATGCTCTCGCCCTGGAGCCCGCCGGGATGGATGAAGACCAACGACTCCATGATCGGCGGCTCACTCCGTGACGAGGCCGCGGCCCAGTTCGCCGCCTACCTTGCCCGCTCCGTCGCCGCCTATGAAAAGGCCGGCGTGCCCGTCAAATATCTCTCGCTGCAAAACGAGCCGCTCTATGAGACCAAGGATTATCCCGGCATGTTGATGCCTGCCGCGCAGCAGACCAAACTGATCGGCCACGATGTCGGCCCGGCGCTGGCCGCCCTCGGCCACCCGGCCATGATTCTCGCCTACGATCACAACTGGGACCATCCCGAATATCCGCTCGAAGTTTTCGCCGACCCCACGGCCTCCCCCTACACCGCCGGCTCCGCCTTTCACTGCTACGGCGGCGAGGTTACGGCGCAGAGCGCGGTGCACGAGAAATTTCCGAACAAGGGTCTGTGGATGACCGAGTGCTCCGGCGGCACATGGCAAAAGGGCGACCCACTCGCCCTTACCGCGCAACTGCTCATCGAGTCCACGCGCCACTGGTCAAAGGCCGTCGTGCTCTGGGGTCTGGCGCTCGATCAAACCAACGGACCGAACGCAGGCGGCTGCAACACCTGTCGCGGACTGGTCACCATCGACCGGTCAACGACGCCCGCGCGACCCAGCTTTACCGCCGACTATTACGCCATCGGCCACGCCAGCCGCTTCGTTCGTCCCGGCGCGGTCCGCATCGGCTCGACGGACTTCGGTCGCGCCGCGCTTGAGACGGTGGCCTTTCAGAATCCCAACCAGTCAGTCGCGCTCGTCGTGCTCAACAATGCCGCCACCGCGCAGCCGTTCACCGTCGCCTGGCGCGGCAAACGCTTCGCGGCCACCCTGCCGCCCGGCGCCCTCGCCACCTACCGCTGGCGAGAATAAGGCCGGTCATCCTGAGCGAACGGGGCCCCAGAGGTTTTCTTCCGCCTGGAGCGGTGGTGAGTCAAAAGCCTGCCCTGAGCGTAGTCGAAGGGGATCTGCGGTTGCTTTTCCACCACCCCGCCTACGGCAAAATCCGAAAGGCCACAATCGACGAGCTGGTCGCGTTGCCATTCAGGCTGTGGCCTTCGAGCAGAAGCTCAAAGGGTGGAATCGATTTGTCGGCCCGCTGCACACGTTGGAGAAAGCTGTTCAGCGGCGGCCCGCTCAGCAGAAAATCGGCGGCCACCTGCGTTCCCGCGCTGCTGGTTCCGGCCACCATCAGCACGTGGCCCTGGCGGTCGAGGCTCGGAACGTAGGCGACCAGCCCATACACCGTGCGGTTGGCCTCGGTCGCATTCTCCGCATACGAGGCCCGCTCGCCCGCCCGCGGAGCCCGGTTGCTCACCCGGTTCTGCCGCAGCGCCGCATCATAGTCCACGCTGAAGTTCATCTGGGCAGAAAACAGCGTCACCCACGGGTTGGCCCGCGAGCCGCCGATCAGAATCAGATCGTCCTCGCGCGCATCGCTCAGGCTCAACTCGCGCGCATAGCGAATCTGCGTATGCTGCGCGTCGATCTGCGGCTGCCGGTAAAGTCGCGCGACCAGCCGCAGATCGGCCATGCTGGTGTAGTGCGAGTTTTCGAGATCGCTGCTCTCCAAGTGCGGCGCCACCTGTTGCAACTCGCTCTTCGACAGATATTCCTGGTGCAGATAGCTCGAAAAGCTGACCTCCTTGCCCGTCAGCTCCTCAATCAGAATCAGCGTGCTGTCGGCAGGGACAATCAGTTGCGTGCGATGGGGGCTGAACAGCGTCGCCCAAAAGCGGTCGCTCGCCTCGTGGTGGCTCGTGTAGATCCAGAACGCGCCACCGCCGGCGGCAACCAGCACCGCGGCCGCGAGCGCAACAATCCAGAGCAGGGGCAACTTTTTGGCCGGCAAGCCGACCGGCTCCGGCGCGGGCTCCGGCGTGATCTCCTCGGGCAAGGGCGCGGCCGGCTGGTTGGCATCGCGCGCTTCAAAAATCGGAACGTAGCTGCCTTTGGGAATCTCGATGGTCAGCGCCGAGCCTGCCCCGGTGGTCGCAAAATACTCCCGCAGCCGCTGGCGCAGAAACCGTGCCTGCGAGCGCACAATGCTGTCGTCGCCAGGGTTGTAGTCGAGCGGGCGGCCAAAAACATGCGTGCCAATGTGCTGCTCGTTGATCTCGTGCCGCCTGCCACTCAGCTCCATCTCGGCCACGTAGAGCAGAAAGGCGCGCAACCTCGGCGACTTCTCAAACAGCGAAGAGGCGACGACCTCTTGCACGAGAACCCAGCGAGAATCCATGGAATCAAAGGGTTGAGGCGCCATATCTTCTCCAACTGCCGCCACCGTCACAGCCATGGCGCTTGTATCGCTCAAGGCTCCATTATAGGAACTCCGCGCATGGGTTTTACATAGGAAAACCGCCGCGATTTTATTGTGAAGAAACGATTTATCGCAGTGCCAACGGTGCGCACGCCTGCCATGCACTGTGAAAAACCTTGTCGCGCGGCAAAGAATCGTTCCTACTATGAGGTGAACCTGCGCCAGCCCTACAGGCGCTATTCCAATCTTTCAGGGATGCTCATGGCATACTTCTTTTTGCAGCGGCGTACTTTACGTTGTTGCTTTTGCAGTGCTTTGGTTGCTCTTGCAACATCGGGCTTTGCCCAGATGGTCTCGCCCGAGATCGACCGCGGCCCGGTCTTTTCCTATTACAGCAAGCCGACGGACCTGATCGGCGTGATGGGCGCGCCCTCCGGCACCGAGATCACCCCCGAGGGCTCGCTCTATAACGGCTTCGGCGAACTGCTGTTTTTCACCGGCCCGGAACAGACGCCGCTCAATGCCCGCGTCCGCACCCTCACCGACGGCCGCCTGCCTATTGTTCACTACGCCGTGACGCACGAGGGCATCGAATACCAGTTCAAGGCCTTCGCCGCTCAGGTGCCGCATCCGCAGGTCGATGAGTCGGCGGCAACAGGACAAATTATTAATTTTGTGCGGGTTACAGTACACAACCCCGGCTCCGCCCCGCAGGCCGCCTTTTTGACGCTGGCCCATCGCTACCAGGGCGAGCAGACCACCGCCGAGCCGCTCGGCGACAACCGCTTCCGCCGCCCCGCCGAGCCCGAGCGCATTGGCGACTATCGTCAACCGGGTGAAGCCTTTAAGCCCGACTGGAGCTACTCAGTCGGCGGCGGCAGCTGCCTGCGCGAAGACCGCGTTCTCTTCCACTACCCGGCCGCGCCCGCGCCGCAACTCTCGCTGACTCTGCGCACGCACTACAACCGGATTCAGCCGCTGGCCAGCGCAACGCTCAAGCTGACGCCCACAACGCCTGTTTGCAGTGTGCGTTACAGCATTCCCCTCGCCGCCGGAGAAAGCCGCACACTCGACATCGCGCTGCCGCTTTTGCCACCGCAAAAGGACTCGGTCGAGGCCAAGCAACTGGCCGAGGCCCGCGCCGACGAGGCCGAGCAGGGCGTTATCGCCTACTGGAACAAGCTCTTCGCCCACGGCATGCGTATTCACCTGCCCGAGGCCAAACCCGTTGAGACCTTCGACGCCAATCTGGTCTATGACCTGCTGGGGCGCAACGTGATTGACGGCAAGTTTGTGCAGACGGCTGGAGAGTTTCAGTATCACCGCTTCTATCTGCGTGATTCAGCAGACTTTGTGCGCATGTATGACGCCACCGGCTACCCCGAGATCGGCTCCCAGGTCATCGGCTTCTTTCTCGACCGCCAGCAGCCGGACGGCAATTTCCTTTCGCAGCCCGGCCAGTTTGACGGCTGGGGACAGGCTCTGTGGGCCTTCGGCGAGCACTACCGCCGCACCCACGATCTGGAGTTCGCCCGGAAGGCCTATCCGGCCATTGTGCGGGCCGTCGAGTGGTTTGAGCGGGAACAGGCCAAGGATCCGCTGCATGTGATGCCTTCGACCGACGTGCGCGACAATGAGTACGTCGCGGGCCATCTGACCGGCTATAACTTTTTGGCAATGAACGGATTAGCCAGCGCCGCGGAGCTGGCCCGCGCCCTTGGCCACCCCGACGACGCGGCCCGTTTTCTCCGCGACCGCGCCGCGCTGCGTGCGGCCTTCTTCCCTCTTCTCGACAAGGCCAGCCAGGAACAGGGCGGCAAGCTGCCGCCGAGCCTCGACGCCGGTGCGTGGAAGGGCACCGATTGGGGCAACCTGCTTTCTGTCACGCCAGAGCCGGTGCTGGACCCGTGGGACGCGCGCGTGACGGCCACCCTCAAAAGCACGCAAGCCCATTATCAGGAAGGTATTACGACCTATGCCGAGCCCGACGACGGCATCTTTCTGCATCACTATCTCGTCATCAAGAACACGCTGACCGAGCTGGTTCGCGGCGAGCAGGAGCAGGCCATCCGCGAGTTTTATGCGCTGTTGCTGCATACCAGCTCGACCCACGCCGGCTTCGAGTACGCCATCCGGCCCTGGGGGATGCGCGACTTCGAGGGCAACCTTTCGCCCCACGCCTGGTTTGCCGCCGATTACCGTAACCTGTTGCGGAATATGCTGGTTCGCGAACAGGGGCAGGATCTGCATCTGCTCTCGGCTCTCTCGCCCGCCTGGGTCGGCGCGGGCCAGCAGGTGGCCGTGGACGAGGCCCCGACGTATTGGGGTAAGCTCAATTTCCGCCTGAAGATACAGGACGAAAGCTCGGCCACGCTCTCGCTCGATACGCACTTTACGCAGGGCGCACCGGCAAAGATCATCGTCCACATTCCCTGGTTCCTGACGGTGACCGAAGCCTCGGTGGACGGTCACGCGCTGAAGCCGGGAACGGCGCTGGAGTTGCCCGCGACGGCGCGGGAGCTGCATCTGCGCTGGAAGGCGAAGGCCCACCCGCAGATGAATTACGAGCGCACGGTCGAGTCCTACAAGGCGGAGTACCGCCGCCGCTGGGACCACCTGCAGGCTACCGGCGACGCCTCCGTGCCGAGCCCCGATCCCTGGCAGGTGCCTGAATAGCTTTTCCTCCACCGCACGATCGGAGAGATGGCCTGTTCCCACACATTCGGGGACAGGCCTTTTTTGGGGGCGCGTGGCCCGGAAAATGTCCTGGTGAGACAAAAGATCGCAGGGGCTAAAGCCCGCTTCCTTTTTGATGCCGTTTTCGGCACGACTCAAAGTCGTGCCCTGACACAAAGCAGGCGATCTGATTGACAATCTGGACCTATGCCTGAGCGAACAGGAGATTCATCTTTCCGAGGTGCAACCGCAGATGCGCTTCCGAAACGCTGCCGCAGATTCCCTTCGACTACGCTCAGGGCAGGCTTTCGACTTACTACCCCCAGGCTGAGAAAACGCCTGAGCCCCCGTTCGCTCAGAATGACGGCCTTATGATCAATTATGTACAGCATGACTTAGGGTAATCGATGTACGCACACAGAGTTACACGGCGCGACAACGGTGAAAGAACCGTGAAATACATGGACACCTTATAGCCCGGTTACTAGTGTGGGTGAACGCAAGGACGGAGAGGTTTTCGCACTGATCCGGCAAAGGCACGACGGGCGGACAGTCAAGGATCCTCGGTCGATATTCAAGATGGCCTAACTATTTTTGGAGGACTACGCATGATCAAGATCCCACAAAGCGGATCGCATGTCGCTTTTTTTTCCCGGTGGCAGAACTGTTGTCGGGTAATGCAACAGCAGAGCTTCAGCATCGCAGGAGTGCTTCTGCTGCTTCTTTGTCTCTTCGGGGCAAAAGAGCTTTCGGGCCAGATCTCGGCAGCCAACATGACGGGAACCATTACAGACGCCAGCGGTGCCATTGTGGTCGGCGCCAAGGTCGAGGTTCGGAACACGGCGACCAATGAGCTACGCCAGATGACGACCGATGCGACGGGCATCTACTCCGTGAACGCGCTGAACCCCGGCACCTATAGGCTGACGGTTTCCGCGATCGGGTTCAAGAGCTACATCAAGAACGACATCAATCTGGTCGGCGGCCAACATGCCGAGCAGAACGCGCGGCTGGAAATTGGCTCGACCGATCAGAGTGTCGAGGTCACGGCCGACGCGGTCAGCGTGGATACGCAGACGGCCAATCGCGAAGTCACCATTGAGAGCGCACAGATCCAGAGCATGCCGACCAGCTTCCGCAATCCGCTGTTCGTCACGCAGAGCACCGCCGGCGTGGTCTCGGTCCGCACGGGCCTGGGCGCGTATATGACCGACCAGAACCAGAACCGCTTCGCCCTGACCGGCGGCCGCGACGAATCGACGGCCGTGCTGGTTGATGGCGCATCGATTGTGTCGCCCGATCTGGGCGGCGCCATGGCGACCCCGGCAATGGACGCCACGGCCGAGGTTCAGGTGCAGCGCACCGCCTACGACGCCACCTATACGCACACCGACGGCGGCGCCGTCAGCCTGATCTCGAAGAGCGGCAGCAACAAATATCACGGTTCGGTCTTCGAATATCTGCGCAACGATCATCTGGACGCCAACTCGTGGAGCAACAAGCACTCGAACCTGGCCCGTCCGCTGTATCAGCGCAACCAGTTCGGCGGCACGGCCAGCGGCCCGGTGCTGCGCGACAAGCTGTTCCTGTTCTTCTCATGGGATGCCCTGCGGCAGGCTCAGCCGGGCACCTTCACGGGCAACGTGCCGACCGCGCTTGAACGCGCGGGCGACTTTACCCAGAGCAGCACCACCATCTATAACCCGCTCAATGTGGTCAATGGCCAGCGCCAGCCCTTTACGACGGCCAATGTGATTCCCACGAGCATGATGGACGCGGTAGGCAAGGCGACGGTGGCTCTCTATCCCCTGCCGAACTCGACCTCCACCACGGCCTACAATTATGCGGCGATCGGCAAGATTCCCTCGAACTACGACAAGCTCGATCTGCGCGGCGACTACGTGATCAGCCCCAAGGACACGATCTTTGCGCGCGTCACCAAGGCCTGGCAGTACAACGATTTTCCGCGCTTCTTCAAAAATGGCGGCGATAGCTGGGACGGCGAAAACGACTTCCGCCACGTGATTCTGGTCAACAACACCTGGACGCCGAGCGATCGCTGGGTGGTGAACACCGTGGCCAGCTACGGCAAGTGGACTGAAGAGCACACCTCGGCCAGCTTTGGCCACAGCGCCACCGAGTTGGGCTTTGGCTCGGCGACCACCGCGCAGTGGCAGGCTACCAATGCCTACCCGGTCTTCTATCTGGACAGCTACGCACAGCTTGGCAACAACACCTATTCGAAGACGCCGAAAGAGTCGGACACGTTGCAGGTGAACGTTTCAAGCTCGCTCGGCAAGCACACGCTGAAGTTCGGCTTCTTCGGCGAAATTCAGCGGATGTATCCGCACACCACCAACTCGCCGAGCTTCAGCTTTGATGCGAAGATGACGAGCGGCCCCACGCCGGGCGCATCGGGCAACAGCACCGGCAACTCCATCGCATCGCTTCTGCTCGGCACCGGAACCAGCGGTTCGGCGCAGTACAACGTGCAACTGGATGTGCAGCAGTTGAACTTCGGCTGGTATGTGCAGGACGCCTGGCACGTGAGCGACCGGCTGACGGTGAACCTCGGCCTGCGTCACGACATTCAGAATGCCCGCACGGAGCGCTACAACCGCCTGAACTACTTTGATCCGACGGTGACTTCGACGCTGAACGGCACGAAGATGACCGGCGGCCTGGTCTTCCTGAACTCGTCGAACCGCGGCCTGTGGGATGCGCAGCACGATAACTTTGATCCGCGCGTTTCGTTCGCCTACAAGGTCTCGCCGAGGCTCGTGGTCCGCGCCGGTTACGGCATGTTCAATCCGCAGACCTACTCGTATTCAAGCGATGCGACCAACTCCTCGGACGGCTACTCTGCTTCGACGAGCTGGAATGCGCAGACCAGCTACATTCCCGTGAATCTGCTGAGCAATCCGTTCCCGAGCGGCATGACCACGCCGACGGGCAACACGCTGGGCGCGCAGACGCTGGTTGGCCAAAGCATCAACGCCGCCCGCCGGTTGCACAAGACGCCGTATTCGCAGGTCTACAGCGCCGACTTCCAGTATCAGATCGGCAACGCCGGCCTGTTCGAACTGGGCTATGCGGGCAGCCAGGGACGCCAGTTGCTGTTTGGCAGCGCGGCGAACCTGAACCAGCTTCCGGCCAGCTATCTGTCGCTGGGCACCACGGCGCTGAATGCCGCGGTGGCCAACCCTTACTCGGGCGTCATCACCGACTCAACCAGCACGCTGTCGGCCGCGACGATTCCGTACTGGCGCACCCTGGTCAAGTATCCGCAGTTCACCAGTGTTTCGCGGCTTGCTTCGACCAACGGCGCCAGCTCCTCGTTCCACTCGCTGTTTGCAAAATACAATCAGCGGTTCACCTTTGGCTTGAATGTGCTGGCCACCTACCAGTGGTCGAAGACCATCGACAACACCTCGGAGAACAACGGCTGGGAGGTTTCCGACGCCATCCGCGACATCAACAACCTGAAGCGGGATCGCTCGATCAGCGCGCACGACGTGCCGCAGAGCCTGGCCATCACGCTTGGCTACGAGCTGCCCTTCGGTCGCGGCAAGCTGATCGGCAGCAATGTGAACCCGATCATCAACGGCATCATCGGCGGCTGGAAGATGGACTCGATTGTGCGCTTCAGCAACGGCCTTCCGATCCACCTGACGGAGAACAGCAGCGTCTCTTCGCTGACCAGCTATAACTACGCGGTGGCCCGCCCGAATATCACCTCGGCCTCGGCGCTCAAGTCTGGCCATCGCTCGGTGAAGAACTGGTTCAACACCGACGCAGTGACGGCAGCCAACGGCGGATCGAGCACGGTGGTCGCCATCGGCAACGCGCCGCGCTACATTGGCAGCGTACGCTTCATGATCACGCACAACGCCGATCTGAACCTGCAGAAGAGCTTCAACCTTTACCGGGATGCGAAGCTGCAGTTCCGCGTGGAAGGCTACAACATTTCAAACACGGCGGTTCTCGACGCCCCCGGCACGACGCTCGGCAACAGCGACTTCGGCCAGGTGACGGGCACCAAGGGCCTCGGCCCCCGTCAGGTGCAGGTGGGAGCCCGCATCGATTTCTAGAGCTTGCATGAGGAGAGTGCGCATGCGCAGCTACGCACTCGAATCTGCATCACTTCCGCAAAGTGTTTAGGCTTTGTGGATCACGCGGTGGCAGCAACGGGAGAAGATCGCACTACGCTGATCTCCCGTTGTGGCCACCGCATTTTTTTTTAAAAGCTATAGCCCGAGCTTGCTTGCCGCCGCCATCCGGTCGGCCTTTTCCGCGCGAATATAGCGGCGCACCATCGCGCTCGACTTGTGCCCGGTCTGGCGCATGATGGCCAACTCGGAGGCGCCGTTCTGATAGGCCTCGGTGGCGAAGCCGGCGCGCAGCGAGTGCGCTCCGTACCGCGCCAGATCCTTCTCGTCGAGTCCGGCCCGCGCAAAGGCACGCTTCACAATTTCGCCGATGGCGCGCGTGCTCAGTCCATCGTGGATCGTTTGCGCCGCCGTGACGTGGCGAAAGACGGGCCCGTCGTTGATGTTCGCCAGCTTCAGCCACTGCGTGAGCGCGCGCACCGGGCAGGTCAACTCGGCCAGCGGCGTCGACTCCGGCTGCGCGCCATAGGGAATCTCCACCTCTCTTCCCTGCCCTTCCTGATCGGTCTTCGAGGTCGGCAGCTCGAGCGTGATGCCGTGCTTGTGCGCATGCAAATCTTCAACGCGCAAGGCCGCCAGCTCTGAACGGCGCAGCCCACCGGCAAAGCCGACCAGCAACAGCGCGCGATCGCGGCTCGAGGCCAGCGATCCTTCTGCGTGCTCAATGGCCTTGCGGATCAGATCGAGCGTGGCCGGAAGCTTGCCGCGCTGGCGAGTGCCGAGTTTCCGGCGAATGCCGCGCAGCGCCTCGCGCACCATTCTGTGCGCCGAGGGCGAGGCAAGCCCCTGCCGCTGATGCACCAGACCGATGGTTGTCGCACGCCGGCCGATGGTTCCGGCATGGCGGCCGAGCTTGGCCAGCGCCGACAGATAGAGCGCCACGGTCTCGGGCTCGGCGGGCAGCGCAGCCAGTTCATGCGCCGCGCACCACGCAGAAAAGTCGCGCCAGTCGGCCCGATATGCGCGCAACGTCGCCGTTGACCGCGCCGCGCGAATGTACTCCTCGGCCGCGGCCTTGTACTCACCGAGCGGATCGATGGGCTCAATCGCGGTTGCGACCGCACGCTCTACGCTCTCTGGCTCCGTGCTCATGCGCTTCCCCTTTCGGTGGCCCGCATCTGCAGCAGGCGCGGATCATATTCGATCTCGTGCGCCGATGCGACCCGAAACCGGCTGGCATCGGGATGCTTCGGATTGAGCAGATAGTTGGTCGAAAACGGCGAGGGAAACGATGGAACCCTGGCCAACGCCGTGGCCCCCTCGCGCAGCCACGCATCGCCGATCTGCTGCGTCCTGCTCTCCGGCAACCCGAGATTGGTTCCTGCCTCTTCCACAAGTCGCCGCGCCGCCGCAAAAACAGCCTCCTCCACTTCGATGCGCGCCAGCGAGTACCGGCTCGGAAACAGCGCCGGGTTCCCCTTGAGATGAACCAGCGTTTCAATCAGACTGAGGGCCGGATGCTCGGCGAGATAAACGATGCGTTTGCCCGGTGCCGCCCGATGCCAGCGCCCGTCGGCGCGTTCCCCGCCGAGCCCCGCCAGATCCGTGTGCCGGCTGATGCGCCACAGAGCGATCACGCAAAGATCCCCTCGTCGATCTGCCAGAGCATGGTTTCAACCAGTCGTCCGCCGGTCTCGGTCAAAAGCAGATCGAGCGGCGCGCGCTCGCCATAGCGGCCATCGGGGCTGCGCAGCCACAGAAGAGCTTTTTCTTTGGAACCAAAAACCTCCTGAGCCAGGTCCAGAATCCGCCCCACGCGCAGCACGCGGTCGGTTTCGGCAATCGAGAGAGGCTCACGGCGCGATCTTCTGTGCTTGAGCGTGCGCGGCGGAATGATCTTGGCGATCTCGCCCTGCGCCAGGCCACAGTCCTGCAGCACGGCAATGCTGTCGGTGGGAATGCCGCTTTCAGCCACGGAGGCCAGCTCCGCATTCGAGCGAACCGGCCGGCCAATCAGAAGTTGGAAATGGGCGGGAAGAGCCATGCGGCCTCCTTTTGAACATTATGCCACACATTCTATCGGCAAAATGTCCAACAGGGCTTTCATTGCGCAAAAGCCCGTTCCAGCCCTTTTCCGCGCCCCCTCCAATTTGCCAGAGAACGCGCATGGGAGCGCGAGGATCGAAATCCGATCTATTTTTGTGTCAGAGCCTTCTGGATGGCGCGATCAATTTTGTCGATGGCGCCCGCGTCGGCACCGACCCCTTGATAGACGATGATTCCGTGACGGTCGACGACGTAGGTGCGGGGGATTCCGGCAGAGGCAAAGAGCGCGTAGGCGCTGCGCTTCGGATCCCATGCAAGCGGAAAGGTGAGATTCGGATGCGTCCTCTGAAACTTGAGGACCGTCTCCTTGTCCTGCTCACGGGCGATGGCGATCAAGGCGAAGCCGGGCGAGGATTTGTACTTCTGCCAGATTTGCTTTTCGAGCTCAGGCATCTCGGCCTGGCAGGGGCCGCACCATGTGGCCCAAAAATTCACCACAACCACCTTGCCCTTTTCGGCAGCAAGAGAGAAGGGCCCGGAGGCTCCTTCGACGGCGATGGCGGGCATCTTGTCCCCGACCTTGGTCCGGGAAGCGAACTCGTCGGCGCCTTTCTGAGACCAGGCGGGCAAGGTAAAGATCAGCAGGGCAAGAGAAGAGAGAAGGAGGCTCAGGCGCAGTTTCATGCCTTTATTTATACCCGACGAGAGGGGCTTGCGAAACGAGAGTCTCTCCCGCGCTTGCCTCCGCTGGCGGAGATCATTTCTCCCATTTCTGCTGAATCGGCGCGGGCGCGGCGAAGCCTCCCCACCTTTTTGCCACATCCCGATCCTGATACGCCGTCGCGCCGGTCGCGTAAAAGCTGAGACAGACGATTTTTGTCGAGAAATCAGGGAAGGAAAAAAACGGTGGACAAAAAATGGTGTTGACGAATGTTTTTCCGAGGTGGTATTTATTCTTCTGCGCAATCGGTTGCGCTTTGTGCGCAAACGATTGTTCTTTCGCCTCAAACGAAGTGAACTGCGCCAACGATTGATGCTGGGGAGTTTCATGAATCCATTGCGCTGTTTTTCCGCTTCCGTCTCCGTCGCCCTCGGGCGTCGTGGACTTTTTGTTGCCCTGCTCTCTCTGGCCCTGATGCCGATGGGCTGGTCGCAATCCGCGGCTGCTCCTGCGAATGCGCAACTGGCAAATCCCGCCCTCGAGCAGAGGGTCAACGCACTGCTCAGGCAGATGACAGTCGAGGAAAAGATCGGCCAGCTCGTGCAGTACAACGATGTTGACCCGGAGCAGACCGCCGCTCCGGCCAAGATGAAGCCGGGCGACTTGGTGGCCTGGAATCCGACGGCGGCTCCGCATGCCAGCGCCAAAGTGTTGGCGGCCAATGGCGGCATGGGGTCGATGCTCAACGTGACCGGGGCAGAGCGCACGAATGCCTTTCAGCATCTGGCGGTGGAAAAGAGCCGGCTGCACATTCCGCTGTTGTTTGGCGCGGACATTATTCATGGCTATCGCACGATTTATCCGGTGCCGCTGGCGCTCGCCGCGAGTTTTGATCCGGCGCTGGTACGGGAGCTGTCGCAGATGGCGGCGCGCGAGGCACGGACGGCGGGCGTGCGCTGGTTCTATTCGCCGATGGTCGACATCAGTCGCGATGCGCGGTGGGGCCGTTCGACCGAAGGCGCGGGGGAAGATCCCTATCTTGGGTCGGCGATGGCACGGGCCTACATCGAGGGCTATCAGGGACGGAGCCTGAGCGCGCCGGACAGCGTGGCGGCTTCGGTGAAGCATTTTGCCGCCTATGGCGCGGCCGAGGCGGGCCGCGAATACAACACGACGGATATGTCGGAGGTGACGCTGCGCCAGATCTATCTGCCGCCGTATCAAGCTGCGGTGAAGGCGGGCGCGGCGACGATGATGAGCGCGTTTAACGCCCTCAATGGCCTGCCGGCGACGGCCAATCCTTTTTTGATGGATACGGTTCTGCGCAAGGAGTGGGGCTTCAACGGCTTTGTGGTGAGCGACTACACGGCGGTGATGGAGCTGAACAACCACGGCATTGCGCGAACGCCGGCCGTGGCGACGGAAAAGGCTCTGAAGGCGGGCGTCGATGTGGACATGATGTCGCATTATTATGACGCCGAACTGCCGGCCTTGGTGCGTTCGGGGCGGGTTCCGATGAGCGTGCTCGATGAGGCGGTGCGCCGCGTGCTGCGCGTGAAGTTTGCCACGGGGCTCTTCGAGCATCCTTATGCCGAAGGCAAGGAGGTGACGGCGGCTGAGCCGAGCAAGCGACCGCTGATTCGCCGCGCGGCCGAAGAAAGCATGGTGCTGCTCACAAACAGGCAGAGCGCGGGCGGCGATACGCTGCCGCTGGCCGCCAAGGCGCAGAAGATTGCCCTGATCGGACCGCTCGCCGACGATGCGGGCGAGATGGTCGGCGCGTGGAGCGGGGCTCCGGTGTTGAGCGATGTGGTGACGCTGCGGCAGGCGCTCGAGGCGCGGGCACAGAAGCTGGGCGGCCAGGTGCAGTACGAAAAAGGCACCGAGATTGTGAGCGATGCGCAGACGGGATTTGCCGCGGCGGTGGCGGCGGCGCGCGCGGCGGATGTGGTGGTGATGGCGCTCGGCGAGGCGGCATGGATGAGCGGCGAGGCCGGATCGCGCGCGCATCTCGATCTGCCGGGCAATCAGCAGCAGTTGCTTGAGGCGGTGACGGCGACGGGCAAGCCGGTAGTGCTCGTGATTTTCTCGGGCCGTCCTCTGGTACTGAACTGGGCGGCCACGCATGTTGCGGCGCTCGTCGAAGCATGGTTCCCAGGGCTTGAGGCGGGCAATGCGGTGGTGAATCTGCTGTATGGCGACGTGAGCCCGAGCGGGCGTTTGCCGATGAGCTTTCCGCGCGCGGTGGGCCAGGAGCCGCTTTACTACAACCAGTTTCCAACGGGGCGCCCGGCAACGGGCCTTGATTTGACGAAGGCTCCCGATGGCGACACGCGCTTCCACTCGCGCTATATCGACGTGCCGAACGACGCGCTGTTTCCCTTCGGGTTTGGGCTGAGTTACACGAACTTTGCCTATGGCGAGGTAAAGATTTCGCGGAGCACGGTGCCGCTGGCCGAATCTGTTGCGACCAACGCGAAGCCTCTGGTCGAGGCGCGGGTGCGGGTGACGAACACCGGCAAGCGCGCAGCGACCGAGGTGGTGCAGTGCTACGTGCGGAATCTGGGCGCGAGCCTGGAGCAGCCGGTGCGCAGCTTGAAGGGATTCGAGCGCGTGACGCTTGCACCGGGCGAGTCGCGCGAGGTGCGTTTCCCGCTGGGCTTTGACGAGTTGAGCTTTATCAATGCCGAAGGCAAGGCGGCGATGGAAGCGACACAGTACACGGTCTGGGTCGGAGGCAGTTCGTTGGCCACCGACGAGGCATCTTTCGACGTTGTTGCGGCGAAGGAAGCCGAGTAATGCGCAGCAGGAGAGCCGGCCCGGCGACGGGCAGGTTCTGGTGCAAACGAGGAACGAGGAGCGTTTGAGCCAAGCCATTGCGTTGATCGAGGGCTCTGCCGATGGCGCAAGAAAGAGCAGAGCCGTTTGTTTAACCCTTTCAAGGAGACCACACATGCAAATGAATCGGTTCCAAAGGATCTCGGTTCGTCCGCTCGTCCGCAGGTATGCGACAGCGACGGCAGCGCTTGTGCTGCTGGCGCTGTGCGCGGCGTCGCCTGCCCTGGCCCAGTATCGTACTTCGATTCAGGGCGTCGTTACTGACACGCAGGGAGCGGTGATTCCCGGCGTGACTCTGACGCTGACCAACCTGGGCACGAATGCCACACAGGTCCGCACAAGTAATGATGCGGGAGTTTTCAACTTCAATGCCCTGCCAACGGATCACTTCAAGCTACAGGTGGAGCGTCAGGGCTTTGAGACGAAGGTGATGAGTAACCTCTCGCTCATCCCGGAGCAGCCGAACGCGATCAATGTGCAGTTGAAGGTCGGCGCGGAGACCGAGACGGTGACCGTCAATGGAATGCTCGAAGCCGCGATCGACAGGCAGACGGCGAGCATCAGCAAGACAATTGACACGAACACGATTGAGCACATGCCCTCGTTTGGGCGTGACGTTTTCCAGTTGACGCAACTGACGCCGGGCGTGATTGCCGACGGTGCGCAGTCGGGCGGCGGCGGCACCTATTCGATGCCGGGCACGCAAGGGCCGGGCGGCACGACCAGCAGTTCCGGCATCTTCAAGACGGAGAATGGTCCGCAGGCGATTTCGAATGGCGGGCAGTATGAAACCAACGGCGTCACTATTGACGGCATCAGCACGGTGAGCGCGGTTTGGGGCGGCACCACGGTGATTACGCCGACCGAAGATTCGGTGGAATCAGTCAAGGTGGTGACGAATGCGTATGATGCCGAGAATGGCCGTTTCAGCGGATCGATGACGCAGGTCAACACCAAGAGCGGCAGCAACACGATCCATGGCAGCATGTTCTTTCAGGCGCATCGTCCGGGGCTGAATGCCTATCAGCGATACAACGGCCCATCGTTTTATAACTCCGCGGCCACGACGGCGACGGAAAAGGGATTGCTGCGCGACAGCCAGCAGTTCAACCAGTACGGCGGCAGCGTGGGCGGGCCTTTGTGGAAGAACAAGCTCTTCGCCTTTTTTGCCTATGAAACCATCCGCAACAATTCGAGCGTGACAGGCACGGGCTGGTATGAGACCTCGGATTTTGATGCGCTGGCCTCGTCGAGCAGCATTGCCTCGACCTTTGTGAACTTCACCGGATCGCGTGTGGTTTCAAAGGGCCTTGTGAGCGAGACCTGCGCCACGGCCGGTCTTGTCGAGGGCGTCAGTTGTAACACCATCGCGGGCAAGGGGCTGAACATTGGCTCTCCGCTGAAGACGGCGCTCGGAACGCAGGATCTGACCTGGGCCTCGACCTCGACGCCGGGCGTGGGCAGCGGCCTTGGCACAACGGCCGACATTGCCAACTACATGACGGTGAATCCGACCAAGACGACCGAGACGCAGTACAACGGCCGCGTGGATGGCGACATCACGAACAAGGATCACATTGCCGGTACGATCTACTGGGTGCCGGTCTCGACAACGAACTACAACGGCGGTGTTCGCTCCTATAATCTCTTCCACCACAATGCAACCAACAATGCCCTCTCGTTGATCTGGAACCACACCATTTCGCCGACGTTTCTGAACGAAGCGCGCGCAAACGCGGCCGGCTGGCGCTGGAATGAGGTCGCCGACAATCCGCAGGCTCCTGTGGGGTTGCCGATCGACAGCATTGGCAAAATTGGCAGCGTGACGCTGACCTCGTTTGGCTCGTCGCTGGGCAGCGATCTGAACCAGTGGACCTATGGCTACAAGGATGTGGCGACAAAGGTCTTCACCCGTCACACGATCAAGTTCGGTGGCGACTTTACGCGGCTCTACTATCTGAACAATCCGATTGGCCGCCCCAGCTACGCCTTCTTCAACGTTTGGGACTTCCTCAACGATGCGCCGAAGGAAGAGTCGGGCAGCTTCAACACCGTCACCGGCAAGCCGGGTGGAACGCGTGCCGACAATCGCCAGAACCTGTGGGGATTTTTTGTTCAGGACGACTGGAAGGCGCTGCCGAATCTGACGATCAGCCTGGGCATGCGCTATAACTACTTTGACGCACTCAACAGCAAGCAGAACAACCTGAACGTGGCCGAGTTTGGGCAGGGCGCGAATCTGCTGACCGATCTGAAGATTCGCCAGGGCGGCAAGCTATGGACGCCGCAGAAGTTCAACTTTGGCCCGCAGCTCGGCTTCAACTGGAGCCCGAATCAGTATGACGGCAAGCTGGTGATTCGTGGTGGCTTTGGTTTGAGCTTCAACCAGGAAGAGATTGCCATTTCGGCGAACTCGAACTACAACCCGCCGGGAGCAGGCTGGTATGACTTTACCAGCGACGACCCGACGACGATCAACACGAAGATCAGCTACGGCGTGTCAAGCGACGCCCACTCGCTTTCAGGATTTGCCGCCAACACCAACACCATCACGAGCTACAACAGCAACCACCTGCCCACCGGTGGCAGCGCGAGCGTGACGATCTTCCCGAAGAACCTGCCGACGGCCTACTCCGAGCACTACTCACTGCAGGCCGAGTACGATCTTGGCCATCACATTGTGACGAACCTCGGCTACCAGGGAAGCAACGCGCGCCACCTGATTACGCAGTACAACTACAACGTGATTGCGGCCGCGCGTGGCATTACGCTCAATCCTCTGGTGACGACGGTCGACATGTACGGCAACGATGCCTCGTCGAACAACAACATGATGCTGGCCGGCATCAAGCATCAGTTCTCGCATCAGTTTTCTGCCGATGCGCAGTTTACCTGGGGCAAGAGCATGGACAATGGCTCGGGCCCGTATCAAGAGGACCCCTATCCCTTCAACCGTCGCTACTCTTATGGCCGTTCGGACTTCAACGTTGGCCGCAGCCTGAAGATCTATGGCTTGTGGCAGCCGGTCTTTTTCAAGGGCGCGCACTCATGGCTTGAGAAGGCAGCCGGTGGATGGTCGCTGAGCGGCATTCTGAATCTGCACTCGGGCTTTGGCTGGACGCCGACCTACTCGGCCAGCACGGCGCTCTACTACACAGGCAGTGGTTACTCGACGCTGCGTCCGAACTATCTTGGCGGAGCGGGTCGCAAGACCAGCAACGATGCCTTCAAGTCCGGCCCGGGCGTGGGCAATGGCATCAATCAGAACTTTGCCAACATCAACGACACGAGCAATGTGGTGCAGACCTCGACCGCGTACAAGAACAAATACTTCCAGATCCCCGACTTCTCAAGCGCCGTGGCCGGTTCCACCTTCCCGGGCGTGGCTTCGGCGCTGCCTCCGGCGCCGGGACTGGCGCGCAACTCCTTCGACGGTCCTGGCTATCGCAACGTGGATATATCGCTGGCCAAGGCCTTTGGCATGCCCAAGGCTCCGATTCTCGGCGACAAGGCCAAGCTTGAAATCCGCATGGATGCCTTCAATGTTTTGAACCTGATGAACTTTGATGCAACGAGCATCTCGAACAACATTACGTCGGCCAACTTCGGCCAGGCGCAGTCTGCTCTGGGATCGCGCACGGTCAGCGTGCAGGCCCGCTTCAACTTTTAGGGGTTACCGTGTTTACTCTGGGATGCGCTGCGGCGCATCCCTTTTTTTCTTCGCACGCGCGGAAGAAGAAAGGCCTCATGCCGGTGGCGATGCAATCTATTTTTTTGTTGCCGCCGTCGTTTCGCCGCTGACCTTGCCGGTAGATTTGCGCACAACCAGATGCGGATGCACGGTGAGCACCTCGGGACGGACCTCTTGCTGATCATCGCGAATCTGTTCGAGCAGCGTGGCAGCGGCAACCCGGCCCATGGCACGCAGAGGTTGGTGGATGGTAGTGAGCGGGGGCTGGCAGATGGTGGCAATCTGCACATCGTCAAAGCCAACGACCGAGACTTCGCGCGGGACGCGGATGCCGGCTTCGCGCAGAGCCTGGATGGCGCCGACGGCCGTGACATCGTTGAAGGCAAAGATGGCGGTGAAGGGCTTTTGGCGAGCCAGCAGTTTCTGGGTGATTTCAAAGCCGGGCGCTGAACCCGGTTCCTTGCTTTCAAGTTCGACGACGAGTCTTGGATCGACTTTGATGCTGAGCTCGCGGGCCATTGCCACGATGGACTGCCAGCGGGGAGAGGAATCGGAGCTGAAGCTCTGCCCCTTGATGAAGGCGATGCGTTTGTGCCCCTGTGCCTTGAGATGTTCAAGAGCCTGTCGTGCCGCTTCGTTATGGTCGAGTTCGATGCAGGTAACACCCTTGCGGCGGCCGTGCCCGGAGATGCTGACTTGCGGCACGGGCAGATCCTCTTCAATGAGGGTATCGATGGCGATGATGCCTTCAACGGCGCGCGCCAGCATCATGCGCAGATAGCCTTCAAGCAGGTCGCGGCGATGACGATGGCTGACGACAAGGTAGAAGAAACCATCCTTGAGCAGTTCGTCTTCAATGCCGCTGAGCACGGCGGTCGAGTAGCCTTCACTGATTTCGGGCAGAATGACGCCGATGGTGTAGCTGCGTTTTTGGCGCAGGCTGCGGGCCACGGTGTTGGCCGAGTAGCCGAGACGCTTGGCCGCTTCCGCCACGCGCGACTGGGTTTCCGCCGCAATGCGATGGCTGTCTCCAGCGCCATTCAATATGCGCGAGACGGTGGATTGCGACAGGCCGAGAGAGTCGGCGAGCTCTTTGAGCGTAATCGATTTCAAAGTAGGATGAGCCACGGTGAACGTGCTCATAGGATACCTTAGTGCGACCGGCGCCGGTCACTCCAGGCAAGAATTTACTCGCCGTGAAAGCCAGCAAGTTGCATGGCGCGACGGCACTCGGCATTGCGCATGAAATTTTTCCAGACAAAACCGGTGCGGAGGTTTTCCGCCATCACGGCCGAGATACCCTGATCGATGCCGAGCACGTCCGGGTCATACCAGTTGGCTGTGGGGTGGAAGGCATCGACGAAGCCGTAGCGTCCCCAGGCCTTGCCGCCCCAGTTTTTCTGCAGCGCGCGCAACACATGCACGCACTCGGTGGGCAAAAAGGGCAACGAACCTGCTGCCGCGCAAGCAACCACCGTGCCGTCGATCGGTCCCTGCGCGGGAGGCCCACCCCAGGCCGTGTACCCACCCTGGTAGTCCGAGGCCGAGATGCCCCAGTAGTCCTCGTTGTACCACTGCGGAAGCGAGAGGCAGAAGGCCTTGTGCGCGCGCGTAGCCTTGACGGAGTTATCGAAGTAATTGGCGTAGGCGTCGCGCTTGTTGCGGAAGTCGAACCAGGCGTGCGAGTACTGATGGGTGAAGATGGGATCGTTGCCGCTGATGAAATCGTAACCGGCAAACTGGATATGAGGGCGGGCAAAGTGCGACCAGTATGCGGGGGCAATGGGATGGGTCTTCGATCCGATGGCGAGCAGATAGATCATCATCAGCTCGCAGTAGCTCTTCCAGCGCGCATCGAGGAAGCCGCCCTCGGGCGTCCATCCCATGGAGAAGGTCGGGCCGCTGTTGAGCATCCATGGCCAATCGACGCGCTCATAGATCTGCGCTGCCAGCGACTGAATCTTCGCATCGGAAAAGTAGACCCGCGCGGTGAGAATGCCACAGAGCAGAAGCGCGGTGTCGATGGACGAAAGCTCAACCTTGCCGGTGCGCACGCCGGTTTCGATGTCGCTGAAGTGGTAATAGAAGCCGTGCACCTCGGGCAGGTGGTTCAGGTGCCAGTCGAGCGTGGTGCGCACGCGCTCGACAATCTGATGGTGCGGAAGGTAGCCACGCTTGTCGGCGATGCACAGGGCGGTGAGTCCGAATCCGGTCGAGGCGGTGGAGGCCATGCGACGGGCATCGCGCGCGCCCTTCAGATCATTGCGTGCGCGATCGAGAATCTGGCCCGTGACAGGGCTTGCCTGCTCCCAGAAAAAAAGCACGGCGCGGCGCTCAAGCTCGTCGAGAAAGGCATCGTCGGCCGCGCCGAGCGTTGCGGTTTCGCTGTGGGCCATGCGCGCGGAAGCAAGCGCACTGCCGGCCGTGGCCAGCGCCAGGGTAGAGAGCATTTGACGGCGCGAGAAGATGTTTTGCAGCATGATCGCATGAGCTCCGCGAAGTAGATTTTATCCAAACACCAATCGATTGCGCACCGATATTCGATCACTCCGACAGAAGACCTGTCAAGACGGTTTCTCCCTCCTTTTTTGCGTGAGAAGATTGCGTCATTCAGCGATTCCGCAAGCCTGCCCGCGTGCTGCATACTGCTAGAGACCAACTATGGCCCCATGCTAGGGTGTTTCGGATGAAGCTGCTTCGCAACGAACTCGCCTCCTTCTTCGCCTGTCCGCAGCCGATGCGAGTGCTGATTCTGGCCAACATGATCTATGCGTCGGTCTTTTCGTTGCTCGAGATTTTTCTGGCGGCATTTGTGTTGCGCAGTTCGCATCAGTTGGAGCGGGTGATCGTCTATCAGCTCTCGGTGTACACGGCAGCGCCACTGGCCTTTCTGCTCAACGGATTGTTGATGGAGAGAATCGGCGCGAAGCATTTGTATGCCGCAGGCATGGCGCTCAGCGGGTTGTCGATTGTGGCGATGATGCACATGGGCGCGACAACGCTGGCGACGACTGTGGGCGCGGGGTTGTTGATTGGACTCGCGACGGGGCTCTTCTGGGCCAATCGCGGATTTCTGGCCGCATCAAGCACCTCTAACGAGAATCGCAACTACTACTATGGCGTGGAATTTTTTATTGTTACGCTGGCCGGCGTGCTGGTTCCGCTGCTGATCGGCGGTCTGCTGGCATCGACCTCGATGTATGGCTGGATGGGCGGCAGTCTGCACCATGCCTATCTACTGATCGCCATGGGCGCGTTGGTGCTCACGGTCTGCTCGGCCCTGTTGGTGGAGCGGGGAAAGTTTGCGCGGCAAAAGTCCGCGCGATTTTTGTACTGGAGTTTTCCGCGCGCATGGTGGCGTTTTCTCGCGATCTCCCTGCTCAAAGGCGTGGCGCAGGGCTACAGCATTGCGGCGCCGGCCATGTTGGTGCTGCGCATGGTCGGCGCGGAGGGAACGCTCGGGCTTACGCAGTCGATCGGCGGAGTTGTGTCGGCTCTGGTGCTTTATTGGACGGGCCGCGTTGCCGCGCCCCATCAGCGCAGCAGGATCTATGCCGCGGGAGCGGGGCTTTATCTGCTGGGCTCAATTTTTTTGGCATGGCATTTTGATGCGCTGGGCGTGCTGCTGTTTCTGGCCTGCCTGCTGCCTGCCAAGCCACTGCTCGATGTCGCGTATAACGCCACCGAATTTGGCGTCATCGATCGGTTGACCCAAAGCACGGGGCGCAGTTTGTACGCCTTTCTCTTTCATCATGAATTTGGTTTGCTGGCAGGCCGTGCGGCGGGCTTTGTACTTTTCTTTTTGAGCATGCGCTGGATCTCGGCGGATGCCGCGCTGCGTGTGGTGCTGCCCGTAGTGACGGCCGTGCAACTGCTCTCGATACCGATGATGCGGCGGATCGAGCGCGAGAATCCGCATCCAGAGGCGCTGCCCGACCGGAGCCAGGCAGCAGGCAATTTATAGATCGCCGTCCAACTCCTCCAGATCGCCGATGGGCATGCCGGGGGGAGCTTCGACGGTGAGCGCGGGCACGAACTTCTCCGGCGTTTTTTGAAAGGTGCGAATGCGCTCGGCAAGCGCTGCACGATGCGCAGTCTCATCCGGGTCGAGCGCAGGCTGTGGCTCGGACCATTGCCGCAGCAGCGCTTCAAGATGTGCGCGCGTGATGGCCCGCGCCTGGCTTGAGGTTGCAGGATTCGTCGCCAATGCCAGCATGGACTCGAGCGCGCTGCTCTCCACCGCACGTGCCACCTCGCGCGCAAGTGCGCTGCTCGCCGTCGCGCGCGTCGCCGTTGTCTGCGAAAGATCCGCGAGAATCTCCTGCAGGCTCGGCTCCTCCGCCTTGCGGTCGTGATACTCAACCACACGCGCGATCCGCGATGGCTCGAGCAGCGCCTTCAAGGTAAGCGTGGCCGCCGACTCCGCTGCGGCAAGCGGATCGAATGTTGGCCCGGTATGCGCGGCAAAGGACTCCTGCGTGCGTTCGTAGCCGGGGGGATAGGGTGGCAGAATCGCAAGCAGAGATTCGGGCAGAGTGAGCGCCTGCGGCGAAAGCGTTTTGAGCACGGCAGCCAGAGCCTTTCTCTGCTGCTCGGCCGGAACGATCTGCGGATTTTGCTGCCCGTCACCGCGCAGATTGTAGCGGAAATCAAGACCGCCGATCAGCCGCGTGGCAGCCTCGGTCTGATAGCGATGCAACAGATAGACCGTCACCAGAGTGTCTTCGAGCGCGGCCATCGGCGTGCCCACCGGAATCGCGTTTTCGCCGAAGTGACGCAAGGCAGCATCCCGCACCTGCAAGGTACGATCAAGTTCCGCCACAGGATCGCTGCCGTTATCCCACAGATGCGCGTAGGGGTGAGCGCCGCCAATCGGCCGCGCATCCTGATCGGTGATGAAGCTCTCTCCGGCCTTGTCGGCCTCGCGCAAAATTTTGTCGAGCTCGGCCGGCTCACTCTGCCGCACGGTGAATTGGCGATAGCCGTAGTTGATGGCGATCTTGTCCCAGGTGCCAATGCCGCTCGCGTAGGCATGTAAAAGATCGATAGCACCGTTGTGATCGAGCGCGATGTAAGGATGCGGATAGTCCATCACGCTGTTGTTCTGCCCGAGGTGACTGGCGGCAAAGTTATGCGCAAGACCCAGCGTGTGGCCGGTCTCATGTGCGCCCAGTTGCCGAATGCGTTGCAGCACCATCTGCAGCATGGGGTTGTTGCTGTCGGTGTAGTTTTTGCCCGCGGTGTACGGCGAAAGCACCGACTCGGCGATAAGAAAATCCTGCCGCGCGCGCAGGCTGCCGAGCGTGACATTGCCCTGCAGAATCTCCCCCGTGCGCGGGTCGGCGATGGCGTGACCATAGCTCCAGCCGCGCGTGTAACGATGCACCCACTGGATCATGTTGTAGCGCACGTCCATGGGATCGGCACCCTCGGGCAACAGATCGACGCGAAAGCTTCCCTTCGCCCATCCGGCGGCCTGAAAGGCCTCGTCCCACCACGACGCGCCCTCGCGCAATGCCGAGCGAATCGGCTCGGGCGCGCCGCGATCCACGTAGTACTGGATCGGATGCGTGGGCTCGCAGGCCGTGACGCAGTTCGGATCTTTCTTGATGAGGCGATAGCGCAGAATGAACTGCTGCTCGAGCGGCTGGCCGAGCGGCGCAGTCATGTCGCGGTATTGCCCGACAAAATAACCGGCGCGGGGAACAAAGCGACGCGGCGCGAAGCTGCCATCGAGCGGCGGCAACTCTACAAAGCCAATCTGTTCATGCACGGTGAGCGCGTGCGCGTCGGGCGTCACATCGGCAACGTATCTTCCTTCGAGCGGACCGCTGGCCGTAAAGGTCAGCTCTGACTCAACCGAGAGATTTTTCGCGAAACTCTTGATGCCCTCCGGCACTAGCACGGAGCGCGTCGGGTCGAGCTTATAGCTGTCCACCTTGCCCGTGCGCTTCTGCGCGCTGGCGATGCGTTCGGCAACGCCCTGCTCATCGTGCAAGAAAAATTCGGTGGCATCGACCAGCACGGTGCCATCGGCAGATTCAGCCTCGGCCTTGAATCCCCAAAGAACCGACTCTGGAAAAGATTGCCGCACGGCAAGCTGCTGGCTCGCATCGGCCGCGTTGCTGCGGAAATTCTGATTGCTGGCAATGAGCAGAATCTTCGGCCCGCTGCGCTCAAAGCGCACCACATGCGCCGAGGCGTACTGCCCGCGATCAAGCCAGATCTCGGTCGAACCCGTGCCCCAGGGAAGACGGCACTCGAGCAGAAAATCCGGCGTGCGCCCTTCGTGCCAGCGCGGAATCTCCAGATAGAGCTTGCCCGAAGCCGCATCCCAATCAAGCGCCATCCAACCCGGCTGATGCCGGAGCCCCGCCGTTTTTTGCGCAATCGATGGCAGCGCGCCCTTTGCATTTTCCTCTGCAAACAACGATGCGCACGGCCCCATGATTGCGAGGGCAAGCAGAGCCGCGGCCAAACACTTCACTTTATTTTTCGTCTTCATCCGATCCGCCTCGATCCAAAGGCCACGGGCATGCACCCTTCGGTACATGTCCGTATCCAATGACACAAACAGCCATCTGCGTTGCCGCCTGGGTTATAGCATTTTCGGAATTGCTGTAGACCGAAAGCGAGAGGCTAAGTGGCTTTTTCCTCAAGAAAAAGTCACCTTGCACGCCGTTTAAAAAGTCTACGTGTATTCCGAAAATGCTCTAGAAGTTGGCGCGCACGCCCATCTGAATCATACGCGGCGTGTTGCCCTGTGTTTTGGTGACGCCGAACGAGCTTGGCGTGGCGATGCTCAACGAGGGGCTGGAAAAATCCAGATGGTTCATCACGTTGAAAAAGACGCCGGTGAACTCGACGCTGTAGGCATCGCGCACGACCAGTTTCTTTTTCACGCTCAGATCGATGTTGAGATACGGCAGGCCGCGAATCGGTCCATAACCACCGACCTTGTTGTCCAGGCCAAGAATCAGCGGGCGCGCCGTGTCATAGACGGCCGCCGGATCCTTGAACATGTTCAGAGCCGCATTGCCACTGCCTTTCACCGCCGTGCCCACCGCGATGTTGTTGGCATCAGTGCCTCCAGAAACATTGCGATGAATATGATATCCCCCCTTGTAGGGAGTGGTGAAAGCGCAGTTATCCTTCGCAGAATAGTTGCTGCCATCGGCGCCGCCAAACGACTGGCTGCCGGCGTTCGTCGTGCAGCCCAGCGGCTGCCCGGTGCCTGCGGTAAGAACCGGCGAAATCGTCCATCCGCCCGCCACGCGCCCCACGACGCCGCGTTGCTGCTTGTACCAGGGTGTTTCAAAAACCACGAAGGTGTTGAAGATGATCTTCTGATCAAAGGACTGCACGCCGTAATTGCCCCCGACGTTGAATGAGTCATTCGGCACCGAGCCGCTGGTCGCCTGCGTAAAGGCATAGGTGCCCAGCGCCTTGCTGTACGTCAGATTCTCCTGCAGCGTGAGTCCGTGCCAGTTGAAAACCTTCACCGAGAAATATCCGCCGTTGTAATTGCCCCAGCCTTCTGAAACACCCACGGAAAGGCCGGTCGTCATCTGACCGCTGCTGCCGTAACTCTGCCCTGGAATCGCCGTGTTCATCATGGTGCGACCAAAGGTGAAGTAGGTGCCATCGAGCGCCGACCAGAGCGAGAAGACCTTCTGCGCGACAAGGTTCGAGCGCTGCTTGTGCAACACGGCCGTGGTGCAGTTGGCGTAGCCTGTGCAATAGGCACTGGTACTTCCGCCGAGCGCGGTTTCAAAGAAGGACTGCGCGGCAACGGTCGGATAGGTTCCCGCCGCGGCCTTGCTGGAATTGGTCGCGCAGAGGCTGGCGGAACTCGTGCAGCCATAGGCCTGCTCCAACGCCAGATAGGCCTCGGCAAAACTCTGCCCGCCCTGCGCGAACATGTACGGCACCTGATTGGGATTGATCATCGTGTACTCGTGGTGAATCAGGCGGCCGATATAGCCCGCCTCCACCGTCACACGGCGACCCAGTTGACGCTGAATGGAAAAGTTGAAGGTATCCACATCGCTCGGCCGCAGTGAGCGATCGAGCGGCGAGGCAACGGCCACACCCGGGCCGCTGTATCCAGGAAAATACGGCTGCGCCAGCGTGCTTGGCGCCGAGGCTAGCGGTGCCGTCAGCCCGTCGGTGCCCATGCGGAAGGCCGTCGAGTCGGTCACCGCCGTTGAGCCGCAGCTGCCATCCGACTTCACGTTGCGGCACTGCACCGCGAGAATCAGGCCCGGACTCAGCATGGGGTTAAGCACCTGCACGTCGCCATTCAACCGCGAGTACAGGCGGCCATAGCCTCCGCGAATCACCGTTGCGTGATCGCCGAAGAACTTGCCAAGACGGCCGGAAAACCGCGGCGTATAGGCCAGGGCAATGCGCGGGCTGATCGATCCATAATAGGGATCGTAAGGATAGGCCGCGCATGTTTGAAAGAAGCTCGAAGCCGGTCTCGGGATTGTAGGGCGTTCCCTGCGCGGCATCAGCAGCGCGTGTATTCAAAAACTCGCGCGCAGAGATCTGCTTACCATCGCGCTCGGTTGGCGGCATCTCAAGGGCATAACTCAGGCCATAATTAATGGTAAGATTCTGCAGAATGTGCCAGGCATCGGAGACGTAGAGATTGTAGTAGGGCACCGTGGTGCGCGCCGCAATCGGCGTCTGCGTGCCGTTCAGCGCCAACGTTCCACTCTTCATCGCATACGTGTTGGCCACCTGCGAATCGGTGACGATCCCATAGTAGGTATCGAGCAGACGTCCGGTCAGCGCTGTTGAGGTTGAAAAATACTGCGACAGCCCGGCATAGTTGACCGTGCCGCCGCCGCTCGAATCGCCTATCTGGTACGTCGTCGTGTAATTGATCGAGTTTCCGTTATCGGTGCGATTATGGAAGTAGTAGTTATGCTGATACTGCCCGCCGAACTGGACCAGGTGATTGCCCTTGAGCCAGGTCAGGTCATCGCGCAGAAAGTAATCGTGCCCATCCCAAACGCGCGTGCGAATATCCTGCGTGTTCACGTTGAACGGGGCCATGACGGCGGAATAGGCCGCGGTCGAGGATGTCGATGTCGTCAGCTCGCCGAGCGGCTCAACTGCGCCGCCCGCGCCCGAGATCTGCGCCGGAGCGCCACTATCCTTCCACTCCCAGCTGTTGCGCAGATAACTCAGATGAAAATCATTGGTAAGATTCTGGCTAACATTGGTCGTCAGCCCGGTGACAAAATACCAGGGCTGCTGAGGACGGCTCGACCGCGCGGCGGGAACACCGAGCGTGTCGCCCTCGAAAAATCCGCCGATGTCCACCTGATTCGCGGTGTACTGATTCAGTTTGTAATAGCGATAACTCGCCATCCAGTGCCAGCGCGCGCCAAAGTCATGATCGATGCGCGCCACAAAAAAGTTGGAGCTCTGCGGCAACTTGAGATTGGCCTGGTAGCCGATAATGTTGACCCCGTCGCAGTACGACGTGCTGATCGATCCGCAGCTCGTGTCAAAGGTGCCGCCGGCATAACTTCTTCCCTGCTGCGGAAGATTCTTGGCATAGAAGGCCTTCATCGTCGCATTGAAGCCCAACCCGCGCGGATCATAGCTTTTGAGCGTGTCGGGAGAAAGTGAAACCGCCGTCGATGAACCAGTTTTGGCCAATGTCAGATAGCCGTTGAGCATGGCCGCCGAAGGAACGGTGCGCTCGTAGGTGACGACATTCGGATAGCGGAACCCCTCGTAATTGGCAAACAGATAGCTCTTTCCGCCAAACAAATTCGGCAGTATCGGGCCACCGGCCGCCGCGCCAAAACGGCTATAGTGCCCGTCCGCTTTTTTCGTATAACTTTTGGGATTGTTGTTCTGCCAGGTGTTGGCGCCGAAGTTGTTATTGAGATAATACTCATAGGTCGTGCCCGTCCACCTGTCGCGGCCGCGCTTGGTCACCACCTGCGACTGCATGCCCGAGGAGTTATTGAAGTCGGCCGTCTGTCCCGAGGTCGCCACCTTGAACTCCTCAATGCTGTCCTGCGGCATCGGAATCACACCCGAGGAACTGGCGCTGAGAAAACCGCCCGTCGTCGAGTTTCCAAATGAGCCCGTATAGGAGCTCATGCTGCCGTCCATATCGCTTGAGTTGTTGCCGCCATCGAGTTGAAAAACCGCCTGATCGGAGAGCGTTCCGGCAACCGAGCCCGAGGGCGTCACGCCGGGCTGAAATGCGGCAAAGGTCGTCACGTCGCGGCCAATCGAAGGCAGCGAGTCGACCATGACCGGCTCCACCGTCTCACCCACCGTCGCATTCATGGTCTGCAAATCGGCATTCGATGCCTCGACCTGGATCACCGTCGTATCGCTTCCGACCTTGAGAGTCAGATTGGCGGTGCTCTGCGTACCCACACGCACCGTGAGCGATGGAATCTCCGAAGGAGAAAACCCGCTTCTCTGCGCGGCGATGGCATAGTTTCCCGGCGGCACGCTGGGCAACACATAAAGGCCCACACTGTTGGTGGTCGTCTTGCGCCGCACATGCGTGCTCGCATCCGTCAGTGTAATCGTGGCATCGGGGATCACTGCGCCCTGAGAATCCGTCACGGTGCCGGTAATGGTTCCGGCGCTTGTTGATTGTGCAAAGCCAACAACGGCGCCAGCCATAAAGACGAAGACGAAAATGACTCGCAGCAAACGAGCCCCTCGTTCAAAAGATAGATATTTCATATGGCTCTCCATCCATATATCTGCAAAGACGACATTCGTGGGGCTTGAAAACGAGCCTGCAATCGCAAACACGTGCATGCGCGCAGAACTATCGCGTTGAGCGGCGAAAAGTATGCAGAACTGAAGACCCGGCCGCGCGTAGTGCGACCGCAAACGAAAGGCTATAAGCTACAACAACAATCCATGATGCATGTTTTTTTTCGATTGATCTGAAGCTGCATCATGGGGTCAATATCCATTCGTCGTGAGGTTTAAAGCTGCCGCGAGATCCTTGTGAAAAATCTGCCTCGAGGTAAAAGGCTTTTTGGACGATTATTGCGGCAATGCGTTTTATGAACTCTACAATAATTTTTATGGGAACGCAACTTTGCAATCTGCTGGCTCAGCGGTTGCCGTAGACAGCCCTTGCTGGTCGCGGATCCCCATAAGGACAGCGAAGAAAGATGCTCCGCAAACGCTACATCAAAGTTCCCGGTAAAACCTCTTTGCACATGCAGTTAAAAGATACTATTTATCTGCCACTTGTGCGTAATCGATTCTACCTGCATCAGGCACTTGATACCTGTTCTCCTTCGCAGAATTTGGGCACCTGATACCAGTTCGAATGGGCCAAACGAACGCGCGCGTCATGTGCTCATCTGTAGCCTGCCATTTCCTGCCATAGAACGTGAAGCATTTTCGGCCATGGCCTGCCATCCGTGTCATGGCCTATTGAGTCTTCCTCGTGTCGGGAACTGCGCCAAACGCGATATAGCCCATCAGAAAAATAAATCGATAGGCCGCATTGGTAAAACGGTGCTCATCCTGCTCTCTGCGCAAGCCAATGCACAACGCCGACTTCGGTCCGAAATCTCCTCCCTTGGGACGTGGCTCGGCCTTCATGAAAAGAACGCGTTCCCATTCTTTTCTCTCAGAAGGTACCGGCATGGCATTACCGCTGACAAACCGTAAAGAAGACCGTTTAATGTTCAGTTGCGAGAGAAAATAGATCCACCGCGTAGCTTCTGGAGCGCAAGACAAATCGCGAAAATGAACAAAATGCTCGCGATCTACATTGCAAATGTAGTATTGCAACGCTTGCTGCATCGTAGAACACGGCTCCGCGTCGGTGTACATGCGCGCCATGACATCGATGGCAAAACCATATCTTTCGCAATCCCATCCTCGAGGTTTTCGAGGGCAAACTGCCCGATGGTCGTCATCTGGCGCTGACGAATAGAGTGGCCGTTGTTCTGCTTCATGCTTAAAACGATTTGAAGACAGCCGCAATCCAGAAAGATATTGAGCCCGCATCTCGATGGCAGAGGCCGTTTCTTCGTCTAAATGGAAGCGCGCCCGAAGATCTTCTGGATACTCTTCCCAAAATTCAACGCGATGAAGGTATTCCCAGGCATCTTCAATCCAACTTGTGTTGCATACCTTTTCGCGCACGGCTTTTTTCGGATGCCCTACATTTTTCTCTTCCTTGTTGAAGTCGCGGATTTTGTCCTGCCATAGATGCGTTGCAACAGAATGCAATCCGTCATTTTGCACCCACAATCGCCACGTAGAATCGGAACGTCCACAACAAGCTCCTATCAATAATGGATCAGGGTGAAGGGCCTAGTTTTTCTGTACCATTATCGGTGTTAGTCTTCGGCAGGTT
>DBTV01000009.1 GCA_002307235.1 Acidobacteriaceae bacterium UBA1307
CTGGCCTTCTTCTTCGGCACCCTGCCGCTCGCGCTTGCGCACGGCGCTGGCGCCGGAGCCATGAAGGGTATCGGCACCGCCGTCACCGGCGGCATGGTCTCGGCCACCTTCATCGATCTGATCTTCATCCCACTGTTCTTCGTCCTGGTCTCCGAGAAGTTCGGCAAGAAAAAGACCACGGCGTCGAACCCCGCGGCTGGCCCCACGGAGGTGCAGCAATGACCCGGCTCTCCCTCATTCTTTGCGCATCGGCCGTAGCCACGCTCGGTCTCAGCGGTTGCGTTCCCAAGAAGCAAGCCTACCGGCAGCCCACGCTGCCGGTGGCTCCCTCGGTCTGGCAGGACGACCTGAGCGCGGAAGAACACGCGCAGGCCTCCCCCGCCACGGCCCCGGCAGCCGCCGACCTCAAGTGGCAGGACGTCTACACCGACGAGAACCTGCAGAAGGTCATCACCCTCGCGCTCAACAACAATCGTGACCTGCGCGTGGCACTGCTCAATGTCGAAAAAACCGCGGCGCAATATCGGCTGCAGCGCGCACAGCAGTTCCCCACCGTCAATGGCGTGGCCAGTGGCAGCGCCCAACGGCTGCCGCGCAACGTCTCCGGGCTCAACAAGAGCTACGTTTCGGAGTCGGACAGCATCGGCGCCCAGGTTTCCTCCTGGGAGCTTGATCTCTTCCATCGCCTGCGCAGCCTCAGCCAGCAGCAGTTCGAGCTCTACCTCGCCAGTGACGAGGGACGGCGCGACACGCAGGTTGCGCTCATCTCCTCGGTCGCGACCAGCTACCTCACGCTGGCGGCCGATCAGCAAAGCCTCGCGCTGGCGCAGCAAACCCTCGCCTCGCAACAGGCCACCTACGATCTGATCCGTCAGAGCAGCGAACACGGCATCGGTTCCAATCTCGATGTCAGCGAGGCTCTCAGTCAGGTCGAGGCCGCCCGCGCCGACATCGCCCGCTATCAGCATCAGGTTTCGGCCGACAACAACGCGCTCGCCGTGCTGGTCGGCGCCCCCGTTGACCCGGCGCTGCTGCCCAAGAGCATGGGAGACGGCACGAGTATCAAGGACGTCTCGGCCGGGATTCCCTCGGAGACCCTGTTGCGTAGGCCCGATATTCGCGAGGCAGAACACAGCCTGAAATCCGCCTACGCGAATCTCGACGCCGCCCGCGCCGATTACTTCCCGAAGATCGCCCTGACCGCCAACGGCGGCGTCCTCAGCAACTCCCTCGCCAACCTCTTCAAGGGCGGTCCGGGAACTTGGCTCTTCAACCCGCAGGTCTCGCTGCCCATCTTCGACGCCGGTACCCGCGCGGCCAACTACAAGCTGGCCGAGGTTGCCCGCGACACCTACGTCGCCCAATACGAAAAGGCGATTCAAACCGCCTTCCAGGAGGTCAGCGACGCTCTCAATGGCCGCGTCCGCCTGCTCGAAGAAGAGAATGCCCAGACGGCCAACGTCAGGGCGCTCGCTGAAACCTACCACCTCACCGAGGCGCGCTACAAGGCCGGCATCGATAACTATCAGGCCGTTCTCGTCGCGCAACGCTCGCTCTACAGCGGTCAGGTTACGCTGATCAGCCTGCACCTTGCGCGCCTTAGCAATCAGGTCACACTCTACAAGGCACTCGGCGGCGGCGCACTCTAAAGCCGCCCTTGCACCGTCCGCCCGCGCCCTCCCTACAGGAAGACGCGGGCGGATTTTTTGTCCAGAGATTTTGCCGCACAAGGACCTCTGTTCTCTCCCGTTCCTCCCGTCCCATTTTTTGCATTCCGGCAGACAAAATCGATTTTTTGGAAATATTTCTATCTCCTGTCGACGGAAGGCCTTTAGCGATAACTATTTATCTAGAGGTGCTCTCCCTCACTTCAAGGCAACATAAAAACAATTAGAATGAACAAGTTTGGCCAATAGCACATTTTTCCTGTTCTGAAATTTACAGGCGATAAGGAAAACATGTTGCACATGCACTTCCCACACCTCGAAAGATCTGCGCCGGAGCCGTGGCAACACTTCCCTCACCTCAAAATTTCGTCGGGGATTTCCATCAACAAATAACCAAGAGGTCGGGTAGTGAACGCACATAAAACAACGATTCATCAGATGCGCACCCTCGTCTTGACCCTGCTTGGAGCTTTTTTGTTCTCGGCTCTGGCAACGACGCAGGCGCAAGAATTTCGTGCAACAATTTTGGGTGCAGTACAAGCTGGAGACAACCTTCCGGTATCCTCAGCGCAAATCAAAGCCACACAAGCCGACACCGGCGCATCTTCAAGCACTGTAACCGATGCGCAAGGCCGTTTCTCCATTCCCTCGCTGGCCCCAGGCACCTATCAGGTCGAGGTTCGCGCTCAGGGATTCAAGACCTACATCCGCCAGGGCCTGACGCTGAATCCGGGCAGTGACATCACGATCACCATCCCGCTGACTCCGGGCGATGCCTCGCAGACGATCACCATTCATCTCGATGCCTCCATGTCGAGCGGCAACACCGCCTCCAGCGCACAGACGATGGGCACCCAGGCCGTACGCGACCTGCCGCTCAATGGCGGTACGCCGTCGACGCTGGCACAGTTGGCCGCGGGCATGGCCAAGACTGACGCCCCGGGCGAAAACCGTCCCTTCGACAACTCCAGCAACGGCACCGTAGCAGGCACGCCGACCGGTTCCACCGAGGTTGAGCTCGATGGATCGGCCGACATCGACTGGAAGTTCCGCACCACCTACAACCCGCCCTCCGACGTCGTCGGCCAGGTCAAGACCACTGTTTTCCAGCCCGACGCGGCCTATGGCCATGCCGGTGGCGGCTTTGTGAACATGACCACCAAGGGCGGCGGCAACCTGTTCCACGGCGATGCCTACGAATTCAACCAGGTTTCGTTCTTCAAGGCCAACAGCTACTTCAACAACCTGAACCACCTGAAGCGCGCCGTGACCCGCTACAACCAGTACGGACTGACGGCCAATGGCCCGATCTTCATTCCGCACCTGTTCGACGGCCGCAAGAAGCTGCTCTGGGAGTTTGCCTGGCAGGGTATCCGCGACAGTTCGCCGAACTCCGGCAGCATCTCGGTGCCGACCGACCGCGAACGCAATGGTGACTTCGGCGATCTGAGCAACACGACGCTCTACGATCCGTATTCGTATTCGACGACCAGTTCGGCGCGTACGGCCGTGGCCAACAACTGCCTGTTCCTGTCGAGCACCTGTTCGACCTCTCTGACCGGCAAGACGTTGAAGGAATACAACCCGATCGCCTACAACCTGATGCAGTACTACCCGACGGGCGTCACCACCGCCGGTTCGGCCAACTACGCCATCGATCCGATTTCGCCGAACTTCTTCGACAGCGAGTTTGGTCGCCTCGACTTCATCCCCACCACCGAGGACAAGCTGTTCTTCAAGATGTGGCACAACCAGCGTCTGCAGAAGGGCAACAACTTCCTCGGCAATGAAGCCACGGGCATGAACCTGAACCGCGTCAACTGGGGCGGCACGCTCGATGAGGTCCACACCCTCAGCGCTCACACCAACATCAACGCGCGCGTCAATTGGATGCGTTTTGTTGAAATCCAGACGCCGACCAGCGCCGGCCTGGACCCGACCTCGCTCGGTTTCCAGAGCCTGACGACCAGCTACAAGGCCATGCCCCTGATCAAGTTCACCGGCATGAGCACCAGCGCCAGTTGCACCACCTCGTCGGGCAACCAGATCAGCAACGGTTCCGGCATCCAGTGCCTCGGCTCGGGCTCGAATGCCTCGGCCGTCTCCAATGCCTTTGACAGCTACCACTTCTTCGGCGACGTCACGCACAAGGCCGGTGCGCACAACATCAAGGTCGGCGTTGACGTTCGTCAGAATCGTCGCTTCACCACCAACTGGCAGAACGCCGACGGCATGTACACCTTCGGCACCGACTACACCGTCAAGTCGCCGACCAGCACCTATGAGGGTTCCAAGGCTGGCTGGGGCAACGATCTGGCCGAGTTCGAAATGGGCCTGCCCACCTCGGGCGAGTTCGACACCAACGCCTTCAGCGCCACCAAGCTCAACTACATGGCTCTGTTCGTGCAGGATGACTTCAAGCTGCGCCCGAACCTGGTCGTGAACCTGGGCGTGCGTTTCGAACACGACTTCCCGCTGACCGAGCGCAACAATCGCTCCACCAGCGGATTCGATCCGGCCGCACCGCACAGCATGACCAACCAGGCCATTGCTGCCTACAACACCTATCTGGCCAAGGCCACCTCGGTGAGCGGCTACACCATGACGCCCTCCAGCTTCGATCCGGTCGGCGGACTGACCTTCCCCTCGGCCAGCAACCGCAGCATCTACCAGACTCCGTCGAAGATCTTCAGCCCCCGCATCGGCATCTCTTGGAAGCCGGAGCGCCTGAAGGGCACGACGATTCAGGGCGGCTACGGCATCTACGTCTTCCCGATCGCACCGATCGCCGACCCGACGCAGAATGGCTTCAGCGGCGCCACCTCCTACGTTGCCTCGCAGGACGGCAACTTCCACACGCCTCCGGCAAAAACCTGGTCGACCGCCTTCCCCAACGGGCTGACGGCACCGACCGGCTCCACGCTCGGCGCCGACACCTTCGTCGGTCAGTCGATCACCTTCCTGGCACCGCAGCAGCGCGCTGGCTACTCGCAGCGTTGGCAGTTGCAGATCCAGCATCAGATCACGCCGAACGACATGGTGAGCCTCAGCTACCTGGGCAACCATGCAACCCGCATTCAGGTCAGCGATACCCAGCTCAACTACATTCCCAAGCAGTATCGCCAGACCTCGACGCAACTCGCCGCATTGAGCACCAGCGCCAGCAACCCGTTCTACGGTCTGCTGTCGAGCACCTCGACACTCGACAAGTCGACGGTCTCGCTCTATCAGTTGCTGGTTCCCTATCCGGAATTCCCCTACGGTGGCGTCGACGAAGAGGACCTCAACGCCGGTTCGTCGCACTTCCACAGCCTCAATGCCCGCTACGATCACCGCATGTCGAAGGGGCTCTCGGTCACCTCGAACTTCTCCTGGTCAAAGCTGATCGAAGGTCTGTCGAAGCTGAACGATGCCGACGATCAGTACGAGCGCCGCATCTCCACCATCGACTATCCCTTCCACATCTCGGTCACGGGCATCTACCAGTTGCCCTTCGGCAAGGGCAAGCTCTACAACCCGTCGAACCTGATCGTGCGCAAGGCAGCCGAGGACTGGACCATGACCCTCGGTTACTCGATGCAGTCCGGCGCTCCGGTCAAGTGGGGCACCAACTGGATCTATGACGGTGGCGACATCCACTGGAATGCGAAGAACCACTCGAAGGCCTTCGACACTTCGCACTTCAGCTCTGCCAACACCTACGCGATCCGCAGCTTCTCGACGACCAACACGCACTGGCGCACCGATGGACTCAACGAGTTCAATCTCTCGCTGTTGCGCACCATCAAGCTGCTGTACGGAACCAAGTTCCAGTTCCGCGCCGAAGCCTTCAACGTGCTCAACCATGTGACCTACTCGGCCCCGACGATCAGCTCCGGCTCCTCGTTCGGCAAAATCACCTCGCAGTACAACACGCCCCGCACGCTGCAGTTCGGCGGCAAGGTAAGCTGGTAGTTCTTACGGCACAGTGCAACAAGAAAAATCCCCTGCCGCGCACATGCGTGGCAGGGGATTTTTTTGCTGACAGGAAGGAGCAGGGCATTCATGCCCCTGCTCCCTCCGCGAAAGATTCGCGCGACACGTTCCCGCGTATTGAAGGCAACATTTGCAGCACAACCAAAAAACTGCCACGCATTCCGCATGGCAGTTTTTTGTTGAACGGGAAACTGCTCTAGCTCTGCGGCACCACCAGCACCTCGACGCCACTCGCCGCATCCTTCTCGTGGAAGATGGTCTCGGTCGCCTTCTGGAACTGATCGGGCTTGGCCGTCGGAATCTCCGTGAAGGTCTGCGGATTGCGGTCCACCAGCGGGAACCACGAGCTCTGCACCTGCACCATGATGCGATGGCCGCGCCGGAAGGTGTGATAAACGTCGGGCATCGTGAACTCGATCGCCGTCCGCTCGCCCGGCTTCAGCGGCTCGGGCTTCTCCCAGCTCTTGCGGAACTTCGCGCGGAAGGGTTCGGCGCGCAGCAGTTGCTCGTAGTCGCCCATCACCAGCGGCGGCGCACCCAGCACGCGCTTGTTGCCGTGCCCATCGTCCGGCGAAGGATAGTTGCCCGGATACACATCGATCAGCTTCACCACGAAATCGGAATCGGTCGCGGTGCTGGCGATCTTCAGACGCGGAGAGATCGGCCCGGCAATCGTCACGTCCTCTTCGAGCGGTTCGGTCTGATAGGTCACCACATCCGGCCGTTCGCTCGCAAAGCGCTGATCGTCCACCATGAAACGCTGCGGCACCGTGTCGGTCGTGTAGCCGACAAAGGGCACTGGATGATTCGGATCGCTCAGATACTCGTCCTTGCTTGCCGCCTCGGTTGGAGCCTCAAAGCTCAGCTTGCCATCGGCGTGGAAATAGAGCGTCTTCGCTGCGGCATTTTTCGGCGGCCATGCAGCAAGCCGGTGCCAGACATTCGCGCCCGTCTCAAAGACCACGGCCTTCGGCTGCGCTTCGCCCTTGCCCTTCAAATAATGCTCGAAGAACGGGAACTGCACATGCGCGCGATAGTATTCGGCCGTCTTCGCGTTGAACGGCACATCGCCCAGATGGTCGCCCTCCGAGCGCATCCAGCCGCCATGCACCCACGGGCCTTCCACCAGCGTCACCTGCGGATTCGTCTTGCCCACCGCCTCGAAGACGCGGAAGGGGCCCTCTAGGTCCTCGGCGTCATACCAGCCGCCCACCACCAGCACCGCGCACTTCACCTTGTCGAGATGCCGCGACAGATCGCGCGCCTGCCAGAACGCATCGTAGGTGTTGTGCCGGTACTGATCGTTCCACAACTTCGGATCGACCTGCATCAGCTTGGTCAGGTTCGCCAGATTGCCCGCACGCAGATAAAACTTGTAGCTGTCCGGCGTTCCAAAGTCGAACGACGACGGCGGTTCCTTCTCCGTTGGATTTTTCTGCGGGCCAAAGAACTGATAGAACCCGTAGGTCGCCGACAGTTTGAAGGCGCCGTTGTGGTACGAGTCGTCGCCACGGAACAGATCGACCATCGGAGCCTGCGGACTGGCCGCCACCAGCGCCGGATGCGTATCGATCATCGAGGCCGCCGTGTAAAAGCCCGGATACGAGATGCCCCAGATGCCCGCCTTGCCGTTGTTGTTTTCAACATGCTTCAGCAAATATTCCAGCGTGTCATAGAGGTCGCTGGCATCGTCCACATCCTTCGGCGACTTCTTCACGTCGATGTGCGGACGCATCTCGACAAACTCGCCCTCGCTCATCCACCGCCCGCGCACATCCTGCGAAACGAAGATGTAACCGCCCTTTTCAAACTCGTCGGAGGGCCCAAGCCGCTGCGGATACTTGTCCTCGCCATAGGGCGCGGAACTGTACGGCGTGCGGCTGATCAAAAACGGATACGGCCCGTGCTCGGCAAAGGCCTCGGCCTTCGGCACGTACACCGAGGTGAACAGCTTCACGCCGTCGCGCATCGCAATCCGATACTCGTACTTGGTGTAGTGCGAGCGGACAAAGTCCTCCTGCGTCTCTGGCTTGTCGGCGCACACGCCCGATGCCACGGCAAAAGTCAAAATAAAAAGCAAACTCATCAAGCTGCGCGCCCAATGTTTTCTCATGGTTTCTCTCCTTCATTGATCCATAAAAAATCAGCCTCCGACGCTCTGCACGCCGGAGGCCTTCTTCATTGCGTCTACTTATCTTTCTTCTCTTCGTCGACCTTTTCGAGCTTGGTCAGCGGAGCAGCAATCGCATCGAGCAGGGCCGGCTTGCCCTCGACGCGCTCGAGCGCCGGATACCGCTCACCATCGTGATAATCCACCTCGACAATGCGCACAAAGCTCTCGTTGGACACGATCAGCCGGATCGGCGTCGTCACCGTCTTCGAGTCATGCACGGCCTTCTTCAACACATCCGGCGAGAAGGTGCGATCATTCACCGCCAGAATCTTGTCGCCCGGTGCGAGCTTCGCCTTGTCGGCAACGCCGCCCCAGCGCACATCGGCCACTTGGCCTTCGCCTGAAACACGCGCACCCAGCGAATACCACACATCGACGCCACCGCGACCGCCCGCGCCCTTCAGCGGCTTGTCCTTGTAGACCAGCTTGTAGCCACCGCGCTCAATGCCCGCCACGTCCGCGCGAGGATTGATCTTGTTGATCCGCTCGTCGAGGAACTTGGCCCAGTCATAGGCCACCACCGTGTTCAGATCCTTCACCACCTCGTCAAAGGTGTAGGGCACAATCAGCGAGGCCGTGTTGCCGCCCTTGCCCAAAAAGATCTTCACGAAATCGTCGAGCGACTTCTTGCCGCCGGTCAGCGCGCGAATCTGCGTATCGGCATCGAGCCAGACCAACTGGCCTTCAGGATAGTAGTCCTGGCTGCGACGCCAGTTCACCCACGCCGGATTGCCGCCGCGCAGAATGCTGGCCGCAATCGCCGTGTCCTCAGTCGAACGCCACGCACGGCCCGACTTCGTATCAAGCGAGGCCGCCGTCATCGCCAGGTCATCCAGAAACTCCTGCTGCGTCGCCAGTCCCGCGCGCGCCGCCAGCACATTGCCCCAGTACTGCGTCATGCCCTCGTAGACCCACAACAACGCGCCCTGCTGCGCCGTCGCAAAGTCCGGCTGATAGAGCCCCGCCGGCCGGCGATACTTGCCGTTCCACGAGTGCGTAAACTCGTGCGGCAGCAGATCGGCCTCGCGCGACTGATGCTCGGCGTCCGAAAATCCCTTCTCGCCCACGCCGTTATCCGACGACTGTCCGTGCTCGAGTCCCTCGCCGCCCGCCACATCCGACAGCGTCAGCAAAAAGTGATACACGCCGTAGTGATGCGAGCCATAGAGCGTACCCGCCTCGCGCACCAGATTGTTCAACTCGGCCAGCAGCGCCGGGCGCAGTTCCGCATCCTCCGGCTCGTCAGAGACCACGTCGATGTAGTGCTTCGGCGTCACATCCTTCGCCAGTTCGTACTCATGAAAGTACTGGCCGGAGATGATCGGCGAATCCTCAAGCTGCTCCACGTTGGTCGCTTGAAAACGCGTCACCGCGCCCGCCTCGGGCACCGGATACTTGCCTTCGCCCGCCGGTGCCAGCGCCGTGCCAATGCCCCAGCCCGCCGGCACCTTCACCGCGGGTTCAATCGCGATCTCATGCACTGGAATCCCGGCCGGATACAGCAACAACTTTTCCCACTCGAGCACCGCGATCTTCTGCGTCACTCGACTCGTCACAATGGCGTCCAGATGCGCATGCAGCGTCGTCACGCCCTTGGGAATCGTCAGATGATACTGGTAGAGATCCACGTCGTCGCGACGCCAGGCCAGCGTCTGTCCATTCGCCGTGAACACCACGCCGGTAATATCGTTCACCGGGCCCGACGGCATGTGATGGCCGGGAATCCACTTTGGCGTGGTCAGCGTCAGCGGACCCGACGTCACCGGCAGATCAACCTCGGCGTGATACAACTTGCGCGGCGCATCACTCAGATCGGCCACGATCCGGATCGGCGTTTTCTGTGCCATGGCAGGAACCAGAGCAGCCAGGGCAAGCACAAAAGCGGACAAACGAGACAAAGCAGGCATCGGCAACGATTCTCCTTGAACGTATCAAATCACAGTATCGCAGGAACGGAATGAATTTTCTCTCAAGGCAGACGATCGCGACCTCCCAAGACCGTCTTTTCCTCATAGGCACATCTTTTTCGCTCCACCAGCCCGCCCGGCGGAGTTACTCTGATTAGAAGATTGAACCGTATCTCTGCGCATAGAGGCATGCAGCGCAACCGCGTAGCACCGCCTCAGCGCGCATAAAACGCAGAAAAGATGGTGCCCTCCCGTGCCATGCACACCGGAACGGTTTGCCTTCACCGATCAAAGGAGTTCCATGACCACAGAGTTCCGCAATTTTCTTGCCCTTCCCTACGACGAACTGGAAGAGCTGAACCTTCAGGCCAAGGCTGACCGGGCCAACCGCGTTGCGCCCGACGAGATCCGCGAAAAGCGCCTCAAGTATCTGACCGACGAGAAGCGCATCAAGGCCGTCACCGTGCTGTTCAGCGATCTTGAAGGCCGCCTGCACCTGCTCGATTACGACAAGAAGTTCCTCCTCGGCTCCTACGACAACCTCACCTTTGATGGCTCCTCGATCCGCGGCTTTACCGCGCAGAAGGAGAGCGATCTCCGCCTGGCCATCGACTGGGGCGCCTTCTACTGGGTGCCGGCCGACGTCTTCGGCACCGGCAAGGTGCTGGTCTTCGGCGAGGTCATCGACAAGGACGGATCGCACTACTCCGGCGACCTGCGTGGCGTGCTCAAGACCTATTCGAAGAAGCTGTTCGACGAGAAGGGCTACACCCTCAACGCCGCCAACGAAATCGAGGGCTTCCTGTTCGCCGGCCGCGACGCCGAGCAGAGCTTCCACGAGACCGGCAAGTTCGAGCTCATCTCGCACGGCGGCTACTATCACTCGCTGCCGCTCGATCCGCTGCGCAAGTTCATCGACACCGCCGCCGAAGTGCAGCGCGCCATGGGCTTCCAGAACGAGAAGGATCACCCCGAGGTTGCACCCAGCCAGTTCGAGATCAACTACTCGTACGCGGACGTTGTCACCGCCGCCGACCAGATCCAGCTCTACAAGCTGCTCTGCCGCCAGATCGCCGACAACATGGGCTACACGGCCAGCTTCCTGCCCAAGCCGGTGGTCGGCGTCAACGGCTCCGGCATGCACACCAACGTCTCCATCTCCAAGGACAACACCAATCTGTTCTGGGATCCGAAGGGCCAGGAAAAGCTCTCCGCCTTCGGTTGGGAGTTCATCGACCGCACGCTATCGAGCGCGCTTGATCTGTGCCTGATTCTCAACTCGAGCGTCAACGCCTATCGCCGTCTCGATCCGCACTTCGAGGCGCCGAACCAGATCAAGGCCTCGGCCACCGATCGCGGTTCCATGGTGCGCGTGCCCATCGGCAACCACCGCTCGATGCGCGTCGAAGTCCGCTCGGTCGGCCCCGATGCCAACCCGTATCTGACCCTGTTCTCGATCTTCAAGACCGGCATCGAAGGCCCGACCTCGAAGATTGAAAACCTGCGCCAGGCGCAGCGTTACCTGCCTGACAACATCCAGGACGCGATCGAGTTCTTCAAGGGCTCGGAGTGGAT
>DBTV01000012.1 GCA_002307235.1 Acidobacteriaceae bacterium UBA1307
GGGGCCGCGTTAGCGACCCCGCTCAAGCCGCTTTGAGCGGCTCACATAATCAAGCCCCCGGCTCTGCCGGGGGTATTGACAAGCTAGTAGCCAATAGCAGCTACTTCGCCGCCTTCACATTGGCCAGCTCGGCCGACTTGAGCAGCTTGGCGGCCTCTTTGCCGTGGCGGCTGTCGGGGTCGTAGTCGACGAGCTTCTGATAGTTGGCGCGGGCACCGGCCAGGTCGCCCAGATGGCGCTGGCTTTCGGCCAGTCCCCAGTAAACATCGGGCTCCTCGGGCAGGCGCACCAGCGCGGATTGATAGCGCGACAGCGCCGCCTTCCAGTTCTGTTTATCGAGATAATACTTGGCAACCGACAGATCTTCGGCCGGGGTTTCGACGTGCGGCGGCGGCTCATTGCGGCGGCCGCGCTTCTTTTTGTCGCTGGTGGCGTTCTCGTCACCGGAGAGAATGCTGTCGAGGCCGGAGCGGCTTGAGCTGAAGCCCTGATCGAAGGTACCCGTCTCGCCGGAGGGCTCGGCCACATCGTCGTCAGGGCTGCGGGCCGGATCGCGATCGACGGCGGGCGTGGCGAGGCTCGCGCTCTCGTCGAGCGGCGCGTCGGAGGGCTGGTCGGCGGGGTTCGAGGTGAGCACCGGCACCGAGTTCGTATCGCCGGGAAAGGGATTGGCCTCGGCGGGTGCGGTGGGTTTGGGCGCAGGCTGCTGCGGAGCCTGTTGCGCTCCAAGGTGCGGCACGGTCAGCGCCATTGCGAGCGCGGCTGCCGCCATGATCCGGTTCTCTGTTTTGCCCTGCTTCATCCCTGCCTCTTTCCGGTGCCCGACTCTACCCTTCAATGATAGGATGCGGGCATACGGCGTTTCCAGTCGATCTTCGATCCGGCGCTTTTGACGGTGTCCGAGCCGAAGCCGTGTGCGCCGACCACTGCAAAGGACAGCACGCACAGAAGATGGCCCTGCTCATCCGCTCCTCGTCGATCCATGCCGCCGGCTGCTACACCACCACGCCCATCGCGAAGGGCCAGCGCGTGGCCGAATACACCGGCCATCCGATGACCAAGCGCCAAGCCGACAAGGCCTATGAGGCGTCGGCGCTGACCTACCTGTTTGGACTGGGCGACGGCAAGATCGTCATCGACGGCCATGCCACGGCCATGTTCATCAATCATAGCTGCGCGGCCAACTGCGAGACGCGCGAGTTGCGCGGCCATGTCTGGATTGTCGCCCTCCGCGACATTGCGGCCGGCGAAGAGATCACCTACGACTATTGCCTTTACGATGGCGGTGAGGATGAGGCCCACTGCAACTGCGGCGCGGCAAGCTGCCGCGGGACGATGTACTCGCCCGAAGAGGTGGTCAGCCGGGTGAAGGCGGCGCGGAAGGGCTGAGCGCGCGCGGGCATGGCCGTAGCGATCCAATCTGTCATTCTCACCCGGCTTTTCCACCCCGCGCGGCCCCAGCCCCGGACGATACAATCGGCATAAGGCCGCAGGTTGCCTCGCGCGGCCCTCAAGGAGTTTGCCGAAGCAATGGGTTATCAGGTTCTGGCTCGGAAATATCGTCCGCAACGGTTTGCCGATGTGGCCGGACAAGATCACGTGACGCGCACGCTGATGAACGCGCTCAGCCAGAATCGCATCGCGCACGGCTACATCTTCTCGGGCCATCGCGGCATCGGCAAAACCACCATCGCGCGCATTTTGGCGCAGGCGCTGAACTGCCGCAACGTGGTGGGCTCGGCGGAGCGGCCCACGGGCGAACCCTGCGGCGTCTGCGACAGTTGCGTCGAGATTCGCCAGGGTAATGCGGTTGACGTGATCGAGATCGACGCGGCGACCAATCGCGGCATCGACGAGATTCGTGAACTGCGCGATGCGGCCCGCTACGCGCCCTCGCGCGACCGGTTCAAAATCTACATCCTTGACGAAGCGCACCAGATTACCGATGCCGCCTTCAATGCGTTGCTGAAGACGCTCGAAGAGCCGCCCTCGCACGTGGTCTTCATGATGGCGACCACGGAGCCTGAAAACATTCCGCAGACGATTCGTTCGCGCTGCCAGCACTTCAGCTTTCACGCCGTCAAGTTTGATGACATTCTGGACCAGCTCAAAGGCATCGCGACCAAGGAAGAGGTCGTGGCCGAAGACGACGCGTTGGCGCTGCTGGCCGAGGCCGGCGATGGCTCGATGCGCGACGCGCTGTCGATCATGGATCAGGCGATTGCCTCGGCTCCGGTGACCGGCGGCAGGCCTGTGCTAGAGGCTGCGCAGATTCGCGAACTGATGGGCTCGGTGCCGAATGCCATCTTCGAGCGGCTGCTTGAGGCCGTAGCCGAGGGCAAGAGCGATGAGCTGATGCAGCAGTTGAATGTGTTGCTCAATGCCGGGCACAGCCCGTCGTCGTTGGCGCGGCAGATGGCGCGCTACCTGCGCAACACGCTAATGGCCAAGATCGGCGGCGAGCAGACGGAGCTGTTGCAGATTTCGAGCGATGAGCGGTCACGCGCCTCGCGCACCGCGATTCTGTTCAGCGAAGAAGAGATCGTGCGCAATTTGCAGATTGTGCTGCGCACCTTTGACGAATTGAATTACAAGCAGGAGCAGCGCTTTCATCTGGAGCTTGGCCTACTGAAGCTGATCCACGCGCAGCGGCTGCTGCCGGTGGAGCAATTGCTGAGCGGATTGATGGCTGGCGGTGGCGTGCGACCCGCCGCGCCGAGCGCTCCGCGCAGTGCGGCACCGGTACGACCGGCCGCGCCGACGCAGGCGGCCCCCGCACCCAAGCCCGCCGCGCCGCTTTCTCCCTTTGCGCCGGTGGCGGGCTTTACGCCAACGCCCAAGCAGAGCACGGAGTCCGCGCCGAAGAGCGAGACCAAGCAGCCCGCGCCAAGCTCTGCCACGGTGGTTTCGATCAATGCGAATGAACGGACGGCGGCGTCTCCCTTTGCCGCCACCAGCACGCAGGCCGTGGGCCTGGCCGAGACGTTGACGGAGGGCGCGCTGGCCAAGGCTCCCGCGACGCGGGAAGAGGCAACGTCGCAGGACGCGGGCGACACCGACGCGATGCGGGAGGCGGTGAGCAAGGCTCTGGCGCAGGCCGGTCACGCTACGGCATCGAGTCTGCTGGGCGCGGGCAAGTGGACGCTCGACGGCGTTGCGCTGCGCATTGAAGTCGCCGGCATGGGCAAAAAGATGCTGGCGCTTACGGTGAATGCGGAGGCGGAAAAGATTGTTCGCCAGGAGCTGCAACGACTGGGTGCGCCGACACGCTTTCTGATTGTTCCCGGCGAGGGCGCGGCCCCGGCGGCACGCACGGCGGCGCCACTGGCGGGCAGCGTGCAAGAGGCTGCACTGGCCAACCCGATGGTGCAAAAGGCACGCGAGATTTTCAAGGCCGAGGTGCGCAGCATCGTTGACCTGCGCGGCAAGCAATAAGAGGAAACCGATGATCAATCCACTGAAGATGGCCGAGATGTTTTCGCAGGCCAGCCAGATGCAGGACGAGATGAAGCGAAAGCTGGCCGCGACGGTAATCGAGGCCACCAGCGGCGGCGGCGCGGTGACCGCGACGATGAACGGCAAAAAGGAGCTGCTGAAGCTCCACATTGATCCGGCGGCGGTTGCAGGGCTGAGCGGCGAGCACCCCGACGTGGAGATGCTCGAGGATCTGATTCTGGCCGCGGTCAACGAGGCCGGACGCAAGGCCGACGATGCCATCCAGTCGAGCGTGCAGGGCATGCTTGGCGGAATGAAGATTCCCGGGTTGAACGCCTAGCGGGGGGCGAGGAAGAGCTTTCGTGTCACGCTATGCCGAGCCGATGAACCGGCTCATTGAAGAGTTGAAGAAGCTGCCGGGCGTGGGCACCAAGAGCGCGCAACGGTTCGCCTTTCACATTCTGCGCTCGTCGAATGACGATGCGGCGGCGCTGGCCGACGCGGTGCGTGGACTCAAGGCCAGCCTGCGGCTTTGCTCGGTCTGCAATAACGTCACCGACGTGGACCCGTGCATCTACTGCGCGAATGCAGCGCGGAATCACCGCGTGGTCTGCGTGGTGGAAGAGCCCACCAACATTGCCACCATTGAGCGCACGCGTGGTTACGTGGGCGTTTACCACGTGCTGCACGGCACGCTGTCGCCGCTGCACGGCGTGGGACCGGGCCAGTTGCGCACGGCGACGCTGCTGGCGCGGGCGGAAAAAGGCGAGCTCGACGAGGTGATTCTGGCTACCAGCCCGACGCTCGAAGGCGAGGCCACCGCCGACTGGCTGGCAACGGCCTTGCGCAGGTTTTCAGTGAAGATTACGCGCATCGCGACGGGCATTCCCGCCGGCAGCGACATTGAATATGCCGATGAGGTGACGATGGCGCGTGCCCTCGAAGGCCGCCGGGAGTTGTGAGGGCAGGGACGTAGGGACTGCTAGTCCCTCGGTCCCTGCTCTTCCGCCTTCTCGTCACCAAGGCCTTCGGGGACGAAGCGGTAGCCGACCCACGGCTCGGTAAGGATGTATTGCTTGCCGGTCTCGGCTTCGAGTTTTTTGCGCAGTTGGCCGACGAAGACGCGCAGGTACTCCGGCTGATGGGCCGACTGCGCGCCCCAAACGGCCGTGAGCAGCGCGCGGTGGGTAATGACGCGGCCGGCGTGGCGGGCCAGATGTGCCAGCAGGTCGAACTCCTTCGGCGTCAGGTGAATCTGCTTGCCGCGGACGGTGACGGTGTGGTCGGTGATGTCCACGGCGAAGTCGCCGGCCTCAAGCAGGGCAGAGGCGCGCTCGGGAGCGCGGCGCAGGTGGGCGCGGACGCGGGCCAGTAGCTCTGGAATGCCAAAGGGCTTGGTGATGTAGTCATCGGCACCGGCGTCGAGAGCCTCGACCTTCGAGCGTTCGTGGTCGCGCACCGAGAGCACGATGATCGGCGTTGAGCCATGCGCGCGAATGGCGCGGCAGACCTCGACACCGCCGATGCCGGGCATCACAAGATCGGTGACGACCAGATCGGGCGTCCAATCATGAAAAACACGCAGGGCCTCTTCGGGGTCATTGGCGGTTCGTACGTCGTAGCCCTGCGCGGCCAGAGAGGTGCGCAGAACGCGGGTGATCTGTGGTTCGTCGTCGACGATCAGAATTCTTTCATGCATAAGCTATGGCAAGATTACCGCACCCGCCCGCTGTCGACCAGCATTTCCGCACCGCCGCCCGCGACGAACTTCGACGTAGACAGCAGTGCCATGGCCTCAGCCTTCGAGTTTGTAACGCGTTTCGGCCAACCGGTAGAGTCTGCGCCAAACCAGGCGATTCATGGTGACGACCATGACTGAGATCAGCATGGTGGCCAGCAGCAGAATCGCGAAGCGGCCCGAGTCGGTGGCCGCGTCAATCTGCGCGCCCAGACCGATGGTTTCGAGGGTGCGGTCCTTCACATGCGAGTACTCGGCCATCACCGAGGCATTCCAGGCTCCGCCCGAGGCGGTGACCATGCCGGTGATGAAGTAGGGAAAGATACCGGGCAGAATCAGCTTGGTCCAGCGCTGCCAACGGGTGAATTTGTAGACGAGCGCGGCCTCCTTCAAGTCCGAAGGGATGGCCATGGCGCCGGCGATGACGTTGAACAGGATGTACCACTGCGTGCCGAGCAGCATCAGGGCGATGGAGCCGATGCCGAGCCCGGCACCGATCTTCACCAGCCCGAGCAGCAGGACAGGGAAGAAGGCCGTGGCGGGCACCGAAGCCATGATCTGCGCAATGGGCTGCACGATGCGCGCCAGCTTGGGATTGAGGCCGATCATGACGCCCACCGGCACCGTCCATGCCGCCGAGATGATCAGCGCGGCATTCACGCGCAGAAAGGTCGCCGCAGCGCCTTCCAGCAACAGGCGGATGTCTGCCATGGTGACGGTGCGCAGCAGGGCGGTGGCCTGCGTGATGCCCCAGATGGCCACCAGCACGGCAAAGGCGGCCAGAAGCCACAGTCCCACGGTGTTGCGCTGCGACGGAGCCTCATCGAGCGGATGCACGACGCGGTTGGTCTTCGAGCGCGCCAGCCGGCGATAGATTGGTTCTTCGATCAGAACGGCGGCCCGATGCGGAATCGAGCTGAGCAGCGTCGAGCGGCGCAGGAAGGCAAGCACCGGCGAGGTGGCGCGGTCGGTCGACTCCACCTGCTCGAGCTTGAACTTGTCGCTCCAGGCGATCAGCGGCCGCCAGATTACCTGATCGGTGGCAACGACGATCAGGATCACGACGGCAATGCCGGCGAGGAGCGCGTGCGTGTCGCCGTTGTAGGTCGCGGTCTGGATGTAGCTGCCTAGGCCGGGCAACTGAAAGTTGCGTTCGCCCATGGTGAAGGTCTCGCAGAAGATCAGCGTGAACCAGCCGCCGGCCACCGAGACAATCGAGTTCCAGACCAGGCCGATGGCGGCATGGGGCATCTCCAACTGGCAAAAGCGCTGCCAGCCTGAGTAACGATAGATGCGCGAGGCCTCGATCATGTCGCGCGGAATGCTCTTGAGCGACGAGTAGAAGCTGAAGGCCAGATTCCAGACCTGCCCGGTAAAGATCAGCAGGATCACGGCCATTTCAATGCCCATCTGGTGACCGGGGACCAGCGCCACCATGGCCATGAAGACCGGCGGCAGAAAGCTCAGCACCGGGATGGACTGGAGGATGTCGAGGACGGCAACCATCCACGGCTCCAGCCGTTCGTTGTAGGCGGCCAGATAGCCGTAGCTGATGGCAAAGCACAGCGCCAGCGAGTAGGCGATGGCCATGCGCACCAGCGAGTAGAAGGCATAGACCGGCAGCGCCGCAATCGAGCTCGAAATGGCCACGACCGGCATTGGCTTGCCCATCCAGTAGACACCGGTGCTGACGATGGCCAGAAACACGGCGAGCACCACGGCGGCCACGGCCAGATCCACAAGAATCGGCCAGGTGCGAATGGTGACGAGAGAGCGGCCCAGGGGCTGAACGATCCTCCTCACTGCGCCTCCTCGGTGGAGGCTTCCTCATCTTCGGCCAGATCAGGCAGCACGAAGCGGCGACGGCCGGCATCGTAATCGAGCAGCTCGGCGTAGCGGCCCCAGGCGATGGCGGTATCCATCTGCCGCTGGCACTCCTCTTCGCTGAACTGCTCGTCGAGCATGTCGAGGAAGAAGTCCTCTGGCACCGAGTGATCGCTCTTGGACTCAAGCGCGCGGCGAATCTGGCGCAGCAGCAGCACGTTTTCGACGGCCGCATCGCGGAACAGTTCCTTTTGACGCAGAATCTCGGAGTTGGCAAACTCCGCGCCGGCCGGCGTAATGGCCGCATCGCCCTCTTCGACGGTGAGAAAGCCGAGCAGTTGCGCGGCGTCGACGATGGGGAATAGGTCATCGATCTCAAAGCCGAGATCGTCGGCCAGCCGATAGATGTCGTCCTTGCCGCCCTTGTCGATCAAAAACTCGAGCAGGCCGGCGAGGCCGCCGGGGCGGGCATGGGGCAGCATCTGGTAGTGCATCTGGCGCTGGTCGCGCACGCGCGGGCCTGCCGTGGGAGCCTCGGCCGGAGCCACGTCGGGCTTGGTCAGCACCTTGTAGATGTAGTCGACCAGTTGGGTAAACGGTTCGGATTTGCGGTCGCGCGGCTGTGCCAGTTGCACGCGGAAATCGGTGCGGATGTGGCCCGGATTGCGGCCCAGCACGACGATGCGATCGGCCAGCAGCACGGCTTCTTCAATGTTGTGGGTCACGATGAAGACGGCCTTGGTGGGCATGGTCTTGTTGGCCCACAGCTCAAGCAGTTCGCTGCGCAGGTTTTCGGCCGTCAGCACGTCGAGCGCGCTGAACGGCTCGTCCATGAACAGCACCTCGGGCTCGACGACCAGCGCGCGGGCAAAGCCGACGCGTTGCTTCATGCCGCCCGACAGCTCCTTGGGGTAGGCAGCCTCGAAGCCGTCAAGACCGACCGTGTCGAGCATCTTCAGGCTGCGTTCGCGCCGCTCTTCTGGATCGACGCCGCGCGCAATCAACGGCGCTTCCACATTTTCCTGCACGGTGAGCCAGGGAAACAGGGCAAAGCTCTGGAAGACGATGGAGACGTTGATCTCGGCCTTGGCGATGGGGTGCTCGTGCCAGTAGACCTGCCCGGCGGTGGGCTGCGACAGGCCGCTGAGCATGCGCAGCATGGTGGACTTGCCCGAGCCCGAGGGACCAAGCAGGGCCACGATTTCGCCCGGCACAATGCTCAGGTCCGTCGCCGAGATCACCTGAATGCGATTCTGGCTCGGTTGCTGGTAAAACTTCTCAACTTTTTCGGCGCGAATGATCGCTTCCACCGGCTGAGGAGCGGGGGAAGTCTGGGACGCGTTCGAGAAGACCTCTTCCTGCATATCAAACTCTCCGGATGGGGATTGGCGCGGAGATAAACTCGGCCGGTTACTGTCAGTATAGGGGTAACCTGTTGCTCTGTGGTAAATGAATCAGAAGAAGGGCAATGTACGTCGAGGCAAGTCAAAAAAAGCGAGAAAAAACCGAGGGTGGAAGCGCCCTTCCAGGGCTTATCATAGAGTCAAATCGTTATCAGAGGAAATTCTGTACGCACTAAATTTCCACGGGCCCCCGTTGACTGCCAACTTTGTTTTACTTCCAGGAAGATATGCCCGAAGAAACGCAAAAGAAACCGAAGGTGCTTGTTGTCGACGACGAACGCGTCATTGCCGACACCCTCGCGATGATTCTTAATCAGAGCGGCTTTGAAGCTCGTCCGGTGTATTCCGGCGAAAAGGCCGTCGAGTTGGCTGCCGAGTTTTTGCCCGACATGCTCATCTCCGACGTCATCATGGCCGATCTGAACGGCATCGATGCCGCCATTCGCATGCGCGCCATGCTGCCGAAGATCAAGATTCTGCTCTTTTCCGGCCAGGCTGCCACCGCCGACCTGCTTGAAAAAGCGCGTGCGCAGGGCTACGAGTTCGAGATTTTAGCCAAGCCGGTTCACCCGCAGGATCTGCTCAGCCGTTTGCGGCAGCAATAAGGGCTCTGGCTGCCGCTGGAGAGCATTGCTTTCACGCGCTCGGCGTTTCGGGATAGACGCGATTCTTCCACCCTCCACCGCGCCCGGCGGCATGCCGCAGCGCCGATGCGAGGGTCGCTCCCATGTAGAAGAGCGCAATCACCGGAAGCGCCAGCCCCCACCAGGGCGAGCGCCGATAGCGTGCCAGGGTAGGCTGGAAGCTGGCTGCCATCAGCAGCCATGCGCCCAGGCCGAGCAGCCGGGGCGCGCCGTGCGCCGCCAGGGCGAAGGCAGGCGGCACGCCATACACAATCCCCATCCCCAGGATGCAGCCCGCCAGCGCCAGCGGCGAGCGATGCAGTTGCTCGTAGGCGGTGCGGGCGATCATCGCCCAAATCTCGCCTCCATCGCCATAAATGCGCAGTGAAACCGTTTCTTCGGCATGGCCAAGCCAGATTCGGCCACCCGCGTCCTTGATCTGTTGGGCCAGTGCGCAGTCGTCGATCAGCCGCCCGCGAATCCGCTGCACGCCGTCGACGCCCTCGAGCGCACGACGGTCAATCAGCATGGTGCCACCCGCCGCGCCTGCGAGTTTTACCTTCGGATCGGCCACTCGGCGGAAGGGGTAGAGCATTTGGAAAAAGAAGATAAATGCGGGAATCAGAGCCCGCTCGGCCCAGGTGGAGCAGTGCAGGCGCACCATCTCCGAGACCAGAGCGAGTTTTTGCTGCTCCGCGTGGGCAACCAGCCGCGTGATGTGATCGGGGGCGTGCTCGATGTCGGCATCGGTCAGCAGCACGTAGTCAGCTTTTTGGGCCTGTGCCGCCGCAAGCCCCTGATGCACGGCCCAGAGCTTGCCGCTCCAGCCGGGCTCAAGAGGCGCGCCGCGCAGAATGGTCAACCGCTGGCCGCCTTCGAGCGCGGCGGCAATTTCTCCGGTGCCGTCCGTGCTGTTGTCGTCGACGAGAACCACCGAAAAATCGCCGGCATAGTCCTGCCGGAGCAGTGAGCCGATGCTCTGGCGAATGCTCTCGGCTTCGTCGCGCGCGGGCACAATCGCGACGACCTTCGCCTGCCCCGAGGCCTTGGTGCGCGGCAACACCGGGCCGGAGCGCCAGAATCCTCCATGAAAAACGACCAGATAGACCCAGATCAACAACGAGAGAGCGGCGAAAGCAAAGGACATAGTTTTATCCTATCCGCACTCCGGTACCTTTGCGCGGGTTACGGTGGGCTGAGTCGCGGACGAAAAAGGGTACCTGGCGTCGTTGGGAAAGTCGCACGAAGGTGCGCCTTTTGTTCCTTTCTGCAGGACCGGACTCCGCAGGGGCGAAATTTTCTCTATTTTGGCCAAAAAGAGGTTCAAGGAGTGCAAACCTGTGTCCAACGCATTATGATTGAGCCACATATCCATACTTTGTTCGCGTACGTTGAAGGAATGGACCCATGGGATTTTCTTCGTTTTATCTGAGGCTGCTTGTCGTGCTTCTTGGCCAGCGCAAACGTGTTTGTTTCTGGCATTTACGTAGGAAAATGCGGAATTCCTCTTATACCCATGCGGAGTGCGTGCTCTGCGTGCAACGCAAAGAAAAGATTCATCTTTTCTGCTATGAACTACGCCACGCCGTCGTTCGCCGTTTTTTGCGCAAGATCGACTCTTTGCAACACACCTAGATACCTGGCAGCCCGTGGTTTGAGCACGGGCTGTCTTTGTCAATACCCCCGGCAGAGCCG
>DBTV01000032.1 GCA_002307235.1 Acidobacteriaceae bacterium UBA1307
GTATGCCTCCGGTTGAGGCAGCCTTGCGGGGTTTGGGCGAGTTTTTGAGATAGCACCGGTGCAAGCGCTGGTGTTTGCGCCGGTGTTAGAGACGGTGCCATGAGCCAAGTTACGGTAATTTCGGGGGTCGAACGTCGGCGTTTCTGGTCTGATGAACAGAAGCGTGCGCTGGTGATGGCGGTATCTGCGCCTGGCGCGAACGTGGCGGAGATTGCACGCCAGGCCGATCTTCGTCCCGGCCAGATCTACCGGTGGCGACGTCAGTTGTGCGGGACCAACCAGGGCTTTGCTGCGGTGACGGTGCAAGAGGCGCCGGTGGTACCTGCACCTTGCTCCGCGATTGCGGTTGAAGTGGGCGGTTCTATTGTGCGGATATCGGCTGCAGCCTCGCCGGCATTGGTGTCAGCGGTGTTGCGGGCGTTGAAGGCGTGATCCCTGTTCCATCGGGTGTTCGGATATGGATAGCGACTGGCCATACCGATATGCGGCGCGGCATGCGCAGCCTGGCTCTGCAAGTGCAGCAAAGTTTCGGACGTGATCCGTTCGTCGGTGATCTCTACATATTCAGGGGTCGTCGCGGCAATCTTTGCAAAATTATCTGGCATGACGGGGTCGGCATGTCACTTTATGCAAAACGCCTGGAGCGCGGAAAGTACATTTGGCCATCTGCCGTGGACGGCGTGATTGCGATTTCGCCCTCACAGATGGCCTGCATGCTCGAAGCGATCGACTGGCGTAATCCGCAGGCAACATGGCGCCCGACATTGGCCGGATAATGGCCTGTGATGGCCTAAAAGGCTAGGGATTCCGGCGCTTTTCTGCTATGCATTAGGGCATGGGGGATCCGGCGCAAGCAGAGATCGAGAGCCTTCGCGAGCAGCTTGCCGCAGCCCAGGCGATTGCCGCCGAGGTTGCCCGGATCAAGGCGATCAACGCTGATCTGGAAGCCCGTAATGCCCTTCTGGAACTGCAGAACGAGAAGATGCGCCGCGTTCTTTATGGCCAGCGGTCCGAACGCACGCGTCACCTTCTCGATCAGATGGAATTGGTCTTCGAGGAGTGCGAGGCCAGTGCCAGCGAAGATGAGGCGCTGGGCATTCTCGCTGCGGCCAAGGTCAATGTCGCGCCGTTCGAACGCAAGCGGCCGGCCCGCAAGCCGTTGCCCGAGCATCTGCCGCGCGAGCGGGTCGTCGTCGCCGCACCCAGCACCTGTCCCTGTTGCGGGTCGGATCGGCTATGCAAGCTGGGCGAGGATATCACCGAGACGCTCGAGGTCGTGCCGCGCCAATGGAAGGTGATCCAGACTGTGCGGGAGAAGTTCTCCTGCAGGAATTGCGAGAAGATCACGCAGCCACCGGCACCATTTCATGTGACACCCCGAGGGCTGTTTGGCCCAAGTTTCCTGGCGATGGTGCTGTTCGAGAAGTTTGGCGCGCATCAGCCGCTCAACCGCCAGCGCGACCGCTATGCCCGCGAGGGTGTGGATATCAGCCTCTCGACTTTGGCCGATCAAGTTGGCGCCTGCGCGGCGGCGCTGATGCCGCTTTACCTGCTGATCGAGGCGCATGTCCTTGCCGCCGAGCGACTGCACGGCGACGATACGACGGTGCCGGTTCTGGCCAAGACCAAGACCGATACGGGGCGGATCTGGACTTATGTGCGCGACGACCGACCTTTCGGCGGGCCGGCGCCGCCAGCGGCGATCTTCCATTATTCCCGCGATCGGCGGGGCGAACATCCCGTCGGCCATTTGCGCAACTGGGCCGGCATCCTTCAGGCAGACGCCTATGCCGGATATAATGCGCTGTTTCATGCCGATCGCGAACCATCGCCGCTGACCCGCGCGCTCTGCTGGAGCCATGCACGCCGCTATTTCTTCGAGTTGGCCGATGTCGCCACGCAGATCAAAAAGCGCCGCAAGAAGGCGCCGGTCATTTCCCCGCTGGCGGTAGAAGCGGTCCGCCGCATCGACGCAATCTTCGATGTCGAGCGCGCCATAAACGGCAGAGCGCCGCAAGAGCGTCTCGGGCTTCGGCAGGAGCATAGCGCCCAACTGGTCGCCGATCTGGAAGCATGGATGCGGGAGAACCGGTCGAAGTTGTCGAAAAACAGCGCTGTGGCCGAGGTCATGGATTACATGCTCAAGGCCTGGCCGGCCTTCGCGGCCTTTCTTGATGACGGACGCATCTGTCTCACGAACAACGCCGCAGAACGGGCGCTAAGAGGCATAGCTCTTGGCAGAAAATCGTGGCTCTTTGCCGGTTCAGATCGCGGCGGCCAGCGCACCGCCTTCATGCTCAGCCTGATCACCACTGCAAAGCTCAACGACATCGATCCGCAGGCCTGGCTCGCAGACGTCCTCGCTCGTATTGCCGACATCCCGCAGAACCGGCTCTGCGATCTGCTTCCCTGGAACTGGAAAGCCGATCGGCAAATGGCGTTGAAAGAAGATATGGCGGCCTGATGCAACGGAACAAAGTCCACGCGGTGACAACCCTCACCAAGGTCGCCCAAGACCTGGAAGTGAGCGAAGACCTGCTCCACGATCTCACCGAGCAGATGGACACCGAGGATGGTGTCATCTGGGTCTACGGCCTCGAAGAAGAAGCCGTGCTGGCCTTATCTGAAGACGGCATCGAATGCCTGCGCGACCTCATCGCCGATCATCGACGGGATCACGCCTAGCCCGGCTGCGGCCTTCACCGGATGCCTAC
>DBTV01000031.1:0-1374 GCA_002307235.1 Acidobacteriaceae bacterium UBA1307
ACTTCGCCACCGCGCCGCGCGGCGTTGCCTTCGACATCTGGCCACCCGTGTTCGAGTAGGTCTCAGTATCGAGCACCAGAACGTTGATGTTCTTGCCCGAGCTGATCACATGCTCCAAACCACCGAAGCCGATATCGAATGCCCATCCGTCGCCACCGAGGATCCACACGCTCTTGCGCACCAGCGAGTCCGCAATCGCGGCCAGGTTGCGTGCATCCGAGCTGTCGATCTTGGCCAGCTTGGCCTTGAGCGCCACCACGCGCTCGCGCTGCGCGTTGATCTCCTGCTCCGTCTTCTGCGGAACATCGAGCAGAGACTTGACCAGATCGGCACCCACTTCAGGAGCCAGACGCGTCAACAGGGTCTCCGCGAAGGCAGTCTGCTGATCGATGGCCAGACGCATGCCGAAACCGAACTCGGCATTGTCTTCGAACAGCGAGTTGGCCCACGTCGGACCACGGCCGTCCTTATTGGTCGAGTACGGCGTCGTCGGCAGGTTGCCGCCATAAATCGACGAGCAGCCCGTGGCGTTGGCAACAAACAGGCGGTCGCCGAACAGCTGAGTCATCAGCTTGACATAGGCCGTCTCACCGCAGCCAGCGCAGGCGCCCGAGAACTCAAACAGCGGCTGCAACAACTGCAGATCCTTCACCTGGTTGTGGTTCAACTTGTCGCGATCCACCTCGGGCAGCCCCAGGAAGAACTCCCAGTTGGCGCGCTCGGTCTCGCGCAGCGGAACCTGCGGAGCCATGTTGATGGCCTTCTTGCTTGCGTCGGCCTTGTTCTTGGCCGGGCAAACGCCCACGCACAAGCTGCAACCGGTGCAATCCTCAGGCGCAATCGCCAAGGTGTAGAGCTGGTCTTCCTGGCCCTTCCACTTCGGCTTGACGCTCTTGAAGGTCGCCGGAGCCTTCTCTGCCAACTCGGGCGAGAAGATCTTGGCGCGGATCACGCCGTGCGGGCAAACCATCGAGCACTTGCCGCACTGGATGCAGGTGTCCTTGTCCCAGACCGGAATGAACTCGGCGATGTTGCGCTTCTCGTACTGCGTGGTCGCCGTCGGGAATGCGCCACCGGCCGGAATCGCGCTGGTCGGAAGCTCATCGCCCTTGCCGTTGGCAATCTGACCGAGGATCTTGCCGACGAAGTCAGGCATATCACCCACCAAAGCGCCGGTGATGTCGAACTTGGCATCGGCAGCGGAGGGAACCGCAACCTTCTCCAGGTTCGCCAACGAGGCGTCGACTGCCGCGAAGTTCTTCTGCACAACCGCTTCGCCGCGCTTGCCGTAGGTCTTCTTGATCGACTTCTTGATCTGCTCGATCGCCTCATCCTTGGGCAGAACGCCCGAGATGGCGAAGAAGCAGGTCTGCA
>DBTV01000031.1:1626-1972 GCA_002307235.1 Acidobacteriaceae bacterium UBA1307
AAGAAGCAGGTCTGCATGATGGTGTTCACGCGCGAACCCATGCCGGAGTCGCGAGCCACCTTGCTGCCGTCGATCACATAGAAGGCGATCTTCTTGCGGATGATCTCTTCCTGGGTCGTCTTCGGCAGGTGATCCCAGATCTCTGCTGCCGGATAGATGGTGTTCAGCAGGAAGGTCGCACCGTCGATCGCCGGCTCAAGCACATTCACCTTCTCGAGGAAGGAGAAGTTGTGGCAGGCGATGAAGCTGGCGCGGGTGATCAGGTAGGACGAACGGATCGGGGTAGGCCCGAAGCGCAGGTGCGAGGTCGTCATCGAGCCAGACTTCTTCGAGTCATACACGAAGT
>DBTV01000031.1:2286-71674 GCA_002307235.1 Acidobacteriaceae bacterium UBA1307
ATCGAGTTCTTGTTGGCGCCGACCGTACCGTCCGAACCCAGACCATAGAACAGGGCGCGGTGCGTCTTCACGTCTTCGGTCGAGAAGCTCGGATCGTAGCTCAGGCTCGAGAACGTCAGATCGTCGTTGATACCGATCGTGAAGTGGTTCTTCGGCTTGTCCTTCGACAGCTCGTCATAGATGCCCTTGACCATCGCCGGCGTGAATTCCTTCGACGACAGGCCATAGCGGCCACCGACAACCTTCGGGGCCTTGAACGGCAGCTCGCTGGCATTTTCGGCCAGAACCGTGACCACGTCCTGGTACAACGGCTCACCGGCCGAACCAGGCTCCTTGCAACGATCGAGAACGGCAATCGCCTTGACCGTCTTCGGCAGAGCCTTCAGGAAGGCAGAGCTGTCGAACGGACGGAACAGGCGAACCTTGACCATGCCAACCTTTTCGCCAGCCTTGGTCAGTGCATCGACGGCTTCCTCGGCCACTTCCGCGCCCGAACCCATCACGATGATGACCTTCTCGGCATCGGCGGCGCCGTAATAATCAAACAGGTGATACTGACGGCCCGTCAGCTTCGCGGCGCGGTCCATGACCGACTGCACGATGCCCGGAACGGCGTTGTAGAACGGCTGGCAGGCTTCACGCGCCTGGAAGAAGACGTCGGGGTTCTGCGCTGTACCGCGGATCTTCGGACGATCCGGGCTCAGAGCCGCCTCGCGATAGGCGATCAGATACTTGTCGTCGAGCAGGCCCTTGATCGTTTCGTCGCTGATCGGGGTGATCTTGCCCACCTCGTGCGAGGTACGGAAACCGTCAAAGAAGTGCATGAACGGCACGCGCGACTCGAGCGTGGCGATCTGCGAAACCAGTGCCATGTCGGCAACTTCCTGCACCGAGTTCGAACAGAGCATCGCCCAGCCGGTCGAACGACACGACATCACGTCGGAGTGATCGCCGAAGATCGACAGCGCATGCGTCGCCAGCGTACGAGCGGTTACGTGCATGGTCGCCGGGGTCAACTCACCCGCGATCTTGTACATGTTCGGAATCATCAGCAGAAGGCCCTGCGACGCGGTAAACGTCGTGCCAAACGCGCCCGCCTGCAATGCACCATGCAGTGCGCCGGCCGCGCCACCCTCGCTCTGAAGCTCCTCGACGATGGGCTCCCCGCCCCAGATATTCTTCTTTCCTTCTGCATGCCACTGATCGGCCCACTCAGCCATCGGGGACGAGGGGGTAATCGGATAAATGGCTACGACTTCGGAAAGACGATAGGCTACCGAAGCTGCAGCTTCGTTCCCATCCACGATGACCATCTTTTGTTCACTCATTTCGCTTTGCCTCATAAGTGCGGCCGGCGGAAAAACAACCGCTACTCCCGAAGTCTCAAGGGATGAGCTGTCGAGAGGCAGTGATGAGGGACACATGCAGGCCAGGGAATACCACATGGCAAAATGGCATTCACATAGTGGATCACCCTACGGGACGCCGTGCTCTAATGTTCCGTTCACGCACACCCGCGTATTTACTGCTGATTCTCCTTCTCCCGCACGCAGCTATCCAGGAGCACACGCACCTTTTCCATCCAGTCGAAAACCGAAATTTGCTGTGGACATACGTCAAGGCAGGCGCCGCACCGCTGGCAGGCCCCGGCCCGCTCCTCCGGCTTCAGAAAAAAGTCGTAACGAAGCTGCGCCGTAGCCACATCGTCAAAGGCGCGTGCATAGTTATACACATCAAAGTTGGCTGGCACATCGAGCCCGTTCGGGCACGGCATGCAATAGCCGCACCCCGTGCATGGAATCACCGTCCGCGCCTTGTAGCCCGCCCGCACCTCAGCCAGCAGAATCTGCTCCTTGGTTCCGAAGCAGTGCACCTTGGCCCGGGCCGCCAGCCGCAGATTCTCCTCCACCTGCGTCAGGTTCGACATCCCGCTCAACACCACCGAAACATCCGGCTGGTCCCACAGCCATCCGAAGGCCCACTCGACCGGCGTCCGCCGCAGCGGAAACTCCATCATCGTCTCCATAATCTCTACCGGCGGATCGGCAAGCCGCCCGCCCAGCAGAGGCTCCATCACCACCACGGCCAGCCCGCGATCCGCCGCCAGCTTCAGCCCGCGCTGTCCCGCCTGATCCTCGACGTTGATGTAGTTGTACTGAATCTGGCAGAAGCTCCACAGATCGCTGCCGTCGAGAATCTCCTTGAAGGCTGCGTAGTCGTCGTGAAACGAAAAGCCCAACTGCCGGATGCGTCCATCCGCCAGCGCGGCGCGCGCCTTTTCCAGCAGATCGTGCTTGAGCACCACCTCGCGCCAAAACTTGCGATTCAATCCGTGAAACAGATAAAAATCCACGTGATCGTCACGCAAACGATCCAGTTGCTCACTCAAAATCCGGTCGAAGTCCTCCGGCCCGTGTACCAGCCAGACCGGCAGCTTGGTCGCCACGCGCACGCGTTTCCGGTAGCCGTCCTCGAGCGCGCGGCCAATCACAACCTCGCTTTTTCCTTCGTGGTAGGTGTAGGCCGTGTCCAGATAATTCACGCCCTTGTCGATCGCATGGCGCATCATCCGTATCGCCTCCGCCTCGTCAATCCGCGCACTACCGTGGCGACCGTCAGCGGTTGGAAGACGCATACATCCGAGGCCCAGAGCCGAAGCCTTCCATCCAGAAGATCCAAAATCCCTGTATTGCATGGAGTTACCTCCATTTCGACTTCGACCGAAGTGTACCTCTCTTTTTTTGAAAACAGACCGATATGTACCACAAAGGCAAACAGATTCTTTTCTTCCACCCACGCCCGCGCCGCGCCCTTCTGCATTTTCTTCGTCTCTGAAAACGGTCCACGTGATTGAAGTCACGACAAAGCGAGTTAATCGGAGTTAATATCGAAGACAGGTTGACGATGAGTGAATTGATACGGCCCGTCCGCCGCGCGGGAGACGCGGACGTTTCCCAGCCGAATACCTCCCAGAGGGCCAGGATGAACGTGCAGCAGAAAACTAATTTTGCCCCCTGTTGCGGGGAAGCGACGCAACTCTCCGAAGAGAAATGCGAGCAAAACGGTCGCCTTTTTAATTCTCCGCGCTTTGCACAATGCGCCACCAGCCTGTCGGAGTGCATGCTCAGCGAGTTGGCCGTCGGCGACAGCGGCATTCTGGTGGCGCTTACACTGCCCGATGAGGTCCAGAACCACCTGATGCACATGGGCTTCGTGCCCGACGCGCGCGTCAAGGTGCTGCGCCACGCCCCGGCCGGCGACCCGGTCGTCTACGGCATCGACGGCATGGAAGTCGCCCTGCGCAAAGAGACCGCTTCGGCCATCCGCGTACGTCCGGCCCAGGATGAGGCCGTTCAATGAGCGATTGCTGCCAGCCCAAGCCTTTTGTCGCCCCGGCCTGCGCCCCTGACGCCACTCTGCGCACCATCGTGCTCATCGGCCCGCCCAACGCCGGCAAATCGACGCTCTTCAACCGCCTCACCGGTCTGCGCCAAAAGGTCGCCAACTTTCCCGGCGTCACCGTCGAGCAGCGCCTCGGCCTGATGGCCGGCATTGGCCGCGACGATCTGACGCTGATCGACCTGCCCGGCATCTACAGCCTTTCGCCCTACTCCGAAGACGCCCGCGTTTCGATCGACGTGCTGCGCGGCAAGATGCCGGGCACACCCAAACCCGACGCCGTGCTGCTGGTCCTCGATTCGCTGCATCTGACCCGCCAGCTCATGCTCGCCGCCCCGGTTCTCGCCATGGGCCTGCCCACGCTGGTGCTGCTCAACATGAGCGACCTGATGGCCGAGCGTGGCGGCAAAATCGACTCCCTCAAGCTCGCCCGCGAACTTGGCGCACCCGTCGCCCAGATCAGCGCCGCCCGCGGCGAAGGCCTCGAGGTCATCTCACAGTTTCTTGACGAAAGAAGCCGCCGCGAACCAGCCGCTCCGCTCTCACTGCCCGTACTGGGCAACGCCGCCAGCGCCCATCGCTGGGCCGCGCAGGTCAGCCACCGCACCGGCTACCACGCCCCGCTCTCGGAAGAAAACTCGCGCAAGCTCGACGACATTCTGCTGCATCGCATCTGGGGACCGCTCCTGTTTCTGCTCGTCGTGTTGGCCGTCTTTGAAAGCGTCTTTGCCCTCGGCCAGCCGCTCTCGGAAGGCTTCGGCGACCTGCTCGCGCGCTTCGGCGATCTCGTCCGGCCACTGCTGCCCGCCGGTTGGCTGCAGTCGCTCGTCCTCGATGGCCTCTGGGCCGGCGTCTCTTCAGTGCTCGTCTTCCTGCCTCAGATTCTGCTTCTGTTTCTGTTCATCGGCATTCTCGAGGACTCGGGCTATCTGGCCCGCGCCGCGCTCATCGCCGACCGTGTCATGCGCGTGATCGGACTCAACGGCAAGGCCTTCATCCCGCTGCTTTCGGCCTACGCCTGCGCCGTGCCCGCCATCATGGCCACGCGCACCATTGAGAACAAGCGCGACCGCATTGCCACGATTCTGGTCACGCCCTTCATGACCTGCTCGGCCCGCCTGCCCGTCTACATGATGCTGATCGCGGCCTTTATCCCTAACACCACCTATCTGCACGGCATTGTCGGACTGCGGGCGGCGGTGATGCTCGGCCTCTATCTCGCCGGTTTCCTGGCTGCCTTCGGCACCGCATGGATTCTGAAGAGTTCCGTGCTCAAGTCGAGCGAAACGCCCTTCATTCTCGAGCTGCCGCAGTACCGCATGCCGACCCTTCGTTCGCTCGCCCTGCGCCTGATCGACCGCGCCCGCGTCTTCCTTCGCCAGGCCGGAACCATCATCGTCAGCGTCACCATCGTGCTCTGGGTGCTCTCGCATCTGCCTATCGCGCACGTTGCCGGCGTGTGGCAAACGCCCGCACTCACCGACAGCATCATCGGCCGCCTCGGTCACTTCATCGAGCCGCTTATCGCGCCACTCGGCTTTGACTGGAAGATCGGCATCGGCCTGCTGTCAAGCGTGCTGGCCCGCGAGGTTCTGGTCAGCACCATGGGCACGCTCTACGACACCGACCCGGCCACGCACGGACTCGCGCTCGAACAGGCCATCCATCACGACATCGCACTCGGCGGCGCGCTGGCCTTGATGATCTTCTTCGCCTTCGCCCTGCAGTGCACCTCGACGCTGGCCATGGTTCGCCGCGAGACCAATAGCTGGAAGTGGCCCGCCGTGCAGTTCTGCTATATGCTCGCCCTCGCCTGGATCGCGGCCTTCGCCGTCAACCACATCACCATGGCGCTGCTGCGATAAAACAAACGAGGGAACAGCAACAGCTTGTTCCTGATTCCCTCGTCCCTCGTTACAATAAGCCCATGCCCTCCCACGCTCCGCTCAAGCTGACCATCGCCGACCACGGCACCGAACTCACCATCGAGGCCGTGCGCGAAAACAGCATCTGGGAGCAGTGCGGCGCCTTCGCGCTCGTGCTCGCCATTCTCTGTCTGTTCTGGGAGGGCGGCAACCAGCAGGCGCAGATCTTCGCCATCGTTGGCTCGTTTCTTCTGGTCGCCGGCTACCTGCGCATGCGCACCGCGCGCAACACCGTCACCCTGCACGCCACCGCAGACGAGTTGCGCACCGAGGGCCGCAGCGCCGAAACCCTCGCCTGCTCCAAGGTCATGCTCATGCAATACGACCCAGGCGACGAGGACGATCCTTCTGGACTGTACGTTTTTGTGCCCGAGCGCTACGTGTGTTTGCTGCCGCGCCTCAACCCGGAACAGACCGCGCGTGTGCTCGCCGCGCTCGAGCGAAAGTTCCCCGGCCTCACCCAGAATCGCACCCCCACCGGCGCGCTCGACGACGACTCCCGCGGCATGATGAACCTCTGGCTCAGCCAGCCGCCGCGTGACGGTAGCGACGAAGAACACACAAACTAACTCTAGACAATGATCCCCACACCTCACATGCTGTCATCCTGAGCGACCGGACGCGTGAGCGGAAGGGAGTCGAAGGACCTGCGGTTGCTGCTCACTCTCAGTAAATGAGGCCCATGTTACGACTATCCAACAACGCTATCTGAACCTGTGAAGAATTCTGCAAATGCAGGCATTACTACATCTGAAACATATTCATACATCTCGACGAGATTGGTAACGGTGAGTTGAATTTTCTCAGTCTCATCGCAAACTGCAAATTCGATTTCATTATGCGAGTTAAACTCGATCTTCTCTTTATCGAGCAGTGGTATAGCATACTCAACGCCATCCTCTAGTAGCCTTGATTCCACCATAGTCCCCCCATTAATTTTGAACTGCCATTCTGCGGAAGTAATTCTGTGCGGAGTTAAGTGTCGATGTTTGTCGATATTCCACAATTTATTTAATTTCCACAAACGCGTAGAACGAAAATCATTTCCAGCTTTGTATGGTTGAAAATATTTAATCATTTCAACTGCTTTATCTGGGACTCCTGTAGTTGACCTTTTAATATATTCCTGCGATTTTGAATTATCTTCCTCGCATATTGGAAAACAAATATTTTTGTTTGGCAAACCCCCACCTAAAAGCGCCAATTGCCACACAATGTGATCGAGTACCGCCCTAAGGTTTGCAATAAAATCCCCCGCACGCAAGGCTGTCTGTAAGAATCTCTCATCGTACATCTCTTGTATTCTCACTTTAAATTTATTACTTTCTACATCTTCTTCCGTCGTAATTTTGGGCTTAGATGTTTTTTGAATAGCTTCTACTTCTTTGAGGAATTCGTCCAAGCGGAATTTTGCCCACTGCCTTTTTAAATCAGGATCGAATAAGCTTGGCATTATCGAACTCCCCTCGTATCTATTACCGGCTCGCCTCAATCATCTGTTCGGCGTGCTGCAGGCTGGTTTCGGTCACCTTGGCGCCGCTCATCATGCGCGCCACCTCCTGCGTGCGAGCCCGGGCATCGAGCGTGCGAATCTGCGTCTTGGTGCGGCCTTCGGCCTCGCGCTTTTCGACGACCAGATGCTGATCGGCGAAGGCAGCAATCTGCGGCAGATGCGTCACGCACAGCACCTGCTGCGCGCGACCAAGCGCCTTCAGCTTCTGCCCCACGGCCTCGGCCGCGCGACCGCCGATGCCAATGTCGATCTCGTCAAAGACCAGCGTGCGCGGCGTGATTTTCTTCTTTTCCTTCACGTTCTTCGTCGCGTGCTCTTCCACGGCCACCTTCAGGGCCAGCATCACGCGCGACATCTCGCCGCCCGAGGCAATCTCCACCAGCGGCTTCAGCGGCTCGCCTGCATTGGTTGCGATCCGGTAACTCACCGTATCCCAGCCCGAGACGCTCCACGCCGACTCCTTCTCGTTGGCCTCGACCGCAACCTCGAAGCGCACCTTCATCGCCAGCGAGTTGATCTCCGCCTCGGCCAGCTTCGCCAGCTTTCCGGCCGCCGCGCGCCGCGCCGCGCTCAACGCCTGCGCCACTTGCCGGTATTGCTTCGCCGCCGCATCCACGGCCGCGCGCAACGTCTTCAAAATTCCGTCGCGATCCTCAACCTCGCTCAACTTGCGCGCCGCCTCTTCGCCAAAGAGGATCACGTCCGCGATGGTCTTGCCGTACTTGCGCTTGAGCCGGTCGATCAACGCCAGACGGTCCTCAATCTCCTCAAGCCGCTCGGGCGAGGCATTGATGCCCTCGGCATAATCGCGCAAGGTCGTCGCCACATCGTCGACCGTCGCCCGAGCCCCGGCCAACTGCTGCGCCGGCTCGGCGAAGCGAGCATCGTAGCGCGCCAGTTCCTCAATGTTGCGCAGCGCCGCGCGCAGAGCACCCTCGGCCGACGACGAGCCTTCATACAACTGCTCAAAGGCTCCCTGCGCGGCGGCATAGAGCTTTTCCGCATTCGCCAGCACGCGCTTTTCGGTCTCGAGCGCCTCGTCCTCGCCCGCTTGCAGATGTGCGCCGACAATCTCCTTGCTCTGATAGCTCCACAGGTCCACCATGCGCAGCCGGTCCTGTTCGCCTTCGACCAGATCCTCGAGTTTTTTCCTCGCCTGCGACCACTGCGCGGCGGCCTCGGCAATCTCGTCGGTGGAGATTCCTGCAAAACGGTCCAGCAAAATCCGCTGCTGCGCCTGATCGAAGCTCACCAGCGTCTCGGTCTGCGCATGCACCAGCGCCAGCTCCGGCGCAAGCTGCTTGAGCGCCGCCACCGTCGCCGGCTGATTGTTGATGAACACGCGCCCCTTGCCCGAGGCATGCAGCTCGCGCCGCAAAATAATCAACGCGCCTTCCACGTCGATTCCGTTTGCCGCCAGAACCGCCTCGGCCCCGCTCGTCGAGTCAAAGACGCAGCTCACCACGGCCTTTTCCGCACCATGGCGCACCACTTCGGTCGAGCCCTTGCCGCCCATCAACAGGGCCAGCGCATCCACCAGAATCGATTTGCCGGCGCCGGTCTCGCCCGTCAGCAGATTCAGTCCCGGACCCAGTGCCGCAACGGCATGGTCAATCACCGCATAGTTTTCCGCGCGCAACTCGATGAGCATCCTTGCACCTCTGGCGATTCCAGGTTGACGCACCGTGGGCCTGCAGCGCCCAAGATCGCCTGTAGGCTACCAAAGCGCTCTTCGATTGTCAAAGAAATACGCAAGCTATCCATTTAATTCAAAAGAACTTAATGCTTTTCCTCCCTCTTTTCTCGCCCCCCACTTGCGCCCGCGCAGCAAGTTTTATATGATCAAAAAAGTGAATCACGGACCTATTCGGTCCTGGTTCCGTATCGTGTTGTCGCGACAGTCTTTTGGCGAAGCGTCGTGGCCGCATGGAGATCGATTTCGACAGAGGCGCGGGCACGCCGCACGGCTGTGCCAGGGCTGTCTCTGTCCGTCAAGGAGACGACGACGATGAGTGGAGTTAAAAAGTTTCGCATCCAACGCGCGCTGGGCATCGAATTGCCAGGCCTCGGCAAGCCCGGAGCGCTCGACAACCGCAATTATCCTCCCGGCCAACACGGAAAAGACCACAAGCGCAAGCTGACGCAGTTCGGTGAGCAACTGCGCGAAAAGCAGAAGCTGCTCTTCCATTACGCGCTGCGTGAGGAGCAACTGCGCCGCTTCGTCCGTCTGGCCAAGAGCCGACAGGCAAGCAACTGGATCGAGGCTCTGGCCGGACTGCTCGAATTGCGACTCGACAACATCGTCTTCCGCCTGGGCTTTGCGCGCAGCATCGCCTCGGCCCGCCAACTCGTCTCGCACGGCCACATTCTTGTCGATGGACGGCGCCAGACCATCGGCTCGATGCTGGTACGCGTCGGCAGTTGCGTGCATCTGAGCCCGGAGGCCAAAAAGATGGTCGCCGTGCAACAGGCGCAACAGAATCCGCGCCTCGGCCTGCCCTCGTATCTGCAGTTCAGCGATCCGCCCAGTGTTGATGCGGGCAAAGTCATCGTCACGCCCGACCTCGGACACATTCCCTTCGAGTTCAATGCCCCGCAGGTGGCCGAATACTACGCCAAGCGCGGCGTCTAAATCTTTCTCTCTCCGTAATGCTCAGGAAGGCCCTCGGGCCTTCCTTTTTTTTGCCTGTGCGCAACTGTTTTGCGCACGCCTGTGTTCAATGAAATGGAACCATTCCCGTATCAGAGTTTCGCGTCCCATCCCGCGCAAGGTGCACGATCGGTCACTTGGGCCGAACCCGCACCTTCTGTTACCGTAAACATGAGGGGAAATGCCGATTCTTACTGCTGTATTTGTCTATTTCCTGCAGGCCGACAGCGGCACCGCACCGGCCTCTGCGCCGGCTGTGGCTTCGAGCGCGATCACCGATCTGGTACACAACATCGGGCCCATCGCCATCGCTGTTCTGCTTTTGTTGCTGCTCTCGAGCTTCTACTCATGGACCATCATCCTGAGCAAGATCTCGCAGTTCCGCCGCGCCACGCGCGAAAGCCGCCGCTTCATCCGTTCCTTCCGCAAGGCCACGCGCCTGGCGGAGATTTCGACGATTGCGGCCGAATGCACATCGAGCCCGATGGCGCAGGTCTTCGAGGATGTCTACGAGACCTACAAGCGTCAGACCGGCGGCTATGGCCCACCGCTGAACCTCTCTCCGCTTGAGCGCAGCGCGCAGACGGCGGCAAGTGAGGCGGTCACCAGCATGGAGCGTCGCATGACGTGGCTGGCGACGATTGGCTCGGCTGCGCCGTTCATCGGTCTGTTCGGCACGGTGATGGGCGTCGTTGATGCCTTCCACGGCCTCGGTTCCGAGGGTTCGGCCACCTTGCGTGCGGTCGCCCCCGGCATCTCGGAAGCGTTGATCACCACCGCCGCCGGCCTGTTTGTCGCCGTGCCCGCCGTGGTGGCCTACAACCAGCTTTCGAGCCGTGTCCGCGTCTTCGCCGCCGCCATCGACGACTTCTGCCGCGAGCTGCTCAACTCGCTCGAGGAGATTCCCGCCCGAGCCCCACAGACGCGCGAGCCGGGCTTCCCCCGGGAGGCCGACCGTGGCATTTACAAGTAGCAGCGGCAAAACGCAGAGCTCGCTGGCGGAGATCAACATCACGCCGCTGGTCGATGTGGTGCTGGTGCTGCTGGTCATCTTCATGATCACCGCGCCGGTGCTGCAGTCGGGCATTGAGGTCAACGTGCCCAAGACGCGCACCGTCAAGGAGATCACCGAGCAGCGCACGGTCGTCACCATCGATCACGATCAGCAGGTCTTTCTCGGCGACAAGCCGGTGAATATCCACGATCTGCCCGCGCGGCTGCAAACGGGCGGCGATCCAACGCATCAGGTCATCTACCTGCGCGCCGATCAGACCGTGCCCTTCGGTGCCTTCGCCTCGGTGATGGACGCCGTCAAGCAGGCCGGCATCACCAACGTCTCGATCGTGACCCAGCCGCTCGACGGCAAGTCGGCGGCCGCATCCGGCAGCGGCAACTAGGGCGGGCAAGCCCTGTGGCGGGCCCGTGCCCGTCTCTTGCCCCTGGCAGGTTATACAAAGATGAACAAGGCGCAACACAGCAGCGGAGAGGTCGAGCTGGGACTGCGGCCAGAGCCCATTGCGGCCTCGGCCACCGGTTCCCTCGTTCTGCATGGCGTTCTGCTCGCCATCGTGCTTGGCTGGGGATGGGCCATGGGCCTGTTCCATCACAACACCTGGGGCAGCCAGGGCCAGGGCAGCACCATGCAGGCCAGCCTCGTCAGCAATGCACTGCCCCTGCCTCCCACCGAGGTCAACAAGAACGTGCTGTCGACCGAGACGCCGAGCCCGGCGCCCGCTCCGCCCACGCCCAAACCCATCGAGCACGTCGACGACAAGGCGATTCCCATCGCCAGCAAGGTCAAGCAACAGCCGCAGCAACAGCAAAAGCAGCAGCCCACACAGCAAAAGACGCAGAAGAACCAGCCGCAGCCCCAGCGCGATAACCTCGCCCACTATGGCGAGCAGTCCGGCAGCATCATTCCGCGCGGCGTGCCCAAGCACGGCAACTTCGGCCCGGCCGAGATCGGCGACAGTGACTTCACCAGCATGTTCGGCTGGTACGTGAACCAGATCAACCAGAAGATGGCGCAGAGCTGGAACAAGTTCGAGGTCGATCAGCGCACCCCGCGTGGCACGCGCGCCTTTATCGTCTTCACCATTCATCGCGACGGCAGCCCGACGAACATCCAGATGGATCGATCAAGCGGCAGTCCGACGCTCGACCGCTCCTGCCTGCGCGGCGCCCAGCGCGTCGACACCTTCGGCGGTCTGCCCCCGGCTTATAATCAAAGCACTTTGAAGGTCTCCTACTACTGCGAGTACTAATCTAGAGTCAGGCCTCGCGCCCATCGACGGGGCCGGCTCGAAGCGCATTCCAACGCTTCGACACACAGGAGGTTTGCTTTTCTCATGAAGGCTCTCATCAGACTTCAGTCGCTCGTTCTGCTTTCGTTCCTTGCCTTGGCCGCATCCGCACTCCGCGCGCAGGACTGGGTCCACACCGGCACCAATCTCGGCAATCAGCGCATCCGTCTCGCCGTCTCCGACTTCAAGCCGGTCGGCGCCGACGCACAAACGCCCGCGCTCAAGGCGACCTTCGATGCAACCCTCGCCAGCGATCTGGCCCATGCCGGCATCTTCGACATGGTCTCGAAGAGCATGCAGCCGCAGTCGCGTCCCGGCTCCCCGCAAGAGATCAATCTCGGCCAGTGGTCGGCCCTGCCCGCCAACGCCTCCATGGTCACCTTCGGCGCGCTGGCCGCGCAGAATGGCCGCCTCGTCGTCTACGGCTGGCTCGATGACGCGCACAACGCCGCCAATCCGCAGATCCTCGCCAAGCAATATAACGAGGCCGCCAGCGAAGAGATGGCCCGCACCGTGGCGCATCGCTTCGCCGACGAGATCATCTCCCGGCTCGGGGGCGGCATCAACGGCATCGCCGAAACCAAGATCTACTTCGTCAGCTCCCGCTCGGGCTCAAAGGAGATCTGGGCCATGGACTACGACGGGCAGAATCAGCATCAGGTCACCCATCTCGGCTCCATCGCCCTGTCGCCGCGCATCTCGCCCGACGGCAGCCATCTGGCCTTTGCCGCGCTCGATCGTGGCGGCTGGTCGATCCGCATGTTCTCGATCGATCTCGGCCGCGTGATCGGTTTCCCGGCCGGCGTCGGCGGCGGCAGCAACCTCTCCCCCGCCTGGTCGAGTGACGGATCGAAGCTAGCCTTCTCCTCCTCGCGCTCGGGCGACTCGGAGATCTGGGTCTCGGGCGCCAGCGGCGGCGGTCTGCACCGCGTCACCACCTTCCGCGGACCCGACGTCGCGCCCACCTGGAACCCCAAGACCAACGCGCAGATCGCCTGGACCAGCGGCCGCACCGGCCTGCCCCAGATCTACGTGATGGGCGAGGACGGTTCGAGCGTGCAGCGGATCACCGATGGCGGCTATGCCGTCTCGCCCTCCTGGTCGCCCAACGGCCAGTTCCTGGCCTTCAGTTGGAACCGCAAGTACGGCCCGGGCGATCCTGGCGGCAACGACATCCACATCATCGACATCGCCAGCAAGCAATATTTGCAGCTCACCCATGAGTCCGGCTCGAACGACTTTCCCAGCTGGGCTCCCGACGGCCGCCACATCGTCTTCGAGCGCCACTTCGGCCATCGCAGCGATATCTGGGTCATGCTCTCCGACGGCACCGACCAGCATCAACTCACCCACTCAGGTAATAACTTCATGCCAAATTGGAGCTGGAAGTAGTTATTCCTGTCCTAAGAAGGTGCAGAGAAACCATCCCCTGCACCTTCTTGTTAAAAATGGACTATTATGAATACGTTGCCGGAAATAAGCGACTGGCATCAACGATCGTTGTTGGATCGTATGTGGCAGGCAGCAGCGGCGACAATTCACGAAAGAGATCGCACCCCAGGCGCTTTGGGAGCGTCGAGAGGTTATATTGCGAATCTTTCAGAGGTATTCATTTGCATTGCGGAAGGAGTATTCCCTTGATTTCACGGAATCGCGTTCTTGCAGGTATTGCCCTCCTCGTCGCCTTGGTCGCTGTTTCTGGTTGTAAGAAGAAACAGCCCGTTCCCCCGCCGCCGACCGCGCCTGTTGTTGCTCCGGCCCCGACCGCGGAACTGACGGCCACCCCGTCGGCGATCACCACAGGCGATCAGGTTCAGCTTAGCTGGCGGACAACCAATGCCACCTCGGTTTCAATTGATGGCATCGGCGATGTGCCCACTTCGGGCGTCAAGACGGTCAAGCCCTCGGTTTCGACCACCTATCACCTCGTTGCTCGCGGCGAAGGCGGCTCGGCCGATGCTTCGGCCACCGTCACCGTCACCGCGCCTCCGCCGGTGCAGGTGCCGACCAACACCCTCTCAGCTGAAGAAGAGTTCAAGGCCAACGTGCAGGACGCCTTCTTCGACTACGACACCTACGACATCCGCGGCGACGCCCAGTCGGTTCTCGCCAAGGACGCCGCTTATCTGGTCGCTCACCCCGACATCAAGATCGTCCTCGGCGGCTACTGCGATGAGCGCGGCTCCAATGAGTACAACCTTGCCCTCGGCCAGAACCGCGCCGATGCCGCCAAGAAGGCCCTCGTTGCCGCCGGCATTGCCGAATCGCGCATCCGCGTCGTCAGCTACGGCAAGGAAAAGCCCTTCTGCTCGGAGTCGACCGAAGAGTGCTGGCAGCAGAATCGTCGCGCCGGCTTCTCGATGGATCGCTAAGTCAACCCCGCTCTCTGGCGCGCGTCCTCCCAAGGCGCGCGCTTTGAGCTTTCTGTCAGATTTGAAATAAAGCGGCTGTGGCATGCGCCGTCCGGCGGCAGAGAGCCCTCCGCTCGCTAGGATGGTCCAAGTGATGCAACGACGCACTGCACGCAATCGTATCGTATGGGCGGCCGCCCTGGCCGTCGTTCTCTTTGCCGTTCCCCGTCCGGCCCACGCCGTCTCCAAAGAAATCATCGAACTGCAAACGCAGGTCCAGCAGTTGCTCGACATGGTCCAGCGCCTGCAGACCACGCTCGACACCCGCTTCGGCGGCATCCAGACGCAGGTGCAGCAGACCGCCGAGCTCACCACGCAGATGAGCACCTCGATCAACGCACTGCAGCAGAAGATCAATACCCAGAGCGACGCCAATGGCAGCAAGATCGACGCCGTCAGCGGTCAGGTTCAGTCCCTCAATGACTCGGTCGACGAGCTCAAGACGCGCATCGCCAAGCTCAACAAGGCCATGCAGGATCTGCAAACGCAGGTGCAAAGCGCGCAACAACCGCCTGCCGCCGGCATGATGCCCGGAGCCACACCGAGCGAGCCCGTCGCGCAGCCTACCGCTCCCCCAGCCACCGGTAAAAACTCGGCGAAGAACGCCGCGGGCAAAAAGACGTCCCCTCCTCAGGCCGCTCCCCAAGTAGTGCCGGAGGGCGGCCAGGCAGCTCCTCCACTCAAAGAAACCTTTCAGGCCGGAGTGCGCGACTACAACGCCGCCCGGTACGCTCTGGCAACCGGTGAGTTTCAGGACGTCGTCCACTACTATCCGATGGACGACCTCGCCGGCTCGGCGCAGTACTATCTCGGCGAGATCGCCTATCAGAAGCAGAGCTACCAGGAGGCCATCAGCGCCTACAACGCCGTCCTCGAAGGCTTCAGCGGCAACAAGATGGCTCCGGCCGCCCAGCTCCACAAAGGGCTGGCGCTGCTCGCGCTCAACAAGCACGATGCCGGCGTCCGCGAATTGCGCACCCTCATCCAGCGTTATCCGCAGGCCCCCGAAGCCACCCGCGCCCGCACCAAGCTCGCAACCCTCGGCACCACCGCCAAGCCCAGCGCCGCACGGTAGCGTTTTTAGCCTTTAGCTTTTAGCTGCTGGCTGTTGGCTTTTAGAAAAGCTCTGAGCAGAGCGCGTCTTGAAAGGGCACGGCTTCAGCCGTGCCACAAAAGGGCCGTAAAACCAGAGGCTTTAGCCCCGGTGTCAGAGCGAATAAAGCCGCCCTCCTGAAGCAAAGAGGATTTGCTTCAAGAGGGCAGCCCAGTTTTTCGCAAGCAAAAAAGCTAGAAGCTAATCACTAACGGCGAAAAGCTACAAAAAAATCCCCGCCAACCGGCGGGGATTTTTTCTACTGCCCTAGCACGTGTGGATCTTTTTCATCCGGCATGCGGCTCTTGTGGTGGCGCACATCATCGCCCTGCACCCAGAAGATCACATCCTCGGCAATATTCGTCGCATGGTCGGCGATCCGCTCCAGACTCCGCGAAATCATCAGCGCATTCAGCGCCAGCGGCGCCAGATGGCCCTGCTCGGCCATCACCGTTGTCAGCGATTTGTAGGCCGCGCGATTCATCGCATCCACCGCGTCATCCATCGTCAGCACGGCATGCGCAATCTCCGCATCGGCCTCAATAAAGGCCTGCAGGCACTTGCGCACCATCTCCGAGGCCAGTTGCGCCATGCGCGGAATGTCCACCGGAAGATCGACCACCGGCATCTTGTCCATGTGCCGCACGCGGTCCGAAATGTTCTTGGCCGCGTCGCCCACCCGCTCAATGTCAGCGTTGATCTTGATCACCGACAAGATGAAGCGCAGGTCGACGGCCATCGGCTGCTCCATTGCCAACAGGTCGAGCGCCGCCTGATCAATCTCTCGCTCAAGCCGGTTGATCGCCATCTCGCTGCGGTCCACCAGATCGCAGATCGACAGGTCGCGCACGCGGTAGGCCTCAATCGCCCGCTGAATGCCCTGCTCGGCCAAACCGGCCATCACCAGCAGGTTCTCCTTCAAATCCTCGAGGCTCTGTTGAAAGCGTAAACGTGTCATCCAAACCTGCCCGTAATGTAATCTTCCGTGCGCTTGTCGCGCGGGTTGGTGAAAATCTTCTGCGTCGAGTCGAACTCGACCATGCGGCCGTTCAGAAAGAAGCCGGTCATCTCCGCCACGCGCGCCGCCTGCTGCATATTGTGCGTCACGATGACGATGGTGTACTGCGACTTCAACTGAAAGATCAGATCCTCGATCTTCGAGGTCGAAACCGGATCGAGCGCCGAGGCCGGCTCGTCCATCAGCAGCACCTCGGGGTCCACCGCCAGCGCGCGCGCAATGCACAACCGCTGTTGCTGGCCGCCCGAAAGACTCGCGCCCGACTTCTTGCGCAGATCGTCCTTCACCTCGTCCCACAGCGCCGAGTTGCGCAGCGACTTTTCAACAATCTCGTCGAGCGCGTGCCGGTTGTTGAAGCCGTTCAGCTTCAAGCCCGCCGCCACGTTGTCGTAGATCGACATCGTCGGAAAGGGATTCGGCCGCTGAAAGACCATGCCCACGCGTCGGCGAATCTCCACCGGCTTGGCGTCGGCATAAATATCCATCTCGCCCATGCGCACCGAGCCGGTCACGCGCGCCACGGGATTGGTCTCGTGCATGCGGTTCAAGCAGCGCACAAAGGTGCTCTTGCCGCAGCCCGAAGGCCCGATCAGCGCCGTGGCGTGATTGGCCGGGATGTTCAGGTTGATGTCCTGCAGCGTGTGATTGCTCCCATACCACGCGTTCAGGTTGGAAACCTCGATGCCAACGCCCACTTAATTCGCCCCTTTCAGTACGCCGCGGCTGGTCACAAACCGGACCAGCGAAACCGCCAGCACAATCAACACAATCAACACCAGCGCACCCGCCCAGGCCAGACGATGCCAATCGTCGTAGGGAGAGATGGCGTAGACATAAATCTGCAACGGCAGAGCGGCAATCTCGCGATTGAGATTCGTGCTCCAGAACGCGTTGCCGAATGCGGTAAAGATCAGCGGAGCCGTCTCACCGGCCACGCGCGCAAAGGCCAGCATGCAGCCGGTAATGATGCCCGGCGAGGCCGTCTTCACGGTAATCGAAAGCACCGAGCGCCAGTTCGGCACGCCGAGCCCGAGCGCCGCCTCGCGCACCACGTGCGGCACCATCAGCAACATCTCTTCGGTGGTGCGGCAAACCGTCGGAATCATCATGATCCCCAACGCCACGCCGCCCGAGAAGGCCGAGAAGTGATGCATCGGCACCACCACCAGCGAATAGGCCGCAATGCCCATCACGATCGACGGCACGCCGTTGAGCACATCGGCCGTGAAGCGGATCGCATTCGCCAGCTTCGTGCCGCGCCCAAACTCCGAAAGGAAAACGCCGCCGCCGATGCCGATCGGCACGCCGATCAAACTCGCCAGACCCAGCAGAATCGCCGAGCCATAGATGGCGTTCGCCATGCCGCCGCCCTCTTCACCCACCGGCTTCGGCACCTGCGTAAAGAAGGCCAGATTCAACGAACTGGCACCCTTGTAGATCAGGTAGATGAAGATCGCCACCAGCGGCGCGATCACCAGAATCGTCGATAAGATGGCAATCGAGGTCGCGGCCAGATCGGTCAGGCTCCGCCACCGGTTGCGCATTGTATTTTGAACCCTGCTCACGAGAAGCTTCTCCTTAGTTCACCTGCGCGGGGGTACCACGCGTAACCACCCAGACCAGCAGGCGGGCAATGGCGTTCACAATAATCGTCACGATGAACAGCGCCAGGCCCAGCTCCATCAGCGCGCTCAGGTGCATGTCGCTTGAGGCCTCGGCAAACTCGTTGGCGATCACCGCCGACATCGAACTGCCGTTGGCCAGCAGCGAACGATGAATCTCCGGCGAGTTGCCGATCACCATCGTGACCGCCATCGTCTCGCCCAGTGCGCGGCCCAGCCCGAGAATGATCCCACCCACGATGCCGATCCGCGCATTGCGCAGAACGCCCATCCGGATCATCTCCCAGCGCGTCGCCCCCAGCGCCAGCACCGCCTCGCGCTGCGAGTGCGGCACCGCCAGCATCACCTCACGCGTCAACGAGCTGACGATCGGCAAAATCATGATGGCCAGAATCACGCCCGCCGCCACAAAGCCCAGCCCCGTCGGGTTATCGTCGCCGAAAAAGCCCGTCCAGCCGAAGCCCCTGATCAGGTAAGGATTCACATACTCGCGCAGCAGCGGCACCAGCACGAAGACCGCCCACAGACCGTAGATCACCGACGGAATCGCCGCCAGCAACTCGGTCAAAAAGGCCAGCGGACCACGCAGCGCCTTCGGGCACATCTCCGTCAGAAACACCGCCACGCCCACCGCCAGCGGCACCGCCAGCAGCAAGGCCAGCAGCGACGACAGCAGCGTGCCATAGATGAACGGCAGCGCGCTGAAGTGCTCATTGACCGGGTCCCAGTAGAGAGGCAGCTTCGTGTCCGGGTCGACAAAAGCCTTGTAGAAAAACGCCAGTCCAAATTTGTGCCACGCCAACTGCGAACGCACCACCAGCTCCGTGGCAATCAGCACCACGATCCCGAAGATCGACAGTGCGCAGGCCAACATAAGCCAGGAAAAGCTGCGATCGGCAACCGCCGAATTGCCCCGCTCCAACAGGAAGCGGCGCACCGCCGAGATCGGCGCCGGGGCTGAGGGCGTTTCTGGCTGCTCGGCCGACTCCGGCGGCAGCTGCACCTGTGCAATACGAATTTCCGGCACGTTTACGCTCACCTGTCTAGGCTACCCAGATAATATGAATGGAAGGTTACAGCCGGGCTAAATCCAGTCTAAAGAACAAACAAAAATTTTCCTGGCGATTCTCCCCACGCCCCCGACTCTTTCGTACCCTCGCCCGTCCCATTCTCCTTTTTGTATTTTTTAGAAGTTCCGTCGACGCTGACACCCTTCAATGACTACTTGAACTTTCTTCCGTAATTGCAGGAAACAACACGACAACACGCGCAAAGGATCAGAATGTGCGCCCTCGGCCTCGCTGTCCGGAATCGCACAGCCTTTTGCGCTTTTGAACACCACGCAACGTCCATCGCGCAAGATCCCCCTGAATACAAAACAGTTACGGCCTGCAATTCCGTCTTCGGTCTGGCAAGCCGATTGCAACTTTACAGGCAGACTTTGCGTTCTTTTGTGGGAGGTTCGCTCATGGCTTTTTGGTCCCAGATTGTCCGGAGGCTCGGCCGCAGCCCCGTCTTCACCTCCATTGCCCTGGTCACTCTGGCCATCGCCATCGGCGCCAACACCGCGATCTTTACCCTCGTCGATCACGTTCTGCTCAGGCCGCTCTCCTACCCGGGCTCTGACCGCTTGATCGCCGTCCGCTATAGTGCTCCAGGCATCGGCGTCAAAGATCTGAACATCGCGCCTTCGCACTACTTCATCAATCGCGAACAGAGCACGACACTCGACGGCATCGCCCTCTACACGCGCGATGCGGTCAACATCACTGGCATGGGCGCACCCGAGCACGTCACCTGCGTCAACACCAGCGACTCCCTGCTGCCGCTGCTCGGTGTCCAGCCCGTCGTCGGCAGGCTGTTTTCGGCCCACGACGACGCGCCGGATGCGCCGCAGACCGCCATACTCTCCTACGCTTACTGGCAAAAGCGATTCGGCGGCACGCCCTCGGCCATCGGCAGCACCATCACGCTCGACGGCAAGGCCGCGCAGGTCATCGGCGTGCTCCCCCGCAACTTCCACTTCGTCGATGACGAGCCTCTGGATATGGTTCTTCCCCTCCAGCTCAACCGCGGCAAAACGTTTCTGGGCAATTACAGCTTCGAGGGCATCGCGCGACTCAAACCCGGCGTCAGCCTCGCCCAGGCTCATGCCGACCTTGCCCGCCTCATTCCCATCGCCTGGAACAGTTTCTCCGCGCCCGTGGGGTTCGGCCGTGCGCTGTTCGAACAAACGCAATTGCAGCCCAACCTGCGCCTGCTCAAGTCAGACGTGATCGGCGACGTGGGCAAGGTGCTTTGGGTTCTGCTGGCCGCTCTGGGGTTGGTTCTGCTGGTTGCCTGCGCCAATGTCGCCAACCTGCTTCTAGTGCGCGTCGAGGGTCGGCGACAGGAACTCGCCATCCGCGCCGCACTCGGCGCAAGCCGCTCTCGACAGATCGCCGACCTGCTTGCCGAAGGAATTCTACTCGCCGTTGCCGGTGGCCTGATCGGTCTCGGTTTGGCCGACGCCGCGCTGCACGCCCTTCGTCTGGCCGGGCCTCAGGCGCTGCCACGTCTGCAAGAGATTCACCTCGATGCCCACTCCGGGCTGTTTACCGCCGCCCTGATGCTGATCACCGGCCTGCTCATCGTGCTCGTGCCCATGCTCAAGTACGCCGGCCCCGGCGCAACGGCGGGGCTGCGCGAGGGGGGCCGCACCCTCAGCCAGAGCCGCGAACGCCATCGCGCCCGCAAAACGCTGGTCATCGTTCAGGTCGCCACCGCGCTGGTACTCTTGCTCTGCTCCGGACTCATGCTGCGCACCTTCTTCGCCCTGACCCACGTCGAACCCGGCTTCCAGGTCCATGGCGGCCTTGAGACCTTCCGCTTCTATACGCCCGAGTCGCAGATTCCCGATGCGCAGGGCGAGCAGCTTGTCCACCAAAACCAGGAGATTCTCCGCCAGTTGTCTGCCCTTCCCGGCGTCTCTTCGGCAAGCTTCTCCACCGCCATTCCGCTCTCCGGCTATAGCAACAATGACGTGATCTACGCGCAAGACCATCCGCTGAGCGCGGGGAAACTACCGCCCACCCGACGCTTTAAATTCGTCAGCCCCGGCTACTTCGCCACGCTCGGCACCCAACTGCTGGCCGGCCGCGACCTCACCTGGAGCGATACCTATGAGAAACGGCCCGTCGCGCTCATCTCCGAGGACTTCGCCCGCCAGTACTGGGGCTCGGCCACCGCCGCACTCGGCAAAAAAATCCGCATCGCCTCCAGCGACGACTGGCGCGAAATTGTCGGCGTCGCCGAGAACGTGCGCGAGGACGGCATCGACAAACCGGCCCCCGCCACCGTCTATTACCCCGTTCTCCTCGCAAACTTCGAGGGACAAAAGCTCTCCGTGCATCGCTCCGTCTCCTTTGCTCTGCGCAGCTCCCGCTCGGGATCGCAGCAGTTTTTGCGCGAGATCGAGCAACGCGTCTGGGCCATCAACGGCAACGTACCGCTGTCGAACCCAACCACCCTCGACATCATGTTCCACAAGTCGCTGGCACGCACCTCCTTCACGCTGGCGCTGCTGTCGACGGCAGGGGGCATGGCCCTGTTGCTTGGCCTCATCGGCCTCTACGGCGTTCTCTCTTACACCATCGCGCAACGCACGCGCGAAATCGGCATCCGCATGGCGCTCGGCGCGCAGCGCACCGAGATCACCGCGCTGTTCGTCCGCCAAGGGCTCTCACTCACGCTGATCGGCGCGGCGATCGGCCTTGCCGCCTCCTGCGCCCTGCTGCGGCTGCTCTCCTCGCTGCTCTATCACGTCAGCCCCTTCGATCCGCTGACCTACGCCACCATGACCGCAGCCCTGTTGCTCATCGCTGCATTGGCTTGCTATCTTCCATCGCGACGCGCCGCCTCCATCGAACCCACCGAAGCGCTGCGCCGCGAATAAAATGATTCTCCAATGGCCGTACACCGAAGCCGATGCGGCTGAGTGGCTTTTTTTGAGAAAAATACACCTTGCACAAGGTTGGCAAGGGTATATCTATGGGAGAACCACTCTGGGCCGTATCGGATCAGGGATTCGGCAGCAGCCTCAGCCGCCGGGGCCCGTCTGCCGAAAATTTCCCCTGAAAAATCGTTGTACTGAACGGCTTATTTCCTTTTGTCCCACGGCATAAACGTGCTACAACTCGAATCATGGGGAGTCTGAAGAAAACCGCAACGGCTGCCACCCGCGTCAACCTGCGCATGCTGGCCGAATACCTGAAGCTCTCGCAGACCACCGTCTCTCTGGTGCTCAACGACTCGCCGTCGGCCAAATCCATTCCGCAAGAGACGCGCAACCGGGTCATTGAGGCCGCCAAAAAGCTCAACTACCGGCCCAACTACTTCGCGCGTTCGCTGCGCCAGAGCCGGTCGATGAGCGTCGGCGTGCTCGCCCCTGACCTGAGCGAGGGCTACTTCACCCGCGTCATGAGCGGCGTAGTCGAAGAGCTCTCTGCCGCGCACTACTTCTACTTCACCGCCTGCCACGACTGGAAAAAGGAGTTGATCGCCACCTATCCGCGCCTGCTCGCCGAACGTGCCGTCGATGGGTTTCTTCTGCTGAACACACCGGCCGATCAGATCGAGGTCACCCAGCCCATCGTCGCCATCTCCTCGCACAGCCCGGCCGAGAACGTAACCAACATCGTCGTCGATCACCACGCCGCCGTCTCCCAGGCCCTCACCCACCTCTATCAGCTCGGCCATCGCCGCATCGCCTTCATGCGCGGCCCCAAGGCCATCCCCGACTCCGAGGTTCGCTGGGAGAACATCCAGCAGGTCGCCAGCGAACTCGGTCTCACGCTCGATCCCGCACTCGTCGTCCGGCTCGACACCGCACGTTGGTCCACCGAGTCCGATCCGCACCCCATGAATCCCGAGATCGGCTACCAGCCCATGCGCTCCCTGCTCGAACAAACACGTGACTTCACCGCCGTCTTCTGCTTCAATGACATCGCGGCCATTGGCGCCACCCGAGCCCTCAAGGACGCCGGGCTCGGCGTGCCCACCGACGTCTCCGTTCTCGGCTTCGACGATATCCTCTCCGCCGCCTACTCCACTCCATCGCTGACCACCATCCGCCAGCCTCTGGCCGAGATGGGCAAGCGCGGCGCGCAGGTGCTGCTTGAACGCATCGCTCAGCGCGACAAGGAGTTTCCCGCCGAAATCGTCATGCAGCCCGAGTTGATCGTGCGCGAATCCACCGGCCCGATTTTCCTTCGATAAAAATCTGCACGCGCAAAAAAGGCCGCCCAAGGGCGGCTTTTTTTTATTGTTTCAGCGCCCTCTACGGGCACTCATTGTCGGCTTCAAACCACCGGCTGATGTACATCTGCGCGTGGCGCTGGCCGCAATAATGCAGCGCCTGGGGCGCATCGGCAGCCTCCTGGCTCCAGCGATAAATCGTCAACTGATTTGCCTCGCAACGAATAACGACCCAGCTCATCGGGTCCTCACTCGTCTCGCCGCAGATCTCGCACCGATAGGTCGTGTCGATCATCGGGGCCGCCTCCCTGGCTCTCCTCTGTCTTATCGGTCGCTCACCCGATTTCCGACAGAGTTTCTCCACAAAAGCAGCCACCGACGGGAATGGACGTACTACTCAAGAATCTGCAGATTCAACGGCGGCTCAATCAGGTAATCCTGGCTGCGAATCGCCGCCAGAGCCCGGTCAAGCGCCGAGGCCTTGCAGGGCTCGACGGTAACGACGAACGGCAGGGCGCTCTCCGCAAAGCCTTCCTTCTGCACAATGGCCCGGATGTTGATCTTCTCCTTGGCCAGCGCGCCGGTGATCTCGGCCACGATGCCCGGCCGGTCCTTCACCGTAAAGCGAATGTAATGAGCTGATTCAAACTCAGCGTCCACCGCGGCCGGCTTCGACGGCACCCGCACCCGGCGCGAGTCGTAGGCCAGTGCCAAAAGGTCGCTGACGACGGCCACGGCCGTCGGGTGGCCACCGGCGCCGTGGCCGGAAAAGACCACATTGCCGCCGTACTGCCCGTTCAGAATCACCATGTTCTCGGTGCCACGCGACCAGGCCAGCGGCGACTGCGCCGCCACCAGCACCGGGCCGACCGAGGCCGCCACCGCGCCATCCTTCTGCTCGGCCCGCGCCACCTGCCGGATCGTGCATCCGAGGTCGCGCGCATAGCTGAAGTCGACGGCCGAAACCGCCGTAATCGGCTGACGGGCAATGCCCTCCGGATCAACCTCGACGCGCATCGCCAGCCGCATCAGAATCGCCAGCTTCGAACGGGCGTCAAAGCCGCCCACGTCCTCGGTCGGATCGGCCTCGGCATAGCCCTTGGCCTGCGCCTCGGCCAGCACCGTTGCATACTCGCCGCCGGTCTGCATCTTGCTCAAAATAAAGTTGCAAGTCCCGTTCAAAATGCCAAGAATACTGCGAATGCGGTCGCCCGACAACCCCTGTTCGAGGCCCGGAATCACCGGAATACCGCCCGCCACCGCCGCGCCAAACTTCAAATGTCCGCCGGTCGAAACGGCCAGATTTTCCAGTTCCACGCCCTTGAGCGCGATCAACTTCTTGTTGGCTGAAACCACGCTCTTGCCCGCCGCCAGCGCGCGCTCCACCCAGACACCGGCCGGATCGAGTCCACCCACCAACTCGACAATGACATCGATCTCGGGCGAGGTCAGCAACGCCTCGGCATCCTCGGTCCAGGTCACGCTCGCCGGAATCCAGTCCGCCTTCTTGCGTGCCACATTGCGGTTGTAGATGTGGGTCAGCTCGAGGCCCTCGGGCTTCGAGTCCACCAGAATGCGCGCCACCGAGCTGCCAACGGTGCCAAAGCCAAACAGGGCAATGCGCAACGGACGACGCGTGTTCGGGGAGGCGGCAACAGACGAGGAGATATTTTTGGCTTCGGGCACGAGCTTTTTCCTTTACTTGTAGGTTAAACGCAGGTTTTCACACGTTGCTATCGATGATACCCGATCGCACATGCGGCGATGAGCAGGAGTGCCTGGCGGCGGCGCGCGATTCCCTCTTCTTCAACTTTCGTGCGGAAATGAAAAACGCGCGCAAAAACAAAAAGGCGGAAGAGCCTGTCGGCCTTCCGCCCTTCGATCCACCCCGGAAAAAGCTACTGCTTGCCGAAGCGATAGACGATCGAGCCGGTGAAGCCACGGCTGGCCTGCGAGGTCGAGCCATAGCCGGTGAAGAAATACTCCGGCGAAAGACGGAGGGCAAGGCTTGGCGTCAGATTGTACTCGGCGCTGACGCTGACCGAGGCCGCATAGGTGCTGCCGTCGGGATAGAGCTTGAGCGTCTTCGCACCGTAACCGTTGGCGTCCTCTGAGAAGTTATTGTGGCCGTAGCCGGCCAGCACGCGACCCGAGATCGCATACTTCGGCTGCACATAAAAGCGATAGGTCGGGCCCGCCATCACGTTGTACTCGCTGATCGAAGGCCGGGTCAGTCCATAGGCATTCAGGCCGACATAGGCCGTGCCAAAATAGCCGCGACCGTCGACGGTAACGCCGAGCCGCTCGTTGAGGTAGCGGGTCACGCCCACGTTCCAGGCATACATGGAAGAGCGCTGGCGATCAGGGCCGGGAACGAAGCGGATCGTACCGCTGCCAACATAGGCCTCATACTTCTGCGAATACGCATCATGAATCGCTGTAGCGCGACGCTGCGCACGACGAGCGCGGATACGCGCCTGCACGCTCAACTGTCCGCTCTGCGCGGCAGTCTGCTCCTGTGCCGGTACGGAGCTGCTGCTCTCACTCTGCGCCACGACGGCGGGTACGGCGCTGGCGGCCAAAGCCAGCAAAAAGGCAATACGGCGAAATGAATCCATCGGTCTCGAACTTCCTCCACGGGAATTTTAATCCTTTGTCGTCAACACCTTACAAAGGAGGTTCTGGAAATACCCACAAAAATACCCGCATCGTGAACGAATCAGGTATTTTGCCCGTTCATCTACCAGGCATACCGTTAGAAATGATACATGCGCATGACGGCTTCGCGCAGCTCCCTCACTAGCTTCGACGCTGGAAAAACAGAATGGGCGTCAACGAAGCATCCTTTTGAGTGTATCTCGACACACCGGCACAACCGGAATGCAATCGACGCCCAAGCCGTCCATTCTGCACTTCGGGCGCAATATGGGCGGCTTTCCATACTTTTTCTAATCACGAAGATATTTTTTGGCATGCAGATTGCATTCAAAGGCAGCGGGGTCAGCGAGAACATACATGTGCAAACGGAGACTTGAATGCCGAATTATTCCATTGCTCTCTCTGGCCTTAAGGCTGCGACTGTAAGCCTCAACACGATTGCCAACAATCTCGCCAACATGAGCACTACCGCATATAAAACGCAGACGGTGAGTTTTACCGATGCGTTCTATGAGGCGCTCGGGACGAGCGGCTCCGGCGATGCGATCGCGGTCGGCACCGGAACCACGGTTGCCTCAACATCCACCGATTTCACGCAAGGCGATTACTCCACCGACGGCACCAGCAATACCGATATGGCCGTTGACGGCAGCGGCTTCTTTGTCGTTGATAGCTCCTCCGGCAGCGAATACCTGACACGCGACGGCTCCTTCACCGAGGACACCGACGGACACCTTGAAACCTCCAGCGGCTACTATCTGATGGGTTACTCGGCCACCAACGGCACGGTCGACACCTCGTCCCTGTCGGAGATCACGCTGCCGACGACCGGATCAACGCTCAGCGCCTCGGCCAGCACGGAGTTTACCGTGACGGCCAACCTGACCTCTTCGGCCGCGGTTGGCGACACCTATACGAGCTCGGTCACACTCTACGACTCGCTCGGCACCACGCACACCGCCACCATCACCTACACCAAAACCGACGACAACAGTTGGGACTACTCGATCTCGCTGCCGGATGACGACTACAGTGCCGGCTCGTCGACGGCAGAGACCGGAACGCTCACCTTCGATTCCTCGGGCAATCTGTCCACCATCAACGGCCAGACCGTCTGCACCGATTCCTCCGATACCTCCACGCTTTCATTGACCTTCTCTGGCCTTGCCGACGGGGCAAGCGATCTGACGGTCAGTTGGAATCTGCTCAGTTCGAGCGACGCAACCACCGTAACGCAAACTGCGTCCTCCTCGTCGTCCTCCACCTCTACCGATGGGTACGCCGCCGGAACCTACGAGAGCTTCACCGTCGATACCGACGGCACCATTGAAGCCCACTATACGAACAGTCAGACACAGGTCGTCGGTCAGGTCGTTCTGGCGGACGTGACCAACGAGCAGGGGCTGACCTCCGTCGGCAGCAGCCTCTATCAGGTCACCACAGCCAGCGGAACAGCCACGACCGGAGTCGCCGGCACCGGAACGCTGGGAACCGTCGTCGACGGCGAACTTGAGGAGTCGAACGTCGACATCTCCACGCAATTCGCGGATCTGATTATTGCCCAGCGTGCCTTCCAGGCGGACTCCAAGGCCATCATGGCCATGGACTCCGTCACCAAATCCACCATTGATATCGCTCAATAAAACCTTTTTGGTTTCGTGGCAGGCCATCCGGCTTTCGGATGGTCTGCTTTTTTGCTCTACGCAATGGCGCGCAGATCGGCAAGCAACTGCTGCTGGTCAAAGCCGCTCGGCGCAGCCTTGGCCGCGATCCAGTCCGCCCCCAGCAGCGTATGCGCCTCGTCGCAGTAGGCCCGCCAGAAGGCCACCGTCATCGTCTTGAGCGCACCCCAGGTAATGCAGGTGAAGCCCTTCTCGTCATAGCCCACCACAAAGACGCAGTGGCCGCCCCAGCTTCCCTTCTCGGCCTCCGCGCCCCCTTCGGCAACCACCTCCCACACCTCCTGCGTCCGCGCCGTCAGGGGCAGGTCGAGACCGATGTAGACGCCGCCAAACAGCGCAATCGACTGCCGAATCTCGACAAGGCTGCTCACCCGCGGATCGACAAAGGCCAGCAGGGCGTGGCCAGCAAGGCCCTCCTTGCGCCAGCGCTTCAGCACGTCGAGCTCGATGCCGCCGTTGTCGGTGTGTTCAGGGTCAGCCGGGTTGTAGCCGTCCCAACGTTCGTAATACTGCTCGACGGTCGCGTCCGTCAGCGTCACCTCCGCGCCGGTATTGGCCGACCACAGTTGCACGGCGTGCGCGCAGCCGGCGATGGTGCAATCGCCCAGTTGATCGTTCAGCATCATGCCCCATTGCGCGAGGCCCCGCGTCCAGTCCACGCGCGGCGGCGGCGCGGGCAGTTGCGGCCTCAGATAAGCGCCCAGACGGAGTGTGCGCCCATCGCGCCGGATCGCCCTGCGCCCCAGTTTCATCTGCGAATGATCTGCCATCGGAATGCTCCCTTTCCGCGCTGCCATGCGCGCGACAGAGACGACCTCCAGCATTCATCCATGCAAGAAATCCGGCAGCGATATGAAATCGCCACCGGATCTTCTGCCATGCCGAAAAGAAGTTCCGCCTGAAAGCAAATATACCGCGCGCGGGAATAATTCCCTGCAAACTGCCGTTACGACGCGCGCAAGGGATCGTCGTCGGCCGAGAGCGGCTCGTCGGCCTCGTCTTGCGCTTCATCAAGCATGGGCAGCGTAAAGTGGAAGGCCGCCCCCTTGCCCAGCTCGCTCTCCACCCAGACCCGGCCGCCGTGGCTCTGCACAATGTGCTTGACGATGGCCAGCCCCAGCCCGGTGCCGCCCGACTCGCGCGAACGCGCCTTGTCGACGCGATAGAAGCGCTCGAAGATGCGGTCCAGGTGCTCGCTGGCAATGCCCGGGCCAAAGTCCTGCACGCAGAAGACAACCTCGGAGCCGACCAGCTTGGCGCCAACGCGAATCCGCTTGCCTTCCCGTCCATACTTGAGCGAGTTTTCAATCAGATTGCCGAAGACCTGATTCAGCGCGTCGAGATCGGCCATCACGGTCACATTCGGCGCGCCGCCCGACTGCAGCTTGACGCCGGAATCCTTGACGATGCCGCCAAGCGCGGCGAGAGCATCGCGCATCAACAGTCCAGCCTTGACCGGCTGCATCTTGAGCTTGTTGTCGGGGTTCTCGACCCGCGCCAGCGCCAAAAGATCTTCGGTGAGCCGGTTCATGCGCGCCGCATTCTTGAGCACGATGCCCAAAAACTCGCGCGTCATCTCCGGCGAGGGATTCTCGTCCTCAAGCAGTGTTTCCACGTAGCCCTGAATCGAGGTGAGCGGCGTGCGCAGCTCATGGCTCACATTGGCGACAAACTCGCGCCGCGACTTCTGCGCCGTCTCGATGCTGGTCACGTCATGCAGCACGGCCAGCGCGCCGCCGCCGGGCAGCGGCACCGCGTTGACCTCGAAGACCTGGCCGGGAAACAGAATGCTGGCGCGGCCTCGGGTCACCTCGCCGCGTTCAAGCGCGCCACGCACGCAGGCCAGCAGCTCCGGGTCGCGCATCGAATGCACCAGCGGCCGCCCAATGTGAATCTGCGTGCCGGCCATCCGCTGCATCACGGCATTGGCCCAGCGCACGATGCCATCGGAGGTGATGGCGACCACCGCCTCCTGCATGGTGTTGAGAATCGTCGCCAGCTCCTGCCGACGGTTCTCAACCTCGCGAAAGCCCTTGCCGACGCGCTCGGCGGTGTGGTTCAGCGCATCTTCAATCTCGGCCAACTCGTCCTCGCTGTGCATCTCAAGCCGCGCCTCAAGGTCGCCGCCAGAGATGCGTTGCGCAAAACGAACCACGCGCTTGATGCGCGAGGCAACGCGCTCGGCCAGCCAGGCCGCCAGCGGCAACGCGGCCAGCGCGCCTGCCAGAGATGCCCCGAGCGCGGCCCGCCGCAACGCGGCGCTGGCATCGCCCACAAAGATGCGAAAGGCCAGCGCCGTCATTGCCCACTCAAAGGCAAGCGTCAGCGCGAAAAGCCCGAAGAGCTTGGTAAACGCTCGAGGCTTCAACGCGCCGTCTCACCCTTCGGCAGCTCAAAGCGATAACCGGCGCCTCGGACCGTCTTCAGGTAGCGCGGATTCTCCGGATCGACCTCGATCTTTTCGCGAATGCGCCGCACGTAGACGTCGACCGAGCGCGGCGTGACAAAGCGCGCATCGCCCCAGACGGCGTCGAGAAGATGATCGCGGCTGAAGACCCGGCCCGGATGCCGCGCCAGATAATCGAGCAGGCGAAACTCGGTGGCCGTGGTCGTCGTCAACTCGCCGCGCACCTTCAGTTGCATGGCGCTGGCGTCGATCTCGATCTCGTCGAAGCTGACCAGCGCCGGAGCCGAGGGCCGCTCGAAGCGGCGCAGCACGGCCTTGACGCGGGCCACCAGCTCGCGGGTCGAAAACGGCTTGGTGATGTAGTCATCGGCACCCAGTTCGAGGCCAAGCACACGGTCATTCTCGCTGGCCTTGGCGGTCATAAAGATGATCGGCGTCGTCGACAGCCCCTGATGGTTGCGCAAACGACGGCAAACATCGGTTCCATCTCCGCCCGGCACCATGATGTCGAGCAGAAAAAGAGCCGGCGCTTTGCGCTCGGCATCGGGAATCAGATTCGTGGGGGTATAGAAGAGGCGAACCTCGAAGCCGGCTGCCTCCAGGTGATGTTGCACCAGACGCGCGATGTCCGCATCGTCTTCCAGTACGAAGATGGTTTGACTCAACCTCTCAACCCTCGACCGGCAGCCGTATTTGCACAAAGGTTCATGCTGGCTGCGGGAAACTATGAACAGAGTAATGCAGCCAGGCAAATAAATTGCAAACGTTTGATGAATTTATTAGAGAGAGACCTCCGAAAGCCTTTGTCTTCATCGGTTTCACGCCTACTCCCCCCCCAAAAAGACAACGGCGAAGGCCCCGCGTGGGACCTTCGCCGCTTTGCATGTTTGTCGCGATGTTAGTAGACAGTGTTGTTTGAATCCGCAGTGGCATCCATGTAGACCACATCGGAGGCCGTACCGGTCACCGTCACGTAGCGGTTGTCGATCGTCGAACCATCCACCGTCGAGCGGATGTAGACCTGCCCACCCTCGGCCGTGTAGACCTTGTGCAGGTTGGTCACAGCTGCAATGCCGGTCACGTTGCCGTTATAGGGCTCAAAGGCCGTTACCGTGTTCGTCGATGTGTTGAACATGGTCAGGCAACTCGTGGTCAGGCCGGTGTTGGCCCGCACGCCGGTATCGCAGCCCTGCGTGCCGATCCACAGCGTGTTGTCATCGGCCAGAATCATGCGGCTGGCCGAGGTCGGCGTGCCGTCGGTGATCGCCACCGGATTCGGTGCCGCCGTCGTTGAGACCACCAGCGTCGGTGCACTGGCCGTCGACAGACTGACGCGCGTCAGATAGCCGCCCCAGCCATTCGCGGTGGACTTCTGTCCGACAACGTACATCGTGGTGCCGTTGATCAGCGCATTGGTTGCGCCACCGGCAATCGCCAGCGTCTGCATCGGCGAAGCACTCGTATTCGAGCAGGTCGTGCCGCTATTGCACGGCAACAGGCCCGAGGACTTGCCCTGCTGGAAGATCATCGGTGCAATCGGCAGCACGGAAAGCCCCGCCGTGGTGCCACCCCACTCCGGTCCGCTGTTCAGCACATAGGCATAGCTGCCATCGGAGGAGAAAACGGCCTTGGTCGGCCGGTCAAAGACCAGAGGCGTTCCGTAGTAGACCGAGGTGCCGGTCGCCGCCGAAGCCACTGTATCCACATGGTCCGGGCTCTGCGCCTGAAACAGGCACCAAGTAGGTGCTACCTGTGGCTCGCAATCCACCGCGGCCTTCGGCCAACTGCTCGAGCCATTGGCGTAGGCCAACGTCTCGGTGGTCGTCAACTGACGCGGATAGTATGCGTAGTTGGAGCCCTGCACAAAGGCCAACGCCACCGAACCACCCGCATTCGTGCTCACGCGGTAAACGCCCGGCAGGCTCAGTTGCACATAGGTGCTCAGCGACTGGTTGACAACAGTCACCACGCCCGCGGCCTTGTTGGCTGCGAACACATATTTGTCATCGCGTGTGATGAACACACTCGACGACGTACCACTCAAGCCGGAGACCGCACCGCTGGTCTTTTCCTTCTGGTAGTCGATCAGAGTAAAGCTGCCGTCGCCCGAACCATAGACGGCGCCCATCTGCTCTTCCGGCATGTTCTGAATCGTGCTCGGCAACGCCGCGCCATAGCCAGAAATGCTGAACGAGCCCACCGAACTGTTGTAGCTGCCGCGAATGTCATAGTAGGCATCGACGACCTGCAGCGCGCCCTTCGACAGAACGCTGGGGTTCTGGACGGCAATCATGACGCGATACTGCAACCCGCTGGGTGGCAGACTACGGCCATTCACATAACTCGTGCTTCCACAACCAGCCAATCCCGTAGCGGCCAGCACGGCCCCCAGGGCGCAGATCCAAAGATTTCTCTTATTCAAAATCCCGTACCTCGATCGAATGCGCGGAATATGCCGCAAATCCTGACCATATCCGGAACAGCTTTCCGGTACAACCTTCTGTTGGCGTCTGCCGCCACCGCAGGAAAGTTTCCCCACTCGGCGACCGCAAAGCATTAGACTCCCGAAGTATAACAAAGCGAGCATCCCTTTCAACCCGCCAGTCTGCGGCCCGCCGCGTTCGCTTTTTGTCCGGTTCCGATCCAGCCTCCCGGATTCGTGGAAAAGCAGTACCTGCGGCGGTCTCTGGACCGCTATCCGATAGAAAATGCGATAGCATGACATTGGTATGAGTCCGATTACAGAAATCCTCGCCAACCGTCCCCTGCTCGCCGATGGCGCGATGGGAACCGTGCTCTATGCGCGCGGCGTCTTCATCAATCGCTGCTACGACGAGCTCAATCTCTCCGACCCCGGGCTGATCCTGTCCGTCCACGAAGAGTATCTGCAAGCCGGCGCCGAGATTCTGGAGACCAACACCTTCGGAGCCAACCGCATCCGGCTCGCCCGCCACGGTCTGGCCGGCAAGGTGAAAGAGATTAACCAGGCCGGCGTGCGCATTGCCCGCGAGGCTGTCGAACACCTCCGGGAAAAACAGGCATCGGAGGCCTGGGTGGCCGGCTCCATCGGCCCGCTCGGCGTCCGGCTTGAGCCGCTTGGCAAGACCGGGCTCGATGAGGCCCGCGAGGCCTTTGCCGAACAGATCGCCGCGCTCCATGAGGCTGGCGTCGATCTTCTGATCGTCGAAACCATGCCCGCGCTCAATGAGGCTCACGAGGCGCTCGAGGCCGCCAAAGCCGTCGCACCGGATTTGCCCGTGCTGGTGATGGTCACCGTCGACGACGAGGCCAACTGCCTGGACGGCAGCTCGCCGCAACAGGCCGCCTCCCTGCTCACCGAGTGGGGCGCAAGCGCCATCGGCGTCAACTGCTCGACCGGACCCACGACCGTGCTGACCGCCATCGAGGCCATGCGCCCGGCCACCACCCTGCCGCTCGCCGCCATTCCCAACGCCGGCATGCCGCGCGCCGTCGAGGGTCGCAACATCTATCTCTGTTCGCCCGAATACATGGCGAGCTTCGCCCGCAAGGCCATCAACGCCGGGGCGCAGATCGTCGGCGGCTGCTGCGGCACCACGCCGAACCACATCCGCGCCATGCGCTCGGCCATGCGCGCTCTTGATGCCAAGGCGCACGTTGAGGTTGCCGGCGCGGCACCCACGCTGACCACCGAGATTCCGCCCGAGCCGCTGGCCAAGCGCTCGCTCGTCGGTTCGCTCATCGCCCAGGGCAAGTTCGTCACCCTGGTCGAGATCGTGCCGCCCAAGGGCATCAACTGCACCAAAGAGATTGAAGGCGCGGCGCTTCTGGCGCGGCTCGGCGTGCATGCCATCAACGTGCCCGACTCGCCGCGTGCCTCGGCCCGCATGAGCGCCCAGAGCCTGTGTATCCAGATTCAGCAGCACACCGGCATCGAGACCGTGCTGCACTACACCTGCCGGGATCGCAATCTGCTCTCGATCCAGTCGGATCTGCTCGGCGCCTCGTCCATCGGGCTCAAAAACATTCTCTGCCTCACCGGCGACCCGCCGAAGCTCGGCAATTATCCGGACGCGACGGCAGTCTTTGACGTCGACGCCATCGGTCTGGTCAACATCGTGCAGCGGCTCAATCGCGGCCTCGATATTGGCTCAAACTCGATCGGCGCCAGCACCAACTTCACCATCGGCGTCGCCGCCAACCCGGGCGTGCTCGACATTGAGCACGAACTCCGCCGCTTCGAGTACAAGGTCGAGGCCGGAGCCGAGTACGCCATCACCCAGCCGGTCTTCGATCTGCGCCTGCTCGAGAACTTCCTCAAACGCATCGAGAGCCACCGCATCCCCATCATCGCCGGCATCTGGCCGCTGACCAGCCTGCGCAATGCCGAGTTCATGAAGAACGATCTGCGCGTTTCGATGCCCGAGGAGATCATGCTGCGCATGGCTCAGGCCGATTCGCCCGAGGCCGCCCGACAGGAAGGCATCAAGATCGCCCAGGAGATGCTCGACGCCGTCCGGCCCTACGTGCAGGGCGTGCAGGTCTCGGCTCCCTTCGGCCGCTACTCGGCCGCCGCCGAGGTCATCGCCAGCGTGCTGCCCCAGGGCGCAACGGGCTGCGAAGATCGTCCGTAACCATCCCTACCCCCATGCAACGGCATGCTTCGGCATGCCGTTTTTTATCGCCGGAATAATTGGCCGACATGCTATTTATAGTTTTTACGATTCCAGCCACCTTTTCGCGAAGATCCCAGCGGCCACGCAACGGAGCGCGGCACGCGTACGCGAGAAATGCTCTAGAATGACCTTCGAGGAGTTTTATGCCTTCCTTTGAAGATTCGCTCAAGAAGCTCGAAACCATCGTCGACCAGCTCGAAAAAGGCGACCTCGCCCTCGAAGACTCGCTCAAGCTCTTTGAGGAGGGCGTCGGCCTGTCGTCGGCCTGCAAGCAGGAGCTGGACGCGGCCGAGGGCAAGGTGCAGATGCTCGTCAAGCAGCGCGACGGCGCGCTCAAACCCGAGCCCTTCCTCGACGAAAAGAGCAGTGCGCCGTTCTGAGAGACAGCGCTCCGTGAATAGAACCAGAAAAGGCCGCCCACGGGCGGCCTTTTCTGGTTTTCAGCCAACTCTAGAGCATCACCCCTGATGCGGTGAAGTGGCAAAAGCCTTGCGGGGTTGCCGCTCCCTGAGCGGTCGCGTCAACGATGCTGCATCAACTCGCTCTATACCTTCAGCAGAGAGGCTCTAGCCATTCATCCACTGCGGATTGAAGGCCGTGCCGTCGAACTTGTTGGTTGTCTTGTAGAGTTCGTAGCGGCCATCGGCGGCGGCCGCGCGCGTACGTTCGAGCAGGCTCGCGACCTGCGTCGCGGTCAGTGGCTTGAAGGTGCGCACCGCCTCGAAGGCCTGATCGAGAATCTTCTGACTGTCGATGCCGGTAATCTGCACGGCGATGGGAAGGTTCAGGCAATAGTGCAGGCACTCGATCGGCTCGACCACCTTGCTTTTCAGAATCTCGCCAAAGCCAAAGGCCTTCATGCCGAGCGGCGCAATGCCCTCGCGGTTGAGCACCGGCAGAACCTCCTGCCCGAAGCTGCGAAAGTGTGCATCCATCACGTTCAGCGGCATCTGCACAGCATCAAAGTGAACCCCGTGCCTGCGCGCAACCTCCAACATCCGCAGATGAACGTATGGATCCTTGTGGCCCGTAAAGCCGATGTAGCGAATCTTGCCGGCCTTCTGCGCCTCGACCAGCGCCTCCATGGTGCCGCCTTCGGCAAAGATGCGATCCGGGTCCTCGAGCCGGTTGACCTCGTGAATCTGCATCAGGTCAATGCGGTCGGTCGCCAGCCGCTGCAGTGACTCGTCGATCTGCTGCGCGGCAACCTTCTTGGTGCGCCCGTCGATCTTCGACATCAGAAAAACCTTCTGCCGATAGCCCCCAGCCAGCGCCTTGCCCATGCGCAGCTCGCTTGCGCCGTCGTTATAGTCCCAACAATTATCCAGAAAGTTGACGCCGCGCTCGATGGCCTCATGAATCAACCGGATCGATTCGGCCTCATCGAGATCGCGCTTGCCGATGTGGAAGCCGCCCAGCCCCAACGCCGAGACCCGCTCACCGGTCCGCCCCAGAACGCGGTACAACATTGCGCCCGAGCTGGCATGCAACAGCGGCTCACCGGCCACCACGCCGGCCGCAACGCTGGCGCTCTTCAAAAAATCTCTCCGGTCCATGGATCCTCCAAGGTTGACTTTTCTTCGCGACACGGGAAACCGCGCTGCTCCCCACCGTAGCACAAAAAAACGCACGCGCACGCTGGAGCATACACCAGGCTCAGAGAAGAATCGGGAGCAAAATTATGCGTCGCGCCGCTTCGCCAACCGCGCCAGCACGGCCTGTTCGCGCATCACCTGCCGCAGCGGGCGGGCCGGGGTGCCAAACAGCACCGTGCCGGGCTTGAGCCCCTCATTGGTCACGGTTTTGCCGTTGAAGACCCCCGACTGGCCGCCGAGAATCACGCCCGGGCCCACATGCGCGTGATCGCCAATGCCCACCTGCCCGGCAATGATCGCGCCGTCGCCGATGGTGCTTGAGCCGGAGACGCCGGTCAGCGCCACCAGAATCACATTCTCGCCCACCTGGCAGTTGTGGCCCACGTGCACCAGATTGTCAATCTTCGTGCCCCTGCCCACACGCGTCGTCTCGAGCGCGCCACGATCGACGGTCGAGTTTGCGCCGATCTCCACCTCATCTTCGACGACGAGCCGCCCCTGCTGCGGAAACTGCGTGTAGCAGCCGGTCGCGTTCTCGCGCACGTAGCCGAAACCGTCGGCCCCAAGCACCGCGCCTGCATGGATCGCAACACGGTCGCCCAGCGTCACGCCCGGATACAGCACTGCGCGCGGGTAGATGCGGCACTCCGCGCCGATCACCACGCCCTCGCCGACCACCGCCCCTGCCTCGATCCGCGTCCCCGCGCCGACCTTTGCTCCGGCGCCCACCACCGCGGTGGCCGCCACCGTCACGCCCTCGGCCAGCTCTGCCGTCCCGTCCACCACCGCCGCCGGGTGCACGCCTGCGGGGGGCAGACTTGGGGACAAAAGTTTTGCCGCTTTGGCGAACCAGAGCCGTGGCTCGCGGCTTTCAACAATAGCGGGCCGCGCATCGGCCCCGGCCAGTTCTGGCCTGAGCACGACCACCCCCGCGGCACTGGCAAGCGCCGCTTCAGCCGAGCGGGGATCCTCCGCAAAGGTAATCTCGGCCGCCGTGGCGTTTATGGACGAGTTCACCCCGATTACCAAAGTTTCCGGATTCCCCTTTGCCAACCTGCCGCCCAACTGCCGAATCAACTCGCCCAGGGTCATTGTGTCCGCCTTTTTCCTGATCGGATTTTCGTTCTAGTAAATCTTCTCTTCGCCAGCAGGACGCGTCTTCCAACGGCGGTGAATCCAGAGCCACTGATCGGGGTAGCGGCGAATCCAGTCTTCGATGGCGCGCGTGCAACGCTGCGTGCCTTCGAGGATGTCGGCCACCACGTCGTCAGTGTGCGGAATCTCGACCTCGGGGCCGAAGTGCAGCACGTATTTCTGCTCGCTTTTTTCCCAGAACATGAAGCCGGGCAGCACGGCCGCGCCCGTCTTGCGGGCCACATGGGCAAGGCCGGTCGCCGTGCAGGCCTGCTGGCCGAAGAACTCGACGAAGGCCCCTTGCGGCGGGGTCATGTTGGTATCCATCAAAATGCCGACGGTGCCGCCGGCGCGCATCGCCGTCAACAGGCCGCGCCCGAAATCGTCCTTGTGCAGCACGCGGTTGCCGTGCATGCAACGAATGCCGTTGACGAAGCCATCGAGCCGGCGATTGTCGAGCCGGCGAATGACCATGTCCATCGGGTAGCCCATCAGCGAGTGGTAGAAGCTCGACAGCTCCCATGCGCCCAGGTGGCCGGTGATGACGAGCACGCCCTTGCCGCGTGCGCGGGCGGCCAAGTAGTGCTCGAGACCCTCGGTCCGCGCCCAGTTGCGCAGGTTCTCCGGCGTGTAGCGCGGCATGCGGCAGAACTCGACAAGCAACCAGCCGAGATGGCGGTAGACGCCGCGCAGCGTGGTGAGCCGCTCGGCCTCACTCAGCTCCGGCAGCGACCTGCGCAGATTCACGAGCCCGACGCGCCGCAGACGCCCGTGGAGCGTGTAGAAGGCCAGGGCAAGCCCGGCAGAGAGCCAACGGGCCCAAGCACGCGGCAAGCGGCCCAGGAAGCGCGCCACGGCCACAACCAGCCAATATTCGAGTCTTTCTTTCATGACGAAGCAAGGTTTAGTGTAGGGCATCGCGGCTGGAGCGCGGAGCCCGCTGTGTGCAAAAACGCGGGAAGGGGCTGGAAAGCTCCAGCCCCTTCACCAACAGCACCTCTGTGATCCGCTCTAGTGCTTTTTGGATTGCACAAAGTAGTGAGCCACCGTGCGCACAAACGGCACCGCGCCCTGCGGCACCGGCACCGTGCCCTTGAGCACCGTCTCAAAGTTCGCCGCATGGCCAAAGAACATCTCGGTATCCTCGCGATTCTGGCTGACGCTGGTGCCATCCAGATCGATACCGGCAAACAGGCCCTTGCTGCGGGAGTAGGTCAGCAGCTCGGCATTCATGCGCCAATCGGTCGCTGCCTGTCCGTTGCGGCCCACCGGACCGGCTGCGGCGGCGGCATCGCCACCGATCTTGAACTTGCTCTTGAGCAGATCCTGAAAGCCGCGATCGTTGACCGCCACCAGCACCAGGTCGGTGGATTGGCCGCCGATCTGAAATCCGAAGGAACCGCCCGCCATGCGGATAAACACCGGCGCCGACCATCCGTGCCCGGTGCGGCAGGTAACGACGCCCTGGCCGTACTGGCCGCCAAAGATGAACGCGCCCTTGACCATGCCCGGCACCACGGCCACGCAGGTGGCCTGCTCAAGAATGTTCAGCGGAATGCTGTTGTCGCCGGCCGCCATGATCTGATCGAGCACGATCTTGGCCGAATCGAGCCGGCTCTGCAGGCTCTCGCGCGTGGATCCGGCAAAACAGGGAATCTGAGCCAACAGGCAAAGGCAGATCGCAGCAATCGTCTTCTTCATCATCATCAAAATCCTTTCGTGATCCTTGCGCACGCCCGATGGGCGCAGCGCCAAGGAGTTCAAATCCTGTGCGGCTTCATGGAGCTGAAGACGCACGTGGGGAAGTTCTTCTGCCCGACCGGCACAGAAGCCTGCAACGAAAAACGATGCCGTTGCCGGGCCACCCGTCCATTCTAAAAAAAAGAACGGGCACGCAGACAAACCAAGCATGGCACACTGGCTGGTTCGAACCCAAATGGCTGCTCTTCGTTGCGCTCTGGACAGAAAATACATCCTTTTGCGCAACACCGAGCCAGCACGGCCCTGACAGGCAACGCCATCCTCGCACACCGAAGCGATGCTCATAAGGGTTTGGATGCAGATTTTAATGGAGAGGAAAACCGGGAGGACAAAAAATGACTGAAAACGATACATCGACCTGCAAAAAAAGAGGAGTTCCCAGGCTTCATGAATCCATGCAGCCTGGGAACTCCTTTCCCCAGATCTGCGTTGTTTCTGTTAATAAGATTGTGGAAAAAGGCCAGTTAGGGCAAGAGTACTTAGGAACACTGACCATAAGTAACCTCTAATGGTAATCATAAAGTTACCCGACGGAAAAGTCCTCCCATTGAAGGGAGGGTACGCCTCAAACCCTCTCCTCGTTGCCCCTTGCGTGCAGGGAGTGGCTGAGGGCCGACATGGAGAGCTTGATGCGGTTATCGGCCCCTGCCTTGCGCATCAAACGGCCCACGTAGGCCTTGACGGTGCGCTCCTCGATGCCGAGCTGATGAGCAATCTCGCGGTTGGAGCGGGCCAGCAGGATCAGTTCGAGCACCTGCTGCTCGCGCGTGGTCAACTGCGGCACCGACGAGGTCAGCGTTGTATCACGTGCGCGCAGCAACCGGTCAATCAGGCACGAAAGCAGACGGCGCGGCGCCCAGATGGAGCCTTCTGTAACGATTTCGATGGCCCGGCGCACAACCACCGGGTCGGCGCTCAGATCCAGATAGGCACGCGCACCGGCAACGATCGCGCTCAGCACCAGTTCGTCGTCATTCTCCGGTCCGATGACGATCATGCGCATGTCGGGCCGTTCGCGGCGAATCGTGTTGAGGGTTTCGGTAAAGGCCGGCAGGCCATGCAGATCGAGCACCAGATATTCGAGATCCTTTTTGCGCAATAGTTCGATCAACGAACCCGGGAGCGGACGCAGCGGCGGATGGCCGTCTGCGGCTGGCTGATCGAAGATTGAGATCATTCCCTCTAAACGGATCGGTTCGTCTGCCACGACACCGATCTGGATGACATCCAACATTTTTAACTCCCCGATGACAGACGCCTAAGCCCAAATATGACCCACGAGTGTGCACCGATACATATTAAAACAGCCAAATAATTCTGAATTGTATGCTAGCGAGCTCTACGACGAACCTGCCAGAACATTGCCTTCAGCAGAAGATACGAACTTCGCTGAAGACGTCCACGCAGAGATTACCCGCATCTTGTTGGATCATCTTACGCAAGTGAACCAAAATTGACAATGATCTGGATCATGGTTCCCGAATACGTCCCAGAAGGTGGTTTTCGGTAAAAACAGGAAGCGCGACGAAAAAACTGCGCGATAAATCCCTCCGATCTTCTTCCCGCCGTATGCTAATCGTGGCAAAATCTATAACATGACTGAAGCAAGGTGAGATCGCTGCCAGTCATTCCGTACGATTGCCCCCGGCACTACGGCCGCAATTTCCCCCGCCGCACGCTCGGAGCAACACAGGCAGGCTTTTTGCGAACGGAAGAACGGAAGCAGAGCACAGAAGGATCGGCACAGTGCAGTCCAAACCCATCGTGCCAGTGAGGTTACTCCATTGATCAAGCAGGACATCGTACATCACGTCATCGAGCGCACAGGGCTTCCCCGCACGAAGGCGGAGACGGCCGTCGACACGGTCTTCGAGGGTCTGAAGCAGGCTCTGGCGGCCGGCGAGCGCATTGAGTTGCGCGGTTTTGGTGTTTTCAGCGTCCGTGCACGCAAGACCGGCATTGGCCGCAACCCTCGTACCGGCACCGAGGTCAGCATCGCGCCGGGCAAGGCTGTCCGCTTCAAGCCGGGCAAGGAACTGCATACGCTGCCGGCCTAAACCGAAGGATCACACCACGGAGAGCGCTGGCCCTGCATTGGGCGGCCAGCGCCGGTGTTTTTTTGCTGCGCCGCAATCACGGCACCCAACGGTTCGCTCTCGCGACCGACATGATTCGTGTGCGCAAATCCCTCCGCGCGCTTTCCCCTCTTCGCGCCGTTCTGGCTCGCCTGCTCGCAGGCACCCCTCGCCGGATTGCAGAAAAAAAACGCACAATCAGGCCGTCAAGCGGACATTTTCATTGCATTTTTATGAAGCCCCATAGACATCTAGATGTATAGCGTGGCGATGGCAACAACCCCCTGCTTCCACGGCTCAGGCACGATCATTTTCAATTGCTGGAGAGAGAATTGGTGAAAACCTTGCGTACGAGGCTTCTCGTTGTTTTTTCCCTGCTATGTTTCGCCGCATGTGCCTCGGTACTGACGGCGGAGCCTTCCGGTGGTGTTGTTGGCCAGGTCAAAGATAAAAAGGGCGCAGCCATCGTCGGTGCCAAAATCACCCTTACCCGCATCAATACAGGAGCCACGGCCACAACCGTCTCCGGAAAGACCGGCGAATACCAGTTTGTCCAACTGGCGCCGGCGGTCTACCGCCTAGTGGCCACCGCGCCCGGCTTCACGACCATGACCGTCGCATCGGTCGAGGTGCTGGTGGACCGCAATACGCAGGCCAATCTCGACCTGCCTGTGGGCTCAGTGACGGAAAGCGTGGTGGTTGACAGCGCCGTGCCGATGGTCGAGACCCAGCAGAACACCCTGAGCGGCGTGATGGAAGGCAAATCGATCTCCAGCCTTCCGCTCAACGCGCGCAACTTTGCCGATCTGGCACTGCTGACGCCGGGCGCGACGCCTTCGGCCTCGGGCAATCAGGTTTCGGGCTTCAATGTGGCCGGAGCCCGTACGCAGTCGAACAGCTACCTGATCGACGGCGTGTCGAACATGGATACGCAGAACAACGCCGGGCTTTCCAGCTTCCGCGTCAATGACGCGATTCAGGAGTTCAGCGTGCAGACCAGCGTGCCGACGGCGGAGTTTGGCCGCGGACAGGGCGCTCAGGTCAACGCCGTGACCCGCTCGGGCAGCAATGAGTTGCACGGCACGGCCTTTGAATACTTCCGCAACACGGTGCTCGATGCGACCGACTACTTCACCAAGCACACCGTTTCAAGCACGGCGCGCAAGGCAACGGTGAACCGGAACCAGTTTGGCGGCACGCTGGGCGGTCCGATCCGGCGCGACAAAACTTTTTTCTTTGGCTCCTATGAGGGTTTTCGGCAGGTGGCACCGACGGTGACGCTTTCGCTGGTGCCCACCGATGCGCAACGGGCCACGGTCACCGACCCCATCTCGAAGGCGCTGCTGGCCTACTGGCCCAAGGGCGGCACCGTGCAGTCGGGAACCAACTACACCTCGAACGTGCCAAGTTCGCTGATGGATAACACCGGCCTGCTCCGCATCGACCATGAGTTGAGCGAGAAGGACCGGCTGAGCGGCCACTACATTGTGTATCGCGGCGCGCAGACGGTGGGCGGCACCACGCCGTTGAGCGGCGGCTACACGAATGCGCCGGCCAGCACCTCGACCGAGGTGGAAGAGAACCACATCTTTACGCCGACCTTCGTCAATGTGGTGCGCTTCGGCTACTCGATGAACTCCTCGTATAACCGCGTGCAGGACTACGGCTTCAATGCCGCCAGCATCTTTACCGACAGCAACGGCAGCCCGCTCGCGGGCGTGGTGGACGCCACCAGCAATCCGCAGGACTCGGGCCTGCCAAACGTCTCCATCGTGGGCGGCTATGCGACGCTGGGCTCCTCGGCCAGCTATCCGCAGGGGCGCACCTCGCGCACCTACGAACTGTATGACACGGCCACCTACATGGGCCGCGCCAACCACACCGTGAAGTGGGGCGCGCATCTGCGCCGCGAAGACCTGCGCCGCTATCTTGATTCGGCCAGCCGCGGCACCATCGGCTTCGCCTCCTTCGCCGACTTCGCCGTGGGGCAGGCCACCAGTTCGCAGTTGCGCACGGGCAGCACGATGTCGCACTACCGGCGCTATCCGCTGGACTTCTTTCTGCAGGACCAGTGGCACCCGCTGCCGAATCTGACCATCAACTACGGCATCCGCTACGAGCTGCCCTCGGCCATCTTCGAACTGAATGACCATGGCAGCAATCTGGTGGACGGACAGGGCATGACGCTGTTCGGCTCAAGCACGGTGCTCGACATCGACACCAGCAAGACCGGCAAGGCCTCGCTGACCGAGACCACCGGCACAAAGTATGTGACCAACAGCGGTGTGCGGCCGGACCGGGACAATGTCTCTCCTGTGATCGGTTTTTCCTATAGCCCGGATTTTGCCGGACAGGGCAAGACGGTTCTGCGCGGCGGCTTCCGCATCGGCTACGACGAGACCTTCAACAACATTCCGGCGAATCAGAGCCTGAACGCGCCCTTTAACCTGACCACGACGCAGACGGCCGGCACCACGCAGACCGGAAAGTTCAGCTACGCGACGGCCTTTTCGCAGAACGTGAGCCTGGTGTCGAATGTCGGCAAGCAGGGCCCGGGCACGCCGACCGTCGGCCTGCTAACGCTCTATGCCATGCAGCCGAACATGCCCTCGTCGTACAACTACGCTTACAACTTCAGCATCGAGCGGGAGATTACGCGCAGCCTTTCGGTGGAGGCCGACTACATCGGCTCCTCGTCGCACAAGCTGGGTGTCTACCTCGACGCCAACGAACCGACGGTGACGGTCAACGACGCGACCAAGCGCGGTTCAGTCACGCCCAACGAACAGACCTTTCCCTATCCGCATTTTTCGAGCATCTACCGGGGCAGCGCGGCGGGCAGCTCCAACTACAACGGCGCCGTCTTCACCGCGAAATACCGCGGCCGCTCGGCGATGCTGCAAAGCTCGTACACGCTGGGCCACTCGCTCGACGACACCTCGTCCTACTTCGGCTCGACGAGCGATTCGCTGCCCGCCGATCCTCGCCACCTGAAGACGGAATACGGCAACTCGGGCTTCGATCTGCGCCAGCGCTGGTCCACCTACTACGGCTTCGCGCTGCCAATCGGCGCCGGACACCGGATTCTCGGCTCGAACAACGCCATCAGCAAGCGGATCTTCAACGACTGGCAGGTTTCGGGCATGACCGTTGTCCAGAGCGGACTTCCCTTCACCGTGCATCTGAGCTCGTCGGTCGACTACAGCGGCTTTCACCAGTTCACGGATCGTCCGAACGTGATCGGCAGCGGCAAGCTGAAGGTGAGGACCAACAATCCTGATTCGACCTTCGACACCACCTACTTCAGCACCTCCATCGGCGCCGGGCAGGTGGGCACCGAACGCCGCAACCAGCACTATGGCCCCGGTCTGTTCGACTTTGACACCTCGATCACCAAGAGCCTGCCGATTGCGGGCAAATACCGCTTCCTGTTCCGCACCGATATTTTCAATCTCTTCAACCACACCAACTTCGCCAACCCGAATGCCACCACCAGTTCCTCTTCCTTCGGCAAGATCAAGTCGACGGTGGCGGGCGCATCAAGCACCTCGGGCGGCGCGATTGGCGGCGCTCGTCTGGTGCAGTTCTCCGGGCGCATCAGCTTCTAGAAACAGCAGCAAAAAAGCGCCGCATTCCCGGCTGGGGATGCGGCGCTTTTCTTTGTCTTGAAATCGCTCTGCGGCCTACAACAACCGCATGGCGTCCACGTCGACGACCATCGCCTTGCGCGGCACGCCCGCCTTGTCCGCATGGGCCAGCATGGCGCGCAGCAGACCATTGAGCGCGCTGCGCGACTCCGATTTCAAAATCAGATGGAAGCGATAGATGCTCTTGATGCGCGCAATCGGCGCAGTGCATGGCCCGAGCACGCGCACCGCGGCGGGCGTGTTTTTCTGGAACCAGCGACCGAGTTCGGCCGACCACTTCGCGGCGTCTTCCAGTTGCGCCGACTGAATCAGCACGTTGGCCAGCACGCCGAAGGGCGGATAGTGCATCCAGCGGCGATACTTCAGCTCACGCTCGGCAAAGCCGGTGAAGTCCTGCTGGGTCGCGGCGAGAATCGCGTAGTGGTCCGGGTAGTAGGTCTGCACCACAACGCGGCCCGGCAGCTCACCGCGACCGGCGCGGCCCGAAACCTGCGTCATCAACTGAAAAACGCGTTCAGCCGAGCGAAAGTCCGGCATCGACAGCGAGTGATCGCAGCCAACGACGCCCACCAGCGTGACGCCGGGAATGTCGTGACCCTTGGCGATCATCTGCGTGCCGACAAGCAGATTGATTTCGCCCGCGTGCAGGCGGACGAGCATCCGCTCCAGATCGAAGCGGCCACGCACGGTATCGCGATCCATGCGTCCGATGCGCGCGCCGGGAAAGATCTCCTGCAGTCGCTCTTCGCCCTGTTCGGAGCCCGCGCCGAGATAGTAGAGATGGTCGCTCGAGCACTTGGGACAACGCGCGGGCACCTTGCGCTGAAAGCCGCAGTAGTGGCACTCAAGCCGCTGGCCCTCGCGCGCCTCACCGGCGTCTTCCGCGGGCGCCTTGTGATGGGTGAGCGCGATGGCGCAGTTCTCGCATTCGAGCTTGGCTCCGCAGGCGCGGCACATCACGGCGAAGGAGTAGCCACGGCGGTTGAGCAGAATAATGGCCTGTTCGCCGCGGTCGAGCGCGGCCTTGGTCTGTTCGATCAGGGAGCGGGAAAAGAGCTGCTCCTGGCCGGTCTCGCGAAACTCCTGGCGCATGTCGACGAGTTGGACCTCGGGCAGCGGCCGGTGCATCACGCGCTCCTGCATCTCGATGAGCGTGTACTTGCCGGAGGTGGCGTTCTGCCAGCTTTCGAGCGACGGGGTGGCCGAGCCGAGCACGACGACGGCCGCCGAGAGCTTGGCGCGCATCACGGCCACATCGCGCGCGTTGTAGCGCGGCGTTTCCTCCTGCTTGTAGCTCTGGTCGTGCTCTTCATCGACGAGGATGAGGCCGAGCCTGGGCGCGGGCGCAAAGACCGCCGAGCGCGTGCCGACGATCACGGGAGCCTCACCGTTGCGAATCTTGCGCCACTGCTCGCTGCGTTCCTCGGGCGTGAGCGCCGAGTGCAGAAGGGCGATGCGTTTGCCGAAGGCCGCATCGAGCTGACCGACCATCTGCGGCGTCAGGCCAATCTCCGGCACCAGCAGAATCGACGAAAGACCGCGATCAAGCGCGGCCTGCATGGCGGCCAGATAGACCGCCGTTTTGCCCGAACCGGTGACGCCGCGCAACAGCATCGGTTGAAAACCGCCAAGGCCACTCACGATGCGGTCCACGGCGGCCTGCTGCGGTGCATTCAGCGCGTAACCAAAGCTCTCGGGCGTAAGCCCACCCATGCGGAAGGCCATGGGCCGCTCTTCAATGCGAACAAGGTTGCGCCGCACCAGCGTTTGCAGAGTGGAGGAGGGCAGCTCGTGCTGGCGCAGCACGGCCAACGGCAGTTCGCCACCGTGGCCGGCCAGCTCCGCCAGAATCTTTTGCTGATTTTCGGTGAGCTTCGGCAGACGCGTTTCGCCGGTGAGTACCGCGAAGCGCTCCATGCGCCGCGCATCGCGTTCAATGGCCGAGGTCTCGCGCGCAATCCACTTGCGGCGCACCAGCGCGGCGAGGGTCTGCAACGAGGCGGCCGTGGCCGTGCGCAGCGTGGAGACTTTCACTGGCGTGCCATCCGAGAGCCGCTTGAGCACGCGCAGATCGATATTTTGCTCGTCGTTGGTGAGCTGTCCACGCTTCGGTGCAAGACTGCGCTGCGCAGGTTCTCCGTCGAGCGTGGCGGCCAGCACGTCGCGGCCCAGGTCGGTGATGCGGTAGTAGACGGTGCGGCGCACCTCGGCGGTCAACGGCAGCATTGCGCGCAGCACCTCGCCGAGCGGAGCCAGATAATACTGCGCCATCCAGTCGGCCAGCGAAAGCAGTTGCTCGCTGAGCAGCGGCGCATCGTCAAGCACGGCCTCGAGCGGACGCACCTCAACGCCGGCCGGCGGCTCGACGCCCTCGACCGCGGTGACCACGCCGATCAGTTTTTCATTGCGAAAGGGCGCAATCACGCGCACACCGCGCTCAACCTGGTGGTCGAGACGCAGAGCATAGGTAAAGCTCCGGTCAAGCGGAACGGGAAGCGCGACTTCGCAGTAAAGAGCCATCGGGACCAGTTTCAGTGTAGGCGATCGGAGCCCGGGGCGCGCATCCGGTATGCTGAATCCATGATCGACCCACTGGCGCGAAAACAGGCGCGACGCGCGTTGCAACGGTTTGTGGAGGGCGCAACGACGAATCGCGCATACATTCAGGAGTACCCGTATGTTGGCCGCTTCTGGCGGCGGCACCGGGACCGCGCACTGGTGGCCCTCTACACGATGACCTGGAATTTTTACGACGACTTCGAGGAGCATCCGCTCGAAGGCAAATTCGCACTGCCCGACGAGGGTCTGCAACTGGCCGCGCGCTGTCTGCTGTTTCTGGCAACCACGCTTGAGTACGAGTGGCGCACGACGAGCTTCAACCGCATCGACTGGCGTGAGCGGATTCCCTTTCTGCGGCGCGCACAGGAGACCGATCACGCCACGCGGCTTGAGCAATTTCTCCGCGACCCCGAGGGCAATGCGGCGGTCTGGCCCTTCTACCGTGAGAGCGATTACCGCTAGGCGATAGAGCAGTTCAGCGAAGGCTCCGCAACAATTTTATAAAAACCTGTCCTCGTGCGACTGTGGGCAGTGAAATACTTGCTGCATGATGATGCTCAACCATGGAATCTCTGCCCTGCTGCTGGCCGCCGGCGTACTGGCGGGCGCGCAGACAGGCGATCCGCTGCACGCCTGGGTCACGAACGGCACACCGGCTGCGCTGGAGAGCTGGATCAACCAGCGTCTGGATGCCGAACAGGCCGACCTGACAAAGCTGCTCGCCGTCCAGGGCGCGCGCACCGTCGAAAACACCCTGCGCCCCTTTGACGACGCGCAGAACGAACTGGCCGTGGCTGGCAATAACGCCTACCTGCTCTACTCGCTGGCCGACGATGCCGTGCTGCGCGACAAAGGCCAGGCGATGAGCGCCAAGGTCAGCTCGGCGGGCACGGACCTGGCGTTGAACCGCAAGGTCTACGAGGCTCTGGCGGCGATTCCCACGCCCACCGACCCGGCCACGAAGCATTATCTGGAGCACACTCTGCTCGAGTACCGGCTTTCGGGCGTGGACCGGGACGAGGCCACGCGCAACAGGATTCACGCGCTGCAGGACAAGATCACCGACCTGACGCTCGCCTTCGGGCGCAACGTCTCCGATGGCACGCAGAGCTTCACGGTCGCGCCGGAGTCGCTGACGGGAGTGCCCGCCGACTTTATCGCCGCGCACAAGCCCGGGGCCGATGGCAAAATCAAGCTGACAACCGACGAGCCGGATCGCGGCCCGGTCATGACCTTTTCCACGAACGCCGACCTGCGCCGACAGATGTTTCTGGCCTATGCGACGCGCGCCTATCCAAAGAACGAACAGGTGCTGCGCGATCTGCTTACGACACGGCAGGAACTGGCGACGACGCTCGGCTACAAGCACTACGCTGACCTGGCGACAGCGGACCAGATGATCGGCTCGGCGGCGGGCGTTGACAAGCTGATCGCCGAGGTAGACACGGCCTCTCACGCCACCGCACAGCGCGAGTATGCGCAACTGCTGGCCTTCGCGCAGCAACAGCAGCCGGGGCTCACCGCGATCACCCAGTCAGACATCAGCTACTGGCGCGAGCAGTTCCGTCGCGCGCGCTACAGCTTCGACGCGCAGAACGTGCGCCCCTACTTTGCCTATGACGCGGTGCAGGCGGGCATTTTGAAGACCACCGCGCGGCTCTTCCATCTCTCGTTCAAACCGGTGACCGATGCCGTGGTCTGGGACAAGTCGGTCGATACCTTCGATGTATACGACGCGGCGGCGGGCCAGGCTGGCAAGCGGCTCGGCCGTATCTACCTCGACATGCACCCGCGCGAGGGCAAGGACAAGTGGTTCTCTTCTGCGCCGGTCGTGCCGGGCATCGCCGGGCACCAGTTGCCCGAGGGCATGCTGATCTGCAATTTTTCCGGCGGCAAGGCGGGCGATCCGGGGCTGATGCAGTACGACGAGGTGGTCACCTTCTTCCACGAGTTTGGCCATCTGATGCATCACATTCTCGGCAGCCAGGGCAGGTGGTCGGCTGCGGGCGGCTTCAACGTCGAAGGCGACTTTGTCGAAAGCCCCTCGCAGATGCTTGAAGAGCTTTTCCACTCGCCGGAGATTCTGCAATCGTTCGGAAAGCACTACCAGACGGGCGAAACGATTCCGACCTCGCTGGTGGCGAAGATGAACGCGGCCAGCGCCTACGGACGCGGCCAGTGGTTCCAGGGCCAGTTGCTCTACTCGAGCTACTCACTGCAGTTGCACAACGAGGACCCCGCCAAGCTCGACTTCGACGCACTCTGGAAGGCTGATCAAAAACGCTTTCTTCCCACAGCGCCTGTCCCCGGCGACCACAGCTTCGCCGCCTTCACGCACCTGACCGGCTACGCGTCGAACTACTACACCTACGTGCTCGACAAGGTCATCGCCATCGACTTTTTTGCGCAGTTCGACGAGAAAAACCTGCTCGATGGGCCAACGGCAATGCGCTATCGCCGCGCAGTGCTTGAACCAGGCGCCAGCAAGCCCGCGGCCGAACTGGTCAAAGACTTCCTCGGTCGTCCGCAGTCAATTGATGCCGTCAAAACGTGGATGAACGCAGAGTTTGCACCAACAGCAAAGTAATCCGGGCATGGGGGAGGCGCGCCCGCGCTTCCCCCACGCATCCCTCGACGCAAAAAAGTGCAAGCATAGCGGAACACTCCACCTCCGCCGCAGTACAATGCTTTGCGTGACCATTGCTCGCCGCACCTCGCCCACCGCCCGCAACTCCACCCACAGTTCCATCACGCTTTCACTCGACATTGGCGGCACCGGCATCAAGGGCATGCTGCTCGACGCCAAGGGCCAGCCACGGAGCGAACGCATGCGCGTGCTGACGCCCGCCAAGCCGACGCCAGCCGCCGTGCTCAAATGCATTGACCAAATCGCCGCCGCGCTGCCGGGCTTTGACCGCGTCTCGGTGGGCTTTCCTGGCGTCATTCGCCAGGGCATCACCTACCTGTCGGTCAATCTGCACCCGCGCTGGAAGAACTTTCCACTGGCGGCCACGCTCGAAGAGCAACTCGGCAAACCAGTACGCGCGGCCAACGACGCGGATGTAGCCGGTGGCGCTGCGGTCACCGGCCATGGCGTCGAGTTGGTGATCACCCTCGGCACCGGCCTCGGCTCGGCGCTGTTCACCAACGGCCATCTCTGTCCGGGGCTCGAACTCGGCCACCATCCGTGGAAAAGCCGCACCTATGAGGGCTATCTGGGCCGCGCCGGCCTGAAACGCTCCGGCAAGCTGCGCTGGAACAAAGCCCTGCTTGCGGCCATCAGTGAGACCGCGAAGCTGTTTAACTGGGATCATCTCTACCTGGGCGGCGGCAACACGAAAAAGATCACCGCCAAGCTGCCGAAGAATGTTTCGATCGTCTCCAATGAACTGGGGCTGACCGGCGGCGCGGCCTTGTGGCACAAGTAGCGGCCACCGAAGCTGTGAGCGTTTCCTTTTCCTTTTCCGTCCGTACGTTGTAGCATTTGTAGGGATGACCGGAAACTCCGGTTGCACCCTGAGGCGCAGAAACCCATGAATTGTACTGAACTCTCTGCTCGACGCCGCCACGCGGCCGTTCCATCGAATGGCTTCACCCTGATGGAATTGCTGATCGTCATCGCCATCATTTTGATCCTGATGCTCATGGCCATTCCGACCATCGGCAGCCTGCGCAAAAGCGCCAACCGCACCTCGGCGATCAACTCGGTGCAGACCATCCACAAGGCTGAGGTTCAGTACAGCAACGACTACCCGGCCAGCGGCTTTGCCTGCTCGCTGTCGCAGCTTGGCGGCGACCCGAATGCCGGCGGACCTTCGCCTGCCGGTGCACAGATTTTGAATGGCGACATCACCTCGGGCTACAAGTCCGGCTACCTTCTCACCATCACCTGCCGTGACAAGGTGACGATCAATGGCGTGGATCGCGCCAACGGCTACCTGATCACTGCGGTTCCGCAGACGGTCGGCAAGACCGGCGACGTGGGCTTCTGCAGCGACCAGTCGGGCGTCATCAAGTACGATCCGGCCGGCGGCACCAACTGCACGCAGGCTTTGCAATAGGACTCATGAAAACTTCGATTCGACGCGGCGGCTGGCTCATGCTGGCTGCCGCTTTGCTTTCCTCATCCTTGTCTTGGGCGCAGGCTCCGAGCCTGCACGATCTCGCGCAGCGTGTCGACAAACACTACAACCAACTGCGCTCACTCAAAGCCAACTTCACTGAAAGCTACGCCGGCATGGGCCGCAAGCGCACCGAGAGCGGCGTGGTAATGCTGGCCAAACCCGGCCGCATGCGCTGGGACTACTCGTCCGGCAAAATCTTCGTGCTCGACGGCAAGTACGCCTGGTTCTATACGCGCGGCGCCGCACAGGTGCAGCGGATTCCGGCCAAGCAGCTTGACGATCTGCGCTCGCCCCTGCGCTTTCTGCTCGGCCACACACAGATTGAAAAAGAGATGACGGGGCTCACCATGGCTGCGTCGGGCGGCCATTACACGCTCACGGGCCAGATCAAGGGCGACCAGCGCATGAAGCGCGTCACCCTCACCGTCAGCGCCGAAGGCACCATCCTCGCCCTCGATGCCGAGGAGTTCGATGGCGCGCTGACGCACATCGGCCTCAGCGGCGAGCAACCCAATGCCGCGCTGCCCGAAAGCACCTTCCACTTCACTCCGCCCGTCGGCGTGCCCGTGGTCGACTCGCTGCCGCCCGTGTAGGAAAGACAGGGACTAAGGGACATAGGGACTGAGGGACGTAGAGACTGAGGAACTGAGAAACATAGTGATCAGGTGCCAAGAGAACAAGGGGCCAGTGAACGGAAAGCGATCTCACTTAAAGCCTGTCATCCCGAGCGAACGGGGCCCCAAGCGCCTTTCAGCTTGGGGGTGGTGAGTCGAGGGATCTGCGGTTGCTTTTCGAAGCAGATCCGCGATCGCATAAAAAACATCTCCCCGCCCTACCTCTCCTAGTCCCCTAGCCCCTCGTCCCTAGAGGAATCAACCCCGCCACCCCCGCCTTTTGCCGCAAACTCCTCCAAAACGTGTATTTTGTTTCTTAAAGCGAACCGTCCTTGCAGGCGGTTCCGCATGAGGGTCTTTACCATGGCGCGGATAGCGATTGTCGGAGTGGGAGCGATCGGTGGAGCGCTTGCAGCTCTTCTGCAGACGACCGGCAAGCACGAGCTGACTTTTTGCACGCGTCGCCCGCTGCCCGAACTCACCGTGCAAACGCCCGAGGGCGAGTTGCGCATCCAGACGCGCAACTGGACCAGCACGGCACAGGCCGAGCCGGTCGACTGGGTCATCGTCGCCACCAAGACCTACGACGCGGAGGGCTCCGCCGCCTGGTTCCCCGGCCTGTGCGTCAACGGCGCACCGGTCGCCATTGTGCAGAACGGCGTCGAGCACCGCGAACGCTTCGCCTCCTGGGTCCGTCCGCAGCGTCTGTTGCCGGTCATCATCGACTGCCCGGTCGAGCGCAAGAGCCACGATCAGGTGCAACTGCGCGGCTCGGTGCTGCTCAAGGTTGAAGACGCGCCCTTCGGACGAAGTTTTCTTGATCTGTTTGCCGGAAGCGCGGCGCAGTGCGTGCCGACCGAGGATTTTCTGAGCGCCGCATGGTGGAAGCTCTGCGTCAATGTGGTCGGCGCACTCAATGCGCTCACCCTGCAACCGGTCAAGGTCCTCTGGCAGGAACCGATGACCAGCGTGGCACGCAGTCTGGTGGCCGAATGCGCTGCCGTGGGCCGCGCCGAGGGAGCCAACCTCAGCGACGCCATCGTCGATGAGGTCATCAACCTCTATCGCTGCCATCCGGCTGACTCCGTCAACTCATTGCTGGCCGACCGGCTCGCTGGCCGCCGCATGGAGTACGACGCGCGCAACGGCGCCGTGGTGCGCAAGGGGCAAAAGCACGGCATCCCGGCGCCGCTCAACCAGATGGCCGTCGCACTGCTCGAGAACGCAGCCTCGAATCCCCTTTAGGGCGGCATCCTAGATGCTTTTTTCCAACACACGTGCAGTGCTGCGTTGTGTGCAAGGTGTCTTTTTCCTGAGGAAAAAGACACTCGAGATCCAGTTTTCCCTCTACAGCAATTGGAAAAATGCTTTCCCTGCCGCCCCGGTTGTCGTTCATGCCCGCTTCGCGGAGCCGAAGAACCGCCGCCAGCTCATCGCCCAACCGGTCCAGACCAGCCAGAGCGCACCGAGAGCCGCGAGGGCCGCAATCGACTGCCCCCACAGTCCGAACTCTTCGCCGGTGTGGACAAAGCGCGCCCACAGACGCAGTCTGCGGCCCATCACCTGATCGCTGAAGCGCTCAACGCGCACCAGACGCCCCGTCTGCCGGTCGAAGGCCATTCGCGTCACCTTTTCCGGCATGCCGCCCGGACCAGCGTCCACCGTAATGGCAACTGTTTCGTCCTTTGCGCCGGGTACGGTCAGCGCAATCGACTGCCAGGCCGGCACCTGCTGGGCAGCCATCGCCACCATCGGCTCAAGCAGCGCTGTTTGCGCCTGCGCCGCGCCATGGTCGCCGTGCCCGCGACGGTCTTCGCGACCAGCAGCCGGAGGCCCGTGCTTTTCTGCCGCGACCGGCGGCTCGCTTCCCGTCGCGCGATAAAGCAGATTCGTCGCCCAGGGGTAGGCCATGATCACGCCGGTGGCAGCAATCGCCGCCAGCGGCAGCAGCAGCCAGAGGCCGATGGCGTTGTGCTGGTTCCAGTCGCGCGCCTTGCCCGCCAGCCCCCGGCGCAGCAACAGCCGCGCGCGCCAGTTCGCTCCGGAAAGTTTGCGCGGAAACCAGAGCACAATACCCGAAAGCAGAATGCAGAGAAAGCCAAGCGCCGCCGCGCCGGTCACACTCCGCCCGAAGGCGTTCTGCATGCTGAGGCCCAGGCGGCGATGGATGCGCTCGTCCAGTTCAAAAAAACCGTGCAGCCGGCGTGAGGGCTGGCCAACGATCTGGCCCGTGTGGGGATCGGCCAACAATGTGCTCTCGCGACCATACCTGACCTCAAGCAGACTCTGGCGGTCACGATGCTCCACCAGTTGTGTCGGTGAGCCCTGCTGCGGCAAATGGGCCAGCACGGCATCCACCGGAATGCGTGGCGCGTCAGCGGAGCCGGTTGCCTTCGGGGTGCCAAAGGCTGTGGTGATCTGCCGCTCAAAGGCCAGCACAAAGCCGGTTGCGGCCATGGTCGCAATCACCAGCCCCAACCCCAAACCCACACCAAGATGAAGCCAGAAAAGAAGGCTGCGGAAAACTTTCATTCTTTTAGTCTTTTACTCTTTTCGCCGGGAATCTGTTTCTGTGAACCGAATCGACCTGCGCATCCGGCCTCTTTCTATCTTGGACGGGTAAGGTCCGATGTTAGTTGAAGATCTTTGTAAAAAACAAATTGCCGCTACAGGCAAAAACAGGGCGCGAACGAGTCGCGCCCTTTGTTGAACCGGAAAGAATCATGCCGAAATGATGTTTTTCTGTGTCTTGCAACTCAATGCCTACACGACAAAGTTCACGCTGGCAGCATGAACGGCAGCAATCCCCGTGCCGGTGCTTTCACCCGGCGTTTCGTCCTGTTGCGCGTTGTTGTCTTCGGTGTCGTCGTCCTGCCCGCCGGCGCTCTGGCGGCCGTTGCTGGTGTAACTATCGTCGCCAGTATGCGTTAGCGAAGTAACATCAAAGACCGCCGTAATTTCTCGTTCATTCTGCGGCCTCTTCACGACGGGCACCACGCGGATTCCGACTATCGGTGCGATCTCCATTCGGTTCCCCCCTGAAACTCTTTTTCCTTCTATCGGCGGGGGTGGATGGGGCTTTAACCTCTAATCACTTTTGTTGTATAGGGGACAGACAGATCGATCCATCGCGAGTTTCAGCCGACATAGGCCCACGGTACCCCCACGACGCTGTGCTGTCTTGCTACACTGGGGCCATGATCGATGAACACGAGTTCCGCAATCACGCCGAGCAGGCCCTCGAGGCGCTCAAACAGCATCTGTTTGCCCGGGAAGACGAGGATGGCGACTTCGAAACCGACGAGCAGGGCGGAGTGCTGCAGATTCTTTTTGAAGAACCGGCCGCCAAATTCGTTTTCACGCCCAATGCACCGGTCCAGCAGATCTGGATCTCGGCACTGGTCTCAAGTTTCAAACTCGACTGGAATGCCGAGGCTGGCGAGTTTCAGCTTCCAGAGACGCACGAGAGCCTGATTCCGCTGGTCGACCGGCTGATCGACCAGCAACTTAACAGTTAAAAATTCGCTACGCAAAGGAAAAGAGCCCGACCGAAGCCGGGCTCTTTCTCTTTGGATTTGGATCTATTTACTGCAGCGTATAGATGGTCTTGATCACCTTTTCGACCACGTTCGACGGCAGCGGCGCGTAGGAAAGACCCGCGGCCTGGCCCTCGCCAGACTTGACGATCCAGCTCAGCATGTCCTTGAGAACACGGCCCTTGGCCGGATCAGCCGAGCGCACCGGCACCAGCAGCCAGGTGAAGCTCGAGATCGGGTAAGACTGCGCACCGGGAGCGTTGGTGATGGAAACGCGGTAGTCGGCCGGCATCTGCTTGACGCTGGCAGCGGCAGCCGTCACGCCCTCGATGGAGGCGCGCACCCAGTTGCCCGCGGGATTCTTGACCTCGCCGTAGGAGATCTTGTTCTGCAATGCGTAGATCAGCTCGACGTAGCCGATGGCACCGGGAAGCTGACGGACCAGACCGGCCACGCCCTCGTTGCCCTTGCCGCCAACGCCCACCGGCCAGCTCGGGGAGGTTCCCTTGCCCGGACCACCGGCCCATTCCTTGCTGACCTTGCTCAGATAGTCGGTGAAGATGTAGCTGGTGCCCGAACCATCCGAACGGTGCACGACGATGATCTTCTGATTCGGCAAACGCACGCCAGGGTTATCCTTGACGATGCGCGGATCGGCCCAATCGTTGATCTTGCCGAGATAGATGTCGGCCAGAACCTCGGAGCTGAAGCGCAGGTCATGCACACCCGGAATATTGAACACGGGGACGACCGCACCGAGCACGGTAGGAATGTGAATCAGCTTGATCTTGGAGGCCGCAAGCTGCTCGTTGGTCATCGGGCCGTCAGAGGCGCCGAAATCCACCAGACCGCTGGTGACCTGGCGAATGCCGCCGCCAGAGCCGATCGACTGATAGTTGATCTGCACACCAGGATGCGCCGCGCTGTACTCACTGAACCACTTCGAATAAATCGGGTAGGGGAAGGTTGCGCCTGCCCCGGTCAGTTTCTGGGCCTGAGCGACGCTCATCGCCAACATCAAGAACACAACGGCAACCAAAGTCCTTTTCACGAGCTCTCCTTGCAGTTTTACTGCCGAGCTTCATTGTCTACACCAATTGTTACGGGGATTTAAATTGAAGCAAGAAGTTTGCTCTTTTTTTGAACCCAAACGCCACCTTACTGTTCCACAAGAAGACACAAATCAACCTTCGACGCTACCATACCGTATGGGCCGTTCGCTTTTTTCTTCTCCTCCTCGGATCACGCGACGCCGTTTTCTGCAGGGAGGATGCCTTAGCCTGGGCAGTCTGGCACTCTATTCGGGCGAGCTTGAGCGCCATTGGGCCGTGGTCCACAGCCGCGTTCTCGCCCTGGCCAATCTGCCCGCCGCCTTTGAGCAGACGCGCATCGTGCAGATCAGCGACATCCACCTTAGGGGCTGGACGGAACCGGCCTTTCTGCGCCATATCGTGCGCAGAGTCAACGAGATGAAGCCCGACATCGTGGCCCTGACCGGCGACTTTGTCAGCTTTTCGCCCGGTCCGCTCTGGGACAAGCTCCGCCCGCGCGCCCTCCGCGCCGCCGGGGAGTGCGCCGAGATCCTTTCGCATCTGGAGTGCACGCAACGCTATGCCGTCATGGGCAATCATGACCTTGCCGTGGGAACGCGCGAGGTCACCGGCGCACTTGCAGCGCACGGCATCACCGTGCTGAACAACCGCGCCGTTGCCGTCGAGCGCGGCGCGGCGAAGATCTGGATTGCGGGCATGCTCGACCCGAGCGATAAAAGGCCCAGGCCAGAGCGCGCAATTCCCGCCGCGGTGCGCCAGCAGCCGGAGCAGCCCGTCATCCTGCTCTGCCACTCGCCCGATTATGCCGACGAGTTGCTCACCCGGCCCGTCGGCCAGTCCGTCGACCTGATGCTCAGCGGCCACACCCATGGCGGGCAGGTGCGCCTGCCGCTGATCGGCGCACTGGCGCGGCCACCGCTCGGCAAAAAGTACACGCGCGGCTGGTTCCAGTTGGGGCACATGCAGCTTTATGTGAGCCAGGGCATCGGCACCGTCGGCCTGCCCTTCCGCTTCGACTGCCCACCCGAAATCACGGAACTGGTGCTGACGAAAGCAGTGGGGCGTGAGTCGTGAACAGTGAACAGACGGATCACTCCGTTGGGGGCAAAACGGCGTTTTGAAAGGGCACGGATTCATCCGTGCCATCGATGGCAGGAAAATGAATGGGCTTCAGCCCCGGAGGGAGATCTTCGGGAGGAGTAAACCAGAACATCCCTCCGCGCCTAAAGGCACAATCTATTAGACCCTGTTTTGGCCTGGCTGAAGCCGGGCCCTTTCAAAACAATGTGCAGATTATGTTCGTGAGCAGTCTGAGTGAACGGACGGATCACTGTTCACTGATTTTTACTGCACTTCAAAGAGTCCCGGCAGCACCTGACCGGCCTTGCCAAGCACGATTTCAGTGAACGACGAGGCATTGAGCGGACGCTCGGGGCCGATGTAGACGGTGCGCGCGCCCTGCCGCTGGGCCCAGTTCACAAAGCCCGCCGCCGGATAGACCGAACCCGAGGTGCCGATGACCACCATCACCGTCGAGGCCGCAATCTTTTCTTCGATAAACTCCACCTCAAGCGGCATCTCGCCGAAGAAGACGATGTGCGGACGCAGTCTGCCGCCGCAGGCGCAACGCGGCACCTCGGCCAGAGTTGTGTAGACGGTGTTGTCGACGACCGGAGGACGGCCGCACTCGTTTTCACAGCGCGCGCGATCGAGCTGGCCGTGCATGTGTACCAGCCGCTTCGATCCAGCGGCCTCGTGCAATGTATCCACATTCTGCGTGCATAAAAAGAAGCGGTCGCCGAGCCTGGCTTCGAGTTCGGCGAGGGCCGTGTGCGCCGGGTTCGGCTTGGCCTTGAAGCCCGCCGCGCGCCGCTCGGCATAAAAGAGCCAGACCTTTTCCGGGTTGCGCACCCAGGCATCGGCGGTGCAGACCTCTTCAACGCTGTGGCCGGCCCAGAGCCCGTCCTCGGCGCGAAAGGTGGGCAAACCGCTCTCGGCGCTGATGCCTGCGCCGGTCAACACAAAAACACGATCCTTCGGTTCAATGATGATCTTTGACACGTGTGCTCCTGAATACAGTGGGCAGTGTTGAGTGAACAGTGGATGGAGTGGACAGTGAACAGTCGATGGACGGCTCACTGTGCAGGCTGCGAACAAGCACAATCTGCACACTGTTTTGAAAGGGCCCGGCTTCAGCCGGGCCAAAAAAGGGACAACGAGATCGCGCCTTTAGGCGCGGAGAGATGTTTTAGGCTTGCATGCAGACGAAATCTTCCCTCAGTGGCTGAAGCCATTCCTTTTTCTGCCTGCGGTGGCACGGATAAATCCGTGCCCTTTCAAAACAGCTCTTTGTCATCCACCTGCACAGTGAACAGTGGACAGACCATGTACTATTCACTGACCACTGCTCACTGCCTTTACGGTTCGAGCAGAATCTTGCCCGTCGTCTTCCGCGCTTCCATGTCGATCTGCGCCTGCGCGGCCTGATCAAGCGGATAGATGTACTCGGTGCGCAATTTAAGCTCGCCCTTGGCGGCCCAGCCCAGCACGTCATTCGCGCGCCACTCGAGTTCAGCCCGCGTGGCAATGTAGTGGCGCAGGGTCGGCCGCGTCACAAACAGCGAGCCCTTGCCGTTGAGCTGGATCAGGTCGAAGGGCGGCACCGCGCCGCTCGATGCGCCGAACAGCGCCAGCAGTCCGCGCGGATGCAGGCAGTTCAGGCTCTTGTCGAAGGTCGTCTTGCCCACCGAGTCATAGACCACGTCGACACCCTTGCCCGCCGTCAGCCGCTTGACCTCCGCCTCGAAGTCCTGCTCGGTGTAAAGGATCACGTCGCTGGCACCGGCCTCGCGCGAAAGCTCGGCCTTCTCGGGCGTGGAAACGGTGGTGATCACGCGCGCGCCGATCCGCGTTGCCATCTGCGTCAGCAGCAGGCCCACGCCGCCCGCGCCAGCATGCAGCAGCACCGTGTGGCCCGCCTTCAGCGCAAAGGTGGAGTGGGACAGATAGTGCGCCGTCATGCCCTGCAACATGGCCGCCGCGGCCTTCTCCGGCGCCAGTCCGTCGGGAACCTTCACCAGTTGCGAGGCCGGCACCAGCGCGTATTCGGCATAGCTGCCGATCACCGCGGTCGAGGCCACCATCTCGCCAGCCTCGAAGCCGCTGACACCGGGGCCAAGCTCCTCCACCGTGCCGCAGGCCTCGCTGCCCGGCGTATACGGCAGCACGGCCTTGTAGACACCCTTGCGAAAATAGATCTCAATAAAGTTCACACCGATGGCTTCGGTGCGCAGCAGAACTTCTCCAGGACCGGGTACGGGAATCGGCAACTCGACGGCTTGCAGAACCTCGGGCCCACCGGTGGCACGCATTTGTATCGCTCTCATCGCAGGTTCAGCATGAACCCAAAGGCCGCCCCAGAGCAAGCGTGCAAACAAAACGACCCGCGCACAGGCGGGCCGTTGGTCCTTCCCAAAGGAAGATTAAAAATTGTCTTCGTGACGGCCGGAGAGCATCTGCGGCTCATCGGTCGGCAACAGGCGCACGATGCGATCAATCGTGTACGGCTCCGGGTGCTGCTGCGTAAAGTAGTGCCGCACCTGCAACTCGCCGAGCAGGCCGAGCGCCAGCAACTGAATGCCAGAGATGAACAGCACCGCCGCGACCACAAACAGCGGCGCATGGGCCTCCATCAGGCTGGCGTGCGGGTCGAAGATTTTCAGCACAGCCAACAGCAGGGCGAGCAGGCTTCCGCCACTGACGCCAAGCATGCCAATGCTGCCGAAAAAGTGCAGCGGCCGGGTCATGTACTTGAGCAGGAAGCGGATCGTCATCAAGTCAAAGAAGACGCGGAAGGTGCGGCCGATGCCGTAGTGGCTCTTGCCGCGCTCGCGGTTCACGTTCTTGATGGGAATCTCGCAGATGGAAGCGCCATACCAACTGGCCAGCGCGGGAATAAACCGATGCATCTCGCCGTAGAGCGGAATGCTGTGAATCACCTCGCGACGATAGGCCTTGAAGGTAGTGCCAAAGTCGTGGATGTTGACGCCCGACAGCTTGGCCATCAGCCAGTTGGCGCAACGCGAGGGAAAGCGCCGCAGAACAAAGTTGTCGATGCGTTCCTTGCGCCAGCCCGAAACCACGTCATAGCCCTCGTCGAGCTTGGCGAGAAAGTTCGGAATCTCATTCGGGTCGTGCTGCAGGTCGCCGTCCATGGCCAGCACAAACTCGCCCGAGGCGTGATCGAAACCGGCGGCCAAGGCAGGTGTCTGGCCAAAGTTGCGGCGCAGCTTCACCAGCAAAACGCGGCTGTCCACCGCGGCAATCTCTTCGAGGAGCTTGTAGGTTCGGTCGCGCGATCCATCATCGACCAGCACGAGCTCAAAGCTCTCGCCGACCTGCTCCATCACCTGCTTCAAACGTGCATAGAGCACGGTGACGTTTTCTTCCTCATTGTGAAACGGCACTACAATCGAATATTTCGGCATCACGTTTTTAGTAGACACTTTTTTCGGGGCAAAAGTCGCGCAAAATGTCGGAATTTGTTTACGGAAGAAACTCTTTTCCGTACCAAGTCCCGCTCCGGAAGAGAAAAGACTCTAGCGGGAAAGGTCGTCGAGCATTGCCTGCATCTCGCTGAGCGCGTGCGTATTACCGCTGCGCGCCGCCGAGCCGATGCCGGCCTTGAGCCGCTCGCTGGCCTCATCATTGCGGCCTTCGCGCGCCAGTGTCTGGGCGCTCATGAAGTAGGCGGCCGTGTAATCCGGATCATTGTGGAGCAGAGTGTCAAACTCCGCCAAAGCTTCGGCAATCTTGCCCATCCCGACCCATTCCATGGCAATGCCGTAACGGGCAAAGCTGTTTTTGGGGTCCAGGGCGAGAATCTCCTGCAGTGCTGCAATCTTATCCATGCATCTTCCGTCGTGGTTCAACCATCCGAAGGGATGGCCTTGGGATTTGTGAAATGGGCTGCAATCACCGAAACTGAAGGAAGACGGTTTCGGCTGCAATCCGTTGTTATTGTAGCCGGGCCAGCCTCGGATGCACCGTGCAAAACGCCGAACGGAGCCAATTCATGAGTGAAGTCGCACTGAAAGCCCGCACCGTCGCCGAAAGCCAGTCGGAGATGACCGAGATCATTCTGCCGAATGACACCAACCTGCTCGGGCACCTGCTCGGCGGCCGCCTGATGCACTTCATCGACCTGACCGGAGCGCTGGCCGCCTATCGCCACGCGCGCACGCCGGTGGTCACCGCCGCAATGGACCACATCGACTTCATCCGCCCGGTGCGCCTGGGCGACATTCTCACGCTCAAAGCCAGCGTCAACCGCGCCTTCGGCACCTCCATGGAGGCCGGCGTCAAGGTCTGGGCCGAGCACACGCTCTCCGGCGAGGTTTCGCACGTAGCCAGCGCCTATCTCGTCTTTGTCTCCGTCGACCTCAAGGGCCACGCGCAAAAGGTGCCCACGCTGCTGGCCGAAACCCCCGACGAGTTGCGCCGCTACGCCGATGCCCTGCGTCGGCGCGAGCACCGCGAGTCCGAAGGCGCGCGCCGCAAGCAGGAGGCCGAAGCACTCTCTGCATCCGCGGGCCACAAAAAGTAATCCAACCCAATGAATGCGGAAGAGCCACGAGGCCCTCCGCTGCGAAGGAGCAACAGACAATGGCTCAACCCCATGCCATGCCCGAGCCGGTGGCTATTCCCGGCGTTTCCAAAATCATCGCCATCGGTTCCGGCAAAGGCGGCGTCGGCAAGACCACGGTCTCGGTCAATCTGGCGATTGCGCTCACCAAGCTCGGCTACAAGGTCGGCCTGATCGACGCCGACATCTATGGCCCGAATATTCCGCTGATGATGGGCTCAAGCGAGCAGCCGCGCGTTGGCGCCGGCAACAGCATCGTCCCCATCGAGGCTCACGGCCTCAAGACCATCTCGATCGGCTACATCGCACAGGGCGACAAGCCGCTGATGATGCGCGGGCCGATGCTGCACCAGATCGTCCGCCAGTTTCTGCAGCAGGTGGAGTGGGGCGAGCTCGATTATCTGCTCATCGATCTGCCTCCGGGCACCGGCGACGTGGTTATCTCTCTGGTGCAGACCGTGCCGCTGACCGGCGCGGTGGTCGTCTCGACCCCGAGCGACGTCAGTCTGCAGGACGCGCGCAAGGCCCTTGAGATGTTCCACGAGGTCCATGTGGACGTGCTCGGCATCGTCGAGAACATGAGCCACTTCATCTGCCCGCACTGCCACCACGAGATCGACATCTTCTCGAAGGGCGGCGCGGAGAAGACGGCCGAAACCTACGGCATTCCCTTCCTCGGTTCGGTCGAGCTGATTCCGTCGATCCGCGAGGGCGGCGACCACGGCATGCCCGTCGCGCTGGCCGGCCCCAAGAGCCCGCAGGCCGCGCCGTTTTACGCGATTGCCGAAAAGCTCATCGGTCTGGCCGAGGCCGCGGCCGAAGCGAACAGCGATGTGATCTCGATCGAGTAAAAACAGCGCGCTCCAAAGCAATCGGGCGGAGCGGCTATCGCTCCGCCCGGTTTTTTGCCAGCACGATCAATTCCTTGCGCACCCGCGCAACGACCGAGCGCCAGTCGCCCATCTTCGGCTGGCGAAACAGGCGCATGGTCGGGTACCAGGGGCTATCTTCGCGCTCCCGCATCCAGCGCCAGTCGTGATTGGCGGCAAGCAGCAGCCAGACCGGACGGCCCAACGCGCCGGCCAGATGCGCCACCATCGTGTCGACGGTAAGAATCAGATCCAGCTCAAGCATCTGCGCGGCCGTGTCTTCCATGGCATGCGTCACCGGCGCAAGGTCGACGATCGGCCTCTGCCCGGCGGCAAGCTCGGCTGCGGGCGGGCCCATTTGCAACGAGAAAAAGCGCACGTTGTCAAGCGCCCAAAGCGGCTCGAGCAAGGCCAGAGGCACCGCGCGAAAGCGGTTCTGCGGGTGCTCGGGGGTGCCGCTCCAGACCAGGCCCACGCGCAGCCCCTGCGTGGGCCAGTCGAGCGCGGCGGCGCGTTGCCGCGCCTCTGCAGGCACGGTGAGATACGGCACATGCGCGGGCAGCGTTGCCAGCGTTGTGCCCAGGGCCAGCGGCAGGCTCATCAGCGGACAATGCCAGTCAAAGGGCTGCGGCGGCAGGGTGACAAACTCCACATGAGAGAGGCCCACCAGCCCCGCGGCCAAAGCGCGCTGGCGCGGCGGAAGACCAAGAATCACGCGGCCTCCGGCGGCTTCCACCTGCGGCACAAAGCGCAGAAACTGCAGATTGTCGCCAAGCCCCTGCTCTGCATGGAGCAGGATGCGCGCGCCGTGGAGCGGCTGGCCGCGCCAGAGCGGCTCGGCAAAGCGGCAGGGCGCATCCTCGCGCTGCCAGCGCATCTCATAGTTGCGCCAGCCCTCAAGAAAATCGCCGGTCAACAGTTGCGCCAGCCCCAGATTCCAACGGGCATCGATATGCTCCGGCTCAAGCGCCATCGCCGCGCGATAGCAGGCCATCGCCTCCTCCACGCGGCCAAGATCGCGCAACGCGAGACCCAAATTGTTCTGTGCATCGGCACTGGCCGGCTTGAGCGCCAGCGCGCGGCGAAAGCAGTCAACGGCCTCGTCAAACTCCCCGCAGGCACGCAGCGCGCTACCGAGACAGGCCTGCGCCTCAGACAGACGCGGCGCTCTCTCGGCGATAAAGCGATAGCAGAAAACGGCCTTGCGCGGCAGACCAAGCGCGAGAAAGGCCTCGCCGACCTGGCTCCACAGCGACAGAGCGCGGGGTGCCAGCGCCAGTGCGCTCTGGTAGCAGAGCACGGCCTCGGCGTTCTGGCCCTGCAGCCGCAGGCTCTGGCCTCGCTCAAAACAAGCCAGGGCAACACTGGACGGTTGCGAGAGACTCCGCGCACCGGGCGCTGCAGTTTTGGGAAGGAGGGCCATCTTTCAACGGTAGCCAAGCAGAGTGGCGCGCAACGAGCCGCGGGGTCGAATCCATGCGCGTCAGGCCCAAGAGTGGAACCTGAGACCGGAGTGGGAACTTACGCATTGCCGCAAACAGCAACAAAAAGACGCTGCCCTCTTTGCAGAAAGCAGCGCCCTTCGATGCAGAAACTTCTATTCCCTACCGCCAGTGGCCTTCGACCATGACCCAGGCACCGTGACGATGCTGCCAGTGGTGCGGAACCCAGGCCGCGTGCGGACGCGGCGGACGCTCATAGTGGCCGGGAACCCAGCCGTAGCCACGGCCATCCCAGTGCTGGTAACCAGCGACCCAGACATAACCTTGCCCCGGCGGCGGGCCAGGACGCTCTCGCGGCGGTGGCGGCGGAGCAATCCGAATCGTAAACCCGTGGCCGCCCGGTCCCTGTTCCGGACCAGGACCTTCACCTGGGGGTGGCGGCCCTTGCGCTAGCAAAAGGGCCGGGGTCATGCTCAACGCGAGCAATGCAGCACTGATCGTCTTTTTCATCGGAAAAACTCCTCCGGGGGGAATGATCTGCCCGGAGTTCAAACTCCTCCGGGCTGCTCATGAAAACCCACAATGAAAAGCTTAGTTGTGCGCTATTTTTTTGAAGGGAGCGCATTCCGCGCCGCCGCGCCCACCTACGCCTCGTCGCGCTCGGGAAAGACATTGCCCAGCCGCTTGATCTCGGCGCCGACCCCGCGCAGCTTCTCTTCGAAGCGTTCATAGCCGCGATCCATGTGGTAAACGCGATCAAGAATCGTCTCGCCATCGGCCACCAGCGCAGCCAGCACCAGCGAGGCCGAGGCGCGCAGATCCGAGCACATCACCGCTGCCGACGACAGGGGCGATTTTCCGCGCACCGTCGCCGTGCGCCCGTCCACCTTGATGTTCGCGCCCATGCGCACCAGTTCCTGCACATGCATGAAGCGATTCTCGAAGATGTTTTCCTTGATGAGACTCACGCCCTCGGCCTGCGTCGCCAGCGCCATGTACTGCGCCTGCATGTCGGTCGGAAAGCCCGGATACTCCTCGGTCGAAATGTCAGAGGCGACCAGCTTGCCCGTCGAGCGTACGCGCAGGGCATCGGTGCCTACCGGGTCAATGATCGCGCCCACCTCGCGCAGCTTGGCGATGACCGCGCCCAGATGCGAGGGATTGCAGTCGGCCACCGTCAGATCGCCGCCGGTGATCGCGCCGGCAATCAAAAACGTTCCTGCCTCAATGCGGTCAGGATTGATGCTATACCGCGTTCCATGCAGGCGGCTGACGCCGGTGACGCGCATCGTCGAGGTGCCCGCGCCTTCAATCTTCGCGCCCATCGCGGTCAGCAGCGCCGCCAGATCGGTCACCTCCGGCTCGCGCGCGCAGTTCTCGAGCAGGCTTTCGCCGTCGGCCAGCACGGCAGCCATCAGCAGATCTTCAGTGCCGGTGACGGTGATTTTTTCAAAAACGATGTGCGCCCCGTGCAGATGTTCGGCGCGGGCCTCAATGTAGCCGTGCTCCTGCACGATGGCCGCACCCATCTTTTCAAGACCCTTCAGGTGCAGATCGATGGGACGTCCGCCGATGGCGCAGCCACCGGGCATGGCCACCTGCGCGCGCCCGGTGCGGGCCACCAGCGGGCCCAGCACGAGCGAACTGGCCCGCATGGTCTTCACAATCTCATAGCGCGCCACCGGGTCCGAAAGTGTGCGACAACAGAGCGTGGTCGTGTTGCCGTCGAGCGAGACCTCGGCACCCATCGCCGCCAACAGCTTGCGCTCGGTGCCAATGTCGCGCACCTGAGGAATGTTTTCGAGCGTCACCGGCTCTTCGGTCAAAATCGAGGCGGCCATCAGCGGCAACGCCGAGTTTTTCGCGCCCGAAACGCGCACCGTACCCACCAGCGGATTGCCGCCGCGAATAACAAACTTGTCCATACGTTTCTATCAAGCTCCCATCGAAGTTTTTTTCTTGGCCGCGAGAGCCTTGGCTGCGCGCAACAGAGCGTCTCTCGCCGCGCGCAGACTGCTTCGACACTCTTTCCAGTGTAAATGCGTTGAAGGCACCCGGCTTTTGGCCCGCCACAGATGAAAACGGCGGAAGAGCCGAAGCCCTTCCGCCGTTGCGCGTACTGCGAAGTGCGTGAAGACAGGGACGTAGGGACTGAGGGACTAGGTGTGGACAGGTTCCACAGCCATCATCTTGAGAGGACGGGGCCTCCGGCATTTTCTTCAGCCTGGGGGTAGTGAGTCGAGAGCCTACCCTGAGCGCAGTCGAAGGGATCTGCGATTGTCTTTTTCGTCTTCTTCGCGAATCAGTCCCTCAGTCCCTACGTCCCTAGTCCCTTGGTCCCTTTCTCCCTAATTCCCTGCTCTCGCCACCGGCGTCAGCGTCAGCCGCTCGCTCAGCGTAAAGACCACCGGCGTACCCGATTCCAGCGTGGCCTGCGGATGGCTCACCAACAGGTGAATGGTGACCAGGCCCGCGCCCACCAGTCCACCGGCCAGCGCACCCACCGGTCCACCGAGCGCGGCTCCGGCAATAACGCCGGTGCCTGCCGCTCCCGCATATTCAATCGTGTTGCGCTTGGCGCGCGAACCGGCCTCGACCGTGCCCTCGCGCCCCACCACCGTACGCGAACCCGGCGTCGCGCTCAGCCGCGCATAGAGCCGGAACCGTGAGCCATCGGGCAGAATCACCGTCTCCGGCCGCAGGTTCATTGAGCCGTGCCCGCCGACCGTGCCCGTTGCAATGTTCACCACATGCCCATCGATCTCGGCTCCGGCCGGAATCAGCACCTGGCCGTTTTGCAGCACATCGGTCGCCACGCTACTGCGGAACGGGTCACCGTTGACCGTGTAGGCCGTCGAGATCGAATCGAGCAGCCGGACGCGAATCATGGTGCCAATCTCGATCTGCCCCGGCCCAAGCGGGTCCGGATGCACGATGTCGCCATCGGGGTCGTAGTTCGTGGGGCGCTGGTTAAGCCGCGGCTGCGGAGCTGGCGCCACCGGCACAATGCCGTCGTCATTGCCCACCACGCCCTCGCCAACCACCCGCTCCTGCGGCGCTGGCGCGGCGGCCGAAGCGGTCTGCGCCGGTTGCGCTAACTGGCCAGGGTGCGGCTTCGGCGCAGCGGCCGGCGCGTCCTGGCTGGTCACGATGTCATCGGCCGGCGGATGCGAAACCCCGGAATAGCCTCCGCCCTGTTGCTGCTCCTGCGCCCCCAGAGTGGCGGCCGCGGTGAAAACGACACATGCGAGAATCGCTCGATTCATCCGTCTCTCCTTTTGTCGGGGCCCGGCCAGCAAGCATCGGACAGGTCTCCCCACAGGCATAAACCCCGGCACGCGCAGGCAGTTGCGCGTCACCTAACGTTATCCATTCTCAGGCTATCGCGCCCGCGCAAGGCTTTTCCTGCCGACCAGCAGGCGGCGTGCCTTCCCCGGCACGAATCAAGCCCGTCACCCCGCCGTTTGATCGGACTGAAATCTATTCACCACATTTTCTCCCCCTGTGACCGCCACCACACCGCACGCACCCCGGAGACTTGCTAGAATCGTTAACGGTATTGGACTCTCTTTGTGTCATGGTGGTCGGCGGGTTGCTTTTCCTCTGTTTTTTTTGCGCAGGCGAAGATCTTTTGAGTGGAAGCCCCTCCCGACAACCAGCACAAGGAGACCAGAGACAGATGGACGGACTGGAGACTGCATCATGTCGGAGCTGATAGAAACGATTCAAAGCGCTGCCGGTAAAGCTCTTGCCGTAGACCGCCGTCCGAAACTGAATGACCGGCTGCAGCACCGCATCATGAGGAGCGATATGACTGAGATTGTTGCCATCCGTGCCCGCGAAGTCCTGGACTCGCGCGGTAACCCCACCGTTGAAGCGGACGTGATTCTGGAAAGCGGCGCACTCGGCCGCGCCATTGTGCCTTCGGGCGCCTCGACCGGCGAGCATGAGGCCGTGGAACTGCGCGACGGCGACAAGAGCCACTATCTCGGCAAGGGCGTTCTGCAGGCCGTTTCCAATGTGGAGACCGTCATCGCCCCCGAGCTGGAGGGCATGGACGCCAGCAACCAGCGCCTCATCGACAAGACCATGATCGAGCTCGACGGCACGCCGAACAAGGGCAAGCTGGGCGCCAACGCCATTCTTGCCGTCTCGCTGGCTACCGCCCGCGCCGTGGCCCAGACCCTCGAGATTCCGCTCTATCGCTACCTCGGCGGCGTCAACGCCAACATTCTGCCCACGCCGATGATGAACGTGATGAACGGCGGCGCGCATGCCGATTCGAACGTCGACTTCCAGGAGTTCATGCTCATGCCGGTCGGCGCCGAGAGCTTCAGCGAAGCCCTGCGCTGGGGTGCGGAGACCTTCCACAACCTCAAGACCGTTCTCAAAAAGAAGGGTTACAACACCGCGGTGGGCGACGAGGGCGGCTTTGCTCCTTCGCTCAAGTCCAACACCGAGGCCGTTGAGCTGATCCTCGAGGCCATCGAAGCTGCCGGCTACAAGCCCGGCGAGCAGATCGCCATCGCTCTCGATCCGGCTGCCAGCGAGTTCTACGACAAGGAAAAGGCCAAGTACGTCTTCAAGAAGAGCGACAAGCGCGAGCTGTCGAGCGAAGAAATGGTCGCCTTCTGGGATAACTGGAGCCGTCAGTACCCCATCATCTCGATCGAAGACGGTCTGGCCGAGGATGATTGGGCCGGCTGGCGCCTGATGACCGACAAGATGGGCAGCCGCATTCAGCTCGTCGGCGACGATCTGTTCG
>DBTV01000031.1:71935-226997 GCA_002307235.1 Acidobacteriaceae bacterium UBA1307
GCGACGATCTGTTCGTCACCAACGTGAAGCGCCTGCAGCGCGGCATCGAAGAGGGCGTCGCCAACTCGATTCTGATCAAGCTGAACCAGATCGGCACCCTGACCGAGACCTTCGACGCCATCGAACTCGGCCGCCGTTACGGCTACACCGCCATCATGAGCCACCGCTCGGGCGAAAGCGAAGATACCTTCATCGCCGACCTCGCGGTTGCCACCGGCGTGGGCCAGATCAAGACCGGTTCCGCCTCGCGTACCGACCGTATCGCGAAGTACAACCAGTTGCTCCGCATCGAAGAAGAGCTCGGCACCGGCTCGAACTTCCTCGGTATCGAGTCGATCAACTACAACGACTAATCCGTTCAAAGCAAGCCCCCCAAGCGGCGCAGGGAAGATTCCTTCCCTGCGCCGCTTTTCTTTTCTGTTTCCCAATCTGGCTCCGTACCGCTGATCCACAGTGCCCTGCCGCGCCCGGACGTTTAGGATAAAGAGCATGCGTTCGTTGCTTTCCTGCATCCTTTTTGCCAGCCTTCTTTGCGCATCCGCTCCGGTTTCGTCCGCCGCACAGGTCTCGATTGAAAACGCCAGCCAGTTCGGCCAGCTTCTCTATGAGCGCTCCGGCGCCACGGGCATGGTCGTCGTCGTCGTGCATAACGACAAGGTCTTCATCGAGGGCTACGGCGAAACCGCGCCGCGCTCGCACGAAAAGCCGAACGCCAACTCTCTCGTCCGACTCTGCTCCATCACCAAGATCTTCACCACCGACCTGCTGACCAAGATGGCCCTTGAGCACACAGTCTCGCTCAACGATCCATTGCAGAAGTATGCCCCGGCCGGCTTCACCGTCCCCTCGCGCAAGCAGCAGCCCATCACCTTGCTCGACCTGGCCACGCACACCGCCGGGCTCTATCGCGAGGTTGGCTACCCGCCCGACGGCACGCCGCACTTTACCTATCCCGACTACGCCACGCGCTGGAACTGGCTCACGCGCCAGTCGCTGCGTTCGACGCCCGGCACGGTCGCCGCCTACTCGAATGTGGGCTTTGACCTGCTCAGCGACGCACTGTCGACCGCCGGCCACAAGCCCTATGCGAATCTGCTGCACGAGCGCACACTGACGCCGCTGCGCATGTGGCACACCACCTTTTATCCGAGCCCGACCCAGTGCGCGAACCTGCTCGTCAGCGCCCAGCCGCAGGGCCCCTGCACCACGACGGCCAACACGGCCGGCAGCGGCGGACTCTATTCGACCGCGGGCGACATGTCTCACTGGCTCAAATACCTGCTCGGCACCGGCGGCAACGGCTACCCGGTGCAGCCGGCCGCCGCGCAGCAGGCCTACATCAACGCCAGCGACCTTGCCCGCGCCTCGGGACTGAACTACGCCGGCAACCCCAGCGGCATCGGCCTCGGCTGGCTGCACCTGCTCGACCCCAATGACCCGTCGCACCTGGTGGAAAAGGATGGCGGCGGCGCAGGCTATCTCACCTACATCGCCCTGCACCCCGCCACCCACACCGGCCTGTTCGTCGCCATGACCATCGGCCGCAACGGCTACCATGCCAATCTATTCAAGGCCTCGAACGACATTCTCTACAAGCTGACCGGCGCACCGGTCAACGGCGACGCCATCGGCCTTCCGCCCGCCGGAGCCCGCAATCGCCGCCCCATGCAGGCGCTTCACCTGCAACCCGGCCGCCGGGCCCGCGTCACTACCGCGCAGCCCGCACCCGCTCTGCCCCGAGGCCGCCGTGGCCAGCAGGCAACGGTCACCACCGCCCCGGTGCGCCCCGCCCTGCGAGGACGCAATGCCGCCCGTGCCGCCGCCGTGGCCCAGCCGCCCGCACGCGGCCGTCACGCCGCCCAGGCCGAGCGCGCCCTGCCCCGTCGCGGCAAGGCGCAGGCGCAGCCCCGGGGAAAGGTGCAGGCCGCCGTCAAGCCGCGCGGCAAAGCCTCTGCAAAAGCTACGGCCAAGGCCGCTCCCAAGGCCGCCGCCAAACGCAAACCCCGCACAAAAGCTCGATAGTCACTGGATTTGCATCCAAATCCAGCCCGCGCAATCCAATCAACAGGACCGCGCGGGCTTCCCCCCTCTGGGCGCGGACCGCAGCTTCCGCGCTCTTGCCGCAGCCGTGAAGCCCATCACCTTACGGCGCGCATTCCGCGCGGTATGCTGAATGTGGAATCGTTTTCGAACCGAATTGAGGTACATCTCCGATTATGGCCAAGCGTCCCGTTGTACTCACCATCCTCGACGGATGGGGTTATCGTCCTGAAACCGAAAACAATGCCGTTGCACTGGCGCGCACTCCCACCTACGACGCGCTGCTGCGCGAATACCCGAATACGCTGATTCAGGCCTCCGAGCACTTTGTCGGACTGCCCGACGGCCAGATGGGCAACAGCGAAGTCGGCCACCTGAACATCGGCGCCGGCCGCGTCATCCAGATGGACATCACGCGCATCGACTGCATGGTGGCCGACAACACGCTCAAGGACAACGAGCAGATTCAGGCTTCGTTCAAGCACGCCCTCGAGAAGGGCCGCGCCCTGCACCTGATCGGCCTCGTCTCCGACGGCGGCGTTCACTCCCATCAGGAGCACCTCTACGCCATTCTCCGCGCCGCCAAGCAGTTCGGCCTTGAGCGCGTCTTCGTCCATGCCTATCTGGACGGTCGCGACACCCCGCCGACCTCCGGCGCTGGCTACCTCGCCCAGCTCGAGCAGAAGATGCGCGAGTACGGCGTCGGCAAAATCGCCTCCGTCTCCGGCCGCTACTACGCCATGGACCGCGACAAGCGCTGGGAACGCCAGAAGAAGGCCTTCGACGCCATGGTCCCCGGCACCGCTGACGGCGGCACCGCCACCAGCGCCGTCGATGCCGTCAAGGCCAGCTATAGCGCCAACGTGAACGACGAGTTCGTGCTGCCCACCGTCATCGTCGACGCCAACAAGAAGCCCGTCGGCCTCATCAAGGACGGCGACGCGGTGCTCAACTTCAACTACCGCGCCGACCGCGCCCGCCAGGTCACCCGCGTGCTCTGTCGCGAGAGCGGCATCAACGCCGAGGGCGGTCGCAACATCGATCAGTGGGAGGCGCTCGACGAGATCATCCCGCGCAACTCGATCCCCAAGAACCTGCACTACACCTGCATGACGCAGTACGACGAAAAGTTCGCGCTGCCCATCGTCAGCCCGCCGCAGCACCACAACCACATTCTCGGCGGCGTGCTTGAAGACGCCAAGCTGCGCAACCTGCGCACGGCCGAGACGGAAAAGTACGCCCACGTCACCTTCTTCTTCAACGGCGGCACCGAGAAGCCCTTCGGCGGCGAAGAGCGCGAGCTGATCCAGTCGCCCAAAGTGGCCACCTATGATCTGCAGCCGGAGATGAGCTCGGTCGCCGTCGGCGATTCGATCATCAAGTCCATCGAGGGCGACACCTTCGACGTGGTCATCTCGAACTTTGCCAACCCGGACATGGTCGGCCACACCGGCATTCTGTCGGCCGCCATCACGGCCGTCGAGGCCGTCGATCTGCAGCTCGCGCGCATCTACAAGACCATCCGCGAGAAGAACGCCATCTGGATCGTCACCGCCGACCACGGCAACTGCGAGACGATGGTGGACCCGGTCACCGGCGCGCCGCACACCGCGCACACCACCAACCCGGTGCCGTTCATCTACGTCGCCGACGAGGCCAAAAACTACACGCTGCGCAACGACGGCTCGCTGCGCGACATCGCCCCGACCATCCTCGGCGCCCTGCCCAAGGGCCTGCCCGTCGAGATGACCGGCCGCGACATGCGCGTGCTCAAGAAGTAGTGTTTCGCGCATAGCCAACAAAAATCCGCCGCCCCAAAGAGATTCGGGCGGCGGATTTTTTTGCGCAAACGTATTGCCCTCCCGCGCAAAAACAAACCAACGGAAGGAGCATGGGCCTTCAGGCCCATGAATGTGGGCGCAGCGATGACGAGGGCCTTCAGGCCCGGAGAAAATGCATCGGCATCGGATCGACCGCACCACGGCGGGCCGAGCTGAACGGATACACCTCTGCACGCGCCACAAGCCCGCGCCTCACGGGATTTTCCTCAACATAGCGCCTGCACACCATGAACTGCTCCGCGCTCGCGATCTGCGTCTCGTTAAAGCTACGCATCCACAACACACGTCCTCTTTTCATGCGAAAGGAGAAACCCTCTTTGATGAACTGCACAGCCTTTTCGAGCGAGACCTCGGGCGCGGGGGTAATCAGCGCATGAAAATGTTCTGGCATGAGGACAAACGCATGCAGAAGGAACTTTCCCTGCTGGTGATAGCCGAAGAGCGTGTCGAGAAAAAGTTCCGCCGTCGCGGTCACCTGAAAGAGCGAGCGGCGCTCGGCCGTCACCGAGGTGACGTGATAGGTGCGCGTTTCCTGGGCCGCAAATCGCACGACGGAAGCATATATGAAAACCCCGGGGCTGAAGCCCTTTTCTTTTTGCCCGCATGTTCAGGAGCCTGAAGGCTCCTGCTCCCTCCCCTTCGCCCGACCGGCCCAACACTATGGAACCGGAAAAACAACGAGGGAAGCCTGGGCTTCAAGCCCAAAAACACCGCGGCCTCCCACGAGTGGGAGGCCGCGGTGAACAACGTCGCGCCGAAGACGCTAGCGCGAGCGGAAGGCGCGGATCGCTGCCGGCAGCCGCTCTTCGAGCAGCTCGGCGCGTTCCCGCAGGTAGCTCGACGCCGGCGTGGCGGTCATCACCAGCGCCAGCGCGATCACGGAAAAACACAGCCCGGCAATGCCAGCCGACACCAACATGCGATAGGTATCGGTAATGTCCAGGCCGAAGACGTTGAAGGCGACATGTTCGAGCGGTTTTACGTGCTTCATGACCGCGAGCGCAAACAGAAAGAACACCGCCGCCAGAGAGGTCAGCACGGCCAGCGTCACATCGAGCGAACGATGGAACTGCTGCCGCGCCCGGCAATGCGCGCATTCCTTGAAGTGCTGCTCGTAGTCCTTGCGCATCTGAGGCGTAATGCCGGAGATGTCATATCGCCAGCTCGCCAGAATGTCGCCTACGACTCGATCAGTGCAATGGGTTCTTGCCATAAAGAGTTTGACTCACTTTTCCTGGATTTGCTTCACAGCCCGCATCTGCCAAACTGTTGCAAATCTGTGGACCGAAACTGGCATCTGTACGGAACCGAAACAGCCGCGTCCCCTACCCTTGCCATCCGGGCAACACGCCCTCGAGGCACGATGCCTGCGCCGGGCATAATTGTACATATTTATTATAGATCAGTTAATTAAAAAGAAATCGGGGAAATTGGTCTCTGTTGCTCCGCAAGCAAAAGTTGGCAGCCATCGGTCCCACCCCGCTCGGCCAGCGCACGCGCGGCGGCAATGCGGGCAAGTTCAGGAAGGTTATTGCTTTCAGATAGATGCGCCAGGATTACGTAGGTCGCGTGACCGTCGTACTCTGCCGAAAGGAACTCCGCCGTCGCATCGTTCGACAAATGTCCAACACGGGACAACACGCGCTGCTTCACCGACCACGGATACGGCCCGTCGCGCAGCATTTCCAGATCGTGATTCGACTCAAGCAGAAGTAAATTCAGTTCCTTCAACTGTTCCCGGACATTCGGGGCCACATAGCCCAGATCGGTCGCATAGCCCAACCGCACGCCCTCCGTCTCAAAGACAAACCCGACAGGATCGGCCGCATCGTGCGAGGTGGTGAACGGACTGAGCCGGATGTCCCCAATTGAGAACGGTTCCCCGGCGGCGAACAATTCCAGTTGCGGCAGCCGTGCCGGGTCTTTTTGGGGGGCGTGCTCGGCCTTTTCTGCCACGCAATCTACCTTTGCAGGCTCCACTTCCGCCGCATCGGCCTCAAAATCCGCCTGATTTTCGTCGGATTCCGCCACGGCCACCGTGGCATCGCTTTCAGCCTCTGCCTCGGCGGCGGCGGCACGCTCGGCCCGCAGCTTTTCCATCCACTGCGTATAAGTCATGGTGCGGCGCGGGGAGATCCACTGGGCCCAGGCCCGGTGCGTTGCCTCGGTGAAATAGACCGGAATGCCGAGCTTGCGCGCGGTCACCGAAAGCCCTGCGACGTGGTCCGAATGCTCGTGTGTAATCACAATGGCATCAAGGGTCTGCGGATCCTCGCCCACCTCGGCCATGCGCCGGAACAGCTCGCGACAGCTCAAGCCCGCATCCACAAGAATCCGGGTCTTGCCCCCCGAAACAACCGAACTATTTCCCTTCGACCCCGAGGCCAACACCGTAAAACGCACCATGGTTCGAGAATACCGCGAACGGCTGTGCAAACGGCAGCACTGTTGCCTACTGCGCCGCGCTTCTGTATGAATACAGAAGCAACTCACATTCAAGGCGCAACTGCCGGAGGCACCGTTGGATACTGCTGAAGCATCGAGTCGATCCCGTGGAACCGTCGCGCGCATCGCGGCCATTGCCGTTGGATTCGCCGCACTAGCCTGGTTTCTGATCCGCGTCATTCCCAAGCCTAGCCGCGCCAGCTACCCGTGCCAACGCGCCGCCTTTCCGCTGGCCAGCGCCTTCGTGCTCTGGCTCTGCTCACTCACCGGATTTCTTTCACTCGTGACGCCAAAGCGCATTCTTCTGCGCCACCCAAAATGGGTCGCCGCAGCGCTCGCTCTGGTGCTCGCAACCGGTGGTGGATGGCTTTATTCGACGCACCGGGCGCAGGCCGCAGCACGCGCCACGCAGTGGAACTTTGCGCCGCAACAGCGCAATCAGCCGGTCGGCACCGCACGCGGCGTTTATCCCGGCCGCGTCGTCTGGGTACGCGATCGGCAGGCCGCGCACTGGAGCGGCGACCTGAACACGCCCACCGACCAGTGGTGGATGGACAAGAACAACGATCAGGCGCGCATTGACGCCATGATGTCGACCACGCTGCGCACGCTTACCGGCGCGGCCACCGACGAGCAGGCCTGGCAGAAGATCTTCACCTATTACAACCAGCGGGCGCGCGGGCAGAAGGCGCGCGGCTACCAGAACGGCGAGGTCGTCGCCGTCAAGATCAACCTGAACAACAGCACGGCCACCGGCATCGGCAACTACGTGAACGCCTCGCCGCAGATGACGCTGGCGCTGGTGCGCCAACTGGTGCAGCACGCACATGTGCCAGCCTCGGCGATCATCGTCTACGACGCGCAGCGCGACATTTACCCGGCGCTGCTCACCAAGATCTGGGCCAAGTTCAAGGATGTTCGCTTCGTGCAAAAGCACGCGCCTTCGGCCGACCAGCCGCTGAATCCGGGCTACGGCGACCATCACGGACTGGAACCAGCCGACTGGGTTGAGGGCGTCCACTACTCGGCCAACAGCTACCACGACGCGAAGCTGATTCCACGCCAGATCATGAACGCGACCTATCTGGTCAACATGGCACTGCTCAAGGCGCACTCGTATCCGTACGCGGCCGCCGAGGGTGGCGACGAGGGGCAGACCGCGGTGACCATGACCGGCAAAAACCATTTCGGCTCGATCAAGGGCACGCCCGAGTTGCATGCAGCCATCAACACCGCACGCGAGGCCACACCGCACGCCTATTCGCCGATCGTCGATCTGGCGGCATCGCCGAATCTGGGAGCCAAGACGATTCTCTATCTGCTCGACGGACTGTATTGCGGCCGCCGCCACCAATCCTACCCGCTGCACTTCCCGAATGCGCCGTTCAACAACCGGGTTGAGCCGTATGCGAATCCCGATTGGCCATCGAGCCTACTGGCCTCCTTCGACGGCGTGGCGCTCGATTCGGTCGGGCTCGACATTCTGTATGCGCAGAGCCAGAACAACCTCGACAAGGACCATCACCCCCGCATTCTGATCCGCGAAAACGCCGATGATTATCTGCAGGAAGAGGCGACTCCCGGGCACGCTCCCTCCGGCGTCGCTTACACGCAGAACGGCAAGCCGGTCGAGAGCCTGGGCGTCTTCGAGCACTGGGACAACGATGCCAGCCGGCAGTATTCACGCAACAAGAACCCGAAGCAGGGCCGGGGCATCGAGCTTGTCTATCGGGCGCAATAGCAGCCAGCACGCAGCGGCCCGCTTCTCCGGGGGGCGGGCCGTTGCAGCACAAAACAAACTCGAGCAGCGCTATACTGACGCCATGAAATTTATTTCTTCCTTTGCCTTGGCTGCTTTGACTCTTTCGCTGTTCGCCGCAAGCGCGCAGGCGCAAAACGCGCCGCTGCCCAATGAGATTTCGGCCGACCTCGGCAGTTGCTCGGCCGAGCTGTTCGTCACCGGCCCTGACACCAAGCCCGTCTACGGCGCCAAGGTGACCACGCATATTCAGTACGGCATGATGGGCATCAAGAAGCTCGATCTGAGCGCCTACACCGACGCGCAAGGCCACCTCAAGCTCACCCATCTTCCCTTGACGCTCAAAAAACCGCTCTACATCCACGTTGCCAAAGACGACAAGGAACAGATCGTCAGCTTCAAGCCCGAGAGCGAGTGTGAGGCAAAGTTCAAGGTCGTTCTGTATTAGTGGACAGTGGCCAGTGGTCCGTGGACAGTCCATGTACTGTCCACGGTTGAGGCTCAAGCTGCGTTTTGAAAGGGCATGGATTCATCCATGCCATCGATGGCACAAAAAGGAATGGGCTTCAGCCCCGGAGGGAAAATTTTCGGCGGGAAGTACGCCAGAAACGCCCCCACCGCGCCTAAAGGCGCAATCTCTCTTGCTCATCTTTTGGTCCGGCTGAAGCCGGCCCCTTTCAAAACAATGTGTTGATCGCATTTGTCCGCAGTCTGGGACAGTCTGTTCCCTGTTTCTTCTACCTTGTTTCCAGCGGAAGCTCGATCAGCACCTGCGTGCCGCGGCCGGGACTGCTGACCACCCGGAAGCTGGCCTGATTGCCGTAGAGCACCTCGAGCCGCTCCCGCACATTCTTCATGCCGATGCCGGCGCCGGTGCGACGCACCGAGTTTTGCGGGCGGATGTCGATGCCCACGCCGTCATCGGCCACCTCAATGAGCAGCCGGTCTCCCACGATGCGGCTGCTCAGGGTGATGGTGCCCCCCTTCAGGCGCGGCTCAAGCCCGTGCTTGATGCTGTTTTCAATCAGCGGTTGCAACAGAATGCTGGGCACCGGCAGGTCCAGCGTTTCAGGCGCGATCTGCTTGGTAACTCGCAGCTTTTCCGTGCCAAAGCGCACCACCTCGATGTCGAGATAATCATCGGTAAAGCGCAACTCCTCCCGCAGCGGCACATAGCTGTCGTGATCCTTGAGCAGCGCGCGCAGAATGTTGGCCAGCTTCACCGTCATCTCGCGTGCCTTCTCTGGCCGGGTGCGCACCAGCGAGGCGATGGAGTTGAGCGTGTTGAAGAGGAAGTGCGGATTGATCTGCCGCTGCAGGGCATCGAGCCGCGCCTCAAGCAACAGGCGCTTCTGCTCCTCGAGCTTCAACTCGATCCGCAGCGCGTTCCAGACCTTGAGCGCAATGCCGACGACCATCGGCGCGCAGAGCCAGGCGAGCATCTGCAGCCACAGCGTGTTGCTCAACAGGGCAAAGAGCCGGCGCGGATAGAGCCGCGCGATCCACTCGTGAACCACCTCAAAGGCCGCGATGAGAAACAGCATCAGAATCTGGCGATCGATGCGCGGCTGGCGCAGGTTGCGGCGAATCCAGCGATAAAGGCTCAGGTCGATAAAGGGCGTGAAGGACCAGATCTCCTCCATCTCCATAAAACGGCCGAGTGAGCCCGCGGCCAGCCCTAAAGCGACATTGAATGGCAGAGTGAGGTATTCGGCGTGGAGCAGGGCGGGGGTCGAAAGCGCCGCGCCGCCGAGCATGGCCCAGCCGGGGCCGACCAGCAGGCCCAGCAGAATCGTCGCCTCAAAGGAGATGTCGGCGGCCAGAAAGTTGGGGACGGTGATGCGTACCAAAACACCTAACATCAACGGAATCAGGAAGAAGGCCAGCATTGCGGCAGTCTGGCGATGGCGACGGTGCTCGGCAAACAGCAGTCGCTGGAAGGTGCGCCCGCGCGCCAGCGCGCTGGCCACGGCCGCTGCCACGCCCAACTTGACCAGCAAGGTAATCAGAATAAGTTTTTCGTCTGCCACGCATTCAATGTAGCGCGTAGCAGCCTCGCGCATCCAACCTATTGAGGCGAATCGCTCGCCCGGTACAATGGAGAGATGGGATTGGAGAATGTGAAGAAGGTCGCCGATGCGGACTTCCCCAGTCGTTGGGGCGCTTTCCGCATCATGGGTTTCAGGGCAACAACCGCCGAGGGCAAAGAGGAAGAACTGGTCGCGCTGGTGATGGGCGAGGTGCACGCTGCGCCGCCGCTGGTGCGCATTCACTCGCAATGCCTGACCGGCGACGTCTTCGGCTCGCTACGCTGCGACTGCCGTCCGCAGTTGGAGTTGGCGCTCGACAAGATCAGCAAGGCCGGAGCGGGCATTCTGCTCTATGAGCGCAAAGAGGGCCGCGGCATCGGCCTGATGGCCAAGCTCGAAGCCTACGAGTTGCAGGACCACGGACTCGACACGGTGGAAGCCAACGTAAAGCTGGGCTTTGCGCCCGACTGCCGCGACTACGCAATGCCGGCGGCGGTGCTGAAGCTGCTCGGTGTAACCGCCGTCAAGCTGATCACCAACAACCCGGAGAAGATGGAGGCGCTCGAGGCGGCAGGAGTCAAGGTCGTCGAGCGGGTCTCGGCCGAGGTCAAACCGCTGAAGACCTTCGCCAAATACGTGCGCACCAAGCGCGAAAAGATGCGCCACATCGCCGACCACGCGGAAGAGGCGAAGCCGGAGTAGGCACGACAAACGTCGCGAAAAAACGGTGCATCCCCGGATGCGCCGTTTTTTTCTGCGCTTCAGGCCGTTTTTGTCAGAAAAATTCGCCGTTTCGAACGCTACCCCGTCCTCGGTCGTCTATTGGTCGATGGGGCTGATACCCTTGAGCTAGAGAGATTTCCGACCGACAAACGGGGACTGGGCACAGGAAGCGATGGCAGAGTTTGTGATCAGAATGGCCGACGAGCGCGGCCACATTCAGGAGCAGGTGCAGACGGCGGCCTCGGCCGAGGAACTGCGGGCGCGCTTTGCCCATGCCGGCTACAACGTGCTGACGGTCAAGGCCCGCGGAAGCGTGAGCCTGCTCGGCAAGAAAAAGGTCAAACTCGAGTCTTTTCTGATCTTTAACCAGCAGTTCCTCACGCTCATCCGCGCCGGTTTGCCGATTCTTGGCTCGCTCGAGATGCTCGGCAAGATCCAGAAGAACGCCCACTTCTCCGCGCAGATCGACGATGTCTGCAAGCGCGTCAAAACGGGTGAGTCGCTCTCGGACGCCTTCGAGGCCCAGCAGGGCTTCCCGGTCATGTACACGACCACGCTGCTGGCCGGCGAGCGGTCGGGCAACCTGCAAGAGGTGCTTGAGCGCTACGTCAGCTTTCAGCGCGTCTCGCTGACCCTGCGCAAAAAACTGATCGGATCGCTGATCTACCCGGGCGTGCTGCTGACGCTGGTCTTCGGCCTGATGATGTTCATGTTCACGGTAGTGGTGCCGCAGTTCGCCGTGCTCTATGACCAGATGGGCAACAAGCTGCCGACGATGACCATGTGGCTGCTGAACTTTGGCAAGACCATGCAGCACGACATCGTCTGGATTCTGCTGGCCGTCCTTGTCGTGGGCTACGCCTTCTTCCGCTACTCGAAGACCGAGGGCGGGCGCGACCGGATCGACGCGGTGCGCATCCATCTGCCGGTCTTCGGCAAAATCTGGCTCAAGTATCAGGTGGCGCTGTTTTCGCGCACGCTTTCGACGCTGCTGACGGGCGGTTTGCCCCTGGTGCCGTCGCTTGAAACGGCAGCACGATCCATCTCTTCGCGCAAGGTCTCGAAGGCGGTCTTCAGCTCGATCACCACCGTGCGCGAGGGCAAGAGCCTGGCCGAGTCGCTGTCGAAGACCGGCATCTTTCCCGATCTTTCCACGGAGATGATTACCGTCGGCGAGCAGACGGGCGCGCTTCCGCAGATGCTCAACTCGGTGGCCGAGTTCTTTGAAGAGGACGTGGCAACGGCGCTGACCGCGGCGCTGGCGCTGATTGAACCGGCGATTCTGATCATCATGGGTATCGTGGTGGTCTTCATTTTGATCTCGCTGTACCTGCCGATCTTCTCTCTCGGCCAGGGCGGCGGAGTGCAGGGGTAGACGATGGCCGATGCAAGCAATGTAGCAACACCTCCGGCGCAGGACGAACGGACGCAGGCTGAAGCACTCGCCGCGCGTTACCGCTCCGTCTTCGTGGACCTGAAGAACTTCAAGATTCAGCATGAGCTGCTGCGGACCATTCCCGTCGAGCTGATGTTCCGCTACAACTTCATTCCCATCGAGCAGAAGGACGACGCGGTAACGATCGCCGTCAGCGACCCGTCGCAACTGATGCTGCTCGACGAGATCGCGGGCCTGCTCGGCCACCGCATTGAAGTGCGCGTGGCGATGCTCTCGCAGATCACCGATCTGCTGAAGAAGACCGAGCAATCGCAGCGCGTGCTCGACGAGGCCAGCGAGGGGCTGACCTTTGACGTGCTCACCGGCGAGGACAACCAGGACGAGAACATCTCAATCGAGAAGCTGACCAGCGAAGAGGACATCAGCCCGATCATCCGCCTGGTCGACACGACGATTTTTACCGCGCTCGAGCGGCGCTGCTCCGATATTCACATTGAGACCTACGACGACAGCGTGCATGTCAAGTACCGCATCGACGGCGTGCTGCAAGAGGCGATGGCTCCGATTGCGCGCGAGCATCACTCGACGATTCTGAGCCGCATCAAAATTATGAGCGAGCTCGACATTGCCGAGCGGCGCGTGCCGCAGGATGGCCGCTTCCGGGTGCGCTACAAGGGCCGCCTCATCGACTTCCGCGTTTCGATCATGCCGACGATTCATGGCGAAAACGCCGTGCTCCGCGTGCTCGACAAAGAGTCGATGAGCGAGACCTTCCGCAACCTGACGCTCGACGTGGTGGGCTTCGGCGAGGACGATCTGCGCAGCTTCCGGCGCTATATTCGCGAGCCCTACGGCATGGTGCTGGTGACCGGACCGACCGGCTCGGGCAAAACCACGACGCTCTACGCCGCGCTCAACGAGATCAAGAGCGACGAAGACAAGATCATCACCATCGAAGACCCGGTCGAGTACCAGATTCGCGGCATCACGCAGATTCCCGTCAACGAGAAAAAGGGACTCACCTTTGCGCGCGGACTGCGCTCGATTCTGCGTCATGACCCGGACAAGATTCTGGTCGGCGAGATCCGCGATCAGGAGACGGCGCAGATTGCCATCAACTCGGCGCTCACCGGCCACCTGGTCTTCACCACCGTCCACGCCAACAACGTGGTCGACGTGCTCGGCCGCTTTCTGAACATGGGCGTCGAGGCCTACAACTTTGTCTCCGCGCTGAACTGCATTCTGGCGCAGCGGCTGGTGCGTACCGTCTGCGAACATTGCTCGCATCCGGTCACCTATGGCGACGATGTGCTGGTCGCCTCGGGGCTGCATCCCGAAGAGTGGCGCGGCTTCGAGTTCCGCGAAGGCGCCGGCTGCATGGAGTGCGGCGGCACTGGCTATCGCGGTCGAACGGCGATCCACGAACTGCTCGATCTGACCGACTCGATCCGCGAATTGATTCTCGAAAAACGGCCCAGTTCCGAAGTTCGCCGCCAGGCGCAGAAGGAAGGCATGAAGTTTCTGCGCGAGTCAGCGATTGAGCGCGTGCACCGTGGCCTGACCACGCTCAAGGAAATCAACAAGGTCACCTTCATCGAGGCTTCGCGCTAAAGCAGTTCTCCCATTGCTCTGGAGCGAAAGCAGGATACCGTTAGCTGTACTTGGAGAACTGCTCGAGTGAAATCGTTCGTCGAGACATTGCAAGCAACTCTGCTGCCGGCCGCGACTCTGGTGGCAAGGCACGGCGGACGTCCGCCGGCCGCCATCGAGCTTGCCAGCCAGGGCGTTGTGGCCGCCACGGGCAGGCCGACGGTCTACGCCTTCGCGCCGCTGCCGGAAGGCGCGCTCGTGCCGGGCATCGCCGAAGAAAACATCCGGTCGATGGAGCCGGTCGTCGCGGCGATTCGCGCGGCGCTCGATCCGGTGCGGCCACCACGGCGCGCCATCACCGTATTGCTGCCCGATACGGCCGTGCGCGTCTTCGTGCTCGACTTTGAATCGATTCCGGCGCGGACCGAAGAGGCGCTCGCGGTGCTGCGCTTCCGGCTCCGCAAGGTGATTCCCTTCGAGGTGGAAAAGGCCGCGATCAGCTATCAGGTGCTCAGCCAGCAAAAGGAGCAGTGCCGCGTGCTGGCCGCCGTTGTTCCCGGACCGGTGCGCGAGGAGTACGAAGCGGCGGTGCGCAAGGCCGGCTACGAGCCGGGCGCGCTGCTGCCCGCCAGCCTCGCCGCGCTTGAAACCGTCGAGACCGGCGGCTCGCTTGAGGCCACACTGACGGCCACGCTCAGCCCCGAGGCGCTCATCTGCTGCATCTCGACGACCAGCGATCTGCTGCTCTACCGGATTCTGACGCTGCCCGAGGACGAGCAACAGCGCGCCCTTGAAATTCAACGCGGCGTGGCCGTGGCCGTGGCCTTCTACGAGGACAAGTTGCAGGCTCCGCCGCGCACGCTGCGCTACACGGGCACGATGGAGCTGGCCGAGTTCCAGCAGATTGCGGCACTGCCCGAGTTGCAGATTGAAGCATTGACGCCGCGGCCGGAAACAGGCGCTTTGACCGGGCTCGGCACGGCCAGTCTGGCCGGCGTTACCGGCGCACTGGCGGGGGCATACTGAGATGCGAATTACGCTCAACCTGGCCACACGGCCCTTTACCGACATTGGCCCGATCCTCAAGCAGTTGCGCGTCGTAATGGTGGCCCTTGCCCTGCTCGCGGCCCTGTTCGGCTTCGGGCTCTACCATCTGCACGCCAAGGCCGTAGAGGCACGCGCCAGCGAACACGCCGTCGATCAGCAGATCGCGCGCATCGCCGCGGAACAACAGGGCTACGAACAGATGATGCAGCAACCCGGCAACGCTCTGTTGCTGCGGCAGACCAAGCTGCTCAACGCGCTGTTCGCCAACAAGGCCTTCTCGTGGACGCTGGCGATGGAGAGCCTTGAAAAGGTTCTGCCCGAAGGCGTCAGCGCGGCAACGCTTGAGCCGATCCGCGACAAGAACGGGCTGACGACCTTGCACATGCGCGTGGTGGGCCCGCGCGATCGCGCCGTCGAACTGGTGCGCAACCTCGAGCACTCGCAGCGCTTCCACTCACCGCGCATCATCGGTGAAAACGCCGAATCGGACAAGAACGGCTCGACCCATCAACTGGAGCCGATCAGCGCCTCGAACCGCTTCACCTTCGACATTCTCGCCGACTACAATCCGCCCACGGCCGACGAACATCGCTTTGCCGCGAGCGGCAAGCCGGACCCAGGCACGGTGAAGACCACGAGCAAACCCGACACCGCGACCCTGCCCGCGCTGCATGCGGTCAAACCCGCATCGCCGCAGGACAAGCCCCACCCCGGAGGTGCGCGATGACGGCGCAGGAATTGAGCAAGAAAACGCGCGAGCTGCTGCGCTCTCCCCTGGCCTGGCACATTGCCGCGACCTCGGCGCTGCTGGCGCTGGCGCTCGGGCTCGGCGTGCGCTGGGGGCTGGACTGGGCCGCGACGCACGGGCGGCGCTCCGATGCCCTCGCCGACAAACAGGTGCATCTGAAGGCGCTCGAAATTGAAACCGACACGCAGCGCGGGCTTGACCAGCGCGTCGAGCAGACCCGCACGCAGCTCAACAACTTTTATGCGCATCGCGTGCCGCCCAGCTACTCGACCATCTCGGGCCGCATCGGCACATTGCAGGTGCAATCCGGCGTGCGGCTGACGCGCGTGCAATATTCGCAGGGCAAGCCGGGCGACGATCTGACCGAGATCGTGCTCGACACCACCATCAGCGGCGACTACCGCTCGATTCTGCACTTCGTCAACGCCGTCGAACGCGATCCGATGTTCTTCGTCATTCGCGGCATGGCACTGACCGGCCAGCAGGGCGGCACGGTGAATCTGCGGCTGCTCATCTCCACCTGGCTCCGACCGGCGGATGCCGCGGCCAGTGGATTGCCGCTGACCTCCGAGGTCAACGCAGCCAATGCGGCGGCCGACGACGCCAGCAAGAAGGAGGAGCGCTAACGATGGCCTTGCAACTGGGAACCGAAAACAAGAAACAGGTGCGGATCGTCCTCGTGCTCTTCTCGCTGCTGGCGGTTGTCGCCGTCTGGCGCATCTACCAGATGCTCTCAGGCCCCTCGGCGCCCTCGCGGCCGATTCCGCCGCCGCCGACAGCCACCGCGCAAAGCACGCCCGCCCCTGCCACGCAGAACGCACCCACGGAGCCCGCGGCGAAGAAGGTGAGCGGCGCGGCCATTGATCCGACGCTGCACTTCGAGTTGCTGGCGCAGAGCGAATCGGTCAGCTATCAGGGCTCGGGCCGCAACATCTTCGCCGGTTTGGGCGAGAACACAGCACTGCCGCAGGTCAAGATCGAAAAGCCGCTCAAGAGCGTGCGCCCCTCGCAGCAAGTCGCCACGCCCGTGCCGCTCGGCCCGCCGCCACCGCCGCGCCCGCCGTCGATTGACCTGAAGTACTTCGGCTACACGCTCTCGAGCAACAAGACTCTGCAGGCCTTTTTGATGCACGGCGAAGACATCTTCATCGCGCGCACCGGCGAGATCATCAACCATCGCTACAAGGTGGGCACCATCCGGCCCAACTCGGTCGAGATCACCGACCTGCCCTACAACAACACGGAAGTTCGTCCCTTGCAGGCTCACTAACCCCTACGCATGAGAACCGGAAAAACAATTCGGGTGCATCGCAGAGACGGCGAAGACGGCTACATGCTGATCGCCGTCATGTTCATGCTGTTTTTGCTGGCGCTGTCGCTGACCGTGGCCGCGCCGCGCGTGGCGCGCGAGATCCAGCTTGATCGCGAGCGAGAGGCGATGCACCGCGGCCTGCAATACCGGCGCGCGATTCAGCTTTACTATCGCAAGTTCCACGCCTACCCGCCCAACCTCGACGCGCTGGTCAAGAGCAACGACATCCGCTTCCTGCGCAAAAAATACATTGATCCGACAACCGGCAAGGACGAGTGGAAGCCGATCCGCTTCGGGCAGGCCAAGACGCCGACGCTCGGCTTCTTCGGCCAGCCGCTGGCCGGGGCAGGCTCATCTTCGGGTTCATCGGTACTGGCAGGCGTAGGCCCCAGCGGCAGCAGCAGCAGTTCCTCGCTATTCAGCTCCAGCAGCAGCGCGACCACCAGTTCCACGGCCTCAACCTCTTCGAGCAGCTCTTCCTCGTCGGGCCAGACCTTCGGCGGCGTGGGCATCATCGGCTTTTCGCCCATGAGCGCCCGGCAGTCCATCATGATCTACAAAAAGAAGAACCACTACAACGAGTGGGAGTTCGTCTACGATCCTCTGAGCGACCAGAAGGCGATTTCAAGCAGCAACCTCGGCAGCCTGTCATCGAGCGCCACCACCGCCAACGCGCTCTCAAGCTCCAGCAGCAGCTCGAACTCCTCCAGTTCTTCGTCGACGACCTCCAGTTCCAGCCCATTCTAAAAAAACGCGCACACGAAAAAGCCCGCCACGAAGGCGGGCTTTTTGCTGAACATCGACGCGTGGCTTACACGCTGAAAGAAGATCCGCAACCACAGGTGGACTTGACCTGCGGATTGTCGAACTTGAAGCCGGCCGCTTCAACCGACTCAACGTAATCGACGGTGCAGCCCTTCAGGTACATCAACGAGGTCGAATCGACGAAGACCTTCAGATCGTCGAAGCTGAAGACCTTGTCCATCATGCCGGCCTGGTTCTCAAAGGCCATCGAATACTGGAAGCCCGAACAGCCTCCGCCGACGACGCCGATGCGCAGTCCGGCCGGGATCGGCTGCTGGCTGGCCATGATCTCGCGCACTTTGGCGATGGCCTGAGGGGTAAGGTTAAGCGGAGCCTGCTTGACTTCGGGTGCGGCGGTAGTGGCCATAGTCATCTCTCCCAATCGGTAAATTCTGTGCCTGATCTCACTGTACCGCTGCGTGGGCGACGCTTCAAGCCACACAACGCCGGTACTTTTACTGGATTGGATGTCCGGTTGGGGGAAAAGATGCGGGATATGAAGAAGTTTTTGCCCAAATCAAAGGTTATCAACCCTCCAGAAAAAAAACTGCCCAGCACTTGCCGTTCTGGTCTATGATGATCCCCCGGAAGGCCCCGATCCATGGATTCGTCTCCTGGCTCCGGGTGCCGAATGCCGCATACGGGGGTGTTCTATGACGTTCGTTCCTATCATGTGGAGTGTCTGGGGTGTAGCCGTCGTCTTGATGGCCGGTCTGCATGTCTACCGCGAAAGCCTGACCCGCAATGAGGAAGACCAGGTCTACCTGGACGAAGCCTTCGATCACGAGAAAAATGCGCAGGCGGCCATTGTCGACCGCGTCAACAAGATTGAACCGGCGCTGAATATCGCCAAGTGGGCCTCGGCGGTGCTGACCGTCTTTGTGATCGCCTACTACATCCGCGACATTCTTGCGCAGTTGCGCATCCTCTAACCTTCCAGGCGGAGACGCCAGAAGCCGCACCGGGCACAGATCTACCGGCCGGAGCCACCCAACACACGGGCGGCTCCGCCTTGCCCCTTACTCGACCTGTTGCCGCGCGTTGTAGCCATCGCGGGCAAGAATGTCGTACTTGAGCGGCTTGTGCTTTTCGTCCTGAATCCTCAACGGGTTACCCTCCTCGTCGACCACCGCGACGCGCAGCTTGCGATAGCTTCCGTCCTGCTGCGCATTGGTCGGGCGATAGATGAGCTGATATTTTGCGCGAATCGACTGGTCGATATTGCGGAAGATGTCGGGAAACTCCCCGGTAAAGCGCGGAAAGTAGCTGAGGCCGCCGGTTGCCGTGGTGAAGGCGCGCATCTCGTTGTCGGCCTGCAGATACGTCATGTCCCGCATCGCGCCCATCATGCCGCCGCGCCCCTCGTTGATGGTGCGGACGAAACCGCCGGTCGAAACGGTAAAGATGGTGATGTCGCGCGAGGCCTTGACGCGCTTGAGAATCTTGTCAAAGGTCAGCCGCGACATGGTATCGCGCCCCGAGGCGATCACGAGCAGATATTTGCGGCCCTCGACGCGGCTCAGCCGGTCAATCGATTCCGACAGCGCGTCGAAGAGGTTGGTCTCGCTGAAGGCAGGAATCTGCAAAATATTAATGCCGTCAAGCAGTTGACGTTTGTCCTGGGTAAAATCCGTCACGATCTGCGTCCGCATGTCGAAGGTCATCATCGCTACGTAGTCCTGCGGGCGCAGTTGCTGGGCAAAGGCATACGCGGCGTTCTTCATGTCATAGATAAAGGCATAGCTGTTGGCCGCGAATTCGCAGAGCATCAAGGCGGTCACCGGCGCCTCGACGCGCTTGAAACCGATCACCTTCTGCTCGATGCCATTCTCGTAGACCTTGAAATTGCTGGGTTTAAGGCCAGGAACAAACTGGTGGTTCTTTTCGATCAGCACACCGACATCGACGGTGACCTCGGGGACATTCACGTGCAGAGTGATGTTGCCCATCCCCTCGGGATTGATCACCTTCGGCTCGGCCGGGGCGGGCGCGGGCGCCTCCTCGGCGGCTTTGCGTTTGGGCAGGGCAATGGCCCCCGGATCGGCCGCCGGACCACCAGCCTCGGGCTCGACCGCCGGCTCGGTCGGCTTCTGCGGCACGCTCTGTTGCGCGCCGAGCATGGGCACGGCCAATGCCCCCATCAGAATGAGCGGAAGAATACGGAAAAAGACACGCGATTTGAGCAACAACATACGCAAACCACCTCCGGGAGACGCAACCAGCATACGGGATCGGCGCGGACTTCGCCACGCGCGCAGAAAGCCGAAACACAGAGAGGGCAGGGCTTGTACTCTATTAGACGTGATGATACGCCAGCATTGCGCACAGATCGGCGTCGGCCTTGCGGCATTTTTTTTGACCGCCGCCCTGATTGCCCAAACACTTCCGGCACCGCCCGCCAACGGCGGCATCTTCCCCCTCGATCAGGTGCGCGCCGGACAAAAGGCCACGGCCTGGACGGTCTTCCGCGGCAACAAGCCGGAACCGATGGATGTGGAGATTCTGGGCGTGCTGCGCGGGGCGCGCGGCCCGGGCCAGGACATGATTCTGGCGCAGTTGCACGGCGCAAAACCGGAGTACACGGGCGTGGTCGCCGGCATGAGCGGCAGCCCGGTCTACATCGACGGCAAGCTGGTCGGCGCGCTCGCCTACCGCATCGGCCAGTTCGCCAAAGACCCGATTGCAGGCATTACACCCATCGAGCGCATGCTGGCCGTCCACGCACTGCCGGTTGCGGCAGTGGACCACGCCGATGCCGCGACCGCGCAAAATATGCAACCGATGGAAACGCCCCTGGTGCTGAGTGGGTTTTCCCCTGCAGCCATTGGATTTTGGCAGAAGATGATGGCAGGGACCGGGCTGGAGACCGTCGCCGCCGGTGGATCAAGCTCTTTCCTGTCGAATGCCGATTCCGGCACCAGCGCGATTGAACCCGGTGCGGCCGTCAGCGCGCAACTGGCGCGCGGCGATCTGGAGATCGCCGCGACCTGCACGGTCACCTACGCCGATCCCCAACAGATTCTTGCCTGTGGGCATCCGATCCTACAATCGGGCACGATTTCACTGCCGATGACCGAGGCCGAGGTCATTCTGACGCTGGCCTCGCCGCTCAACTCCTACAAGATCGTCAACACCGGGCGAACCATCGGCGCCTTTACCGAGGACCGCGATGCGGCGATCCGTGGCGTGCTGGGAGCGCGGGCGCAGATGCTGCCCGTGCATGTGACGATCGGCGGCACGCTTGAGCCCAAGCAACTGCACGTCGAGGTTGCGAATCTGGCAGCGCTGACACCGCAGCTTGTCCAAGTTGTTCTTATGCAGGCGCTTCAGCAATCGATCCAGAACACGGAGCAGGCCAGCTACCACCTGACGGGCTCGATTCTGCTGGCCGATGGACGGTCCGCGCCGGTCGATGACTGGGCGGTGCCGACCGAGATGATGCAGGCGCCGGTCTCGGCGGCAATCCAGCTTGGACAACAGTTCCAGCGCATTTATGCCAATTCCGGCAGAGAACAGGCCATTCAGCGTGTCGAGCTGCATGTTGAGCCCATCGAGCGGCGCGCGCAACTGGAGTTGGTCCGGGCCCGGCTTGTTCGCGCAGATGCCGTCCATGCCGGTGAAAATGTTGAGGTTGAAGTAACCGTACAGCCCTGGCAACAGGCCGAGCGCACGGAACGAATTCAGGTTGCGTTGCCCACGCGGCTTGGGCAGGGCACGGCGCGACTGGTGGTTGCCGACGGCGCAACGCTGGACCAACTACTGCATCCGGCACAGATTGGTACGGCAGCACGCTCTGAATCCCTTGAAAGCCTTTTGGCGGAGGAAGAACAGAAACATGCCGCCAACCGGTTGTACGTGGGAGTGCTCGAGCCCGAAGCTCAGGCGACAATCGCAGGGCAAACTCTTTCGAATCTGCCGCTTTCCGTGACCAGCGCTCTTGAGCCGCTGCGCGCATCCCAGAATGCGACCTTGCACAGCGAATCGATTCAGATTTTGGCCGATCTTCCCCTCAAAGAGCTTTTTCACGGCTTTGCGGTGTTGAATCTGCACATTGAGAACGGCGGCGGTTTAAACTAGACTGAGAGATGCCGTATCTCCGTTTTCATCCATCGCTGACACGATGGGACCACCGGCTGTATCGAACCGGGGCACAAGCTACGCGCATTGAATGAGGATTTCTACCAATCATGGCTAAGATTCAAGGACTAGCAGCACACGCGGCAGGAGCAGAGCTTCTGTCGTATCATTACGAGCCAGGCAAGTTAGGATTACAGGAAGTTGAGATCGCGATCACCCATTGCGGCGTATGCCATAGTGATCTTCATCTGATCGCCAACGACTGGGGCGTAAGCCAGTATCCTTTCATTCCCGGACATGAGGTTGTAGGCACGGTCGCCGCCGTCGGAAGCGAAGTTCGCTCCCTCAGCGTTGGCCAGCGCGTTGGCCTGGGTTGGCAGTCGAACTCCTGCGGGCAGTGCGAGTGGTGCCTGAAGGGTCTGGAAAATCTTTGCCCCGAGGCGGAGGCCACCTGTGTGCATCGCAACGGCGGCTACGCAGAGAGCGTGCGCGCCAATGCGCGGTTTGTTGTACCGATTCCGGATGCGCTCGACAGCGAACATGCCGCACCGCTGCTTTGCGCCGGCATCACCGTCTACAATCCGCTGCGCGATCATGGCGTCAATCCGTCGTCGCGCGTGGGCGTAATCGGCATCGGCGGCCTGGGGCACATCGCGATTCAGTTTGCGCGGGCCTTTGGCGCAGAGGTCACGGCATTTTCGACCTCCGCCGACAAGGAAGAAGAGGCCAAGACGCTGGGTGCGCACAACTTCGTCAACAGTCGCGAATCGAAGGCGCTCAAGGATGCGGCCAGCACGCAGGACTTCATTCTGAGCACGGTCAACGCCGATCAGGACTGGGCCACCTACATTCAGGCGCTGCGTCCGACCGGCACCCTCTGCTTCGTTGGTATTCCGCCGACGCCGATCAGCACGCCGGCCTTCCCTCTCATCATGGGTCTGCGCTCGATCACCGGCAGCCCCATTGGCAGCCCGAATCGCATTCGCGAGATGCTCGACGTGGCCGCCCGTCACGGCGTCAAGGCACTCACCGAGACCTTCCCGATGGCCAAGGCCAACGACGCCATCGAAAAGGTGAAGAAGAACAAGGTCCGCTATCGCGCCGTACTCTGTAATTAGTTCGGCCCAGATGCCTGAAAGGGGTGCCCAATGCGTGCATCCCTTTTTGTTTTGCCTACAGGTAACTCCTCTATAAACATAAAAAACATACAGTCTGCACTTTAGTAGCGTTGTCCTGCCCCCTGCTGGGGGTTATGATCTTCTTACCATTGGTGTTGCATAAAAGCTGCGCTGAGTTGAGCCGATGCAGGCGTCCCCCACGCCCTCATCCACCAGCACAGGCGACCGTTGTGTCGTCCGGTTTGGTGCGTCAAAACAAAACCGAGCATCCATGGATGCCTTCGGTCGCACGTTTGTTTCGTGGGGTTGTATGCAATGGAACGCCGCAAAGCCGAACGATGAGCGTTGCCGCAACGAGGCGCGCGCGTTCTGGTGCCACTTCTCTCCCGATACACGCGCAATCCAGGCCGGTGCGCGCGCGGAAAAGGAGCCGGCGTGAGCACCTTTCGCATCAAAAAAGCCTCTGCCCCAACCGATGCTTTTTTTGCATCGCTTGAGGATGACGAGCGCGCACTGCTCGACGAAACAAGTTTTCGCCGCATGATGGCCATCGAGCGCAAGCGCACCGAGCGCACGGGCGAGCCGTTTCTTCTGATGCTGGTCGAGCGGCACGAGAGCGGTAAAAGCGACCTTCTGGAGCGCGTGGCTCAGCTTCTGCTGACGGCTGGGCGCGATACGGACCTAACCGGCTGGTACTCGCCCAAGGCCGTCGGAATGCTGTTTACCGGGCTGCCGGACAGCGAACGCGGACCACTGCTTGAAGCCATTGCGGCACGCGTCGACCGCGCCTTTCATCGCGCCTTGCCCGAGGTGGAGATCGCCGGACTCAGTGTGAGCTTTCACTTTTTTCCCGACGACTGGAAGCTGAACAGCACGACCGAGCAAAGCGACACGGCACTCTATCCGGACCTGAAAAACCTTGAAAGAAATCGCCGCTCGATGCTGGCCACCAAGCGCGCCATGGACATTGCAGGCAGCGCGCTCGGGCTCATCGCGCTGTCACCTTTTCTGCTTGCGATTGCCATAGCCATCAAGCTGAGCTCGAAAGGGCCGGTGCTCTTCAAGCAGCAGCGTGTGGGCCAATATGGCCGCTGCTTCAGCTTTTTGAAGTTTCGCTCGATGCGCACCGGCAACGATCCGCGGATTCATCAGCAGTACGTGCGGCGGCTGATCGAGAATCCCGAGGACGAGACGCTGAAGAGCGAAGATGGCGTGTACAAGATTACGCGCGACCCGCGCGTGACGCGCGTGGGCGGCTTGCTGCGCCGCACCAGTCTCGATGAATTGCCGCAGTTATGGAATGTTCTGCGTGGAGAGATGTCGCTGGTTGGGCCGCGCCCGGCGATTCCCTACGAACTGGAGGCCTACCAGACGTGGCACCGGCGGCGACTGCTCGAGGCCAAGCCGGGGATGACCGGACTGTGGCAGGTGGTGGGCCGCAGCCAGGTGAGCTTCGACGAGATGGTGCGGCTCGATCTGCGCTATGCGATGCACTGGTCGCCGGCACTCGACCTGAAGATTCTATGGCGCACGCCGCTGGCGGTGCTGCGCGGCAAAGGCGCGTATTAGGCACGCGGGAGAACGGGATGAACTTCGGAATTATCGGTTACGGGTATTGGGGGCCAAATATCGTCCGCAATCTGCTGACGATTGACGGCGCAAAGGTGCTGGCCATCGCCGACACGAATCCGGCGGCGCGGCACCGTGCGCGGCGGCTCTATCCCGGCATCGAGATTACGGCCGATACCGAAGCCGTGCTGCGCTCGCCGAAGATCGATGCCATCGCGGTCATCTCGCCGGTCTGGACGCATTACGAACTGGCAAAGGCCGCGCTTGAAAATGGCAAGCACGTCTTCGTCGAAAAACCCTTCACGAGCCAGAGCGAGCAAGGCAAGGAACTGATTGAGTTGGCCGCGCGCAAAGGGCTCACGATCATGGTGGACCACACCTTTCTGTTCACCGGCGCGGTGCGCAAGATCATGCAACTGGTCGACGAGGGCACGCTCGGCAAGCTCTACTACTACGACTCAACGCGCATCAACCTGGGGCTGTTTCAGCACGACATCAACGTGGTTTGGGATCTGGCACCGCACGATCTGTCGATCATGGACTATCTGTTCAAGCAGATGCCCGAGGCCGTCGTCGCCACCGGGCAGAGCCATCTGAATGGTCATGAAGACATCGCGTTTTTGACACTGTACTTTTCCGATCAGATGATTGCGCACATCAATGTAAACTGGATTTCTCCAGTAAAAATGCGCACGACGCTGATCGGCGGCGAAAAACGCATGCTGGTCTGGAACGATCTGGTTCCGGATGAAAAGCTGCGCGTCTACGACCGCGGCGTGGATGTGACGACCAACGATGTGGAGGAGGTATACAGCCGACTGGTGAGTTACCGGACCGGCGACATGTGGGCTCCGCAGCTTGAACAGGGCGAGGCTTTGCGCAAGGAACTGGCGTACTTTATCGAGTGCGCGCAGAACGGACGCCGACCGATCAACGACGGCGAGGCCGGACTGCGCGTGGTGAAGATGCTTGAGGCCGCCAGCCGGTCGCTCGAAAAACGCGGCGAGATGGTGCCCTGCTGCTAGCTTGTGAAAATCTCCTCATAGGCAGCGAGCAACTTCTTTTCCTGATGCTCCCAGGCAAGCGTGGTGCGCACGCGCTCAAGGCCGAAGGCGCCCATGCGCCGGGCAAGCGCCGGCTCGTCAAGGATCGTGAGGATCTTGTCGCCAAAGTCGGCCGTGTCGCACTTGCGCGCGTAGAGCGCGGCCTGCTGCGCGGAGAAGCGGCCCTCGGTCAGATCGTATTGCACGATGGGTTTGCCGAGCGCCATGTATTCCATGATCTTGATCATGGTGGACTGATCGTTCATGGCGTTGGGCCGGTCAGGATTGACGCAGAGATCGGCGGTCGAAAGAATCGTGAGCAGTGTTGGATCATCGACGCGACCGGGAAAGCTCACATAGTCGGAAAGGCCCGCTTCCTGCGCGAGACGCACGATGGACTGCTGATCGGGACCGCTGCCGACGATCACGAACTGAATGTCGGTGCGGCCGCGCTGGCGCACCAGATAGGCAACGGTTTCAAGCAGCAGATCGAGCCCTTCCTGCTGCGCGATGACGCCGACATAGGCCACCATGAAGCGGCGGTTGTTTTTCCAGCGTGGCTCGGCGGGCTGCACGGTAACGCGCGTGAGATCCGGCCCATTGCGCACGACGAAGACGCGCTCGGGGGCCATGGCACCGCGCGCAATCGCAAGCCTGCGATAGGACTCATTGGTGGCGATGGAAAAATCGGCGGTGCGGAAGGTGAGTTTTTCAAAGAGCACGAGCAGCTTCCAGAACAGGCCGCGGCGGTTGAACTTGCCCTCGTACAGTTCAGGGCTGATGTCGTGATGGTCAAAGACGAAACGCTTGCCGAAGAGCTTGTAGAACAGGCCCAGAGGAAAAAGAAGATCGGGAGGATTGCAGGCTTCGAGCACATCAAAGCCGCGCGTGAAAAAGACCTTGAGGCTGAGCAGAAACTCCCAGAACAGCGCGGAGCCGTACTCGACGAGGTAGGCCTTTGCGCCGCGCGCTTCCAGCGGCATGGGGTGGCGATAGATATGAACGCCCGCGAGAAATTCATAACTGGCCTCGGCGTTTTTTCCTTTGGGACAGATGACCGAGACCTGATAGCCGTGGCGCACCAGCGCGGTGGCCTCGGCCCAGACGCGGCGATCAAAGGGCACGGGCAGGTTCTCGACAATGATCAACACGCGGCGCGGCTTGACGAAGTTTTTTTCGGCGGCAGAGATGGATTCGTTCTCACTCATGATGGTGTGCGATTCAGTCGAGAGTATTCACGTTCACGATGCGCTGGCCTGCGGGAAAGGCGAACTCCGCGGCCCAGCCACGCGTGTCGATCACCAGATCAAAGGGACCGGCCTCGGCCTGCGCGCGTGTGATGAGCAACTGCGTGAGCTTGGGCAGATTCGAGTAGGCGTAGCCGAGGTTCTGGCCGAGCAGTTTGGCGGGAACCACGTGCGGATCGTAGATGGAAAGATCGTAACCGGCATGAAGCAGCTTGCGCGCAAGGTCAACGTTGGGGCTTTCACGCAGGTCATCGGTCGAGGATTTGAAGGCGATGCCCAACAGCAGAACGCGACTGGCAGCCGGCAGATCGCGCACGCAGGACTCGAAGAGGAAGTGTTTATGCGCGTCGTTCGAGCGCAACAGGGAATCGATCAGATACGTGGAAACGCCGATGTCGCTGGCCATCGCTTGCAGTGCGCGCACATCCTTCGGGAGGCAGGAACCACCGAAGGCACCTCCGGGACGCAAATAGCAGGGAGAAATGTTTAGGATGTGGTCAGCCACAAAAATCTCATGCACGGTTTGCGCAGGAATCTCCAGCTGGCGGCAGATGCGGCCGATCTCGTTGGCGAAGGCGATCTTCACCGCGTGAAAGGAATTGTCGACAAACTTTGTCAACTCGGCGGCACGATAGCCGGTATAAAAACGAGGCGCGTCGAGCTGCGCATTCAACGCATCCAGTCGCGCGCAAGGGCCACCATCGCGCGTTCCAGTCACAATCTTCGGCGGATGAAAGTAATCATGAATAGCAACCGTTTCACGCAAGAACTCGGGGCAATAGACCAATTCAACGCGGTCCACGGCGTCGCCGAGAAACTGAGCGAAGGTGGGCGCGATCAACTCTTCCATGCTGCCCGGCCGCATCGTGGAGCGATAGACCACCGTCAGCGGCTCGGCGCGATGCGCATCCACCTGCGCGGCAATCTGGCGCGAAGCATCGGCAATGAAGGTCATGTTATGCGCGCCGTCAGGCTGGCTCGGCGTGCCGACACAGACAAAGGCAATCGCACATTCGCTCAGGCAGGCTGCATCGGCGGTGGCACGCAGACGCCCCTGAGCGACAGCGGCGGCAATCAACTCTGGCACGCCCGGCTCGGCAATCGTCGAGTGACCTGCATTGATGGCGGCAACCTTTTCCGCGTTGACATCCACGCCAACGACATCATGGCCCTCGCGGGTCAGGCAAGCAGCGGCCGTCAGGCCAACATAACCGAGTCCGAAGATGGCAACCTTCATGCACCCTTTCAGGCATCGCTAAAAATCATGAGCGCGAATAACATCGCAAGCATACCACGCTCGCAGGTAAAATCCAGCGTTTCGGCAAACGCGCGATGAGTAACTTTTTAAGGAGTCGAGAGGTCTTGATGAGTCATACAACAAACCAATGGAACAGCATCGCCGACGATGTTGTACTGGGCAACGATGTCAGGCTTTCTAAATTTATCAACTTATACGGCTGCCGCATTGGCGATGAGAGCCGCATCGGTGCCTGCGTCGAAATCCAGAAGGGTGCAAGCATCGGCCGTCGCTGCAAGATCTCAAGCCACAGTTTCGTCTGCGAAGGCGTCACCATTGAGGATGACGTTTTTGTGGGTCATGGCGTCATGTTCATCAATGATCGCCATCCGCGCGCAACCGCGGCCAACGGCGCTCCGCAGACCGAAGCCGACTGGACGCTTGAGCACACGCTCGTGCGCAAGGGCGCGTCCATCGGCACCGGGGCCGTCATCATGAGCAACCTCACCATCGGCGAAGGCGCGCTGGTGGGCGCAGGCAGCGTGGTGACGCATAGCGTGCCAGCGGGCGCAACGGTGGTCGGCAACCCCGCGCGCATTCTTCCCGCCAAGCCACAGCCGCAGGACAACGCGATTCCCTTCCTCGACCTCATTACGCCGCACAAGGAATTGGAAGAAGAACTCGTGGCCAGGTTTCGCGAGACTCTGACGACCGCGCACTTTGTCGGCGGAGCTGCCGTCGAAGATTTCGAACAGTCCTTTGCCGCCTTCTGCCACACGAAATACGCCATCGCCGTCAACAGCGGGACCGACGCGCTGCGACTGGCGATTCTGGCCAGTGGCAGCGCGCCGGGCGAGGTCATCGTCACCACGCCGCACACCTTCATCGCGACCACCGAGGCGATCACGCAAGCCGGCATGATCGTCGAGTTTGTCGATATCGACGAGAAAAGTTACACCCTTTCTCCGGTTGCACTGCAACGGTATTTCGAAACGGAGTGCGAGCAAGACGCCACCGGACATCTGGTAAGCAAGCGCAGCCGAAAGAGAATCGGCGCAATTCTCCCCGTGCATCTCTACGGCCAGATGGCCGCGATGGATGCACTCATGGCCCTCGCCGAGCGCTACGATCTGCGCGTGATCGAAGATGCATGCCAGGCGCATGGCGCCGAATATTACTCGGAGAAAAGTCAACGCTGGCAACGCGCCGGATCGGTGGGGCTGGCCGCGGGCTTCAGCTTTTATCCGGGGAAAAATCTTGGTGCCTGCGGTGAGGCTGGCGCAATCACCACCAACGATGCAGCGCTGGCACAAAAGGCGCGACAGCTTCGCGATCACGGACAGGCGAAGAAGTATTATCACGACAGCGAAGGCTACAACGGCCGCATGGATGCGATTCAAGCGGCGTTTCTGCATGCCAAGCTGCCGCACCTGGAGCAATGGAATGCACAGCGACGCGCCCATGCCGAGCAATACAACCAGTTGCTCGCAGACAAGGCACAGATCATCACGCCCAGCGAATCCGAGCATGCCCGCGCCGTCTACCATCTTTACGTGGTGCGCACGCAGCAGCGCGATGCGCTCATCGAATTTCTGAAGAAAGAAAAGATCGGCACCGGCATTCATTACCCAATTCCGCTTCATCTGCAAAAAGCCTACGCCACGCTTGGTTACACGAAGGGCGATTTCCCCATCACCGAGCGCGTCGCCTCAGAGATCATCTCCCTGCCCCTGTTTCCGCAACTGCGCAACGAACAGTTGGAGCGCGTCGTACAGGCCATCGAAGCCTTTCTTTCGCAAAAAGTGAAGTAGAGGAACACATGTCCGAATTGCTTCCTTATGTCGTGATTACCCCAGCGCGCAACGAGGCCGAGCGTATCGAGCAAACAATGTACGCCATGCTACGACAGAGACATCTTCCACTTCTGTGGCTCATCGTCAGCGATGGATCGACCGATGGCACCGACGAAATTGTGCGTCGTCACGCAGCCCAAACACCATGGATTCGATGGATGCGCATGCCTGAACGAGCCGAACGACATTTCGCGGGAAAGGCGCAGGCATTCAACACTGCGCTGGCATCGATGCGCACGATGGACTTTGCGGCGGTTGCCTGCATGGATGCCGACGTCACTTTTGAGCCAGATTATTTCGCGTTCTTGCTCGAAAAGCTCGCAAGCGATGAAAAGTTCGGCATCATCGGAACCCCCTATTGCGAAACCTCGGGTGAGATCTACGATTACCGCTACGTGAGTCTCGACGAGGTTTCTGGCATCTGCCAGCTTTTTCGGCGAACATGCGTGGAAGAGATCGGTGGCTATATGCTTTCAAAGGGCGGCAACATCGACACCATTGCCTGCCTGAGCGCGCGCATGAAAGGCTGGAAGACACGCACATTCCCGGAGATGACCTGCACGCATCTGCGCACGACAGGGACCGCGCAACATGGCCTGCTGCGGGCGCGCTTCAACGAAGGCAAGCGTGACTATCTGATCGGCAACCATCCGCTCTGGCAACTGTTCCGCATGCTTTATCAGATGCGGCTGCGACCGTTTCTGCTGCGCGGCACAGCCATCGGAGCGGGTTTCGCGTGGTCCGCACTGCGCGCCGTCGAGCGCCCCGTCCCCATCGACCTCATCGCATTCCGTCGCAAAGAGCAGATGCAACGACTCCGCAAAATCTTCGGGCGCGGTTTACAGCCAGCCAACAGCATGCACGAGGCACGCACGCGATGACAGAAGGCAAGCTCCACATTTGTGTTTGTATCTGCACCTACAAACGCCCCGCGTTTCTGGCGCGACTTCTGCGCACGCTGGCGCAGCAGAAGACATCGGATCGATTCAGAATCTCTGTTCGTGTTGCCGATAACGATGCTGCCCGCTCTGCCGAGGCCGTAATCGAGGATGCTCGTAAGAATCCATCGTTGCCCATCGATTACCTCGTTGAACCACGCACCGGCATAGCCTTTGCACGCAATGCCGTTCTGCACCAAATCGAAGCCGATTACATCGCCATGATCGACGATGATGAATTCCCGCAGGAGGACTGGCTCATGCGCCTGCTGGAAGACTGCGAGCAATGTGCGGTCGATGGCGTACTCGGCCCCGTGCTGCGCCACTATGAAGCAGATCCGCCTGCGTGGCTATTGAAGAGCCACATTCTCGAGCGCAAGACTCATGCCACCGGCACACCCATCGCATGGACTGAAGCACGTACCGGCAATGTGCTTCTGCATCGTCGCGTGCTGGCAGGTTCGGCTCAACCGTTTCGCACCGATCTGAAGTCGAGTTCGGATAATGATTTCTTTTATCGCAAGATCAAAGAAGGATTTCATTTCACCTGGTCGCAGGAGGCAATCGTCTTCGAAACTTATCCTGCACAGCGCTGGCAGCGTCGCTTCTTTTTGCGGCGCGCACTGCTGAATGGCGCCATGAGCACGCGACTGCCGCTGTTCCACATGCGCGATGCATTGAAGTCGCTCATCGCAATTCTTCTGTATACCGTGCTGCTTCCCATCGTTGCATTTGCAGGTCAGCACAAGGCCATGGATCTTCTTTTCAAACTTTGCTTTCATCTTGGCCGCGTGCTCGCGCTGCTTCACATTCAGGTGAATCGGGGAGCCTATCTTGAGAGCTGACGATCTGCGATTTGACTACAGCAGGCAAGCACAAACGCGCTACGGAAGATTGCCGAAACGGGTACACGAACCATGATTCAAGCAGTGGCACTTTTAGCAGGCATGGCCTTCATCGCCGCGCTGTACTGGGCCGAACGCGATGGCCGCGGCGGCGTTTCTCATGCGCTCTGGATTCCATGGATCTGGATTCTGACGCTGTGCTCGCGCTCGCCCATGGCATGGTTTGACACGGCCCCGAGCGGCAGCACCACGGCGCGCTACACGGAGGGCAATCTGCTCGAAACCGTGCTCTACGCCGGACTGATTCTCGCCGCGCTGCTCGTGCTGAACTTTCGCGCACAAAAGCTGAAGTCCCTTCTGCGCGCCAATGGGCCGCTGCTTCTGTTTTGTTTTTTCTGCGCTCTCAGTCTTCTTTGGACGGAAGATCCACTGCTGGCACTCAAGCGCTGGATCAAGGGCATGGGCACGCTCTCGATGATTCTCATTTTGCTCACCGAAGAAGCACCGTTGCAGGCAATCAAGCGCCTGCTTGCGGGCACGGCAACACTGCTTTTGCCGCTGTCCGCGGTGCTGATTCTCTTCTTTCCCGGCATCGGCACCAGATACGACAGCATCATGCACATAACGTATTACATCGGCGTCACCACGCAGAAAAACGAACTCGGCATGTGCTGTCTGTTTTGCGGCATCGGCGCATTCTGGGCCTTGCAGTGCGCCTATGCGGATCGCACGACGCCGCACCGGGAGCGACAACGCGCCGCCTACGCCATTCTGATTGTGCTCGCCTTCGTGCTCATCAAGGTCTGCGATTCGATGACCTCTTTTTCCGCGCTCACGCTGGCTTGCGCGGTGCTCTTTCTTCTTCCGCGCCTGCATCATCGCAGCGGCGCGCACTGGCTGGTCTGCGGCGTGATCGCACTGGCCGCCTTTGCCTCGCTACTCGACTCGTCGGGATGGCTTTTGCAACTGCTGGGCCGCAATGCCTCGCTCACCGGCAGAACCGACATCTGGCGCGCGGTTCTTCTGCTGCACACCAATCCCCTGCTCGGCACCGGATTTGAGAGCTTCTGGACCGATGAACGCATCGAGCGAGTCTGGGAGATCATCGGCTATAAAGGCATCGCCGAAGCACACAACGGCTACCTTGAAACCTACATCAATCTTGGCTGGGCGGGCGTGGCCATGCTTGCCATGCTGATCGTGAGTGGATATCGCAACGCCATGCGCAGCCTTGGAGAGAACGCCTCCTTGGGAAGATTAAAGCTCGCGCTCTTTGCCTCAAGCCTGATCTTCAACCTGAGCGAATCAGGGTTTCGCATGATGTCGGCGGTCTGGGTCGCCTTTCTGCTGGCATCCGTGCAGAGTCTTCCCATGAGTGCGACCGACGGCACACACGCCGCCACTCCGCCGACAGACGAAGCGATGCGCGTTTTGTACTGACACCCGCAGAGGCCATGGAGCAAAGCAAGCAGGTAACACAGCGACAAGCGAGCGACTCTTGCCGCAAAGAAAAAGCGAGGTTGATCGAAGGAATGAACATTGTAATCAATTGCGACGATCTTGGCATTCGTTCCGATGTCAACGCCAGCATCTTTCGCCAGATGGAAAAGGGCCTCGTGCGCTCGGCTACCGTCATGATGAATGGTGCGGCAGTGGAAGAGGCCATCCGCGAGGCACAGAATTTCCCCCACTGCTCCTTCGGCGTACACCTGAACATCACGCAGTTTGCAACGCTCTCAAACCATCCAGGACTCGCGCCGCTGCTCGATGCGCAGGGTGAGTTCAATGGCCGGCAAACGGGCCGCCCTTACCGCATCCCGCTCACCAAAGCGATTCGCGCAGGCGTCTTCGCCGAGTGGAGCGCGCAGATCGAACGCGCCCGTGCGCTCGGGCTGCGCATCAGCCATATCGACTCACATCACCACACGCACACGCGCTGGGAGCTGCTCGGCGAACTCACGGCTCTTTGCAGCCGCTACGGCATCACGCGCGTCCGTACCCGCGTCAATGTGGGGCGCAGCTTCACCTTTCACCTTCTCAACCGCGCCTGGAACCGACGTCTGCGTGCGATCCCCGGCATCACCACGACCGCTGGCTTTGCGGCTTTTACCACCTTCCACCAGCGACTCGTTTCTGGACAGTCAATCCCTGAGACGATGGAGGTCATGTGCCACCCCGGGCACGACCGTTATCGCGCGGAAAACATCTTACTCGATAGTAACTGGGAAGATAGATTACCAGTGGGCACCACCATGGTGAGTTATCGCGAAATAGGAATGCCAGAGGCCATTTTGCCCAGTTAGAAGAATGATCCTCCCACAAAGTTGGATGGCTCTCCTATACATAGGGAATACACTAGCAATATCGTTCATGGAGTGATGCACACGATGGGGAATCGAGACCGACAGATGCGGCTTCTGGCCGTCTGCGCGCTGGCGCTGCTCTGGCCATGCTTGCATAGTCAGGCACAGAGTCAGGCTGCGCCGCCAACGCCCGATCCGGTTCTCAAGCCGAACCCGCTCGAGGCCCTGCGCAACTTTGAACCCGCCGAAGACGAAGAATACCGGCTCGGCAAGGGCGACGAGATCGTCATCGATTTTCCCGGTCGCGCCGAGATGCAGGCCAAGCTCACCATCGGCCCTGATGGCCGCATCACGCTGCCGCTGGCGGGCGACCTGATGGTCTCCGGGCTCACGCGCACCGAGGCCGCGCACGCCGTCTCCAGTGCGCTCGAAAAATATTACGCGCACCTCGAGGCCCAGATCACCGTCAGCAAATACACGGCCAATCGCGTCATCGTACTTGGCGACGTCGAACATCCGGGCATCGTCACCTTTGACGGCGCACCGACCCTGCTTGAGGCGCTCACGCGCAGCGGCCTCGTCACCGACCCCAAAAAGTCCCCACGCATTCCCGAGCGCTGCGCCGTCTATCGCGGCCGCGAGCAGGTTGTCTGGGTCGATCTGAAGGCTCTCGTCGATTCCGGCAATCCTCTCGCCGATCTGCGTCTTCGCCGCGACGACGTTGTTTATGTGCCCAACGGAGGCGAGCGCTTTGTCTCGGTGCTTGGCGAGGTGCAGCATCCTGGCGCCATCCAGCTCACCAGCAGTTCGACGCTGCCCAGCGTTCTGGCCGAGGCGGGCGGCTTTACCGAGAAGGCCGGCAACACGCCGCGCATCCAGATCGTCGATCCCAAGAACGGCACCTCGCGCCTGATCTCGTCGCGCGATCTCGTCAATCCGTCCAAGGCGCTTGAGGTCACGCTGCATCCCGGCGAAATCATCTTTGTGCCGCAGAGCGGATTCTCGCGCGCCACCTATTATCTGCAGCGGCTCAGCCCGCTGTTTCAACTCTCGACTCTGAGTTATCTGGTCGGAAACTTATAGGATCGCCATGAAGCAAATGAACCACACCTCCGCACCGTTGAACTCTCTTGGACCCAAGCCTGCGAGCGCGCGCACAGACCACGCCACGCCCTCTATCGGCACAGGCCAGGCCGAGCCGCCATTTCTGCGGTTGGACTTCAAGCGCAGCCTGCAAATGCACTGGCGTCTCACGGCACTGATCGTCACGCTCGGCCTGCTCGCTTCCGCCGGTTTTGTCGCGCTGCGCTGGCCCGTCTACATTGCGCAAAGCGTCGTCTACATTCAGCCTTCGGCCCCGCAGGTACTCAGCAAGGATGCCGCCACCAACTGGCCGAACGACGCCAACGCCTACGACACTTTCATCCAGCAAAAGGTGCAAAGCGCGTCGAACTCATCGGTGCTGACCAGCGCATTGCACAAACTTCCCATCGGTTCCTGGCAACAGGCCAATGAGTCCGAGCAGGCCGCGACCCTGCGCCTCGGCCACGCCATCGCCGCCAAGCGCATGGGCACCAGCTATCAGATATCGATCACCGCCAAGGCTCACGATGCCGATCAGGCCGCGCAGATCGCCAACGCCGTTGCCGCCGCCATGGTCGACAATGCCGCGCGCGAGGCCAGTACGGGCAATGCCGAGCGCATCGCCGCACTCCAGACCGAACGCGCGCGCGTGCAAAAAACACTCGACGCCGACCGCGCCGAGCAGGATGCAATCAACGCCAAGCTGGGCATTGCCGCCGTCGGCACCGCCACGCCCAACCACTTCGACGCCGACATCACGCAACTGCACGAGTCGCTCATCAAGGCCCGCGCCGATCGCGAAGAGTCCGCGGCCCGGCTAAGCGCCATGAGCGGTGGCGCGGCCTCAGGACTGAATGCCGAGGCCGACGAGCAACTCAATGCCGATCTCGGCATGGTCGGTCTGAAGACCTCGCTCAATCAGCGCCGCGCTGTTTTAATCGCGCAGATGGCCAACCTCACGCCCAATCATCCGCAGTACAAGCAGGATGCCGACGAACTGGCGCATATCGACAACACGCTCGACAGCACGCTGAAGGAGATGCGCGCCAAAGCCACGGCCCGCATTCAGCAGAAGCTGCGCACTGACCTGACCCGCTCGACCGAGCTTGAAGAGCGACTCAACGCGCAGTTGGCCCGCATGACCGGAGCCGCCGCCGGAGCAACGCCCGAAATGCAGCGCGCCTACGATCTGGCCACCGAGATCGCGCGCCTGCAGGGCCGCTACGGCGCCATCGACGAACAGTTCAACAATCTCAAGCTCGAGACCTCGGCCGCCGGCGCAGCATCCATTGCCTCGCCCGCCGTGCCTCCGCAAAAGCCCGACGCCATGGCCGTGCTGCACGTCGCCGTTCCCGTGGCCATCTTCGGCATTCTGATGGGCCTGTTCGCGGCGCTCATCGCGCACAATCTCGACCCACGCGTTTATACCTCGGCCGATGTCGAACGCATTCTCGGCTGTACGCCCATGGCGCAGCTGCCCGACTTCAATCAGGTCTCGCCCGGCGTCGAAGAAGAGCATCTTCTGCGCCTCGCCGCCTCGCTCGAACACGCATGGCAACAGGGCGCGGTCAAGCATTGCATTCTGACGGCATGCGCTCCCGGCGCGGGCACGACAACCATCGCCGCGCGCCTCAAGGATCTGCTCGAAGGGCTCGGGCGGCAAGCACTTTTCGTCAGCGCCTCCGCGGCACAGTCAACGGCTTCTCCCTCCGAGCAAAACAGGTCCGCAGAATCGAGTGGGCTCCTCGCCACCCGGCAGATGAATCGCTCGATGACCATGCTGCAAAAGCTCACCGAAGATGCCGCGCCCGACAGCACAAAGGAGGACACCGGCAAACTCGTCCTCACCGACACCGCGCCGCTCGCCATCTCGGCGGAGACAGAGTATCTCGCCCGCAACGCCGACGCCACCATTCTCGTCGTCCAGTCCGGCGTCACCACCGCCGAACAACTGCGCAAAGCCTCCGAGACACTGCAAAGACTGCAGGCTTCGGCCGTCGGCATTGTTCTCAATCGCATCCATCTGCAACATGCCGACCCGCACTTCCGCCAGTCCGTGCAGATGCTCGAGAAAAAACTCAAGCAACAACGCGCGACCGACGCGCAAGAAAACGGATTTGCCTGGCCACAGACGCCGCCCGTCGCACTCAACCTTGCCACAATGGCCACGAGCGAGCCAGTGCTTGCAGGCGAGCCCGATGCGCAGTTGCAGGCTCCCGCACAGCAGCCCCCAGCGCCCATCACGGAACCAGCCACAGACCCGGTCACGGACTCGCGCCTGAGCGGCCTGCGCAGACTCGCCTTCGAACAACGTCTGGCAGAGTTGCGCCGTCGTGAAAGCGAACCCGCTCCCGAGGAAGAAGACACAACCGTCCGTCACGAGCCTGCCCCACGCCCACAGAGCCCCGTAGAAAACGACATCAAGCCCGCGCCTGCACCGATAAAAAAGACGACCGTTGACCTCGTAGAACCCGAGTTTCTTCCGCCGCCCGCGAGCACTGAAGCCGTGAAGCCGGCCAAAGTCTGGAGTTGGCAGACCAACAGTTATCGCCCCAACAGTGATGACCTGCGGATTCTGCCATCGCGCCCTGGGCAATACGGAAGACGAAAATCATAACCATGGCCGAGCTCATTGTTCGAACATCGTCCGCGCCCTCGGTCGGCGATCGCCGCATGGAAGAGCTCGCGTTGTACTCCGGCATCGCCGTCCGGCATGCGACCACAGAGCCTTTGCGCGAACTTCTGGCCGATGGCGCCTCGGGCAGCCTTTCTCTCGCCATCGATGCGGCAACGCTGGCCACCCACGCTGACACGCGCGCGCTTGTCGAGCTCTCCGCACTTGCCGCTCTGCATCTGTTCGTCTACCACTGCACGGACGATCCGCAACAGCAAAGAGCACTGCGCAAGCTCACCGGCGACCGCCTCGACGCAATCCTTGCCGCGCAATCCTCGTGCGGACCCTTTCACTTCGAACCAGCGGCCCGTCCACTCTGCGGCCCACTCGCCGGGCTGAGCTTTACGCAAACAAGCGCCACGCCACTGGCCAGTTTCGCTCTCGCCACGGGCTCCGATGCGCGCGAACTTCTTACTGCGCAAGGCCGCCCGATCCTCGTGCAACTGCCCTTCGGCAAAGGCACGCTGACGCTTTCGACGGTGCCTCTGCCCCGTCTCGATGCGCCGCTCAGCAGCGAAAACCCGCTCCGGGCGCATGCTCTCGCCGTTCTTCCCCCACTGCTGTTTTTGCGTCAGAGCTTTGGCAATCGCTGCTGGCACCCCTCCGCACCCACCGCGCAGATCGTGCTCGACGATCCACCCTTAGTGCGCCGCTATGGCTGCGTCGACTTCGACGCGCTGCAGACCTCGATGGAACGCGCGCGTTACCGCACCACTCTCGCCTTCATTCCGTGGAACAGTTGGCGCACGCGCAGGCTCTCCGCGCAGCGTCGGCTCGCGCCCCCCTCGCGCCTCTCCCTCTGCATCCACGGCTGCGATCACACGCGCCGCGAGTTTGCCACGCACAGCGAGGAGCATCTACGCCACAAAGCGCTCAAGGCACTCCAGCGCATGCAGCGCCAGCAAAAAAAAACCGGCGCGGAGTTCGCATCGGTCATGGTCTTCCCCCAGGGATTTTTTTCGCACGAAGCACTCGCAGCCCTTCGTTCCGCGCAATATCTAGCAGCCGTCAACACCGCTTGTTTTTCTATCGACCAGGCCGCGCAACCGCTCACGCTCGCGCAGGCGCTGCAACCGGCCATCACGCAAACCAGCGGTTTTCCACTCTTCCAGCGTTTTCATGTGCACGATCTCTTCGACTTTGCCTTTGCCCTTTTTCTCGGCAAGCCCGCACTCGTCGTCGTTCATCATGGCGATTTCCGCAGTGGCGATCAGCCGCTCGAAGACTTCGTCGATGCGCTCCACCGGCAATCGCCCACGCTCGACTGGCAGCCGCTTCCTGAGCAGCTCGCACGCTGCTGCCTGCGCAAAACGCTCGACAACGAAAGCGAAGAGATTCGCTTCTTCACGCAGAGCTTTCACTTTGCGCGCCTGTCGTCTTCTACGCGACGCATCCTGCTCGCAAAGCCAGAGCCTGCACCTGCGCGGATTGCTCGCGTGCTGCTCGATGGCTTCCCTGTTGCATTTTCTTTTTGTGATGGATTTCTTCACATCGAGATCGCCGTTGAAGACGATCAGCCACACCGGCTCGAAATCATCGATCACGAGCAGGCGCTTGCGCCCATGCCGCCAACGCCGCTTCGCCAACAGGCAAAAATTCTGCTACGCCGCGCAGCTTCCGAACTCCGTGACCGCGTGCTCTACCGGCACCCTCGACTGCTTGCCGCCGCGCAAACGCTGGTGCGCTGTGCGCGGCTCACGGCAAATCGCTGATGATTATTTGGCCACGGGCAAGGGCTTCAGCGCATCGAGCACAAGGCTCGGCGTCAGCACCTCGGGCAAGAGTCGCGGGTTCGTTTCTCCCGGAACGTACAACGCATAGGTGGGCACGCCACTGCGGCCAAGCGCGGTGAGCGCCTGCGTAATCGACTCATCATGCCGCGTCCAATCCGCCTTGAGCAGCAACACGTGGTGCGCCGCAAAGGCCTGTTCCACAGCGGCGGAACGCAATGCCGTGCGCTCGTTTACCTGGCAGCTCAGGCACCAGCTTGCAGAAAAATCGATGAAGACCGGCTGCCCTGCGGCCTGCGCCCGGGCCACGGCCTCGGCCGACCACGGCTGCCATACGGCGCTCGATGTACCTGCGCCTGCCGCCGCTTCCGACGCAATCGCCAGCTTCGCCGGAGCAACGGCGTCCAGCCCGATCACGATCAGCAGAAACAGCGCGGCCACCAGCGTCGCCGGGCGCTGCGCGGGCCACCGGCCCAAAAACCATCCCGCAATGGCCAGCAGCACAAAACCCGCCAGCAGCGCGGCCAAAAGATTTGCGCCATAGCTGCCCGCAAGCACCCAGCTTAACCAGATCACCGTCGCGAAGATCGGCACTGAAACCGCCTGTTTCAGCACCTCCATCCATGCGCCCGGCCTCGGCAACAGCCGCGTCCATGCAGGCTGAAAGGTCAGTGCCACATAGGGCGCAGCCAACCCCAGCGCAATCGCTGTAAAAATTGCAAAGGTCACAATCGCCGGAGCCGACAGCGCATAACCAATCGCCACGCCCATGAACGGCGCCGTGCACGGCGTCGCAACAATCACCGCCAGCACGCCCGTAAAGAAGCTGCCCGCAAGCCCCTGCTTCCGCGCCAGCGATCCGCCCGCGCTCGTCATCGAGAGGCCAATCTCAAACTGCCCTGCCAGCGAAAGCCCCAGAAAAAACAACAGGCCCGCCATCAGCGAAAGAAACACCGGCGACTGAAACTGAAATCCCCAACCAAGCCCGGCGCCGGCCGCGCGCAGCCCCAGCAGCGCCGCCACCAGAACCCAGAATGAAACCACGATGCCCGCCGTGTACACCAGCCCGTGCACGCGCAGTTTTTTTCTGTCCTCGTTGCCGGAATTCACCAGCGACAGCCCCTTCAAAAACAGCACCGGAAAAACGCACGGCATCAGATTCAGAATCAGGCCACCGACAAAGGCCAGCGCAATCGCATTCAGCGCTGCGCCCCACGCCGCAGACGATGCCGCAGCCACCGGCGCGGCAATCGTGCCCGGCGCGGCGGCAATCTCGTACGCGCGTCCACCGGCCAGTTCAATCACGCCCTTCAGTTGCCCCGGCGCGGCCGTTGCAAACGGACTCTTCTTCAGATCGAGCGTGAATCCATTCGCCGTCGCCGTCAGCTTTTGGGGCGCGGCATTTTCAATCACATCTTCTTCCAGAGGAAAGAAGACCGCTTCACTCTCGCGCCGCCCTGTCGTCACCGCCAGCCGAAAGCCATCGCTTGTTTGCTGAAAGGCGGCCTGCGCCGCAGCGGGCAAGGGCTGTGGCATCGCGGACGCAAAGCGCGTAAACAACGCCGCGGCCTCGCTGTCCGTCGTGGACGCAGCGCTCACCGGCAGTTCAAGAGTGAGCGTCGCATTGCCCGGAATGCAGCGATCACTGCACACCAGCCAGCTCGCCTTCGCGCTCAGGTGCGCCGTCGCACCCGGCTTCAGCGTGCCATCGCTCGTCAGCCGCGCGGGGAACAGCGCCTCATGCTCGTAGCCATAATCCATCAAGGGCCCAAGCGGCAGACGCTTCGGCGCGGCAAAGGCCAGATCGCCCGCCGTCACGCCCTTCGGCAGCGTCCAATTCAGCTTCGGCGGCTCGCCCGCGTCGCCCGCATTCTTCCAGTAGATGTGCCAGCCCGGCTCGATCTTGAAGTAGAGTCCAGCCTCGGTTGCTCCCGCTGTGGCCAGACTCGACTGCTTCGCCACCAGTTGCACCTGCACATGTGGCGCCGCAACCGGCGCTCCCAACGGCGCACCGGGCGCCACAGACGGCAATCCAGCCGCGACCAACAACAAAACGACGAAAAGACGTAGGCTACGCATCATAGAAAAAGGCTGCCCCAGACAGCTTCTCTTCATTGTAGCGGAGTGCCGGAGTGCAGTTGCTTATGCCGCTGCCGCAGGTCCGGCCGCGCCGCATGCTCGCGATAGATGCAATCATCCTGCACACAGCGCACCCCCGCGCCGCGCGCGCGCCCCACGGCGTCGTCATCGTAGATGCCGCTCTGCAACCAAAGGTAGGGAATCTCCAGCCGGATCACATCGTCGACAATGTCCTCGATGTGCGTGTCCACGGCAAAGACATCGACCAGATCAATGCCGTGGCCGGTCTGCGCCATCGCGGCCTCTTGTGCATCCTCAATTGTCGGCGAGGCATGGCAGCCGATCACCGACCGCAGCTCCGCATTCACGGGAAAAACGCGATAGCCGTGATAAACCAGATAGCGGCCGATGTGATAGCTCGGCTTCCAGTGTTTTTCGACAATGCCCACCAGGGCGATGTTCTTCGCCTTGTGCAGCATCTCGTCGATGACGGCAACATTGTTGCTCGCATTCATCGCTCCGCCTTCCCGAGCCATGCCGCCCACACTCGGCGGGCGGTGGCTCGTTCACGACGCGAGCGACGCGCTATTGTTCGAGATCGTCCGCTACTGCCTCTGCACTGACCGCGGTACCGCGCCGCTTCGCCAGCAAATACCCACGCAGAAAAGGCTCCAGATAGCCATCGAGAACCTTGTCGACATCACCAACCTCGACCTTGGTCCGATGGTCCTTCGCCATCCGGTATGGCTGCAGAACGTAGGAACGAATCTGCGAGCCAAAGTTGATCTCCAGCTTCGAGTCTTCGAGCTTCTTGGTCTCAGCGCGTTTCTTGTCGAGCTCGTACTCGTAAATGCGCGAGCGCAGAATCGACATCGCCTTCTCGCGATTCTTGTGCTGCGAACGCTCGTTCTGGCAACAGACCACGATGCCCGTCGGCAGGTGCGTCATGCGCACGGCCGAATCGGTCGTGTTCACATGTTGGCCGCCCTTGCCTCCCGAGCGATACGTGTCAATGCGCAGATCGTCCGCCTTGATGTCGACATGTATCGACTCATCAATCTCCGGCGAAACATAGACCGAAGCAAACGAGGTGTGCCGACGCTTGGCCGAGTCAAACGGCGAAATGCGCACCAGCCGGTGCACGCCGCTTTCGCCACCCAACAGGCCAAAGGCAAAGTCACCCTGAATAGTGAAGGTCGCCGACTTGATGCCCGCCTCTTCGCCGTCCTGCAGGTCGTTGACCTCGGTCTTGAAGCCCTGCCGCTCGGCCCAGCGCAAATACATGCGCATCAGCATCTCGGCCCAGTCCTGACTCTCGGTGCCGCCCGCGCCCGGATGCACGGTCACAATGGCGTTGAAGCCATCGGCCTGCCCGGAGAGCATGGTCCGCGCCTCAAGATCCTCGGCCAGCGACTGAAGCTGCGCCAAAGCCTCAGTCAGATCGGCCTCAACATCCTCACCCTCGCGCCCCAATTCGAAATAGGCTTCGATGTCGCCGGTGCGGCGGTTCAGCGCGTCATCGTCGGCCACCAGTTGCTCCAGCCGTTTGCGCTCGCGCATCAAGGGCTTCGAGGCCTCTGGATCGCTCCACAGTGCCGGATCAGCCAGCTTGGTTTCTACTGCCGTCAGTTCCCGGCGAATCCTCGCCGGGTCAAAGATACTCCCGCAGGTCGCGAACCTGGTCGCGGACGGGAGCATAAGCGAATTCGAGATCGGAGATTGCCATTCGTTTGCTCTTAGAACCTGTCTTTGTCTTGAAATGGGTAGCGATGGCCAGCGCGATACAACCAGACCAAAAGCCCCACAGAAAGTATGGCACACACCCAGGCAAACAGATCACCGGCAACGCTATAGAAGGTGCGCCCGTTCCGGAATCCGTATCCGGCAGCCAGCGACGAGCCCATGTGGCGTGGAATCGACTGCCGCACCTGTCCATAAGGGTCAATCACCGCCGTCACCCCGTTATTCGTATCCCTGAGAATCCAGCGCCGGTTCTCGATCGCCCGCATCCGCGCCATGTTCAGATGCTGCCACGGCGCGCTCGTGTCCCCGTACCAGCCGTCATCGGAGAGATTCACAAAGACCTCGGCCCCGTTCCTCGCAAACTGCCGGACCTCGTCGGCGAAGACGGCCTCGTAGCAGATAAAGACGCCGTATTTGTGCCCGTTCAGCACAAAAACCTTGCGCTCGCTGCCTCGGTCAAAACGCGAAACCTTGCCCGTCAGCTTCCGCGCAAAGAACAGAAACCGCTGAAACGGCACATATTCGCCAAAGGGAACCAGATGGATCTTGTCGTAGCGGCCCACCGTCTGGCCACCCGCGACAACCTCGGCCGAGTTGAACTCGCGCCAATCCTTCACGGTTTCATCAAACTCAGTGCCAATCGAGCCAACCACCAGCGGAGCCTGCGCCGCAGCGGCGACGGCCTTCAAAGCCTGCTGAAAACGCGCATCGCTTTCGAAAAACGGCGCGGGCGACTCGGGCCAGGCCACCAGATCGGCATGCCCACCACCCGGTGCACAGTGCGTCGCACCCTCGGCCGCGCCGGTTTCGGGAATCCCGGCAATAAAGGGAGTGCAGGGCTGCGCCGCGCGAGCCACGAAATCCCCTATGTGGCTCTGCCACTCCCCGGGCGCCATCCACATCCCCGTGCCGCCCACGTCAAGATTAGGCTGCAGCAACACGGCTGTGGCCGTCGCCGCAGGCCGCGCGGGCGCCACAACCAGCCCCAACGCGGCGACGAGCAACAGCACGCCCGCCAAGGCCAGCATACGCACGCGCGCCGTGCGCGAGGCCAACAACAGACCGGCGGCCAGCAAAGCATTCAGCGCAACCAACAGAAAACTCAGTCCATAAACGCCGGTCCAGGGGGCCAACTGCGTCAACAGGGCGTTGTCTACCTGCGAATAACCAAGCTGATCCCAGGGGACGCTGGTCACGCGGCTGGCAGCCAATTCGAGCGCGACCCAGAGCAGGGGCGCGGCGGCCAGGGCCAACCTGTTTCCGGCACGATTCCTGACCCAAACCAGAAGAAGCCCAAAGAAACCACTGTAGAGACCGAGGACGAGACTGAAGGCCAGCAGCAGCAACTCCGGCGCAGCCGGGGGCATATCACCGTACTGCATCATGGTGTCGCGCACCCAGGCGCAGTTGAGCATAACCCACAAGACGCCAAAGAGATAGCCGAGCTGAAATCCACGACGCGGGGTACGTTCGCCCCTCAGCAGCGCCACCAGAAGCGGCACCAGAGCGAACCAGGCAAACAGCGAGCGCCAGGCCGGCATCGGTCCGTTCCAGGGAAAAGGCAACTCCAACAGCACGGCCGCAGCGACGGAGGCGGCCCAGGGAGCCAAGGTCTTTGAAAAACGGTGCATACAGAGCCGAGTGTAGCGCAGACGACGGAAAAACCCGGAGCTTCAACGCCACTTTTCATCGGTTTTTTCGCATCAAAAGCGGCTTTTTCGAGGTAATTTCATGCGCAAATCAGCCTCCCAACGTGCATTTTGGAGCTGTTTTCCATCAAAACTCCGTCGAAAATCACGGAATATTCTGGTCCAAAACTGCCAAATTTCTCACTTCCCACGCACCAGGGCGAGAAAAATTCCGCCTTCCACACATACGTGTGCAGATTCAGACATACAATCTGGATATGTCCCTTGCAGTTTTCGGAATGCGCGCGCTCGAGGTCCTGTTCTTTACCGGGCTGGTCGGCTCAACCGTTGTGGTGCTTATCAGTTTTGTCGAAGACGGCAGTGAACTGTTCGGCAAAAAGGAATAGTTGTACCACACACTGCTCATTGCGTCCGGGCATTTTGCTTATTCTTCGCTTTTTGACAGTCGCCCAGTTGGGCACTAGACTCAGCGGAGAGCGGACGATCTTCCAGTCCACTCAAAAAATCTTTTAGCATTGCCGGCAAGGCTCCGGCTTCATCACGATGGCATCTACTCGAACGACCGTAGCCCCTCCGTCCAACCGCGTGCGGCTGATCGTAGCATCCTCGGTGATGCTTACCTTCATCTCATTCTGGCGTGCCGCAGCGATTGTACTTTGCGATTTAGGCTCATCGGCATTTTATGCAGGCGGCATCGCCGAACAGGCGATTGGCGCATCGGCGCCCTGGTTCATTCTGGGCATCATGTTGTTCAGCTTTGCGGTGCGCGCGGTCTACGTCGAAAGCTGTTCGATGTTCACCCGATCGGGTGTTTACCGCGTGGTCAAAGAAGCGCTGGGAGGCGGGTTCGCCAAGCTCTCGGTCTCGGCGCTGATGTTCGACTACATTCTGACCGGCCCGATCTCGGGCGTTTCCGCCGGCCAGTACATTACCGGCCTGATGAATGAATTGCTGGTGGTGGCCAACACCAGCCACTGGCTTCCTCCAGCCCTGATGGATACGCAGGGCAATCCCTTCCAGTTCAACATGGATCACACCGCGGCCTTTTTTGCCGCGGCGGTGACGATCTATTACTGGTGGGAAAACATCAAGGGCATCGAAGAGTCAAGCGAGCGGGCGTTACAGGTCATGAAGATCACCTCGGTGATGGTGGTCATCATGTTGATCTGGGGCGCATACACGGTGCTAACCAAGGGCGCGCATGTGCCGCCACCACCGACGGTCTCGAACCTGAAGTTCAGCGATGACGCGCTGGGATTTCTGAAGGGAACCTCGCTGGTTCCACTGCTGGGCCTGTTCGGCATTCTGATGGCCTTTGGCCACTCGCTGCTGGCGATGAGCGGCGAAGAGACGCTGGCGCAGGTCAATCGCGAGATCGAGCATCCGAAGCTGAAGAACCTGAAGCGGGCGGCCTTCGTGATCGCCATCTACAGCCTGATCTTCACCGGCGGCGCGACGCTGCTGGCCTCGATGCTGATTCCCGACGGACCGCGCACGACGATCTATCAGGACAATCTGATTGCCGGCATTGCGATGTTTCTGGCCGGGCCGATGTTCTGGCGCATCGCCTTCCGCATCTTCGTGGTGATTGTCGGCTTTCTGATTCTGTCGGGCGCCATCAACACCTCGATGATCGGCTCAACCGGCGTGCTGATGCGCGTAGCCGAGGACGGCGTGCTGACGGACTGGTTCCGCAAGCCGCACGCCAAGTACGGCACCAGCTACCGCATCGTCAATCTGGTTTTTGTGCTGCAGATGTTCACGATCATCGTCACCCGGGGCAATGTGATTACCCTGGGCGAGGCGTATGCCTTCGGTGTGATCTGGTCGTTTACCCTGAACTGCCTGGCGATGCTGGTGCTGCGCTGGAAGTACAAGGGGGAGCGCGGCTGGAAGGTTCCGCCGAACATCCATATTGGCAAGATCGAGATTCCGTTGGGCATGCTCAGCGTCTTTCTGGTGCTGTTCTCGACGGCGATCACGAATCTATTCACAAAGTCAGTCGCAACGATCAGCGGCATCATCTTCGCGACGGCCTTCTTCGTGATCTTCTCCATCTCCGAAAAGATCAACCTGCGCAGACACGCGTTGACGGCGCGACAGATGAAGGACCACTTCCAACTCGAACACCAGGACACGATCAATCGCGAATCGACGGCGATCCGGCCGGGCGCGGTGGTGGTGACGATGCGCGACATCGCCAATCCGCTGGCGCTGAAATGGACGCTGGCCCGGACCAGCACCGAAGAGCGCGACGTGGTGGTGATCAGCGTGCGCATGATGGGTGCCGGTGGCCCGGAGTATCTGAACGCCGATCAGCAGAGTTTCAGCGAGCACGAGCAGATGATCTTTACCAAGGCCGTTTCGGTGGCCGAGAGCTTCGGCAAAAAGGTCTCGCTGCTGGTGGTTCCGGCCAACGACGTCTTTGCGGCGCTGGTGCAGACGGCGAACTCGCTCGAGGTGGACTCGGTGGTCTCGGGCATCTCGAACTCGATGAGCGCCGAGGATCAGGCCTTCCGCATGGGCCAGGCCTGGGAGGCGCTGCCAGAGCCGAAGCGGCAGTTCAACTTCTATGTGATCGGACCGGCGAGCGAGAGCAAGGTCTTCTACATCGGGCCGCATGCCCCGTCGCTGTCACCGGACGACGTGCAACTGGTGCACCGGCTCTGGCTGAACATGAAGCGCGATCCGTCGGTGAGCGACCTGCACCACAGCGACATCATCACCTATGCGCTGACGCGGCTGGCAGGCAACTACGCGCGAGAGAAGGACGAGATTCTGCGCGATCTGCGCAACTATCGTGCCAACCGCGCGCCGAGCGGGCTGCGATTCGGCTCGCAGGATGTTCCGGGAATTCCGGCCACCTCGGCCAGCTCGGAGACGCCGATGCGCGCCATCAAGCAGACACAGGACCAGTAGGCGGTTCTTCTGCCCACGAAAAGCGGCGACTCTCTTGCGAGGGTCGCCGCTTTTCGTTGTGCTTTTTTGCGGCCCGACTGAAGTCGGGTCCTGACACAAAACTTTTTACGAATGATGGGAGGAGTGGGCACCGTTCGCTCGGGATGCCCGCCGTGATCGCAGGTTTTCAGGCGGAGTAGCTTGCGCCGGGCTTCCAGCGGACAATGTCGACGGTGGGAGCGACGAGCGCGGCGAGCTCCTCCGGGGTTCCCTTGAGCGGCGGGAAGGTGCCGAAGTGCATGGGCAGAACGGTTTTGACGGCGAGCAAGCTGGTGGCGAGCGCCGCCTCGCGCGGGCCCATGGTGTAGTGACCGCCGATGGGCAGCAGAGCGACCGAGGGACGATAGAGATCGCCGATGATCTTCATGTCGCCGAAGACCGCCGTATCGCCCGCATGGTAGAGCGTCACGCCGCCGGAGACGGCGAGCACGAAGCCGGCAGCCGTACCGGCATAGTGGATGCCGTCGGCGTCCTGAATCGAGGATGAGTGCTTGGCCTCGACCATGGTGGCATCGACGTCACCGAGGCGCACCGTGCCGCCGAGGCTCATGCCGATGGTCGAAGCGGCGCCGTGGGTGCCCATGTAGAGCGCCAGCTCGTGAATGGCGACGATGGTTGCGCCGGTTTTGGCGGCCAGCGGCAGGGCATCCGCAACGTGATCGGTATGGCCATGGGTGAGGAGGATGAAGTCGATCTTTTCTGGCAGCGCGAAGCCCTGGGGATAGGATGGATTCTGCGCGATGAAGGGATCGATCAGCAGCGTCGTGGACGGGGACTGAATGAGGACGGTCGAGTGACCGAGCCAGGTAATGCGGGTTGAGCTCATGCGGGCTCCTCCTTGCCTTTATTGTGACGCAAGCGGAGCCCCCACGCGAAAGATCATCGGGTAATGATGACCTCGGAGACGCTGTCTTTGGCCAGGAACTGGCGGAAGCCGGACCAGCCGGCAAACAGGCGCTCGATGCTGCGGTTGGTGAAGGCCCGCTGGATGGGGAAGGCCTCGGACTCCTGAATCTCAACCTCGTCGCCGGTGGTGAGATGGAAGCGACAATGGGTGGTTTCGTCGCCCTGGATGCGGGTGTGGAAGAGCGCAAAGACCTGTCCGCCGGGGTTCATCGCGGCAAACAGATGCGCGACGACGGGGGCGACCAGCGGCTCGGGCAGATAGTCGAGCGAGGTCCACAGAAAGACGATGTCGAAGTTGCGTCCGGCAAAGTTGAGGCTCTGCTCAAGAAAGCCCTCGACATCCCAGATGGGATGGCCCTCCTCGTCGTTGCCGGTGATCCAGTTCTGGGTGCAGGCGTCGTGGACCAGGTCAGAGAGAAAGACGCTGTGGCCCAGGCCGGTCAGATAGTTAATGTTGCCGGGCGAGGTGTAGCCAACATCAATGGTGTTCAGACCTTGCTCATTCTGCAGGCGCTGGCGCAGCACCGCCCAGCCGCCAGAATGGCGGGGATATTTCGGCCCCGTAGGGCCGGTCGGCACAATCACCGGCTCGGTTTTCTGCTTTTTGCCGAAGAAAAGATTCAGCAACCCTCATTCCCCTTCACTTCGATCCAACTAGACCGAGGCCGTTAAAAGATACCGCCCGACTGTTGCGGAGCATTGACAGCGACGGTGGTGGTTTTTGCCGCGGACTGCGTCAGATCGACCTTGCCGCGGAAGACGGCATTGTCTTCAACAGCCAGGCGCAGAGCGCGGATGTCGCCCTCGACGGTGCAACCGGCGCGCAGTTCAACGCGACCGCTGGCCGAGACATTGCCCTTGACAGTGCCAAGAATGAGCACATCGCGGGCCGATATATCGGCAGCCACATTCGCGTGCTGGCCGATGGTCAGGCGGCTTTCCGAAAGACGCACAGTTCCCTCGACGCGGCCGTCGACAATCAGATCTTCGCTACCCTGTACTTCACCGCGAATCACAACAGTTTTTCCGATTCGTGCCGGAGCATTTTCTGCAACCATCGTTTGATTCCTTTCGATACAGCGCAAAGAACCTCTGCCCGCACTATACGCAAGTTTACCGCGTGCAGCAATCGCAGAATCCCATAGAAAGCAAAAGAGAATCCCTCTTCGCAATCCTACGTCGAAAGGAATGGGGCACAATAAAGAAAAAGGGGAAGAAATGTCCGCGCCACGAACCTACCTGCGCCGTTGGTCGATGTTGCTGGGTCTTGCCCTCTGCGCTGCCACAGCACAGGCGAAAAGCGGCAGCGCGCACCAGGAGCCGCTGACGGCCGCGCAGGCCCAGTCACTGGTGGACCGCGCCTTTGCCGCCGAATCGCGCGCGGCACTCGACCAGAACCGTCCCATGCGCTACCTGCTGCGCAAAGCGACACCGCGGCTGGCAACGAGCAAGGAGATCATCGAAACGCGCGAGGGCGCGGTGGCACGGCTGGTGGCGCAGAACGGGCAGCCGCTGAACGCCTTCGATGAACAGCGCGAGATGCAGCGGCTCGACGGTCTGGCACAGTCGCCCAGCCAGCAATCACGCCGCAAGCACAGCGCCGACAACGACGCGCGGATGGTGCTGAAGATTCTGCGCACGATTCCCCGCGCGTTTTTGTTTCAATACGAGGGAGCGGCCATTGCACCGAACGGGCGGGCGATCCAGAAATACTGCTTTCGGCCGAACCCGGGCTTTGAGCCGCCGGATATGGAAACGGCGGTGCTGAAGTCGATGACGGGCGAGTTGTGGATTGATGCGAATGAGGAGCGCGTGGTGCGCATCGCAGGCTCTCTGCAGCAGGACACGAACTTTGCCTGGGGAATTTTGGGCAAGCTGAACAAGGGCGGCTGGCTGGTGATCGATCAGGCGGAAGTCGCCAACCACGAGTGGCGCATCACGCGCGTGCAACTGAAGATGAACCTGCGGATTCTCTTCAAGACCAAGATCTTCGACACTGACGAGACGATGACGAACTACGCGCCCGTCGCAGCCGGACTCGATTACCGGCAGGCGATCCAGATGCTGCGCAGCGGTCGATAGCGCCGTTGAGTGCACGAAAAAAGCGACACCCGAGGGTGCCGCTTTTTCGTGTTCCCTTGTGTGGCCCGTGGGCCACGGCCGACTACATCTTGGCGAAAACGATGGCCAGCGTGAACAGGGTCAGCGACTCAATGAGAGCCAGACCGAGGATGAGGAAGGTGAAGATGTTCGAACGGGCGCCAGGGTTGCGCGCCAGGGCCTCGACGGCCGAACCGACTGCGTGACCTTCGCCGATGCCGCACAGACCCGCGGCCAGACCCATGCCGAGACCGGCACCGATCGGCACCAGGTTGATGGCCGAAGAACCACCATCAGCAAACGCCGGAATGGCAAAACAAAGAGCCGCAAGGGCCATGAATACATACTGGAGCTTCTTCATGTGTTTCTCCTGCAATCCTATGAATTGCTGCGAGTGGGTGGTTGAGGCTCACCGAGCTGGCCCCCTCACGCTTGCAGCCACCGTTGATCCAGAGCGGATGCGACTCCGGCGGGATGTCTTTAGCCTTTAGCTGTGAGCCTCTAGCTCCTAGCTGTTAGCTCTTAGCTTTTTTGTGTGTCCAAGCTGGGAGCTCATGGCTGATGGCTAAAAGCTGCCTTCTAGTGCTCGTGCGCCACGGCCAACGAGAGATAGATCATCGTCAGCAGCATGAAGACGAAGGCCTGAATGAACGAGACGAAGACGTGCAGTCCGAGAAAGACGACCGGAATGCCGATCGGAACCATCGAGAAGAAGACCAGCGTGACCAGATCGCCCGCGAACATGTTCGCGTAAAGACGGACGGTGAGCGAGAGGATGCGGGCCAGGTGCGAGACGCACTCGATGGGAAAGATCAACCAGGACATCCACCAGACCGGGCCGGCGATGTGCTTCAGGTAGCCGCCGATGCCGTTGGCGCGGATACCGTGGAAATTGTAGTAAAGGAAGGTCGGCACGGCCAGACCGAGCGGCACGACCAGCGTGCAGGTCGGGGCGGTGATGCCCGGGATCAGGCCCAACAGATTGTTGAGCAGCACGAACAGGAAGATGCAGGTCACGTAGGCGTGGAAGCGCTGGTAGCCATGACCGATGACCTGTTCGGCCTGTCCACCGACGGCCTCGTAGATCATCTCCGCCACTTGCTGGACGGCGTTCGGCTTTTCCACCGACAGCGTCGCGCGAACGGCGAGGAAGAAGAGAATCAGGCAGCCAACAACCAGCAGTTCCAGAGCAAAGGTATCGCTGATGGCCGTCGCCGGATTCGCCTGAATGCCAACGGCGTGCAATAAAGAAGCCACCACGCCGCCAAAGATTTCATTCAACAACCGCGTCAGTGCAAGAGATTCTGGCATAGGAACGTGTGCTTTCCGCCTCCGGTAAAAAAATTTCCGCGCGTGATCCTCTGGTCAGATCAGTCGCGGAGCATCTTGATGGCTTCCCACAGGATGGTCGCAGCCGCAAGAGCCAGACCAGCCAGCAGGGCCAGCACGGACCCCTGAAGACTCTTCAGGCTACCATAGATAAGCCCTGCAAAGACTGTGAGCTTCAGCACAAAGAAGACAAAAACCAGCCCTGCTTTCGAGGGTGTCTTCTTTTTGTCCAGTTTGGCATTCACGATCTCGATCAGCTTGCGCCACTCGTAGATGCTGGCCGCGGAAATGACCGTGCCGATGCCCATCATGGCTCCATTGTGCCAGCCCGCGCTGAGGCCAACTGCAAGCGCGCCGGCCAGGCCCAGCACCAGCGAGTTTCGGGTGGCGCGGCGAAGCATGGCATTGAGAGTCTCGGGAGTTTGGTTGAAGCCGGGCGTCAGGCCCTGGTTCTGCGGGTTGTCCTCGCTCATCATTCGGTGTGCGATGATTCCTTTCCTTCATCTTTGCGCCGTGCGGCCTGTTCGGCGCGCGTGGCGGCGCGTTCGGCGGCAATGGCCTGTTGAACCACGTAATAGAGCCCACTGACGCAGCCGAAGAGCACGCCGGCCAGCATCATCCACCGCTGGTGCCAGCGTTCGGCCGCCCAGGAGCCGCCCAGCCAGCCGATGACGACCGCCGAGGGCAGCACGAAGGCCAGTTGCAGCAACCGCTCGGCATCGGCATAGGTCTTGACGCCGCTGGCCAGCGATGAGGCTTTTTTCTGCTGCGAAATCCTGGGCTTGTCGGGCATAGAGAACCGAGTTCAGGATACCAGCGTTCGCCACCAAGAAGGTATACTTCCCTTTTGGGCCTTTGCCCAAGCGATGGAAGGAAACAAGCGTGTTCGAGTCCGAATTTGAGCGTAATCTCTTCGAGTTGCGCAAGTCCAAGTTGCAGCAGATCGAGGCGTTGGGACAGGCCGCCTACCCCAACCAGTTCCCCTTTTCGCATACCCTGGCCGCGATTCGCGCCGAGTGGAATGAGACGACGGCTGAGTCGCTTGAGGCGACGCGCGTGACGGTGGCCGTCTGCGGACGGCTGATGGCCATTCGCGCGCAGGGCAAGGCCGGCTTTGCCACCCTGCAACAGGGCGGCCAGCGGCTACAAATCTACGTCCGCAAGGACGCGGTCGGCGACGACGGCTTCGCGCTCTATAAACTGCTGGACCTCGGCGACCACATCGGCGTCACCGGCTACCTGTTCCGCACACGGACCGGCGAGCTGACGATTCACGTCGAGCGGTTGACCTTTCTGGCGAAGGCGATGCTCTCGCTGCCGGAGAAGTTCCACGGCCTCGCTGATCTGGAGATGCGCTATCGCCAGCGCTACGTCGACCTGTTCACCAATCTCGACAGCCGCGAGGTCTTCGTCAAGCGCTCGAAGGTGCTGAAGGCGCTGCGCAAATATCTTGACGAGCGCAACTTTCTGGAAGTGGAAACGCCGATGATGCAGCAGATCGCAGGCGGCGCGGCGGCACGGCCCTTCAAGACGCACCACAACGCGCTCGACATTGACCTGTTCATGCGCATTGCGCCGGAGCTTTATTTGAAGCGACTGGTAGTCGGCGGCCTTGACCGGGTCTACGAGATCAACCGCAACTTCCGCAACGAGGGCATCAGCGTCAAGCACAACCCCGAGTTCACCATGCTCGAGTTCTATCAGGCCTATGCGAACTATCAGGATCTGATGCAGATCACCGAGGAGATGGTCGAATACGTGGCGCGCGAGGTCAACGGCACGCCGATTACCGAGTTCAACGGCCGCACCATCGACCTGTCGAAGTGGACACGGTTGACGATGAAGGAAGCGATCTTGCAGTACTGGCCGGAAGAGGCCGGTCCGAAGCCCGCAACGACGGCCTTCGAGAACCTCGACGTGCTGAAGGCGCGGCTGGTGGCTGCGGTCGATTCGCTGCAGAAGGCCATTGAAGCGATCAAGCCGGTAGAGCCCGCGCCGGTGGCCGAGGGCGAAGCGCCGAGCGAGCCGCCCGTGGCGAATGTGCGCCTGCGCGAGTTGAAGACGATTGCCTCCGCGCTGATCGAACTCGGCAACGAGATCGAAAAAAACATTCCGCTGGGCAAGGCTGTCTATCACCTGTTCGAGGCCGTCGCCGAGCCGTTCATCTACGATCCGACGATTGTCTACGAGTACCCGACGGTGGTCTCGCCCCTGTCGAAGCAGAAGCCGGACGACCCGGAGCATGTGGAGCGTTTCGAGTTCTTCGTCGGCGGCTTCGAGCTGGGCAACGCCTTCAGCGAGCTGAACGATCCCGAGGAGCAGCACAAGCGCTTCGAGGATCAGCTGAAGGAACGTGCGGCCGGCGACGATGAGGCCCACGCGATGGATGAGGACTACGTGCGCGCGCTCAGCTATGGCCTGCCACCGACCGGTGGCGAGGGCATGGGCATCGACCGGCTAACCATGCTGCTGACCGGCAAAAAGTCAATCCGCGACGTGATTCTGTTTCCGCTGATGCGGCAAGAGAAGGCGAAGGAAGAAGAGGGGTAACTAGGTGCTAGGTTCTAGGTGCTAGGGGCTAGGGGCTAGGGGCTAGGGGCTAGGAGTGCTATTTTCAGACACAGGGCGTTGGCACTGCATCCCAATTTTCGAGGTACGAAATGGGTAGGTCGTTTCGCGAACTGGATGTTTGGCAACGCGCAATGGAGCTGGCGGTCACGGTATATCAACTGACTGCCATCTTTCCTGACACCGAGCGCTTTGGACTTACGAACCAGCTCCGCCGAGCCTCAGTTTCCATTCCAAGTAATATCGCGGAAGGATCAGGCCGAACCACCAAGGGAGAGTACCTGCAGTTCCTGGGATACGCACGCGGCTCCGCCTTTGAGGTTGAAACTCAGCTTGAACTTGCACAGAGCCTTGGGTTCGGCCAACCAGAAGCACGAAGCAAAGCAGGCGACCTATGCCGCGAAGTAGGCAAAATGCTCCGCGCTATGATGCATACGTTGCAAACCAAAGATTAAGAAGCAGGTGCTAGGTGCTAGGTACTAAGTTTCAGATTTGAGAAGCCGCGGAGTATCACCAAACTGTCACATTGCCTCCGAGGCAAAATCAGCATCTAGAACCTAGTACCTAGAACCTGCTTTTACGGGGTCCAGTCTTGAACATTCTTTTTATCGGCGACGTTTTCGGCAGCGCGGGGCGCAAGATTGTCCGCGAACATATTGGGCATGTGCGCGAGTCGCACGCCGTGGACCTGACGGTGATCAATGCCGAGAACGCGGCGGGCGGCTTCGGGCTGACGCCGCAGATCGCCGAGGATTTTTTCGATCTCGGGGCCGACGTGCTGACAACCGGCAACCATGTGTGGGACAAGCGCGAACTGATCGACTACATGCACTCGGTGCCTGCCGACAGCCACGAACGGCCGCGTCGCATCGTGCGCCCCATCAATCTGCAACCGGGTGTGCCGGGCTACGGCACCTACGAGGGCACGACCGAATCGGGCATCGCCTACGCCGTCGTACAGGCGCAGGGCAACGTCTTCATGAACACCAGTAACGATCCATTTCACATGGTCGACGCGCAGCTTGCGAAGATTGCGGCGAAGGTGATTCTGGTTGATTTTCATGCCGAGGCGACGAGCGAAAAGGTCGCGATGGGCTGGCATCTGGATGGCCGCGTGACCGCCGTGCTCGGCACGCACACGCACATTCCCACCGCCGACGAGCGCGTACTGCCGGGCGGCACCGCCTACCAGACCGACGTGGGCATGAGCGGACCGTATGACAGCGTGATCGGCGTCGAAAAGGATCTGGTGCTGCGCAAGTTTTTGACGGGGATGCCGGGCAAGTTTGAAGCCGCCAAGGAGAATCCGAAGATGTGCGCCGTCGTGATTGGCTGCGATGAAAACACAGGCCGCGCCACGCACATTCAGCGGGTCATGCTCGGCGAATAATTTTTTCTTGCGAGACGGAAACGGGCGCGGATCCATCGATTCCGCGCCCGTTTTTTCTGCGCAAGGTTCTACTTTGCCGCCGTCTGTCGGCGCGCGCGCCACAGTGCGCCCTGCACCGGATCGACCGCATCGACGACGAACTCACTCGAAGGCGCTTCAAGCCTGATTGCGGCCTCAAGCGCGGCGCGCAACGGACGCACATGCGTCACGATGCTGCCAGCAAAGGCGAAACGAGGCTTCCACTGCTCACCATCGAGCGCGGCAAGCCTGCGATGGACGAGCAGCGCCAGCCGGGCCAGTTCGCGGCCCTGCTGCTCGAGCACCTCGAGTGCCACGGCGTCGCCCGCCTCGGCGCACTCGGCCACGATACGCGCGAGCGGAGAAAACTCCACCACGGCGCAGGCATTGGCCCAGGCCACCAGATCATTGCACGAGCGCAACTGCTTGTAGGCAAGAATGGCCTCGGTCAACTGCGTCGCGCGCCCCTCGTCTTTGGCGAGGAAGATGGCTCGCAGAGCTTGCTGGCCGATGCGATGGCCCGAGCCCTGGTCGGCCAGCACGGGGCCGTAACCACCCGCGCCAGCCATCTCTCCGGTCGAGGATCGACCCACGATGTTCGATCCGGTTCCGGCCAGAACCAGAATGCCCGACGCACCGGGAAAGGCCGCCTCGAGCGCAATCTCCACATCACCGATCAGCAGCAACTCACCAGCGACGCGACGGCCAAACTCGGCACGCAACCAGTCCGTCACCAGCGGCACGGTGTTGCCCGCGGTGCCGATGCAGGTCTGCGTGACCTCAGCCAGCGAACGCCCGGTTGCCGCTGCGAGCGCGGACAGGCCTTCCTCCAGATTTTTCGCCGCGACCTCGGCCGAGACGCGCATGCGCTTGATCGTTTCGCTGCGCACGCGCCCCAGTTCGTGATCGTCGTCGGCCAACAGATAGTCGGCCTTGGTTCCACCCGCATCAATCGCTAAAAACAATCCCATCCTCAACTCCACAATGTTTCAGAAAATCAATGAGCCGCTTGCGCCATCAGTTTGACCAGAGCGCGTACATCGGCCGGATCGACCGCGCACGGATGCTCCGCGTTCCAGAGCGGATCGGTGCTTTGGACAACGGCCGCCGCGTGCCTGCGCAACGAGGCATGCAGATCGACGGAGGCTGTTTGCAGAAGCTGCCGCGCACTCTCCAGCGTGACGCCACCTCCCGCCGCAATGCGGATGCGTCCGGCAGCCTGCTGCGCGAGCGAGGCCAGCATCGACGCGCCCTCGGCGACGGTGGGCTGGCCACCCGAGCTGAGCACGCGCGCGCAACCAGCCTCGATGACGCGCTCAAGCGATTCACCGAGGTTGCGACTGCGATCAATGGCGCGGTGGAAGGTCACGGCCATGGGTGCTGCCTGCGCAACCCAGGCGCGGGTGCGCTCCGCATCGACCTCGCTCGCCGCATCGAGCACCCCCAGCACAACGCCGGCCGCGCCCAGTTGCTTTGCCGCCTCAATGTCGCGCTCAATCATGCGCAGCTCTTCGCTTGAATAGACGAAGTTGCCGGCACGCGGGCGCACCAGCACATGCACCGGCAGGCCGCACTGCGCAACGGTTTCCGCAATCAATCCATGGCTCGGCGTCAGGCCGCCCACACTCAAGGCCGAGCAAAGCTCGACGCGATCCGCACCACCCTCGCGCGCCGCAACGCCCGCCGCCGGTGCCTCAATGCAAATCTCCAACTGCAATGCCATCGTTCCCCTTTATGCATCTACCGGTGGACCATGCCACCGTTGTGCAACGCTACTTTCCGTTGCCTTCCATCAAAAATGCCTGCGCCGCGACACTGGCCGCGCCGCACGCCAGAAACCCGTATTCGACAGGCTGAAACACGATCTGCGTCGAAGGCAGCAGGCGCGGCAAAATATTGTTCTCGATGGTCTGGCGCGTGGCCGCATAAAACAGGCCATTGCCAAAGCCTTCAAGATCGGCCAACAAAACCGTCTCGGGATTATTGATCTGCACGAGGGCGGCAATCGCAAGCCCAAGGCCTTCACCGGCCGCACGCAACAGATCTGCCGCCGTGCGATGGCCATCGGCGGCCAACCGCTCAAGCTCACTCATCTGCTCCACGGCGCACCCTGCGGCCTGCGCTTTTTCGCGAATCGCCAGGCCACCTGCGACGGTATCAAGGCAGCCGCGCTTGCCGCAACGACACGGCGCGCCGTGCGGATCAAGCGTCATGTGCCCGATTTCTCCCGCGCTGCCCGCATGGCCGCGATAGAGCCGCCCGCCAATGTAATGCGAGCAACCGATCGTGCGCCCGAGGAGGATGCTGGCAAAGTTTTCCATCGTGCGCGCCGCGCCAAAGAGCCTTTGCCCCACCGCCACCGCATCCGCATCGTTGCTGGCAAAGACCGGCAGCCCCAACCGCCGCCGCAGCAGATCGACAATCGGCACGTCGCGCCAGCCGAAGGCCGCCGAAAAGCGGCAAAGGCCCGAGCCATGGTCGACGATGCCGGGAATGGCCAGCCCCAGGCCAAGAATCGATCCGGAGGCAATCTTCGCCGCGCGCGTCAACGGCTTGATCGCGCGCCCCACCTGCGCGACCACCTCTTCCGGCGTTGTAACCGGCGGCAGATCGCACTCGGCCAGCGTGCGACCGCGCAGATCGCTCACAAGCATCGTCGAGCGCACCTCGGAAAGGCCGACACCAACGAAATAGCCATAGGAGGCGCACAGCGCAAGACGAATGGCGGGCCTGCCACGTCGCTGCTCCTCATAGGCCCCCGGCCGTTCATGGAGAATGCCCGCATCGAGCAGGCTCTGAACAACCTCGGTCACCGTCGAGCGACTCAGGCCCGTGATCGCAGACAACGCAGCGCGAGAGATCTCTCCCTTCTGCATCATCTTTTGCAGAATCATGCGGCGTGCCGAGTTATTTTGTTCGTCGATCATCAAAATTCGCGCTCTCTCTTTATGCTACCGCCTCGTGAAATTGTTTTGAGCGCACGGAAAAATTTATTTCGAGAATTCGCAGATTATCCAATCAATCCCTGTCATCGCAGGCAGGCTTTCATCAAAGTTTCGTCGCGAGCCTCATCCATTCAGAGAATGCGTTCAGGAAAGCCTCTTGCAATATCGTGCGATTTATCTCTATTAATGCTTGCTACCGAATTAACTTGCCACACTCCTGCCGGCTTCGCATCCCGCGGAGAAACAAAAAGGGCAGCCACGAGGGCTGCCCTTTCAGATCGATCCCAGGAGTGGGATTGTTGGACGATCTTAAGATGAGGGCCGATGGGCCGGCCCCCGGTTTCTGGTTTAGTGAGCCTTGCGATGAGCGGCAGCCGGAGCGGCCTTCTTGGTCGCGGCCGGAGCGGCCTTCTTCTCGGGCACGATCTCGCCGTCGCGGAGAACGATCTGCGCACTGGCTTCCTTGCCGCCAGCAGCCGGAGTCGCTTCATAGGTGTCGTAGACTGCGTCGAGCTGGGCAGCAGGCTGGAGCTTGAACTCCACGCCAGCGGCGGGGATTTCCTTCTCCTCAAGCGGTTTCTTCAGGTTCACGATGAAGTCCGCAACCTTGTTCGCCTTGGCGCCCTCGGTCACAGCCACCTTGATGACGGTGGCCGAAGCCTCGATCACCACGCCCGGGACGGGGGTTTCCTTGCCCTTCATCAGAGCCCAAAGCTGCTCGGCATCTTCCTTGGAGCCGTTGGCGAGAACAAATTCCTTATCCTCAAGGTTCAGCTTGGTCGGATCGCCGCCCGTCAGAGCCTGATGCGCGAGATCGGCCGGCGTCGGAGCGGGCTTGACCACCACCGAATCGGGCTTGAACAGTGAGGTTGCAGCAGCAGCCTTGAAGGCATCGAGACCTTCAATGTTGCCGTGGTAACGCTTGTACCAGTACTCGAGCTTGGGCTCGATCTGCGCCTTGAACGTATCGGGAGCGAAGTTCCAGGTACGGGCATAGAACCATGCAGCCTGCACCATGTCGCGCGCGTCAGGCTTGGCATAGGCCTCGGCCAACTGGAGCGTATCGGCCAGAGCCGGTCCGGGAACCGTGGTCGCTTCTTCCGGATAGAGGGCCAGCTCGGTGCGATACTCCTCGATGGCGGCCTTCACGTCCTTCTTGCCCAAAATGTCATTGAGAGCAATCGATGAGTGGAAGAGCGGATAGGCAGATGCGATGCTCTTTTTCCATTCGTCGTCGCTGGCGTCGGCCGGCTTGGCGACCGTCAGACCCTTCTGCGCCAGAACGGCCAGATCGTTGCAAACCTGCGCATCGCTGGTCTTGGCGCACTGGCCCTTTTTCAGAGCTACGGCAAGATAGATCACGCCAAAGTCATTCGGGTCAAGCTGCAGATAGCGGTCAGCGGCGCTCAGCGTGTGCTCGTTGTCGCCGGCCTTGCGATAGCTATCGACCAGATCGTGGAGCACCAGCTTCTTAACGATCGTCTGCGGATAGGCCTGCAAAAAGCTCTCGTAGGCAGCTGCCTTCGCCTTGGGATCAGCCTGGGTGGAGGCGAGTTGGTAGGAGTTGTACTCCGCAGGATCCTTAATAGTGACGTTGTCCTGCGCCTTGAGCTGCGACACAGTGGCAAAGCCCATACCTGCCAGCACCACCATCGATGCAAATACTTGCTTTTTCATTCAATGCTCCTGGGAAATGCAATTGTCGAATCAATACTTTCGCACTTGGGAATGGAATACGCAACGGAAAATCCCCGCTGTATTTCCTTCCATGGCTCGGATTTACGATACCACGGCTTAACCTATGGCGTTGGATGGATTATAGAAAGCCCAGCCTCCCCTGACAAGACGGCTTTTACAGGAAATGTCACTGAATGTGGAATATCCATAAAAACCCTCCAAGGGAGACGAGGCCGAAGCGACCGGGCTCTGGCCACCCGAGCCCGGCCTGCGGGAAACGCTATGCAATTACTCCTGCAGCAGGCGAACCAGCTCGGCCTGCTCGGCGAGAAAGGCATCATGGCCGTGATCGCTGACCATCTCGCGATAATCGGCATCGGCTCCGGCCAGCCGGACCTGATGCGCGAAGTCGCGCACGCACTCGGCGGGAAAGAGCCAATCGGTGCTGATGCCGACAAAGCTCAGACGGGCCTGAATGCGTCTGTAAGCCTCCTGAGGCGACGCGTAGCCCCGCAGGGGGTCCCAGGTATCCATGGTGCGCAAAATGGCCAGATACGAGTTGGCGTCGAAGCGGTCCAGAAAACGCTGGCCCTGGTAGTCGAGGTAGCCGGCGATGTCGAAGCGGCCCCCAGCCAGCGGACAACTGCCGTCCGTCGGGCTCCAGGGGTCTTCCCCGTTGCGGTTCGGCTTGCGGCCGAAACGCTCATCGAACAGCCGCATGGACTTGTAGCTGATCATGCCGACCTGACGCGCCAGCGAAAGGCCCGTCCGCGGCTGATGATTGGTCAGATAGCGCCCCCCGGCCCACTCCGGGTCCTGCAGAATCGCCTGCCGTTGCAAGTGATTGAGTGCAAGCCCCATGGCCGACAGGGGCGCGACGCCGACGACAAGGGCGCGACGAACACGCTCGGCCTGGAGCATCGACCACTCGAAGGCCTGCATACCGCCGATCGAGCCGCCCAGAACCAGTCGAAGCTGGCGAATGCCGAGCGAGTCCAGCAGCCTGGCCTGCGCCCGCACGTTGTCGCGAATCGAAATGAGGGGGAAGTCCGGCCCATAAGGCTCGCCGGTGGCGGGGTTGACCGAGCTTGGCCCGGTCGATCCATAGCAGGAGCCGAGCAGATTGATGCAGATGACAAAGTCGCGGTCAAGCGAAAGGACCGCGCCGGGGGCGAAGATCTCTGGCCACCAGGAACCGACCAGAGCCGAACCAGTCAGCGCGTGACAAACCAACACCGCGTTGTCTCGCGCCGCGTTCAGCCGCCCGTAGACGGCGTAGTGCAGCGTGGGTTCGGCCAGGGTACAGCCACAGTCAAGGGCAAGGCCGTCTACGAGGACGAAATCGCCCTCGTAGGTCGGCTCGACAATGTTGGACTTCGGCGGAGAACCGCCACTGCGATTGAAGCTATCGGTAGCCATTTGCAATTCCTGCATTCCTGCTTTCTGTTAGGCCTTGAAGGCTAACTCGGCGTCTGCCGCGAAGGCAACGCCGTTGGCCGCCTCGATCGCCTGATCGAGATCGGCAATAATGTCGCGCACGTCTTCGATACCCACCGAAAGACGCACCAGCTCGGGCGTCACGCCCGCCGCAGCCTGCTCTTCAACCGACAACTGCTGATGGGTGGTCGAGGCCGGATGAATGGCCAATGATTTGGCATCGCCGATATTGGCCAGCAGCGAGAAGAGCTTAAACGAATCGATGGCCTTGCGACCGGCCTCGAAGCCGCCCTTGATGCCGAAGGTGACCAGGCCGCTCTGGCCGGCGGGCAGATACTTCTGCGCGCGCGCGTAATACTTGCTCGACTTGAGGCCGGGATAATTGACCCAGTCAACGCCGGGATGCTCTTCAAGATGCCTGGCCACGGCGAGCGCATTGGCCGAGTGGCGCTCCAGGCGCAGATGCAGCGTCTCGATGCCCTGCAGCAGCAAAAATGCGTTGAAGGGCGACAGCGCCGCGCCGGTATCGCGCAGCCCCTGCACGCGCGCCTTGCCGATGAAGGCCGCCGGTCCGAAGGCCTCGGTATAGACAAGTCCGTGATACGACGGGTCGGGCTCGGTGAACTCCTTGAAGCGGCCCGAACCGGCCCAGTCAAAGTTGCCGGAATCGACAATGACGCCGCCGATCGAGTTGCCGTGTCCGCCGAGGAACTTGGTGGCCGAATTAACGACGATGTCGGCACCCCATTCGATGGGACGCACCAGCGCGGCCGAGGCCGCCGTGTTGTCGATGATGAAGGGAATCTTGTGTTCGTGGGCGATCTTGGCGAGAGTTTCGATGTCGGCCACGTCGAGCTTGGGATTGCCGAGAGTTTCGGTATAAAGAGCGCGGGTCTTGTCGTTGATCGCTGCGCGGATGCCGTCGAAGTCGTCGGCGTCAACAAAGCGCGTCGTAATGCCGAGTCGGCGCAGGGTGTGGCTGAGCAGCGTATAGGTGCCACCGTAGAGCGAGGTGGTTGAAACGATCTCGTCCCCGGCGCCAGCCAGCGTGGTGAGCGCCAGCGTTTCGGCAGCCATGCCCGAGGCCGTCGCCAGTCCGGCGATGCCGCCTTCGAGCGCCGCCACGCGCTTTTCAAGCACGTCGGAGGTCGGGTTCATGATGCGCGTATAGATGTTGCCCGCCTCCTGCAAGCCAAACAGGCGCGCCCCGTGGTCGGCGTCGTGAAATACGTACGAGGTCGTTTGATAGATAGGCACGGCGCGCGAACCCGTCGTAGGATCGGGTTCCTGACCGGCATGAACGGCAAGCGTGGCTAACTGCTGCTTCGATTCGGACATCATTCTCTCCTAGGGGTTGTTCTTCGTGGAGGACATGGCGCGGAGACTGTGCAAGCCGACTGGATGATCGCAAAAACGGCCCGCACCCCTTTCGGGACCCGGGCCGCTCGACTACAGGATCGGTTGCGCTTTAGCGCAGACGCCGCTCACCAGCCACACGGACGAGTCCCCTGCTCACACACATACACATGAGAGAGGCCGTAGAGCCGTGCTTGATCTCGTTCGGCATTGTTTGCAGTATCGTAGCACGGGACGGGCCATGTCAAACAAAAGTTCTAGAGCGATGTTTCACCCCAGATATAGCTGTCGGGCTGCGGCAAACCGACGTGGGCCAGCACACGGCCAACAAACTGCCGCGCCATCGCGAGCGTGTCGACGGGATGATTGTAGAAGGTCGGAATCACGGGATAGATCGTCGCCCCGGCCTCGGCCGCCAGCGTCATATTGCGCAGATGAATGCGATTGAAGGGGGTCTCGCGCACGCAGAGCACCAACCGCCGCTGCTCCTTGAGCGCCACATCGGCCGCGCGGGCGATCAGCGTATCGGCCATTCCGTTGGCAATCGAGGCCAGCGTGCCCATGGAGCACGGCAGCACGATCATCGCAGTCGAAGGATAGCTGCCCGAGGCAATCGACGCGCCAATATCGGCGTTGGCATGCTGCACAATCTTTTTTGATTTTGCGCCAAGCAGCTTTTCGACAAGATCGGCCCGCCCACTCAGCCCCAGTTCCTCGGCCACCACGCGCAGCGCATTTTCGCTGGCGACAAAGTGCACAGCCTCGACGCGCGCATCTGCATCGAGGGCCCGCAGCGCCTCGCGACAAAGCATTGCGCCCGATGCGCCGGTCAGTGCGAGAGTCAGGTTCATACGACAGCTCCTAGCCTTTGGCTCGTGGATCGCGGCAAGCTCTTTTTTCGGAAGAACCGGCAACTTCCGCAATGCGACTAGACCAGTTCCAGCTTCACGCGCCGACCGACAGCAGCAGCGGCACGCTGCACCGTATCCAGTTGCACCTTGTCATTTTCAGGATCGAGCAGCCGGTCCAAATGCGCCCGGCTGGTGCCCATGCGACGAGCCATCTCCACCTTGGTCATGCCCTGCTCCTGCATGGCCCTTTCCACCTGCCAGGCCAGAATGCGCTTGACGGCGTGGTTGGTCGCGTCCTCGAAGAGCCCTTCCTGCTTGAGAAAATCGTCCAGCGAAGAGCCTATGTGTGGATTGCGCTTCATCGTTCAACCTCCTTTTGGCGCAAGCGGGCCAAGTCTAAATCTGCGAGCGGAGTCTTCTGCGTCTTTTTGATGAACGCGTGCAGCAGAATCATATGCCCTTGCGTCGCACAAAAGAGAACGCGGGCAATCCGTCGGGTGGTGAGGCTGCAGCGAAGCTCCCAAAGCCCACCACCCAGCGGCCTGCAAAGCGGCATTCCGATCGGCCAACCCATTTCAGCCAGGCGAAGATCACGCCCAAGCACCTGCCGATCCTCTGAAGACTGCTCCCTGAGCCACTCCAAGACTGGCTCAGCGCCAGCCCTGGAGCGATAAAAGACGACGACAAGCTTTTTCTCGTCGGCCACAGGAAAACTCTCCCTTTTAATGTACCTTAAAAGATACATGAAGGCAAGTACACGCGTGAAGCGACTTCAGATGGCCTACTCCCCGAGCACGCGCCGGAAGATGGCATCCACATTGCCCAACTGGCGTGTGTAGTCGAAGGTTTTTTCGAGCTTTTCGGGGGTAAGCAGGGCCGTGATCTTTTCGTCCCTGGCGACCTCCTCGCGGAAGACCAGATCCTCTTTCCACGAGCGCATGGCGTGGCTCTGGACAAGGCGATAGGCATCCTCGCGCATCATGCCGGCTTCGGCCAGATCGAGCAGCAACTGGCCGGAGAAGATCAGCCCGCCGGTCGACTCGAGGTTCTTCTTCATCCGTTCGGGATAGACGAGAAGACGGTCGATCAGGTCGGTGGTCTTGGCCAGCAGATAGTCGGCGAGAATCGTCGAATCGGGGAAGATGACCCGCTCGACCGAGGAGTGCGAGATGTCGCGCTCATGCCACAGGGCCACGTCCTCAAAGGCCGCCTGGGCATTCGAGCGCAACACGCGCGCAAGGCCGCAGACCTGCTCGGAGGTGATGGGGTTCTTTTTGTGCGGCATGGCCGAAGAGCCCTTCTGCTTCTCGCTGAAGAACTCCTGCGCCTCACGGACCTCGGTGCGCTGCAAGTGGCGGACTTCGAGGGCGATCTTGTCGAGGGTCGAGCCGAGAATGGCCAGCGTGGAGATGTAGGCCGCGTGGCGGTCGCGCTGAATCACCTGCGTGGCGACCGGGGCGGGCTTGAGGCCGAGCCGCTCGCAGATCTTTTCCTCATGCTCGGGCTTGAGATGGCCGAAGGTGCCGACGGCGCCCGAGAGCTTGCCGATGCGCATGTCCTCGGCGGCAAAGTCAAAGCGCTTCAGGTCGCGCTCGATCTCGGCGAACCAGTTGATCAGCTTGAGGCCGAAGGTGGTCGGCTCGGCGTGAATGCCGTGGGTGCGGCCGATGGTAGGCGTGTGCTTGAACTCCAGGGCGCGGCGCTTGAGCACGTCCATCAGGGCCACGATGCCTGCGCGAATCTGCTCGGAGGCCTCTTTGACCAGCAGCGACTGGGCCGTATCCACAATGTCGTTCGAGGTGAGCCCGTAGTGCAGCCAGCGGGACTCGGCGTCGAGGCCCTGCTTTTTGAGGCTTTCGGCCACGGTGGTCGTGAAGGCGATCACGTCGTGGCGGACCTCGGCCTCGATCTCGTGGATGCGCTCGACGCTGAAGCTGGCCTTGGTGGCGATGGCCTCGGCTGCAGCGGCGGGAATGATGCCAAACTCGGCCAGAACAGTGCTGGCGGCCGACTCGACCTCGAGCCAGCGGCGATACCTGTTTTCCTCGGTCCAGACGCGGCCCATCGCCGCGCGCGTATAACGTTCGATCAAGAGTCTGCTCCCGGGACCGGGCCGCTCGGGCGGCGCGCGTCCACTCTCTGATTGTACGAAACTGCACGGCGTGGGCGAGAAATTCCGCCTTCAGGCGCGGGCGTGTCTTCGCTTGCAAGAAAAGGCCCGTGGCTAAAGCCGTTTCTTGTTCCGCAGGATTTCAGGGGCATGAATGCCCCTGCTCCCTCCCCAAGACGGCTTGGAGCGTGTTGGGCCAAGGAAGTTGCCGGGATGCAGTTGCCCCGCTACGCGCCCTTGATGCCGAGCCGCTGATTCAGCTCGTCCAGCAGCAGGCCCTGGCCGGGCTTGTAGGGCTGGAACCAGACGCCGTCGATCACCAACTGCGGCACGGCGCGCTTGCCGACGTGGCGGATCACCTGCTGGGCGGCCTCGGGGTTGGCGTCGACGTCGATCACCGTGTAGGCGATGCCGTGCTCATCGAGGAACCGGCGGGCCATTCTGCAATCACGACATCCGTTCATGGCGTACATTTCGATCTGCATGGTCCGATTCTATCCCGACCGGTTCCCTCTGCAATGGGCAACTGCTATGATCCGAGGCATGACCGCGGACGAGATCAAAAAAGCCCTGCAACTGGAGCCACATCCTGTGGAAGGAGGCTGGTTCCGCCAGACCTATGCCTCGTCTCAGATGCAAAAACTGGCGCGCGGCCCGCGACACAATGCCACGGCCATCTACTACCTGCTTGAAGAAGGCTCGTTCTCCGAGATGCACATGCTGCCGAGCGACGAGGTCTTCCACTTCTACTACGGCGATCCGGTGGAGATGCTTCAACTGTTTCCCGACGGCAGTTCCACTGTTTTGACGCTAGGTCTGGATCTTGCCGCCGGACAGGTGCCGCAACTGGTGGTTCCGGCCGGGGTCTGGCAGGGCACGCACCTGCTGGCGGGCGGCAAAGTGGCACTGCTCGGCTGCACGGTTTCACCTGGCTTCGATTACGCCGATTACAGCCGTGCCAGCCATGCCGTGCTCACGCAACACTGGCCGCAGGAGTCCGAGCGAATTCGCGCCCGCACGCGCAGCTAGGGCATCATAGAACGATGAACTATCTGTGGCTCACTATTGCCATCATCAGTGAAGTGATCGGGACCTCCAGCCTGAAGGCCTGCGCGGGATTCACGCGACTGTGGCCGTCGGTGCTGGTGGTTCTTGGCTACAGCACGACCTTTTATTTTTTCTCTCTGACGCTGAAGACGATTCCGGTCGGCATCGCCTACGCGATCTGGGCCGGGGCGGGCACGGTGTTGATCGCTCTTATCGGTTTTTTCTTCTATCGACAGAAGCTGGACGCTCCTGCCATTGGCGGCATGGCGTTGATTGTCGCCGGCATCCTGGTCATGAATCTGTTCTCGAAGACGACCGCGCAGTAAGCCTTCAGGGACAAATAAAAAAGCGGAACGCCGAGGCGTTCCGCTTTTTTTATGGCAGTCAAAAGAACCTAGTAGAGCCGGAAGTTGACCTCGATGGTGATGCGCACCGGCACCGGCGTGTGGCCGCCCTTCATGGCCGGCTTGAATCTGTATTTGCGTACAGCCTCAATCGCCTTTTCGTCGAGCCCCATGCCGAGGGCGCGAATCACGCGCGGGTCCTGCGGATGGCCCTGCGCATCGACGATCAGCGAGATCAGGCAGACGCCCTGATACTTGGCGCGGCGCGCCTCGTCGCTGAACTCCGGATCGATACTGTAGACCAGCGCGGGCTTGGTATCACCGCCGCCCAGCCGATAGAGACTGCCGCCGGTATTGCCGCCCGTGCCTGCGCCGTAGCCATTGCCATTGCCCGAACCGAGACCACCACCAGAGCCAGAGCCGATGCCGCCGCCCGAGCCAGAGCCATTCGAGGCCAGATGCACGTTGGCCGAGCTCTTCAGGCCGATCATGGGCAGATTCGGATTATCCGGCAGGGCAATGTTCTTCTGCACGTCGATCGAAGGCTCCATGGCGAGCTTGGGCTTTTCGACGGTCTGGACCTGCGGAGGCACGATGGGATTTTTTTCGATCTTCGGCAGGTGTCCCTGGCTGGCCGGGATGGGGCTATGGTCGCCGCCGCCACCGCCGCCACCGGCGCGGGTCAACTGCTTGGCCGCCTTGAAGTCACTGACGCTGACGTCGGTGGTGATCTCCGGCTTGGTGATGACCTGCTGCACGATCTTTTTACCGGCGGCAAAAAGAAGAAGCAGCAGAATGGCGACATTCAACGAGGTCGAAATGCCGACGGCCCAGGGATTGCGCTTGACCGCCATCGGGTCCGCGACCGGAATCGGCTGCGAGGTCAACTCGAGGGGAGGAAGTTTTTTCGGGAAAAAAGCATCGCGGACATTGTCCCAGAGAGTGGCCCAAATGGGTTTCTCCTCATAGGTTTTGCCCATCAACGCCGCCGTGAGCGCATCCTGGTCCGCACCCTGCCGCTGCTCCATCTCTGTCTGTGTCAATCGATCGTTTGCCATAGTCAATACGGGCTTATATCCATGCTGCTGCCCGGTCTGCTCTCCGCCCGAACGCCGGTCTTTCTTGAAGCCGATGGAATGATTATCCTCGACCGCACCCGCGGTTGTCTCGGAGTCGTCCGCCTCTTCCACTGCAGGGCTGACCTCCAAAATTCCATAGGAGCTGTACTTTTCGGCTTCCATAAAGAATAGACGAAGCACCGCCCTTCTTTGTTACCGAAAAAAGATCGGTCTGTCCGTTTACACTGGAAAAGAACAAGTTTCTGTATCCTACGGAGTCGAAATGCCCTCAACGCCGGAACTCAAGGCGACCCTTACTTTGCCGCAAACGGCCTTTTCGATGAAGGCCAATCTTCCGCAGAATGAACCGCTTCGGCTGAAAAAGTGGGCCGAAATGAAGCTCTACGAGCAGATTCGGAAGGCCCGCGCCGCCAGTCCCGGCTTTTTGCTGCACGATGGCCCGCCGTACGCCAATGGCGCCATTCACCTGGGCCATGCGCTCAACAAGGGCCTGAAGGACTTTGTCGTCAAGTCAAAGACCATGGCCGGCTACGACGCGCCCTACATTCCGGGCTTTGACTGCCACGGCCTGCCGATCGAGATCAAGGTCGACGAAAAGCTGGGCCGCAAAAAGCTGGAGATGCCGGTTCCCTCGGTGCTGAATGCCTGCCGCGAGTACGCGCAGAAGTATGTGGATCTGCAGAGCTCGCAGTTTGAGCGCATCGGCATTCTGGGCCGCTGGGAAAAGCCCTACCGGACGCTGGACCGCGCCTATGAGGCGAAGATTCTCGAGGCCTTCTACGGATTCCTCGAAAAAGATTACGTCTATCGCGGCCTGAAGCCGGTCTACTGGTGCCCGCATGACCGCACGGCGCTGGCTGAGGCCGAGGTGGAATATGCCAACCACACCAGCTCGACGATCTACGTGCGCTACAAGCTGACCAGCGACGCGGCGGCCATTGATCCGACGCTCGCCGCAGCCCTCGGCGACCACGCGCTGTACACGATCATCTGGACCACGACCCCATGGACGATGCCGGCCTCGATGGCCGTCTGCTTCCACCCGGACTTCGAGTACATCGCCGTGGCCCCGACACTGAACGACACCTGCTGCCCGTCGAACGAGGTCTACATCATCGCCGCCTCGTTGGCCGATCAGGTGGCCAAGGCCTGCAACTGGGCCAGCTACCAGGAACTGGGCCGCGTCAAGGGCTCGCAACTGGAGCGCTCGACCTTCAAGCATCCGTTTTTGGAGCGGTCGATTCTTGGCGTGGTTGCAGATTACGTCACCGCCGATGCCGGCACCGGCGTGGTCCACACCGCGCCCTCGCACGGTGCCGACGATTTCTACACCGGCGTGCGCTACGGCATCGACACCACATGTCGCGTCGATGCGGGCGGACACATTCACGTCGATGAAGCCGCCTGGCCCTTCGCCCAGCCGCCTGCCTTTGAGGGCAAGAGCATCTGGGAGGCCAACCCGATCATCATCGCCCTGCTCGAAGAGCGCGGCGCACTGCTCGGCGGCGGTCCCATCGAGCACTCGTATCCGCACTGCTGGCGCTGCCACCATCCGGTGATCTTCCGCGCCACCGAGCAGTGGTTCATCAAGCTCGATACTCCTGCGGAGGGCGGCCCTGACAAGACGTATAGACAAGTTGCCATCGACGAGATCGACAAGGTGAGCTGGGATCCGAGCTGGGGCAAGGAGCGGATCACCAACATGATCGCGACCCGGCCCGACTGGTGCATCAGCCGCCAACGCATCTGGGGCGTGCCCATCGCCGTCTTCATGTGCGAGCAGTGCAACGAGCCGATCATCGACGCCGAGTTGAACAAAAAGGTCGTCGATCTGTTCGAGCGCGAGGGCATCGAGTCCTGGCATTCGCCCAAGGCCGACGCCCTACTGCCTGCCGGAACCAAGTGCACGCATTGCGGCAGCACCACATTCCGCAAGGAAAACGACATTCTCGACGTCTGGTTCGATTCGGGCGTGAGCTGGCTGGCGGTCTGCGAGTCGGACCCCGACCTGAAGAAGGTCTACGATGGTTTTGTCGCCAAGGACGGCACGAAGGTGCTGTACCTTGAAGGCGGCGATCAGCATCGCGGCTGGTTCCACTCGTCGCTGCTGACCTCGGTGGCACTGCGCGGCCGCGCGCCCTACACCAACGTGGCCACGGCGGGCTGGACGCTCGACGAGCAGGGCCGCGCCATGAGCAAGAGCCTCGGCAACGGCGTCGATCCCGTCGACATCGCCAAGCGGCTCGGCGGAGAGATCGTACGGCTGTGGGTGGCCTCAATCGACTTCCGCGAAGACATGGCAGCCAGCGAAAACCTGATGCAACGCTGCGCGGAGATCTATCGCAAGCTGCGCAACACCTTCCGCTATCTGCTCGGCACGCTCTCCGGCTTCGACCCGGCCAAGGACGCAGTAGCCTTCGATCAGCTTGAGCCGCTCGACAGCTATATGCTGGCCCGCACGCGCAAGCTCACCGAAGACATTCTCGGTTGGTACGACAGCTACGAGTTCCACAAGATCTACCACGCGGTGAACGAGTTCGCCATTGCCGATCTGAGCGCCTTCTATCTGGACGTGCTCAAGGACCGGCTCTACACCTTCGCGCCCACAAGCCGCGAACGGCGTTCGGCGCAGACGGTTCTGTGGCAGATTGCCGAGGCATTGACGCGGCTGGTCGCGCCGATCCTGAGCTTCACCGCCGACGAGATCTGGGAGAAGCTGCCCGAGGTCGCAGGCCGCGAGGCCAGCGTGCATCTGGCGCTGTTCCCCAAGCCCGAGGCTCTGTATCCGGAGAACCCGACGGCACTGCTCGACGAGTGGAAGCAGATCTTCACCGTGCGTGACGAGGCTCTGCGCGTGCTCGAAGAGGAGCGCAAGGCCAAGCACATCGGCAAAGCTCTCGAGGCCGAGGTGGAAATCACCGCACCGGGGGAGACGCTGGCGCTGCTCAAAAAGTACGAGGCCGCACTGAAGGAGATCATCAACGTCTCTGCGGTGCGCGTACTTGAAGGCGCGGAGCTGAAGGTGCAGGTGCTTGCCGCCAGCGGCCACAAGTGCGCGCGCTGCTGGAACTTCATGCCTTCGGTCTCGAACTACGGCGCGTGGGCCGATGTTTGCCCGCGTTGCCAGTCGGCACTTGAGGCGATGGGCGTAGCGCGGCCGGAGGTTGCCGAGTGAGGCTCGCACCGGCACGACGTCTGCATTGGTTGGCGGGGATCGCAGTAGCGGTCCTCGCCGCCGACCGGCTGACCAAGCTCTGGGTCGGCCATCACATCGAACTCGGCGGCGCGATTCCGGTCATCCCCAAGGTTCTGCGCATTACGCATTGGACCAATGAGGGCGCGGCTTTTTCGCTCTTCGCCGACTCCACGACACCGCACGCGGTGCGTTGGGGGCTGGTGGGCTTTGCGCTGTTGGCGGCCTTGGTTGTGCTCGGTCTGCTCTACCGCATTGGCGAGCGCTTTACCTGCACCACGGTAGGCCTCGCGCTGATTCTGGGCGGGGCGCTCGGCAATCTGTATGATCGCGCCATGTATGGATCGGTCGTCGATTTCATTGAGGTACACATTTTCAGCTATCACTGGCCTGACTTCAATGTGGCCGACTCCGCCGTTGTCGTCGGCGCATGCTTGCTGTTTTTGGATTCCGTACTCCCTGACAAAAAAACAAACTGAGGCTGGCCAGAGAGTCGGCCTCAGACATAGAATTTGCGCGAACGCGACTTTTATTTATTTTCTTCACCGGCATTTTTTACGGAACCGTGAGCACGAAAAAAACGTAGCTTTCAGCGAGGATCTCCCATGAAAAAAATCTTTGCATCAACCCCCAAGGGCCTTTGCGCCGCGACGGCCGCAGCCCTTGCTTTGCTTTTGGCTCCTCTTCCCTTTGCGCAAGCGCAACGCCTGGCCCCGACGGTGCGCCCCGAGCACTACGCGCTGGCTCTCACCCCCGATCTGAAGGCGGCAACCTTCACCGGCAGCGAGACCATCGACATCACGCTCGACGAGCCTGCGAATGCCATTACGCTCAACGCCATCGAGATTGCCTTTCAATCGGTGAAGATCACCGCCGCAGGCCACGAGCAGACGGGCACGGTTGCGCTCGATGAGAAAAAGCAGCAGGCCACCTTCAGCTTCGCCGAGAAGATTCCCGCGGGCAAGGCGACGCTGACCATCGCCTACACCGGCATTCTGAACAACGAACTGCGTGGCTTCTATCTGTCGAAGACGGCCAAGCGCAACTACGCAGTCACGCAGTTTGAATCGACCGATGCACGGCGCGCCTTCCCCAGCTTTGACGAGCCGGCCTTCAAGGCGACCTATGATGTTGCGCTGACGATTGACTCTGCCGACACCGCGATTTCCAACAGCGCCATTGAGACCGACACGCCCGCCGGCGAGGGCAAGCACACGCTCAAGTTCGGCACGACGCCGAAGATGTCGAGCTATCTGCTGGCCTTTCTGGTCGGCGACTTCCAGTGCTCTGCAGGCAGCCAGGACGGCGTCGCCATCCGCGTCTGCGCCACGCCCGACAAGGTTGCACTCACCGCGTTCGGCCTCGGCGAGACCAAGAAGATCCTGCATTATTACAACGAATATTTCGGCATTCCCTATCCGCTCAAGAAGCTCGATCTGATCGGCATTCCCGACTTCGAGGCCGGCGCGATGGAAAACTTCGGCGCGATCACCTATCGTGAAACCGCGCTGCTGGCCGATGAGAAAACATCTTCCGAGGAGGCCAAGGCCGAGGTCTCGCTGGTCATCGCCCATGAGATGGCGCACCAGTGGTTCGGCGATCTGGTCACGATGAAGTGGTGGGACAACCTCTGGCTCAACGAGGGCTTTGCCACCTGGATGGAGAACAAACCCGTCGCCGATCTGCACCCGGAATGGCCCATTGCGCAACAGGTAGCCTCGGGGTTGGACAACACGCTGAACACCGATGCCATGCCGACCACGCGCCCCATCCGCGCCAAGGCCGACACGCCGGAAGAGATCAACCAGATGTTCGATGGCATCGCCTACGGCAAGGCCGGCGCGATGCTGCTGATGATTGAAAACTATCTGGGCCGGGAGACCTTCCGCAAGGGCGTGCACAACTATCTGGCCGCGCATCTCTACTCGAATGCCACGGCCGAGGACTTCTGGAATGCGCAGACCGAGGCCAGCCACAAGCCCATCGACAAGATCATGGAGTCGCTCGTCTCGCAACCCGGCGAACCGCTGATCCGCTTCGGCACGCCCGCCAAGGGCGAGGTTGCCGTCAGCCAGAAGCGCTTCTTCCTGAGCCCGAGCCAGAAGATTGATCCCGCGCAGCAGTGGATGCTTCCGGTCTGCTTCAAAACCGGTGCCACGACGCAGGACTGCCAGATTCTGACGCCTGCCACCAAAACGCTCAAGACGCCCTCGGCGCCGTTCTTCTTCGCCAATGCGCGCGGTGTGGGCTACTATCGCAGCGCCTATCCTGCCGAACTCTACAAGAAGCTGGTCGCGCAGGTGGAAACAGGTTTGACGCCGACCGAACGCATCCTTCTGACCGGCGACGAGTGGGCACAGGTACGCGCCAACTCTCTTCCAGTGGGCGATTACCTTGACCTTCTGGCCGCCGTCAAAAACGACTCCAACGATGCCGTACTCAATTCGACGCTGGGCGGATTTTCCGCCATCAAGGGTCGCGTGGCTTCAACCCAGGCACAGCGCGATGCCCTGAATGCATGGGTACGCGCCACCTTTGCGCCCGTCTATGCCAAGCTGCCCGCGCCCACGGCGCAGGATACGCCGAATGCCCGCGCACTGCGCACCACGCTCTTCGGTCTTCTGGGCAGCAGCAAGGAGCCTTCCGCCCTTGCCGAAGCGCGTACCATCGCCGCAAAGTATCTCTCCGACCCGACCTCGGTCGATCCGACGCTGGCGCACGTTGCGCTAAGCATCACCGTGGAAAATGGCGATGCCCAGCTCTTCGACCAACTGCAAAAGATCTTTGAAACCTCCACCAACCCCGAACGGCAAGAAGGTGCACTGCGCCTGCTGCCGCAGTTCAACAATCCGGAGCTGGTTCAGCGCGCGCTTGACTACGCGGTCTCCGGCAAGGTGCGCAATCAGGACTCCGCCGTTCTGATCATCATCGCGCTCAGCAAGCCAGAAACACGCGAGCAGGCGTGGAACTTCATCAAGGACAACTGGACAAAGGTGCAGGCGCAGCTCACCACCGCCATGGGCGGGTATCTGGTGGGCTCGACCGGCACCTTCTGCTCGGCCGAGGCGCGCGAGGATGTGAAGCAGTTTTTCACCACGCATCCGGTGCCGTCCTCGGACCGCGCGTTCAGGAATGCCCTCGAACACATCGACGGCTGTATCGAATTGCGCACGCTACAAGGGCCGAACCTGGACAAGTGGCTCACGACGCACAACAGCAAATAGACAACACTTATGCAGAAACAGCAAGGCCCGATCTTCAGATCGGGCCTTGCTGTTTCTGCATTAAAAAACACTATTTGAGATCGCGCCAGTTTGCGCCGAAGTCCATGCTGGCAACCAGCGGCACACTGAGCTCGACCACGTGCTCCATGCCTTGACGCACAATCGCCGCGACTTCATCGCTCTCGTCGAGCGGAACCTCGAAGAGAAGTTCGTCATGCACCTGAAGCACCATGCGCGTCTTCAACTGGCGTGCAGTGAGTTCGCGGTCAATCGCGATCATTGCCAGCTTGATCAGGTCTGCCGCCGTGCCTTGCAGTGGCGAGTTCACCGCCGTACGTTCGGCAAATCCGCGCTGATTCTGATTGCGGCTTTCGATGTCGGGAATGGGCCGTACGCGCCCGAAGAGCGTGCGTACACTGCCCTCTTTGCGCACCTCGGCGATGGTCTTATCGATGTACTCACGCACGCCGTGGTAGCGCTCGAAGTAACGATCGATATAAGTCTTCGCCTCACCCATCGCAATGCCGAGTTGCGTGGCCAGTCCAAAGGGCGAGATGCCGTAGACGATGCCGAAGTTCACGGCCTTGGCGCGGCGACGCGTCTCCTTGTCCATCGTATCGAGCGGCACGCCGAAGACCTCGCTGGCCGTGAGCGCGTGAATGTCGATGTCCTCGGCATAGGCGCGACGCAGCAACGCATCGCCGGAAAAATGCGCCAGCAGACGCAGCTCGATCTGCGAGTAGTCGGCCGAAAGCAACCGGGTGCCTTCTCTTGCCACGAAGGCTGCGCGAATCTCTCGCCCCAACTCCGTGCGTACAGGAATGTTCTGCAGATTCGGATTCGTCGACGAGAGTCGCCCGGTGGTTGTGCCCGCTTCCAGAAAGGTTGTATGCACGCGCGATTGCGCATCGACCAGTTGCGGCAACGCATCGGTGTAATTCGACTTGAGTTTGGAAAGATGGCGATAGTCGAGCACCATGCGCGGAACCTCGTGCGACTCGGCCAAGTGCTCCAGAATATCCTGCGCCGTCGAAAGCGATTTGCTCTTGCCACGCGCGGGGGGCGCGGGCAAAGCAAGATCCTTGTACAGAACCTCGCCCAGTTGCTTCGGCGAATTGATATTGAAGACGCGGCCCGCGGAGGCAAAAATCTTTGCGCTTGCCGTCTCCATCTCCGCGCCGATCTGCCTTGAGAGCCCGTCCAGCACATGCAGATCCACGCGCACGCCCACCTTTTCCATGCGGAAGAGCACGGGGACCAGCGGCAGATCGATCTCCGTATAGATGCGCGTGAGCTCCGCCGCATCCACCTGCCTGCGCAGCAGCGGAACCAGGGCACGCACGGCAGCGGCCGCAGCGGCAAGCCCCGTCGGCGCAGGGTGATTCGCACGCGCCGCCACATCCGCCAATGACTGCGAGGTGTGCGTCGGATTGAGGTCGTAGGAGAGCAACTGCGTGTCATCGATGGTTCCGCGCAAGGCCACGCCCTGCGCATCGAGCGCATGCATCACCGACTTCGCATCGTGCGTCTGCTTCGGGACAGCAGCGTCTTCAAGCAATGCGCGCAACTCCGCGGTCAGCGGCAAACGCAACGCGCGCGCCGGATCGACCGACACACCGACAGAAAAATGCGTCTGTTTTTCCGCGGCCTCGGCCACGTCGAGCAATGACTGCATGGGCGGCGGCGCTTCTTCGTCCTCGGCGGCAGGCGCAGACACATCCACGACAAAGGCAAAGCCCGCGCGCGCGGCAGCATAAAAATCCGCGCTCTGTTCCGGAGTCGGTTCGTCAAGAATTTCGACTACGATCTTCGGCGCCGCCGGTTCCAGATCGCGCAACATCGAGGTAAATTCCAACTCGGCAAACAGAGCGCGGCAGGCATCCTCGTCCGGCGTTTGCGTCAGCATCGCAGGCAAATCCAGCGCAAGCGGCACGTGCGTGTCGATGGTGACCAGTTCTTTCGAGAGCAACACGGCCGCGCGATTTTGCTGCAGCGATTCGCGGTAGGTCTTGCGCTTCACCTCTTCGGCACGATCAAGCACCGTCTCGACTGAGCCAAACTCGCGGATCAAATCAACGCTACCCTTGTCGCCAATGCCCGGCGCACCCGGCACGTTGTCCACCGCATCGCCGCGCAGCGCCATCACATCGATGACCTTTTCGGGCGGCACACCCAGCACCTCTTCCACCTTGGCAGGATCAAGAATGAGGTTGTCTTTTTGCGGGTTGAGCATCTTCACACGGCCAGAGACAAGCTGCATCATGTCCTTGTCCCCCGAGACGATGAAGACCTCGTGACCCGCCTCTTCAGCCTCGCGCGCGAGCGTGCCGATCACGTCGTCGGCCTCGAAGCCTTCGGCGGCAAGAATGGGAATGCGCAGCGCCTCAAGCACCTTGCGAATATAGGGAATCTGTTTTTTTAGATCTTCGGGCGTCTCGGCGCGGTTGGCCTTGTAACCCGCGTAATCCACCTCATCAAAGCTCTGCGTCTTCGCGTTCCACTTGCGCAACGGGCCCATTGCACGGGCCTTTTCATCACGAAAAACCTCGCCGCCCAGATCAAAAACCGCAGCGAAATATTCCGGAGAAAAATCCTGGCGCAACTTGCGAATCATGTTGGTGAAGACGTAGATGGCGGCCGTAGGCAGGCCGGAGCGCGTGCTCATCGGACGCGAGCGTTGCATCGCGTGATAGGCACGGAAGATGAACGACATCGTGTCGAGCAGAAAAACGGGCGATTTGGATTCGTTAGGCACAGGCAATGAGTCTATCAGGAAAGGAACATGCAGTCGCCATAACTGAAGAAGCGATAACGCTCGCGGACCGCATGGCGATTGGCTTCGAGCACGTGTTCACGCCCGGCAAAGGCGCTCACCAGCATGATCAGGCTCGATTGTGGAAGGTGGAAGTTGGTGAGCAACCCCTGCACCAAGCGAAATTTGTAGCCCGGCGAGATGAAGATTTCCGTCGTGCCTGTGTGCGCTTCGAGAGGTTTTCCCTCGGATACGCGCGCGCAATGCTCGAGCGTGCGCACGGATGTGGTGCCGACCGCAATAATGCGACGGCCCTCGGCCACGGCGCGATTGATGGCATCGGCGGTTTGGACAGAAAGGGTGTAGCGCTCGCGATGCAGATGGATGTCTGCGAGCCGATCCACACGCAGCGGCGCGAAGGTTCCCAGGCCCACGTGCAGTGTGACGCGCGCAATCTCGACACCGCGCCGGGCAATGGCATCGAGCACCTCGGGCGTAAAGTGCAAGCCTGCCGTAGGCGCCGCGACCGAACCGCGTTCGCGCGAGTAGACGGTCTGATAGCGCTCGCGATCCGAGCTTGTATCGTCGCGATGGATGTAGGGCGGCAACGGGATGTGGCCAATGGATTCGAGCGCACCGAAGAAGTCCGCGACCGGCGCAAAACGCAGCACGCGTTCGCCAAATTCGCCACGCTCGGTGACCTCGGCCTCAAGAACGGGATGGCCCTCGGCATCAGGAAAAACGAGCCGTTCGCCGACCGCAACCTTGCGGCCGGGGCGCACCAACGCGCGCCAGCTTCCATCGGCCTCGGGCGCGGTCAGCAGCACTTCAATGCGGCCGGTGGGCTTTTCGCGATCACGCACGACGGTGCGCTGCGCGTAGAGTCGCGCAGGAATCACGCGGCTATCGTTCTGCACCAGCAGGTCGCCCTCATGCAGTTGCGCAGGAAAATCTGTAAAGACAGAGTCGCGCAAGGCCCCCGTCGCGCGATCCACCTGCAACATGCGACTGGTGCCGCGCACGGCGGGCGGTTGCTGCGCGATCAACTCTTCGGGCAGTTCAAAATCAAAATCAGCAACGCGCAAATCTTCACGCGCTTCGTTCGTGTTTTCAGAGCTCATTCGTTGGTCTTTCCAAAGTGTGCGCGGGCACGCAGCCGCGCGCGTTCGAGCGCGTCATTCAGTTCCTGGCGCTTGGTCTCATAGGCCTCGGGATCAAGATCGGCGGGCACTTCCACCCACTGCGCCCAACTGACGGCAACGCGCGTAAAAGGCTTCGGCACCTGAAAGCGATCCCAGGAGTTCATCGTCCAGACGTGCTCGGGTTCCAGATGAAAGACGCCGATGGGCGCGCCCGACAAATGCGCCAGCCGCACCGGTCCCATCTTGGTTTGATAGATCGGCCCACGCGGTCCGTCGGCGGTGAAAATCGCCGTGCGATCGGTCGCAAGCACGTTCACCAGCCCGCGCAATCCCTCGCTGCCGCCGCGCGAACTCGAACCGCGCACAGCGTCATAGCCAAAGCAACGCAGCGTACGCGTGATCAGTTCGCCATCAAAGCTGCGGCTGATGAGAATTACCGCATGCGAATGACGAAAGTAAACCGTGCAGGGCAGCACACACTGATGCCAAAAACAGAAGATTTTGTTGGGCGAGCGTTCGCCAAACAGGATAGGAGCCACACCGTCCTCGGCGATGACCTCGAAGCGCCACGTCCGTCCGACAAGCGAAAACAAGGCCCAGACGATGCGGGGCACAACGGCCAGCACGATGCGCTGGCCGAGGGTAAACCTGGGTTGGGCTGAAGCACTCACTCCTTCAATTTTAGCTGTATCGGAGCCAACGCAACAGTTCGGGCAGCGTAGCGCGCTTTCCGTACATCAAAACGCCGACCCGGTAGAGCCGCGACGAGAACCAGATCAGGCCCCAGACACTCAGCGCCAGCAGCAGGATGGACGCGCCAATCTGCCATAGCGGCGGCACCTGGCCCCCCAGTCGCAACATCATCACGATGGGCGAGGTAGCCGGAAACAGCGAGGCCGCAATCGACCACGGCGAATTCGGATTGTTCGTGACCACCGTGATCATGCCGAAGCCAACCCAGGCCGGGACCGCCACCAGCGGCGTATACATCTGCAGTTCCTGCTCGGTTTCGCAACTGGCCGCCAGCCCCGCGAAGAGCACCGAGTAGAAGAGGTAGCCGAGGACAAAGTACAGCACGAACAGCACGGCTTCAAAAATCGAAAAATGCAGCGACAGCTTGCCCGCCAGCACCGGCGCGGCAAAGGCCGATCCGGCAATGGCACTGCCCGCCGCGATCCAGATGGCAAGCTGCGTCAGGCCAACCAGCCCCGTGCCAATCAGCTTGCCGGCCAGCGTATCGCCCGGCGTGGCAATCGAGAGCATCACCTCAAAGATGCGCGAGGTCTTGTCCTGAATGATCGAGCGAGCCACATTCAGCCCATAGATCATCGTGGTCATCATCAGCATCAGCCCCATCAGATAGCCCTTGAAGAACGAACCGATGGCGTTGCTCTTGCTCTCCGTGCCGTCCTTGCCGATCTGGCGCGTGTCGAGGTCAATGTGCTTCAGCAATGCGTCGGCCTTCGCCGCATCGATGCCGTTGCCCGTCAGCCGCTGCCGCAGCACGGCGCGATTCAGCGCGCCTTCCAGCTTTTCTCCCAGAATCATTTCAGAGGATGAAAGCGAATCGTACACCGCGCTCGGCTCCTTGCCCGGCGCGTGATCAACCCAGAGAAACCCGTCAATTTCCTTGCTGTGCACGCGCTCGATCAGCGCGGCGCGGTCTGCTTCGGCCGCCGGCGCCAGCAGGTCGAAGCGATTATTCTGCTCACCGTCCTCTTCCTTGCCCTGGGTCAGTTGCCCGCGCACCGCGGTCGCCAATCCCGCGTCGGGCGAGGCGATCACCACATGCTTGCCGCCCATCGCCTGCCGGTTCATCAGCACCATGACGCCGATCACCACCACAAAGGCCAGCGGCACCAGCACCGTCGAAATGCGGAAGGCCTTGCCGCGCACCTGCTCCAGATATTCGCGTCGCGCAATCAAAACAATGTTATGCATTGGCCTTGCCTCCCACGGTTTCGATAAAGATCTCTTCGAGCGATGGCTCGACCAGTTCAAAGCGATAGATCTTCGCCTCGGCGCTGGCCTCGCGCAGCAGTTTCTGCGCGTCGCCATGCGGCTTCAGCGTGATCTCGGCATGGCCGGAAAAGTTTTTGGCCTCGGCGACTTCTTCGCTGCTCAGGAAGGCGGAGCCGCCCTCGAATTCGACGATCACATGATTGCGCTCGTAGCGGCTCTTGATCTCGCGCACCTTGCCGGAGAGCACGTCCTTGCCTTGATTGACGAGGCAAATCGCGTCGCAGAGCTTTTCCACCTGATCCATGCGATGGGTCGAAAACAGAATCGCGCGGCCCTCGTTCTTCAGTTCGAGCAGCGTCTTTTCCACCAGCGCGGCGTTGACCGGATCAAGGCCGCTGAAGGGCTCATCCATCACGATCAGCCCCGGCTCGTGCAGCAGCGTGGCGATGAACTGAATCTTCTGCTGCATGCCCTTCGAGAGCTCTTCGGTCTTTTTGTCGAGGGCGCTCGCAATCTCCATGCGCTCGGCCCAGCGCGTAGCGCGGCGCGCGGCCTCCTCGAGCGCAAGCCCGTGCAACTGGCCGAAGAAGATCAACTGGTCAACGACCTTCATCTTTTTGTAAAGGCCGCGTTCCTCGGGCAGGTAGCCGACGCGCTCCAGGCTCTTGCGGGCAAAGGGCTGGTCAAAGAGCCGCACCTGGCCCGCATCGGGCATCGTAATGCCCATCATCATGCGGATCGAACTGGTTTTTCCGGCCCCGTTTGGCCCCAGCAGGCCAAAGATCTGGCCTGCCTCGATCGAAAAGCTCAGATCGCTGACCGCGACCTTGCTCTCATAGGCTTTTCTGACTCCAACGAGTTCAACGACAGACATGTGTTCTCCACGAGCCACTGCGCTCGTTCTGATTTTCCCGAGAAGTATACCGACAACGCGCCTTGAACTACATAAAAATACGCGAGGAATCCACTGTCGTTCCTCGCACACGACGGTACGCGAAGCCGGCGAGCGCGGTTCCCTTTCGAACCACATTGTGCAATCCCGCCTCTTTCCTTGCGAACAACGAGCGAAGATGAGCAGAAATGCTTTAGCATCCAGAGTGTGGCCGGTCTGGATACACCCATCATGTACGTGCGCGGCGTCGGTCCGCGCGTTGCGGCGATGCTCGTCGCCAAAGGCATTCAGACTGCCGAGGATCTGCTCTACCATCTTCCCTTCCGCTATGAGGACCGGCAGAATCCCTGCCCGCTCGACGAACTCCAGGTCGGCACAATGGCCAGCGTCATCGGCGAGGTGCGCGGCTCCGGCCTGCTCGATTCGCGCAAAGGCGCCATCTTTGAGCTGACCCTCGGTCAGGGCACGCGCACCATGAAGTGCCTCTGGTTTCACGCGCCCTATCTCGAAGGAAAATTCGAGCCCGGCCAGACCGTCGCCGTCTACGGCAAGGTGGAGCCGTCGCGCTCCGCGCGCGATTTCAAGATGATTCAGCCGCAGTTCGAGTTGCTGCCCGATGACAGCGCCGATGCGGAAACGCGGCTGCTCGAGGCCGGCCGCATCACGCCTGTCTACGAATCGCTCGGCGGCAACCGGCTCAATGCGCGCTGGCAGCGCAAGGTCGTCTTCCGGCTGCTGGAGTCGCTGCGCGGCTCCGTCGTCGAGTGCCTGCCCGGCCCGCTGCTCGAACGGCTTGGCCTGCCCGACCGCGAAACCGCGCTGCGCGAGGCGCATTTTCCGCCCGACGGCACGCCGATGACGGCACTGCAAGCCGCCGACACGCCTGCGCATCGCCGCCTGATCTTCGAGGAGCTTTTCTTCCTCGAACTCGGCCTCGAGCTCAAGCGCCGCAAGATGCGCGCGCACACCGGCATCGCCTTCCGCGCCGATGAGCCGGTGCGGCAAGCCCTGCAACAGGTGCTGCCCTTTGATCCCACCGCGGCACAGAAGCGTGCCCTCGGCGAGATCGTCAACGATATGTGCGAGCCCTACCCGATGCGCCGTCTGCTGCAAGGCGATGTCGGTTCGGGCAAGACCATCGTTGCCTTTCAGGCGATGCAGATCGCCGTTGAAAATGGCTATCAGGCCGCTCTGATGGCACCGACCGAGATTCTGGCCACGCAGCATTATCTGGCCGCGCGCAAGCTCTTTGAGAACGCCGACCACAAGCCGCGCATCGTGCTGCTGACCGGCTCGCTCGACGAGAGCCGCAAGCGGCAGGCACGCAGCCAAATCAACAGCGGCACAGCGCAGATCGTTATCGGCACCCACGCGCTCATTGAAGAAAAAGTCTCCTTCGACCGGCTCGGCGTCATCGTCGTCGACGAGCAACATCGCTTCGGCGTGATGCAGCGCTTCCGGCTGATGAAAAAGCCCAACGAGGCCGAACCCGACGTGCTGGTGATGACCGCGACGCCGATTCCGCGCACTCTCGCGCTCTCGCTCTACGGCGACCTTGATCTGAGCGTGCTCGACGAGCTGCCGCCGGGGCGCACGCCCATCGTCACCCGCCGCGTGCCCCAAGCGGGCGCGGATGAGGTCTGGGGCTTCGTCCGCAAGCAGGTTGAAGAGGGGCGCCAGGCCTACATCGTCTACCCGGTCATCGAAGGCTCACGCGACGACCAGCCCGAGCTGGATTTTTCGCAGGATGAGACCGAGGCCGCACCGCCCAAGAAAAAAACGAGAAGCAAAAAGGGCAAGGCCGGTGCTCTGCTCACCGGCATGGACGATAGCGGCAGTGAGAACAAGCTCGAGCTCAAATCTGCCGTGGAGATGCACGAGAAGCTGCGCACCGGGCCGCTCGCCGGGCTACGCGTTGGCTTGCTGCATGGCCGCATGAGTGCTGATGACAAAGAGGTGACCATGCGCCGGTTCCAGCGCGGTGAAATCGATGTGCTGGTTTCGACCACGGTCATCGAGGTTGGCGTGGACGTGCCCAACGCCTCGGTGATGGTCATCGAACACGCCGAGCGCTTCGGGCTCTCGCAGTTGCACCAGTTGCGCGGGCGCGTCGGTCGCGGCGCGGCAAAAAGCTATTGCGTGCTGATGACCGGGCCCCGCGTCTCGCAGATCGGCGAAGAGCGACTGCAAGCGATGGTGCGCACCCAGGACGGATTCGAACTGGCCGAGCTAGACCTTGAACTGCGCGGTCCCGGCGAGTTCTTCGGCACCCGGCAGGCCGGGCTGCCCGAGTTCCGCGTGGCCAGCCTCATCCGCGACCGCAAATGGATCGAACTGGCCAAGCAGGAGGCCGTGAAGTTCACCGCCGAGGCACGCGCCGAGTACCCCGAAAGCGAGCGGGCACGCGTCCGCGCTCACCTCAAAGAGGCCTGGCAACGCCGTTATGGTTTGGTGGAAGCCGGCTGAGACCGCCCGCGTTTACGCTGCGGGCGAGTTCTCGACCCCTGTGGTTGCCGAAACCGGAAAGGTCTGCACCTCAAGATCGATACTGGCAATCTCGGTGCCGCAATCGCGCTGCTGGTTGCGCGTGCAATGGCACAGCTCTGTAAAACGAATATGACCGCTCTGGCTCAACTCCAGACCTGAGGCAATCAAGATGCTGTAAACATCAACACATGCCTGCCGTTCAAACTCGAAGAGCATGTTGACCGTGCCGTTATCATTGGCTCCCCGGCTCAACACCCATCCACCACAGCCTAAAATCGCCCCGGTCAGGGTCTGGATCAAATGTCCAGGCTCCTCGATGGAGATCGCTTTCATTTGCAGCGCCCATGGGATGCTCATTGCATGCCCCGCATCTTTCTCCACCATTGCTAGCCTCACCCTCGTCCTATCGGTAAGCGGACCCGCCGCATAATAGATGTGCTGGAGTTGAACGAAGGCTGTCTTCTTTCGCGACAAACCAGTACCCCAAGCTGGTTCCGGTGGTAATTGACCCCCCAGGAGCAGTTCGGTCCATTTTAGTCTAAACTCCGCAAGATAGAGAGGTTGCAAACGCACGCCCCTCCCGTTTGTTATACCTTGTAGCTATGATCGTAGGCTCAGGAATCGACCTTGTCGAGATCGAGCGCATCCAGCACTCGATAGACCGCTTTGGTGAGCGTTTTCTTAACCGCGTCTACACCGAGGCCGAGCAGGCCTACTGCCTGCGCAAGCGCAACGCCGCCGAAAGCTTCGCGGCGCGCTTCTCCGCCAAGGAGGCTGGAGCCAAGGCCCTCGGCACCGGCATCGGTTTTGGCGTGAACTGGCGCGAAATCGAGGTTGTGCGCGAACCCAGCGGCCGGCCGACGCTGCAATTCCATGGCCGTGCCGCGCAGATTGCACAGCAGTTAGGGGCCACGCATGCCGCGCTGTCGCTGACGCACACTGCGCAACTTGCCTCAGCCAGCGTCGTGCTAGAAGATAATGGTGAAAGGCGTTAGGGTCTAAGGCGCTCGACAAAGAGGAGATACGTGCCCAGCCGTAAAGAAATCCAGTGGTCGCAGTTGCGCGTCGGCGCGTTGGTTCTGGCCGCCACCGCGGTTTTGATTCTGCTCATCTTTTTGATGTCCGGCTCCTCGGGCGGTCTGTTCACGCCGAAGCTGGTGCTGCGCGCCTACTTTCCCAGCGCCGCCGGGCTCAAAAACGGCGCACCGGTCACCCTGCAAAATGTGACCATAGGTAACATCATCCGGATCCGAATTGTGCCCGAGCGTAATCCGAACCCGGTCGAGGTCACCATGCGCGTCGGCAAAAAGTACGAGCAGGCGCTGCATGCGGACTCCACCGCCTCCATCGTGCAGGCAGGCGTGCTGGGCGAGAGCTTTGTCGACATCGACTCGACCCAGGCCACCGGTCCCGTTCCCGCCGAAAACACCGAGTTGCGCGCCGCCAGCACCTCCGGCATTCAGGACGTGATCCGTTCGAGCTCGGCCTCGATCGATCAGGTCAACACGCTCATTCGCAAAATGCAGACGCTGATCGATTCGCTCAACAGCGAAAAGGGCACCGTCGGCCAGCTCATCAACGATCCGACGCTGGCGAAAAAGATCACGACCATCGCCACCAATCTGCAAACGATCAGTGGCGCGGTGGCGGGCGGCAAGGGCTCGCTCGGCAAACTGGTCAACGACGACACGCTCTACACGCGCGCCAACGCGGCCGTTGACCGGCTGAACCGCATCACCACCGACCTCGACAACGGCAAGGGCACGGCGGGCAAGCTGCTCAAGGACGAGACGCTCTACAACAACCTGAATGCGACGGTGGCCAACACCAATCAGCTTGTGGCCTCAATCAACTCCGGCCAGGGCGCGCTTGGCAAAATGGCCAAGGACCCGGCCTTTGCCAAGAAGCTCGACGATACGGTGACGCGGCTCGACGCGATTCTGACCAGCGTCGACCAGGGGCAGGGCACGCTCGGCCAACTGGTCAAGAATCCCTCGCTCTACAACCACGCCGACGCCACGATGGACCAGTCACAACAGCTCATCCAGAGCATCCGCCAGGACCCGAAAAAGTATCTGGTGATTCGGTTGAAGATGTTTTAGGCACCTGCGGCGCGGCAGCTTTTCTGATTACGCCGCCGCTTTTCACGCAAAGAAAACCGCGAGACCTCACAGGAGGTTTCGCGGTTTTCTTGTTTTCGGCGGTCCTACTTGACGACCAGATTCACCGCGCGTCCTGGGACCACGATGACCTTGGCGACGGTCTTGCCCGCCGTGCGACTCTGGACCTTTTCATCGGCCAGTGCGGCCGCTTCAATGGTCTTGGCGTCGGCATCGGCGGCCACGCGCACCAGCGAGACCAGCTTGCCGTTGATCTGCACCGGCAGCTCCTTCTCGTTTTCCTTGGCCAGTTCGGCATTGCTCGCGGGCCAGGGCGCACGCAGCACGTTGCCCTTTTCGCCAAGCATCTCCCAGAGTTCGGCCGCAAGATACGGCGCGAAGGGCGCCAGCAGCAGCGTGAGCGTGTGCAGCAACTCGTAGACGGCCGCCTGCGGAACCTCACCCTTGGCCAGTTCGGCATCGGCCGACTGAATCTCGTTGACCAGCTCCATGATCGCCGCCACGCAGGTGTTGAAGTGCCAACGGCCCTCAAAGTCCAGCGTGATCTTCGCCGTGGTCTGGTGCAACTTGCGCAGCAGTTTGAGCGCCGTACCGGTGGGCTTGTCGAGCCTGGTGCCCTTGGCCGCGACCGCCGCCGGTGCGTACTTCAGCGCGATGCGGTACACACGGCCGAGGAAGCGGCTGATGCCCGCCACGCCATCTTCCTGCCAGTCAAGATCGCGGTCGGGCGGCGCGGCAAACAGCGCGTACATGCGCGTTGCATCGGCGCCGTAGCTGGCCACCATGTCGTCGGGCGAAACCACGTTGCCCTTCGACTTCGACATCTTCGAGCCGTCCTTGAGCACCATGCCCTGCGTGAACAGCCGCGTCGCCGGCTCGTCGTTGACGATCAGGCCCAGATCGCGCATCACCCGCGTCCAGAAGCGCGAATAGATCAGATGCAGAATCGCGTGCTCGACGCCGCCAATGTATTGGTCAATCGGGAACCAGTACTGCGCGGCCTTCGGATCGAAGGGCTGCGCCGGGTTCTTCGCATCGGTGTAGCGATAGAAGTACCAGCTCGAATCAACAAAGGTGTCCATCGTGTCGGTCTCGCGCTTGGCCGCGGCACCGCACTTGGGGCAGGTGGTATTCAAAAACTCAGGCACGCGGCTCAAGGGCGATCCGCCCTGCTGCGTGATGGCGATCTGCTCCGGCAGCAGCACCGGCAACTGATCGTCGGGCACCGGCACCAGACCGCACGCGGGGCAGTTGATCATCGGGATCGGCGTGCCCCAATACCGCTGGCGGCTCACGCCCCAATCCTTGAGGCGGAAGGTGGTCTTGGCTTCGCCAAACCCCTTGTCCCTGGCAATCTCCTGAAGTTTTTTCTGTGCTTCAAGGCAGGTCAAGCCATCAACGAGAGGATCGGAGTTGACGATCTTCCCTTCCTTCGAGCAAAACGGCAACTCCGTTGTGTCCTCGTTTTGGACGGGCTCGATTACCTGGACAATGGGCAGGTCGTACTTCTTGGCAAACTCGAAATCGCGCTCATCGTGCGCCGGAACGCTCATGATGGCGCCGGTGCCGTAGTCGGCCAGAATATAGTTGGCGATCCAGATCGGCACCTTGGTCTGGTTATACGGATTGATCGCGTAATGGCCAGTAAAAATGCCTTCCTTTTCGATCGAGCCGATGTCACCGTCTTCCTTGGCCTTCTTCTGCTGCTCAATCATGGCCTCGACGGCGGCCTTGAGCTTGGCATCGTTCGCGGCGAAACGAGCGACGATTGGATGCTCAGGAGCCAACTGCACACTCGTCGCACCGAAAATCGTATCTATTCGAGTAGTAAAAACGCGGATTTTCTCGCCGCGCTGTTCTGCTTCCCCGTTTCCTTTTAATGCACCAGCGGTAATAGCTTCATCGTTATATGCAAAGAAATCGACCTCGGTGCCCTTCGAGCGGCCGATCCAGTTGCGCTGCATGGTGCGCACCTTCTCGGGCCAGCCTTCGAGCGCGTCGATGCCGTCGAGCAACTCATCGGCGTAGGCGGTGATCCGATAGAACCACTGCTCCAGATTGCGCTGCTCGACCGGCGTGGTCTCGTGCCGCCAGCAGCAGTCGTTGACCACCTGCTCATTGGCGAGCACCGTGGCGCACTGGGGGCACCAGTTCACCTTGCTCTGCTTGCGATAGACGAGGCCCTTCTCGTACATGCGCAGAAAGAACCACTGATTCCAGCGGTAGTACTCGGGCAGGCAGGTGGTGACCTCGCGCTCCCAGTCGTAGCCGAGGCCGAGCCGCTCCATCTGCTTCTTCATGGCGGCGATGTTGGACAGGGTCCACTCGCGCGGCGGGGTGTTGTTTTTGAGCGCGGCGTTTTCCGCCGGCAGGCCGAAGGAATCCCAGCCCATCGGGTGCAACACGTTGTAGCCCTTCATCCACATGTGCCGGGCCAGCGCATCGCCAATCGAGTAGTTGCGCACATGGCCCATGTGCAGCTTGCCGCTGGGGTAGGGCAACATCTCAATTACGTAATACTTGGGCTTGCCACAATCAGCCGATTCGGCCGCATACATCGTCGGGTCCGCAGCCCAACGCTGCTGCCACTTGGGTTCAATCGATGCCGGTTCGTAACGCAGTTCGGTTTCTTCCGCCATAACTTCTCTAGTGTAAATGGCAAGAGGGTCAACGGGCAGGCAGAAGCGGCGCCAACCATGCGGGAATGGGATCGAAGAGGCGCAGCGTTCCCTCTTCAAGCGCGGCCACCCGCCGGTAAGGATGGTTCAGATCGCTGTTGTCGTAGACCTGCACATAAGGCAGAACCAGCAGGGCGCGGCGCAGGTTTTCCATCGTGCGCGCGTAGCGGCTCTGAATCTTCTCGTCGGGCACGTCGTGGCCGCCCTTGAGCGCGCGGATGGTGACTCGCTCTTTCGAGGTCTCCGGCCCATCGATACCAACAAAAAACAGCACGACGGTGTAGCCATGCAGCGCGGCCATCTGCAAAAACTCCAGTTTTTCACCCACTGGATCAGAAAAAACTGTTTCAAAGATGAAGCTCTCGCCGCGATCCACTAGCGCGCTGCGAATCTCCCCGGCCAAGTCCGCAGCCCGGTAGGGATCGAGCTTCCATTGAAGCGCCAACTGGTCCGCATTCACGAACCGCAGGCCTGACGGTCTTAAATGAGCTTGATAGAAGGTGCTTTTGCCAGCGCCATTCGGGCCAGCCAGCGCCACTACAATCGGTTTTCGTTCGAGCAAAGGAATCACGTGCCGCTCACCTTGCCAGAGCGGGACTCATGGTCTCCGCAGTCTCCGCGACAAACTGCCGATCAACAAAACGCCCTGTGGAGCGCGTGCCGTCAGCCTCCACGCGAACCAGAATCCCCTTGCGCGTGGGATGCGCCTCGAAATGAGGAAATGGCTCACTGTCCAGATAGGCCTTCAGGCGCACCTCGCCCTCTGCCGTATCCACCGTCGCAATCAACTCTGAAAGCGGCCTCGCACCGCCCTTCTGCAGGGCTTCGGTTCGGGTACGACCATCGAGTACGGCGTCGACCAGCTTGCCCAGTTTCGCCCAATACTCCACCTGGCCGGCAATCGAGCGCTGTTGCAGCTCGGCTTCCAGGCGGGCATCAAGGACCAATGCATCGGAGAGTTTGACGGGCTGTGCCATGCGGCCATGGTAGCAAAATGCTACCATGGCCGCAATTAAAATCGCGCTTTCTTGATTACTACTGCACCAAGTCCTTGAGCGCCTTCACGTTACGCACCTCATCCTCGGGTTCGTCGACCGGGGTTTCGGCGATAAAGGCCGAGTGCGCGAAGCGCGGATCGTTGAGCAGGCGGCGGAAGGGCTCGACGCCCATCGTGCCCTTGCCGATGTGTTCGTGCCGGTCGAGCTTGGAGCCGAGCGCGGCCTTGGCGTCGTTGCAGTGCCAGACCTTGACTGCCTCAAAGCCGATGGTCGAGCCGACCATATCCATCACGGCGTCGTAGTCGGTGACCAGATCGTAGCCAGCCACATAGGTGTGGCAGGTGTCGAGGCAAACATTCACCGGCGCGGTGGCGCGGAGCCGCGTGACCAGCTCGGCCACCTGCTCAAAGCTGCCACCGAGCGAGAACTCGGCACCGGCGGTGTTCTCGATCAGGATGTTGAAGAACGTTCCCTGCCAGGGCAGGCCGTCGATGGCGCTGGTGATGGACTCGGCGGCCAGCCTGAGCCCTTCCTCGCGCGTGAGGCCCTTCCACGAGCCGGGATGCAGCACCAGATATTCGGCGCCGTAGGCCAGCGCGCGCTCGATCTCGCCACGGAAGGCGACGATGCTTTTGGCGCGCACCTCTTCGGTCTGGCTGCAGACGTTGACCAGATAGCTGGTATGAATCACGAGCGGGCCCACGTCGAGCTTGGCCCGCAGCGCCTTCATGCGCTCGGTCTGCTTGGGATCGGCCTTGACCACACGCCACATGCGCGGGCTGGCCGAGAAAATCTGAAAGGTGTTCGCGCCAATTTCGGCGGCGCGTTCGACGGCATTGGATGCGCCGCCGGTCGTGCCCAGATGGACTCCAATCCGTTTCGTCATGGTTTCAGTTTACAGGGTCGAAGCGGAGCCTGAGACTCCGAAACGCACTACAACAATCGCGCCCGCTGTGGTAGGTTTGCGATAGATGACGGCGCGCGCGACAACTCAAAAGACGAAAAGAAATGCGGAGAGCGCACAGGCCCGCCGTCCAGCCAAAAAGAAAAAACTTCTGCCCGGCCTGCACGTTGACGAGGGCTACATCCAGCATCCATTCGACGCGGAATACGGCGTGCGCACCAGCGGCCTCATCGTCGGCCGCGCGCTCAAGAGCGGCCATCACAATGACCGGCACAACACCGCCTATTACGGCGTCGCGCCCAGCATCTTCCAGCGCATTCTGGCCCAGTGGCGGCGCTACAAGCCCGCGGCTCCGCTCAGCGAATACACCTTTGTGGACCTCGGCGCGGGCATGGGCCGCGCTCTTCTGCTGGCCTCCGAACACGGCTTTCGCCAATGCATCGGCGTCGAGATGAATCCGACGCTGGCTGCCATCGCGCGCCGCAATAACGCGCTATGGCGCAAGGCCGACCGCGCCGAATCGCCGCTACGCCTGCTCTGCCGCGACGCGGTCGAATACAAGCTGCCCGCGGGCCCGTGCGCCATCTTTCTCTTCAATCCCTTCGGCGCACCGGTTCTCAAACGCCTGCTGACACAATGGGACAAGCAGTTGCGCGGCCGCGAAGGTCAGGTCGACCTGCTCTATGTGAACAACGAGCAGGAACGCACGCTCCGCTGCCAGTCGGGCTGGACGCGCCTGTTTGCCGGTGAAATTCGCCGCTCGCGGGCCGACGCCATAGCCGACCGCGATATTCTCAACAACCAGCCGGACGGCGAGTACATGGCCGCAAACTGGGAAGATTGTTCCATTTACCGCTGGACCGGCAATTTCAGCTCTTTTTAAAACAAGAAAATCCCATAAAAACTCACACGTTCGTGATGCATTTCGCGTCAAAACATTAACAATGTTTTGTGTCTTTTCCGATCTGGTTCCCATCGGATGTGACCGGAGAGATACGTTCCGTGCGCAAGTCATTGACCCTCGCAAGCCCAGCGTGAAACTCTGGGGAGCGGCCGCAGAGCCGAATGGTCAAGAAAAGGTAGGCATCAACCGTGAACGAACCGCGTTTCATTGTTGGAATTGGTGAGCTCTTGTGGGATTTGTTGCCGGAAGGCCCTCGTCTGGGCGGAGCACCGGCAAACTTCAGTGTTGCCTCGGCACGCTTGGGCAACCGCTCGGTGATCTTGAGCCGGGTCGGCAGCGACGCGCTCGGTCGCACAGCCATGGATGAGTTGGCCGCAACACCGGTCGACGCCAGTCAGGTGGAGGTCGACCCCGTGCATGAGACCGGTCAGGTCGATGTGCATTTCGCCTCCGGCGAGCCACAGTACAACATTCACGAACCGGCGGCCTGGGACTTCATGGAGCTGTCCGACGAATGGGTGCAGTTGGCCGAACGCGCCGACGCACTCTGCTTTGGCACCCTGGCACAACGCTGCCGCGAGTCGCGCCAGACGATTCAGACGCTGGCCGCGCAGACCCGCCCGGGCTGCATCCGCGTGCTCGACGTGAACATGCGCGCGCCTTTTTATTCCGGCGAAATTCTGCAGGAGTCGCTCGAGCTGGCCACCGTGCTCAAGCTCAATCTGGACGAGCTTCCCGAGGTCATGAACCTGTTGGGGCTGACCATCGAAGAGATCAGCAACCACGAGTTGCAACGCTACGGAGCCCAACGGCTGCTCGACGAATTCCCGATGCTGGAACTGGTCGCCGTCACGCGCGGCGGCAATGGCAGCCTGCTGGTCAAGCGCGACGAGTGGGACGATCATCCGGGCTACCCGGTTGAGGTCGCCGACACCATCGGCACCGGGGATGCGTTTACCGCAGCGCTGGTGCATTCCATGCTGCAAGGGGCCGACCTGGCCACGCTGAACCGCGCCGGCAATCGCTGGGGAAGCTGGGTGGCAACGCAGACCGGAGCGATGCCTGCACTTCCAGAGGCGTTGCAGAACGAGTTGACGCTCGAAGTCGTACGCTGAACGCAGAACTCTGCCAAGACAGCGCCGGCCCCTGGAGACGGGGACCGGCGTTTTTTATGCCGCAAAAGAAAACCTTTTCTTGTTGTCAACCCATGCCGTTTCCATCTACCATGGCGGCATCATGAAAAGGTCACCCGCCCTGCTTGCTCTTCTTGCGGCGCTCTCAGCGCCGTTGTGCCTGGTTGCGCAGTCTCCGTCACTGACGATTCAGGTCAATCAGCCCAGCACCAAGGTCAGCCCCACGCTGTATGGGTTGATGACCGAAGAGATCAATTATTCCTACGACGGCGGCCTCTATGGCGAACTGGTCCGCGACCGCGTGCCCGCGCGTACCTGGGGCAGCCTGCACTACTGGCCCGCAGTAGCCCGCGGCAACGCGGTCTCGCATATCTCGATCGATGAAAAAGAGGGCCCCAGCGCCGCCATCACCCACAGCATCAAGGTGCAGGTGATCGGCGCAACCGAAAAGGCTCCTGCCGGAGTCGAGAACAACGGCTACTGGGGCATTCCCGTGCGGCCGAACGCCACCTACACCGGCTCGTTCTGGGCCAAGACCGATACACCGGATCTGCCGGTGACCGTCGCGCTTGAAAATGACCAGACCGGCGTGGTGGCCGCCTCAGCGACCGTGACCGGAGTCTCGGGCGCCTGGAAGCAGTACAGCTACACGCTCAAGACCGGCAACGTTCCGGTCTCGCAGAATAACCATCTGCTGCTGACCACGACCAAGCCCGCGACGATCTGGTTCGAGCTGATTTCGCTGTTTCCGCCGACCTATAACAACCGCCCGAACGGCAACCGCATCGACCTGATGGAAAAGATGGCCGCGATGCATCCGACCTTTCTGCGGCTGCCCGGCGGCAACTACCTTGAGGGCGACCACATCGCCGACCGCTTCGACTTCAAGAAGACCCTTGGCGAGACGGTGAACCGGCCGACGCACCAGGGACCGTGGGGTTATCGCTCCTCCGATGGCATGGGCCTGCTCGAGTTCCTTGAGTGGTGCGAGGATCTGAAGGTCGAGCCCGTGCTGGCCGTCTATGCCGGCTACTCGCTCGCGCAGGAACACATCGATCCGGGACCGGCGCTTGAGCCGCACGTGCAGGACGCACTCGACGAAATCGAGTTCGTCACCGGCGGACCGGAGACCCACTGGGGCGCGCTGCGCGCCAAGTATGGTCACCCGGCACCGTTCCCGCTGCACTACGTCGAAATCGGCAATGAGGACCAGTTCGACCATTCGCACAGCTACGACGGCCGCTACGAACAGTTCTACAAGGCCATCAAGGCCAAGTATCCGCAGTTGCAGTTGATCGCCACCACGCCGGTCAAGAGCATCAAGCCGGATGTGGTCGATGACCACTACTACGAGTCGGCCGATACCATCTTCGGCATGGTGAATCACTACGACAAGATTGACCGCAATGGTCCGAAGATCTTTGTCGGCGAGTGGGCCACGCGCGAGGGCGATCCGACGCCGAACCTGGACGCCGCGCTGGCCGACGCCGCCTGGATGACGGGCCTTGAGCGCAACAGCGATCTGGTCGTGATGCACGCCTATGCGCCGCTGCTGACCAACGTCAACGCGCACGGCATCCAGTGGGACACCGACCTGATCGGCTATGACTCGCTGAACAGCTACGGTTCGCCCAGCTACTACGCGCAGGTGATGTTTGCAGGCCACGTCGGCACCGAGGTGGTTCCGGCCACGCTGGCAGGCACGCCGGACCGCGTCTTCACCGTCGCCACGCGCGATGAGCAAAAGCACAAGCTCTACATCAAGCTGGTCAACGCCACCAGCCAGGCCGTGCCGCTGGCAATCTCGCTCGAAGGCGCTGGCAAGATCGATCCCAAGGCCAAGCTGATCACGCTGACGGGCAAGACGCCGAATGCGACCAATTCGCTGGCGGCTCCCGAGGCCGTGGTTCCGATGGAAAAGGCGATCACGGTGAGCACAAAGTTCAGCGAGACGCTGGTTCCCTACTCGATCAACGTGCTCGAAATCAACAACTAGCGTTTTTTCGGCGCGCAAAGCGCCGGACAAACGCGAAAAAAGACGAAAGAGAAGAAAAACTCCCGCCGCAGAGCCAAAGGTGCTCGCGGCGGGATATTCTTTATTGGAAAAGTTTTCAAGGAGAAATACCATGACTGTCTTTCCGTCCAAGGTGGCGACGATGGCGCGGCTGGGAGCGGTCGCTGTTCTGGGCATGCTTGCGCTCCAAGCGCCGGCGCAAAGCGCGACCAATCCGGCAGGGGATCTGCGCGAGCACTTCGTGCATCCGCCCGCCGACGCGCGCCCGATGATGCGCTGGTGGTGGTTTGGGCCGGCGGTGACCAAGCCCGAGCTCGAAAAAGAACTGGTGACGATGCAGAAGGCAGGCATCGGCGGCGTTGAGATTCAGCCGGTGTACCCGATGGCGCTCGACGATGCCGCCAAGGGAATCCGCAACCTGAAATATCTGTCGCCGGAGTTCATGGACGCGGTCGGCTTCGCCAACCAGACGGCGCGCAAACTGGGTATGCGCGTCGACATCACGCTCGGCAGCGGCTGGCCCTATGGCGGCCCGACGACGACGCTGGCGCTGTCTTCAAGCAAGCTCAAGGTGGAGTACGTCGCCCTGGGCAAGACGCCGACCCCGGCACCCAAGCTGAAGGAAGGCGAGAGCTTTATCGCCGCCTTCGCGGTCAATGGAACGCAAGAAAACTTTGACGCAGCCTCGGCGGTACGCTTTTCGCCGGAGGGTGCCTCGCCGGTGACGTCAGGTACGATGACGGCGCTCTACTTCATCGCCAGCCACACCGGCCAGCAGGTGAAGCGGCCCGGCGTTGGTGGCGAAGGGCTTGTGCTTGACCACATGGCACGGCCGGCGATCGACGAGCATCTGAAGGATGTAGCCGAGCCGCTGCTGAAGGCCTTTGGCGATCAGCCGCCGACGTCGGTCTTCTCCGACTCGCTTGAGGTCTACGGCGCCGACTGGACGCCGACCTTGCCCGCGGAGTTTCTCCGGCGCCGCGGCTACGATCTGATTCCGCATCTGCCCGAGCTTTTGGCCGGCAACACGACCGAGGCCGCCTCGGTGCGCCACGACTGGGCGCTGACGATGAGCGACCTTGTGCGTGAAAACTATCTCGCGCCGGTGACGGAATTCGCGGCGGCACATCACACGAAGTTCCGCTCGCAGACCTACGGCTTTCCGCCGGCGATTCTGGCCGATGAGGCCACGCCGCAGTTGCCCGAGGGCGAGGGGCCGCAGTGGCGCGCCTTCTCCTTCACGCGCTGGGCCAGCTCGGCCAGCCACCTCTACAACCGCAACGTGACCTCGGCCGAAACCTGGACCTGGCTGCATTCGCCGGTCTTCCGCGCCACGCCGCTCGACATGAAGGTCGAGGCCGATCGGATGCTGCTGGAGGGTGTGAACCAGTTTGTGGGCCACGGCTGGCCGTATTCGCCGGATGCGGCGGGCGAGCCGGGCTGGTCGCTCTACGCTGCAGCGGTCTTCAACGCGCACAACCCGTGGTTCGCGGTGATGCCCGAGGTGACCGGCTATCTCACGCGCATGAGCTGGCTGCTGCGCCAAGGCAAGCCCACCAACGACGTGGCGATTCTGCTGCCCGAAGACGACGTGCAGGCCTCGATCCACCCGAACGGCCGCGCTTCGATCACCGAGGCAATGAAAGAGAAGATTTCGCCCGCGCTGATGGCGGCAATTCTCGACGCCGGTTACAACATCGATTACATCGACGCCAGGACCATCGAAAAGCTGGGCACGGTTCCCTACCCGGTGCTTGTGGTGCCGCCCACCGAGCGGATTCCGCTGGCAGCCTACAAGACCGTGGCGGCCTATGCCGAGGGCAAGGGCAAGCTGATCGGGATTGGCAGCCAGCCGACGCTGGCCCCAGGGCTTCTCGAGCAAAAGGACGCGCCGGCAATTGCGGCTCTGAGCGAAAAGCTCTTCCGCGCCGATGGCCACAAGGGCACGAGCATCGATTCCGTGGAGCAGTTGGCAGCAACGCTGCATGCGGCGCTTGCGCCCGACCTCGACGCGCAGGGCACCAAGCTGGATCTCGGCTTTATCCATCGCGAACTGGCCACCAGCGACGTCTACTTTGTGGTGAACAGCAGCAACCAGCCGACCGATGCCACCGTCCACTTCCGCGCCACAGCGCCCGTCGTCGAGGCTCTCGATCCTGACACGGGCAAGGCTCTGTGGACCGCCGACAACCACCCCGGAGCGCGCTTCCCGCTCACGCTCGCGCCCTATGAGTCGCGCGTCTTCGTGGTCAGCTACAAGGCCGCCGACGCCACGCTGGGCAAGCCGGAAGCGGCAACGCCCACGACGCTGGCCACGCTCGACAACGACTGGTCGATCCGCTTTGCCAGCGAAGCAAAAAACCAGCCCATCGGCAAGCCGGAGTCCTGGACCGCACTCAACGGCAAAAAGTTCTACTCGGGCGAGGCGGTGTACACGCGCACCGTCACCATCGACGCGACAGCGCTGAAGAGCAAGAAAATTCTGCTCGACTTCGGCGCGGGAACGCCGACGACCGATCCGCGCCCGGCCGGGGCCAACGGCGTGCGCGCGCTGCTCGATGCTCCGTTGCGCGAGGCTGCGATCATCGTCGTCAACGGCCAGCAGGTCGGCACGCTCTGGCATCCTCCGTACCAGATCGAGGTCAGCCCGGCCTTGCACACAGGCGCGAACACGATTGAGGTGCATGTTTTCAATACAGCCATGAACAGGATGGCTGAAAACGGTCCGCGCGACTTCTCCCCGCTCATCGCCAAGTACGGTAAGCGCTTTGAAATGCAGGACATGAATGAGATAGCGCCGCTTCCTTCGGGCATTCTGGCTCCGGTACGGCTCGTGGTCGAACCACGCTAGCCCCCGTACCTCCAGGAGGCCAATCCGCTCGCAGAGCTTCTGCCAGCGGGTTGGCCTCTTCTTTTTGCACAAATAAAAAGAAAAAATTCTTGAGCCCCGAAGGCCATAAAAACCGCAGTGGTCTGACCTTTGAGCGCATTCAGACTCTCGCCTCAGGGTACGTAAATCATCTGATCGCACAGCAAACGTCTGCCGATCCATCTATAATCAGAGTGCCAGCGCTGGGTAAAGGAAATATTTTCGGTCTGAACTTGGCCGGGAAACTCCGGACAAAGCGCCGAGGTACGCGCCGCAGAGCGGCTGGAGAGAAAGCCTTTCCATCCGCGAAAACACTGTAGATTTGCGGCAATTTGGCCTTCGCGCAACGGGCGCTGCACACTGTTTGCAAGACTGCGACGAGAGAAATTTCGCCGTCAGAAAAATCTCTTTCTTGTGAGACGAAATTGCCAGCCACACTGAAGATTCATCCCTCCGATAATGTCCTGGTTGCATTGCAGCCGGTCGTCAAGGGTCAGACCATTGAGGGCGGATTGGTTGCCGCCGAAGATGTGCCGTTCGGGCACAAGATCGCCCTCAAGCCCATTGCCGCCGGTGAGCCCGTCATCAAGTACGGGTACTCGATTGGCGTAGCCAAGCGAGCGATTGCTCCCGGTGAGCACGTTCACACGCAGAATGTATCCAGCGCGCTGGCGGCCGAGCTCAAGCGCGGCGGCTTCAAGGCAGGTGCGGCTCCGGCCTTTGCGCTGACGAACCGCAGCGAAAAGGGCCGCACCTTCGACGGTTTCCGTCGCCCCGATGGCTCGGTCGGTGTGCGCAACGAGATCTGGATCGTCAACACGGTCGGCTGCGTCAACCACACGGCGGCGCGCATTGCCGAGGCCGCGGCGAAAGAGATCGCCAAGTATCCGTCGATTGACGGCATCTTCACGGTGAGCCATCCGTTCGGCTGCTCGCAGTTGGGCGACGATCTGGTTTCGACGCAGAAGATTCTGGCGGCTCTGGCGCGGCATCCGAATGCCGGCGCGGTGCTGGTGCTCGGGCTCGGCTGCGAGAACAACCAGCTCAAGAACTTTTTGGCCGCGCTCGACGAGAAGAACGCCGACCGCATCCGCGCCTTCAACGCGCAGGACGCCAGCGACGAGGTTGAGACGGGCATTGAGATGATGCGTGAACTGGCCGCCTACGCGGGCAAGTTCCAGCGCGAGCCGATTCCGGTCAGCGAGTTGATCGTCGGCATGAAGTGCGGCGGCTCCGACGGTCTGTCGGGCATCACCGCCAATCCGCTGGTGGGCCGCATTGCCGACAAGCTGGCCGAGGCCGGCGGCACGGCGATTTTGACCGAGGTTCCCGAGATGTTCGGCGCCGAGCAGGTTCTGCTCAACCGTGCCTGCACCTCCGAGGTCTACGACGAGACCATCGATCTGGTCAACGACTTCCGCGAGTACTTCCGCAAGCACAATGAGCCGATCGACGAGAACCCCTCGCCGGGCAACAAGGACGGCGGCATCACGACGCTGGCCGACAAGTCGCTCGGTTGCGTGCAGAAGGGCGGCACCTCGCCCATCGCGCAGGTGCTCAACTACGGCCAGAAGGCGCAGCCGAAGCTGGGTGGCATTGCGTTGCTGCAAGGCCCGGGCAACGACGGCGTTTCAGGCACCGCTCTGAGCGGCGCCGGCGCGCACATGGTTCTGTTTACGACCGGCCGCGGAAACCCGATGGGCTTCCCCGTGCCGACCGTCAAGATTTCGACCAACTCGCCGTTGGCCGAGCGCAAGAGCACCTGGATCGACTTCAATGCCGGTCCGGTGGCCGATGGCACAGCAACGCTGGATGAGCTGGCCGACAAGCTGTTTGATCAATTAATCGAGATCGCTTCCGGGCGCACGCGCACCAAGAGCGAGATCAATGGGTACCGAGAAATTTCAATTTGGAAGGACGGTGTAACACTGTGACGATTCCCTCGACTTTGCTGCCGCGCTTGAATGATGAGATTGCCAACAAGAAGACGGCATTGCCCGAACGCGTTTTGCAGTTCGGTGAAGGTGGATTTCTGCGTGGCTTCGTCGATTGGATGATCGACGGCATGAACAAGAAGGGCGAGTTCAACGGCCGTGTGGTCGTGGTCCAGCCCATCGGCCGCGGAATGGTCAAGGAGCTGAATCGCCAGGACGGCGCCTATACGCTGCTGATGCGCGGCATCGAAAACGGCAAGGTGATCGAGAATACCGAGATCATCCGTTCCATCAGCCGTGGCCTGGACACCTACACGCAGTTTGGCGAGTTCCTGAAGTGCGCGCACAATCCTGATCTGCGCTTTGTGGTTTCAAACACCACCGAAGCCGGCATCGTGTATGTGCCCGAGGACAAGTTCTCCGACGAGCCGCAGAGCTCGTACCCCGGCAAGCTGACCCGCTTTCTCTATGAGCGCTACAAGGCATTTGACGGCGACAAGAGCAAGGGTCTGGTGATGATGCCCTGCGAGCTGATCGACCGCAATGGCGACAAGCTGAAGGCCGCCGTTGAAAAGATGGCCGCCAACTGGCAGCTCGACAAGGACTTCACCAACTGGCTGGAGACGGCCTGCATCTTCACCTGTACGCTGGTTGACCGCATCGTGACCGGCTACCCGAAGGCTGAGATTGAAAACCTCAGCATCAAAGCTGGCTATGAAGATGTCATGTACGACACCTGCGAGCAGTTCCACTTCTGGGTGATCGAAGGCCCCGAGTCGCTGCGCGACGAGTTCCCGCTGCAGAAGTGCGGCTTCAATGCCGTCTTCACCAAGGACATGACGCCGTACCGCGAGCGCAAGGTGCGCATCCTCAACGGCGCGCATACCGGCATGGTGCTCGGCGCTTATCTGGCGGGCAAGGATCTGGTCGGCGACTGCATGAAGGACGAGCTGATCCACAATCACATCAAGCTGATGATCGACGAAGAGATCAAGCCGATGTTGACGCTGCCGCAGGACGAGTTGACGATGTTTGCCAACGCCGTGCTCGAGCGCTTTGCCAATCCCTTCATCCAGCACCAGCTTCTGAGCATCTCGCTGAACTCGGTCTCGAAGTACGTGGCGCGCAACCTGCCCACGCTCGAGAAGTACGTTCAGGTGAAGGGTTCGGTCCCCAAGCGTCTGGCCTTCGGCCTGGCCTCGCTGATCGCCTTCTATCGCGGCACCGAGATTCGCGAGGGCGCGCTGATCGGCCATCGCGGCGATGCCGAGTACCCGGTCAAGGACACGCTCTCTTATCTGGAAGCCTTCGTCGAGATCTGGAAGAAGTACGATGGCACCGACGCCTCGGTGGCAACCGTCGTCGATGCCGTGCTCGGCCAGGACAAGTGGTGGGGCAAGGACCTGCGCAAGATCAACGGCCTGACCGCCGTCGTCACCGCGCAGTTGACCACGATCCTCAACAAGGGCGCGCGCGAAGCCTTCGCCAGCCTGTAAGCAACACGCTGCACAAAAAAATCCCCCGGTTCGCGCCGGGGGATTTTTTTGTATTGGCCCCATGCGTCACGGGGCCGCATCGACGGGAAATTCCAACTCGACATCCTCAAAGGACTGTACGCTGGTCGAGACAAACTTCCACTGCTTGACGGCCTGCCGCGCCGCCTCCACCAGAATCTTCTCTCCCATGATCGTATTGACCTCCTTCACCACGCCCGAAGGCTCAACGACCACGGTCAGCATCACCGTTCCCGTCAGCTTCAGCCGCTTGGCGATGGGGGGATACTGCGGTTTGACCCGCACCAGAATCTTGCGGTCCACGGCACCCGCCGTCGGTAAAACCAGCAACGAGCAGAGCAGAAGCAAACCGGCTTGCATCATTTTTTTCTTTCTTTTCTTTGAATAAAAAACTGCGCAGGATCGGGACAGGAAACAAGGCATGTGATCTCCATTAGAAAATGATCTATAAAGCTACATCGGCGTCCCCGGCCCCAAATCCAATAAAAACTCTGTGAATCCTCTCAGAACAAAAATCTCCGCGCAAGAGTGCTCTGTGCGCTGAAGACTTTCAGCCTTGCCATGCCATCGATTAAAGTGAAGAGCAACGTGATCATCAATCTGGCCAGACGCGCGCACGACCACAACTGGGAGATGGACCCCATCGTCCGCTCCCTGCTCGATACCGATTTTTACAAGCTGCTGATGCTGCAGTTCATCTGGAAGAACTTCTCCGGCGTGCATACGGTCTTCACGCTGCAGAACCGGATGTCGGAGGTGCGGCTGGGCCAGATGATCGAGCTTGATGAGCTGCGCGAACAGCTTGACGCCGTGCAGAAGCTGCGCTTCCACAAATCGGAGCTGATCTGGCTGGCGGGCAACACCTTCTATGGCCGCATCGGGATGTTCGAGCCCGGCTTTCTGGCCTGGCTTGAAAGGGATTTTCATCTCTCCGACTACGAGCTGACCACCGAAAATGGGCAGATCGTGCTGCGCTTCGCCGGACTGTGGACGGAGACGACACTCTGGGAGATCTACGCGCTCGCCATCATCGACGAGATGAAGACACGCGCCAGCCTGAAGAAGCTGAGCGAACTCGAACTCGACATTCTGTACGCGCGCGCCAAGAGCAAGCTCTGGGAAAAGATGGAGCGGCTGCGCGGCGTGCCCGGGCTGAGCATCAGCGACTTCGGCACGCGCCGCAGGCACAGCTTTCTATGGCACGAATACGTCATCACCGCGATGCGCGATGTGCTGGGCGATGCCTTCGCGGGCAGTTCCAACACCTATCTGGCCTACAAGCACGATCTCGAGGCCATCGGCACCAACGCGCACGAGCTGCCGATGGCGCTGGCGGCGCTGGCGAAGAGCGATGAAGAGCTGAAGCAGGCGCAGTACAGTCTGCTCGAACTCTGGCAAAAGAGCTATCAGGGCGAGTTGCTGATTCTGCTGCCGGACACCTATGGCACCACGCAGTTTCTTGAAAACGCTCCTGGCTGGGTGGCCAACTGGACTGGCCAGCGCATCGACAGCAAAGACCCGTTCGCGGCTGGCGACGAGTACATAGGCTGGCTGGAGCAACATGGCCGAGACCCGCGTAAAAAGCGGCTGATCGCCTCCGACGCGCTCGACGTCGATCAGATTCTGGCGCTGCACGCCTATTTTTCGGGCACGATTCTCGATGGCTCAAAGCCCGGCGCGTTCCGCCAGCCGAGCGACTTTCTTGATGAAAAGCGCTGGCAGCCCTCGCGGCGCATTCGCTTCAGCGCAGGCTGGGGCACGCTGCTGACCAACGATTTTCGCGGCTGCAATCCTCTGGGCGACGAGGGCTTTAATCCGGTCAGCCTGGTCTGCAAGCTCTCGGAGGTCGAGGGCCGGCCGGCGGTCAAACTTTCCGACAATTATTCAAAGGCCATGGGCGAGCCGGAGGAGATTGCGCGCTACCGGAAGATCTTTGGCACCGCCGGCGTCGCCAACGTCCCCGTAGTGGCCTGAACTCCTTGGCGGTCAAGGCGCTGCGCGGTGGCTTGGGGGCAGTGCATGATGTACTTTTTTTGCGGCAAAATGCACTGCGCGATTCCGCTTTTCCTCCGAGCGTCCCGCACCATGATTTTCGTCACAGACTGGTCAGACCTCTTTGCGATAGAGTAGTCATGGTATGGAAAAACTCTTGATTCCTGACTCTCAACGTCGCTGGGATTGTGTAAGCTTGGGCGAAGTTATGCTCCGGCTCGATCCAGGCGAGGGCCGCATCCACACGTCTCGCACCTTCCAGGTGTGGGAGGGCGGCGGCGAATATAACGTGGCCCGCGGTCTGCGGCGCTGCTTTGGCTACAAGTCCGCCATTGTGACGGCACTGGCCGATAACCCGGTAGGTCGCCTCGTCGAGGACTTTGTCCTTCAGGGCGGCGTCGACACCGCGCTCATCAAGTGGGTTCCCTACGATGGCATCGGTCGCACCGTGCGCAACGGCCTGAACTTTACCGAGCGCGGCTACGGCGTGCGCGCCGCGGTGGGCTGCTCGGATCGTGGCAACACCGCGATCAGCCAGGTCAAGAAGGGCGACTTCGATTGGGAGTCGATCTTTGGACCCAAGAATGGTTCGCGCTGGCTGCACACCGGCGGCATCTTTGCGGCTTTGTCGGACACGACGGCCGAAGTGGCCGTTGAAGCCATGAACGCCGCCAACAAGTACGGCACGCCGGTCAGCTATGACCTGAACTACCGTCCTTCCCTGTGGAAGTCGATCGGTGGCCAGGCCAAGGCGCAGGAAGTCAACCGCGAGATCGTCAAGAAGGTCGATGTTCTGCTCGGCAACGAAGAGGACTTCTCGACCATGCTCGGCGTCAAGATCAAGGGCGTCAGCGAAGACTTCAACGAGCTGCCTCTGGACGCCTATGCGGACATGCTGCGCGAGGTTGCTGCGCTCTACCCGAACCTGAAGGTGATTGCCAGCACGCTGCGCACGGCCCACACGGCCAGCAACAATGCGTGGGGCGCGATCGCCATCAACGAGGACAAGATCGTCACCGTTCCGCAGCGCGACATCGATATTCTCGATCGCGTCGGCGGCGGCGACAGCTTCGCCTCGGGTCTGGCCTACGGCTTCCTTTCGGGTGCCGATGCGCAGACCGCCATCGAGTACGGCGTGGCCCATGGCGCACTGGCCATGACCACCCCCGGCGACACCTCGACCGCTTCCTTCTCTGAAGTGAAGAAGGTCATGAAGGCCGGAACGGCCCGCGTCGACCGCTAACTCCACCGAAGGCCCGGCGCACGTCGGGCCTTCATGCCATGAGCCCCAAGCGCTCATGGCTTTTTCACGAAGGGCGTGACCGCGCCGCCCACCAATCACAAAGAGGATAAGAACATGGCAGAAACCACGAAGGAAGCAATCGAGCGCATTGGCCTGATGCCGGTGCTGCGCGCCAAGAGCAAAGAGCAGGGTCTGGCCATCGTCAAGGCGATGCTCGCCGGCGGTGTGAACACGGTGGAGGTCACGATGACCGTCCCCGGCGCCATCGACCTGCTGAAGGCCCTCAAGGCCGAGTACGGCAACGACGTGCTGCTCGGCTCGGGCACGGTGACCACCGCCGCTCAGGCACAGGCCACCATCGACGCAGGCGCTGAGTTCGTCATCAGCCCCTGCCTGAACCTGGACGTGATCGCGACCACCAAGGGCAGCGGCAAGCTCTCCTGCCCCGGCGCCCTGACGCCGACCGAAGTCATCACCGCATGGAAGGCTGGCGCGGATATCGTCAAGGTCTTCCCGTGCTCGGCCATGGGCGGCGCAAGCTACCTGAAGGCTCTGCTGGCTCCGTTCCCCTTCCTGCAGTTGATCCCGACCGGCGGCGTGAGCCTGGAAACGGCCGAGGGATTCCTGAAGGCTGGCGCGCGCGCACTCGGCGTGGGCTCGGACCTGGTCAACCTGAAGGCCATCGAAGACGGCAAGCCGGAGATCATCACCGAGAAGGCCAAGGCCTATCTGAAGATCATCGAAGACTTCCGCAAGGCCAACAAGAAGTAGTTTTTCTGCTGGACAGAATGCAGAACGGGCGACGGCTTCGGCCTCGCCCGTTTTTTGCGTTTGCCCGGCGCATCGCGCCAACGCTGAATCCTACTCGAGCACCTCGCCTGGCGCGAGCCTCGAAAAGAAAACCGCATACACAGCAATGCCCATGAAGCAGACGGTGGGCAACCAGTAGCCCGCATGAATGCCGCCAAGATCGCAGAGCTTGCCCATGAAGGGCGTTAGAATCGCGCCGCCGATAATCGACATCACCAGAATCGATCCGGCGGTTTTCGTGCGCAGTCCAAGACCCCGGATGCCGAGCGCGAAGATGGTCGGAAACATCATCGACATGAAAAAGCTGACGGCGATCAGGCAGCCGAGGCCGATCCATCCGGGCCAAAGCGCGACCACCGCACAGAGCGCGGCATTGGCCCCCGCATAGACGGCAAGCAGCCGCGCCCCCTCGACCAAGCGCAACAAAAAAGTGGAAACGAAGCGCCCCACCATGAAGGCCACCAGCGCCCCGGTCAGCCAGTAACCGGCATTGCGCTCATTCAACCCTGTGTAACTTTGCACATAGGAGATCAGATAACTCCAGATACAGACCTGCGCGCCGACATAGAAAAATTGTGCAACAACTGCCACGACAAAATGGCGGCGGCGCCACAGCGAGGGACCGAGAAAACCCGCGTCAGGATTGCTCTCCGTCGCCAGTCCGACATTGGGGAAACGAGTGCGTGCGATCAAGACCGCCCAGAGAAGAACGACCGCGCCGAGCACGAGATACGGCACCACCACGCGCAGTGTCTCCGCACGCAGATAACTCGGATAACTGCCGGCCGCGCGCAGGGCACTAACTTGCACCGTGTCGAGTTCGACGCCGGAAAAGATAAAGCGAGAACCGACCAGGATTCCGGTCATGCAGCCCAACGGATTGAAGGACTGCGAAAAATTGAGCCGCTGCTCGGCATTCTGCGAAGAACCAAGCTGCACGATGAACGGACTCGCCGCCGTTTCAAGAAAAGCCAATCCGCAGGCAATGACGAACAGCGCCATTAAGAAGAACCAGTACTGCGCCACCAGCGCCGCAGGCAAAAACAGCAGGCACCCCACGCCATAGAGCGACAGCCCAAGCAAGATTCCCTTCTTGTAGCCAATGCGATTCATGAAGCGCCCGGCGGGGAAAGCAATAAAAAAATATCCCAGATAAAAGGACGACTGCACCAGACCGGCCTCAAACCGGTTAATCTCAAACGACTTCATGAACTGGCGAATCAGAATGTCATTGAGGTTATTGGGAATGCCCCAGAGAAAGAACAGAGCGGTAACCAAAAAAAAAGGCTTGAAACTGCCCGCAGGAATCAGTGGGACGCGCACACCATCCTGATTCTGCTCGGAGCGTGATTCGGCAGACACGGAAGCAGCGGGGAAACTCAAGACAGAAAGCTCCTCCTCACGCACGCAGGACTCAACAGAGAACATTGTGCGTTCGTGTTGACTCTACCACTCATTCACGAGTCATAACCTTGTACTGGATGGCGGGCAAACAGGTCAACTCACTTTGTCACGCCTTATCAGGAATGCCGACGCGCGGAAGGCGTCGGCATCTTTTTAAAGAACCTGCTTCAGCCACTTGCCGGTATAGGACAGCAGATTGCCTGCCACCTCTTCGGGCGTGCCCTCGGCAACGATCGCGCCGCCGCCCGAGCCACCCTCGGGGCCAAGATCAATCACCCAATCGGCGCACTTGATAATGTCCATATTGTGCTCGATGACGATCAGCGAGCCACCACCATCGATCAGTTTTTTAAAGGCCGTGAGCAGCTTGGCCACATCGTCAAAATGCAGGCCGGTGGTAGGTTCATCGAGGATGTAAAGAATGCGGCTGGCCTGCGAAGGCTTGGCATTGGCGTTGGCCGCGCGCACCTGCGCCAGATGCGCGGCGAGTTTGACGCGCTGCGCCTCGCCACCGGATAGCGTCGTGGCCGACTGGCCCAATCGCAGATAGCCGAGACCGATCTCGTCGAGCACGGCAAGTTTTTCCTGCAGGCGATTTTGTCCGGCAAAAAAGTGCAGAGCCTCTTTCACCGTCAGCCCCAACACCTCGTGAATATTCTTGCCCTTGTACTTCACCTCGAGCACGCGCTGCTGATACCGCGTGCCGCCGCAGTCCTCGCACGGCAATTCGATGTCGGCAAGAAACTGCATCTCGACGGTCACCGTGCCATCACCCTCGCAGGTGTTGCAACGGCCGCCGGGCACGTTAAAGGAGAAGTGTCCGGGCGTGAGGCCTAGTCGCTTGGCCTCCGGTTGCGCGGCAAACAGCTCGCGAATCTGATCGAAGGCCTTGATGTAGGTAACAGGATTCGAGCGCGGCGTGCGGCCAATCGGCGTCTGGTCAACAAGCACCACGTCACTCAGTCGCTCGGCACCCGTCAGCGACGTGAACAGGCCCGATGGATCAGCGCCCTCAGTCTGCCCCATCGCCTGCATCAACGCGCGATAAAGCACCTGATGCACGAGCGTCGATTTGCCCGAGCCGGAGACACCGGTAATCGCCACCAACATGCGCAACGGAATTTCGACATCGAGTCCATGCAGATTGTTGCTCGTGGCTCCGCGCAGCACCAGCTTTTCGCGGCCCGGTTCGCGACGATGCGCGGGTACGGGAATCGAGAGCTTGCCCGAGAGATAGCGCCCTGTCAGCGAATTCGGATTGGCCTCAACCTCGGCGACGGAGCCTTCGGCCAGCAGCTTTCCACCAAACTCACCCGCGCCAGGGCCGAGGTCAAGCAGATGATCGGCGGCGCGCACAATGTCGGGGTCGTGTTCGACGACGAGAATCGTGTTGCCAAGATCGCGCAGCTCTTTGAGGATGCGAATCAGCCGCTCGGTGTCGCGACTATGCAATCCGATCGAAGGCTCGTCGAGCACGTAGAGCGCGCCCACCAGCCGCGATCCGAGCGAGGTGGCAAGCTGAATGCGCTGCGCCTCTCCACCCGACAACGTCGAGGCCAACCGGTCCAGCGTGAGATAGTCGAGGCCGACGGCATCGAGGAAATTCAGTCGCTGACGAATCTCGATGAGGATCGGTCCGGCAATCTCCTCTTGCATCGGCGTGAGCCTGAGCTCGCCAAAAAACAGCTTGGCCTGCGTGATGGTCATCGCCGTTGCCTGGCAGATATTTTTGTCGTTGAGCCGCACACCGCGCGCCTCGGCACGCAGTCGCTGGCCCCGGCAATCGGGGCAGAGCGCATAGCCGCGATATTTGCTGAGCATCACGCGAATATGGAGCTTGTACTTTTTCTTCTCCATCTGCGCAAAGAAGCCATCGATGCCCTCGTAATCGCCCTTGCCGTGCCACACCGTCGCACGCGCTTCTTCAGAAAGCTCGCGCCAGGGCACGTCGAGCGGCACGCCGAGCTCGCCCGCGCGCTTGCGCAGGTCGGTGTACCACGGACGGCACTTCGGCCGGTTCCATGGATCGATGGCGCCGTTGGCCAGCGTGAGTCCCTTGTCGGGCACAATCAGATCGATGTCAAAATCGACGGTATTGCCAAAGCCCTGGCAGCGCGGGCAGGCACCAAAGGGATTGTTGAAGCTGAACAGGCGCGGCTCAGGCTCGCGCCCCGGCCGATGGCACTGCACACACTCATAGGCAGCGGAATAGCGCCGTGCGCGCGGCTCCGAGCCATCGCGCGGCGCTTCCACAAAGCTCACCTCGCCCGCTTCGCGATAGGCAAGCTCGATGGCGTCGACAATGCGCGAACGATTCTCGGCGTTGACCACGATGCGATCGAGCAGCACAGAGACCGGCTGCGTCAGGTCAAGATCGATCAGCGATTCGGGCGTTGAAAACTCATAGGTCTCGCCCTTCTGCCACAGGCGCGAAAACCCTGCCGCGCGCAACTTGGCCAGCCGCACCTTGATCGCCTCAATGCGCAGCTCTTCCGGCGAGGCCACAGCCTTCGTCTTGGCGCGCGTGGCCTTCTTCGGCTTCGCGGCCTCTGCGTTCGGCGCGGGCAACGGCGCCGTCACCGGAAAAAGCACCAGCAGACGCGTTCCATCGCCTAATGCGAGCACGCCCTCCGTCGCTTCATCCACGGAGTCGCTGCGCACGATGCCGTCGCAATGCACGCAGTGCACCTCGCCGCAACGGGCATAGAGCAGCCGCATGTAATCGTAGATTTCCGTCGCCGTGGCGACGGTCGAGCGCGGATTGCGCGTCGAGTTCTTCTGCTTGATGGCGATGGCCGGAGCCATGCCGTCGATCTCGTCCACATCGGGCTTCTCTATGCGCTCAAGAAACTGCCGCGCGTAGGCCGACAGCGATTCGACATAGCGGCGCTGTCCTTCGGCGTAGATCGTGTCGAAGGCCAACGAGGACTTGCCCGATCCCGACACGCCACTGACCACCGTCAGCTCGCCGTGCGGAATCTCGCAGGAGACATTCTTCAGATTATGCGTCCGCGCGCCGCGGATGACCAGGACATCGCTCAAGGGAAGACACCCGATAGAAGTTGATCCGACTGAAGGAACGCCTCTACAAAGCGCGCCAGGGCCAGGATCATCTTTTTATTATAGGGCGCGGCAAGCCCTTGCCCTGCGACGCGGCACTGTATGCTGGGCAAGATCCGTACTCCTGGTGTGCGGCAGCCAGAGCGAGGGCAAAAAGGCACTCTGTTCCTTGCGCTCCTCTTCGCGATCAAACACACTCGCCAATCCCAGCAAAGAGCTCGAGGCGCACGCCGGGCACTGCCTGGAATTGTTGCCCACGGCATTGCAGTCCTGGCAGAGGTACGCCGAGTTCAGTGGGATGTGGTCCATCGTGGCAATCGTCATGCAATCACCTGTATTTCCGGCATCGGAAGCAACGCGCAACGCTTCCTCGTCCAGAATGAAAAATTCTTTCACTTCGATCAGATTGTGAAAATCTTGCGATCCTCATCGTATTTGTGCGTTGTTTTGGTGGACTTGGCCGCAGCCTTTTCCGCAATGCGTTCGACCTTCTTCTGCGCGGATTCTGCGGCGGTGGTCTCGTCATGCAGCTTGGTTGCTTGGGGATTTTCAAATTGCTGGGTCATGGTGATCTCCTGTTTCACTATGCCTTTTGTTTCCAGCGAAAAGTGTGCACTTCTGCTCTACTTGCCGGATTTCTTCCTCTGCGCAGGCGCGTCGAACGGAGAGCGGCCCTGGCGAAGCTCGCCCGGTACACTAACAAGTGAGGTGTTTCGTGCTTCGTTTTTTCTTCTTTGCCCTGCTCTGCGCATCGATTTCCGGAACAGCGACCGGACTGGCCCAGGATTTTCCCGCCGACGCCCCGCAACATCCGGCCACGCAGGTTCCCGCCGTTGAAGCGGCCGCGCCCTCTGAAACGGTGCTCGCCGCCGAAGCCGCCATCAGCAAATCGGATTGGAAGACGGCCGAGACCAGGCTGAATGCATGGCTCGCCGCGCACGCCACCGATGCGCGCGCTCTTTTTGACGCCGGTTATGTGGCCGACGCGCAGAACCGGCCCCAGGCAGCCGAAGCACTCTATCGCCGCGCCGTCGCCGCAAATCCCGCTTCGATGGAAGCGCATCTTTCGCTCGGCCTTCTGCTGGCCCGCGAAAACAACGTCGCCGAGGCCCGCACCGAGCTTGAGGCCACAACCCAACTGGAAGGCGGAGCCCTCGCGCCCGCGCTGAAGGCCCGCGCCTGGCGTGCTCTGGCGCGCATCGACCGGCCCACGCAAAAAAATGGCGACACCACGGCGGCCACCAACGATCTGCTGGAGGCGCTGAAGATTTCGCCCGAGACGCCGAACGACACACTGCTTGCCGCCGAACTCGCCGAACAGGCCGACCAGTTTGACGTGGCCGAGACCGCCTATCGCCGCGTGCTGGCCAAGGACGCGCACTCCGCGCAGGCCAACGCGGGCCTCGCGCATCTGCTCATCCGCAAAAAGCAGTTTGCCGAGGCAGAAACGTTTCTGCGCGCGGCGCTTGAAAAAACGCCCGACGACCCCACGCTGACCGCGCAACTTGCCCTGGTGCTCGCCGCTGAAGACAAGGCCGAGGCGCTGCCGCTGCTGCAAAAGCTGCACACCGCGCACCCTGAAACCGCCGCCGTCACGCGCATGTTGGCCGAGGTTCTGGCCGAGGCTGGCGACATTGCCGGCTCTGACCAACTCTACGCAAAGCTGCTCGCGGCCACGCCTACCGACGCCGACCTGCTCGTCGCGCATGGACAAAATCTGGTGCGACTGGGCCGCTTTGCCGAGGCCGTTGCAGCCTTTGACAAGGCCACGCAGCACGATGCGCGCAATGCCGACGCGTGGAGTGGACTGGCCTTTGCCGCCGCCCGCGTGCAGCAGCCCGCCGTCACGCTGCGTGCGCTCGGCGAGCGCGCCAAGCTCGCCCCCGAAAGCGCATCGACCTATTTTCTGTGGGCTACCGCCTACGACGCGCTGCATAAAAAGCCGGAGGCGATTGCGGCCTATCGTCACTTCATCGATGCCGCGGCGGGCAAGTTTCCCGACCAGCTCTGGCAGGCCAAACAACGTCTGCAACTGCTTGAGAAATAGCCCGCGCCCTGTGGCCATGCGCCTCGGGTGCTATGCTCGATTTTGGTGACCGTCGATCCTGTAATCATCTTTGAGGAGGAGTATCGTGCGCTCAGGCCGCGCGCGCCGATGCCCCCGTTTGTCGTGCGCTTCCGGCGCTTTACTTCGCTGAACACCACCATCCGGCTGCGCGAAGGCCAGCTCCGCGTGAGCCTCTCCGACCTGCTTGAAGGCGCGCCGGAGCCGGTGCTGCGCGCCATCGCGCACATCCTCATCGCCAAAATCTACAAAAAGCCGATTGATGCCGCGCACAACCAGCGCTACAAGCGTTTTGCCTCGTCGGCAACGATCACCCGCGCCGTCGAACGCATCCGTTCGACGCGTGCCGTCAAATATTACTTTGGTCCCGAAGGGCGCTTCTACAATCTCGAAGAGGTCTTCGATTCGATCAACGTGCGGTTCTTCCACGGGCTGCTCGGCCGACCCGATCTGACCTGGAGCGAGCACTTCGCCAAGCGCTCGCTCGGCCACTACGACGCGGCGTTGAACACCATCGTCGTCAGCCGCGTTTTTGATCGCCCGTCGAGCCCGCGCTATGCCATCGAGTATCTGCTCTACCACGAGATGCTGCACCTGAAGCACCCGGTGACGATGCACGGCACGCGCCGCTGCGTCCACTCGCGCGCCTTCAAGGCCGACGAAGCGCTCTTCCCGCAACTCAAGGAAGCGCTCGCCTTTCTCAAGCGGCTTTAGCGATCCTGCGGAGAAACTTCTGCCCTGCGCGAAGTGCGCGCGGCCCAGGCGATCAGAATCACGCCCAGCACAACCGAGCCGACACTGGCCAGTTGCGCATTCGAGAGCCCGAGAATAACCTTCGGGTTCCGGCGCACCAACTCCACCAGAAAGCGGGCGATGCCGCTGAGCAACAGGTATTGGCCCACGATGGCGCCGGTGCCGTACGGCTTGCCCGCGCGACGCCAGAGCCAGGCACCAATCGCCAGCCCCAGGGCCAGTTCGTAGAGCGGCGTCGGATGCACGCGGTCGAAGGTCGGCTCAATGCCATTCGGAAAGCTCATGCCCCAGGGCAGCGTCGTCGGCACCCCGTAGCAGCCGTCACCTGAAAAAAAGCAGCCCAGTCGGCCAATGCCGTAGCCGACCGCCGCGGCCGGTGCCGCCAAGTCGAGCGTGCGCAGAGCACCCAGCTTGGACTGCCAGCCCTGCACAAGCAGCGCGCCGATACCGAAGACCAGTCCGCCAAACCAGGCAAAACCGGCCGAATCCCACAACACGCGCCAGCCCATCTCCCGAAAATCGCTTGGCGTATCCAGCACATGCCACAGCTTGGCGCCCACGATGCCCATCACCACCGCCACGGCCACCATGCCCACCGCGTCGGCCTTCACCTGCGCGCGGCGGAAGTTGCGATCCATTAAAAAAGCGCCAGCCACGGCGGCCAGCCAGATCATGAGCCCGAAGGTCGGAATGCTCAGGTGCGCAATATGAAAAAAGGGCAGCATAGTCTTCAGTATATCCGCTAGGAACTGCCCCAAAAAAACAACGGCGAAACCCTCCGTACCGCACCCTGCGGTTTTTCACAGGACCAGGCGCGGCATGGCGCGCGATACTAGAGGTGTATGGCTACGACTTCCGTCAACGATTTTGAAATTCTCTACTCCCGCGATCAGATCGCCCAACGCGTGGCAGAACTGGGCGCGCAGGTCACCCGCGACCTGAACGGCGAAAAGCTCGTCATGGTCGGCGTCCTCAAGGGAGCCGCGCCGTTTTTGGCCGATCTCTCCCGCCACATCGAGGCCGATGCGACCTTTGATTTCGTGGCCACCTCCAGCTACGGTCACGGCCGTCAGTCCTCGGGTGCCGTCAAGCTCATCAAGGATCTGGACCACCCGATCGAGGGCAAGAACGTGCTCATCGTCGAGGACATTCTCGACACCGGCCTCACGCTCTCTTATCTGCGCAAGCTCTTTTTGCAGCAGAAGCCCAAGAGCCTGCGGATCGCGACCCTGCTCGACAAGCCCTCGCGGCGGCTCGAAAAAATCGAGGCCGACTACATCGGTTTCTCGATTCCGAATCTCTTCGTGATCGGCTACGGCATGGACTACGCCGAGCACTACCGGAATCTGCCCGACATCCGGCTGATGCCACCCGATCACCCCGAATAAGCATCAACACCAGCCCCTGAAATGAACCGTTCTCACCGCAGCGAAGGAGATACGCATGACAGCGCCCGCAACGACATCGAACACCACCAGCACATCCTTTGACACGGCGGCCTTTGCCGCCAAGGCTCTGGGAAGCTGGCAGTCGCTGGCCGCCGTCATCGATCACACGCTGCTCAAACCCGAAGCCACGCGCGCGCAGGTCGAAGCGCTCTGCGCCGAGGCCGCGCGCTACCGCTTCGCCTGCGCCATGATCAACCCGCTCTGGGCCTCGGTGGCCACCAGCGCGCTGGCGGGCACAGGCGTCGCGGTCGGCGTCGTCATCGGATTCCCGCTCGGCTGTTCGCTGGCCTCCACGTTGCGCCAGGAGGCCGAGGCACTGCTCAAGCTCGGCGTCCGCGAGCTCGACATGGTGCAACCCGTTGGCCTGCTCAAGGGCGGCGACGATTCGACCGTGGCCTACATGATCCAGTCGGCCGCCAAGGTCACCCACGACCACGGCGCCCTGCTCAAGGTCATTCTCGAAACCTCGCTTCTGACCGATGAGGAAAAGACGCGCGCCTCGCAGATCGCCATCGATGCCGGAGCCGACTTCATCAAGACCTCGACCGGGTTTTCAAAAAGCGGCGCTACCCCAGAAGACATCGCACTGATGCGTTCGGTGGCAGGCAACCGCGCCGGCGTCAAGGCCTCGGGCGGCATCCGCACCCTGGCCGACGTGCGCGCCATGCTCGAAGCTGGAGCCAGCCGCATCGGAGCCTCCGCCTCGGTCGCCATCGTGCGCGAACTCGGCGCCGAATAGGAACACGCGTCTCAGGCTGAAGGACGTCCCCACTGTCCGATCCGCGCCGGATACACTATCATTCCCTTCTATAGAGAAGATGGCAGACACTCATTCCATTCCGGCAAATGACACCGACCTCGAGGGCGATTACAGGCCCGCGCAGACCACGCAGGCCGCTCCCGGCAACATCCGCATCGAGACCGCCGACCTGGCCTATCTGATGGAATTGTCGGATGCGCTCAACACCACGCTCGACCTGCAAACGCTGCTGACGCGCACGGCCGAAATCGTGCGCAAAATCATCCACTATAAAATTTTCGCTATTCTTCTTTTGAACGACCGCACGCGCGAGTTGCGCATGCACTTTCAGATCGGCCACACGCCGCAAACCTCGCGCAAGCGCATTCCGCTCGGCCAGGGCGTCGTCGGCCAGGTGGCGCTCACCCGTCAGCCGATCCTGATCAGCGACATCACCGAGCAAGACAATTACCTCAGCGTCAACCCCGAGGTAAAGTCCGAGCTCGCCATCCCGTTGATCGCCAAAAACAGGCTCATCGGTGTGCTTGATCTTGAAAGCGAACACCCCAGCTACTTTCGCCCCGAGCACCTGCGTCTGCTCAAGTTGACCGCTTCGCGCATCGCCGCGGCCATTGAGAATGCGCGGCTCTACACGCGCGTTTCGCGTCAGGCGCAGACCCTTGAGGTGCTCAACGAGATCTCGGTTGAAATCGCCTCGATTCTCGACCTCAATCCGCTGCTTGAGCGCGTCGGCCAACTGCTGCGCCGTCTGATCGACTACCAGTTGTTCACCATCATGCTGCTCGACGACAAGGGCGAGACGCTCATCTCGCGCTATGCCTGGCGCTTCGGTGCCACGCACGCTCCGCACTGGCGCGTGCCGGTAACCAAGGGCGTCGTCGGCGCCGCCGTCAGCGAGTGGCGCAGCATCAACGTGCCCGACGTCAGCAAGGATCTGCGCTATCTGGCGCTCAACGAGGAGACGCGTTCGATTCTGGTGGCGCCCCTGTTCTACAAGGGAAAAATCATCGGCGTGCTTGACCTTGAGCACACGCGCACCAACTTCTTCACCGATGCCCACGAGCGCATTCTGGCCACGCTGGCCGCGCAGGTGGCCATCGCCATTGAAAACGCCAAGCTCTACCAGACCGTGCGCGCGCAGGAGCGTCAGTTCGAGCGCGACATCACCATGGCGCGTGAGGTGCAACTGCGCCTGTTGCCCCCCGCAGCTCCCGCGCATCCGCATGCCGACATGGCCGTGCGCTTTTTGCCTGCGCGTTCGATCGGCGGCGACCTGTACGACTTTATCGACTATGGCCCCGGCCGCACCGCAATCATGCTGGGCGATGTCAGCGGCAAGGCCGCGCCCGCCGCGCTGCTGGCCGCCATGGTCAGCGGCATCATGCGCGCCGCCGCCGCGCAGCTTCCCGCCCCTGCCACCATGCTCGCCCTGCTCAACGATTCCCTACAGGAACGCAAGATCGAATCGCAGTACGTCACCATGCTCTTTTCCGTCTGGGACGACGCGACGCAAACCCTGCGCATCGCCAACTCCGGCTCCGTGCAGCCGGTCTTCTTCAATCACTGTCAGGCAAACACCGTCAAAATCGAGGGCTTTCCCCTCGGCCTCTTCCCTGCCGTCAGCTATGAAGAAATCACCGTTCAGGCCAAGCAGGGCGACATCATCGTCTTTGTCTCCGACGGCATTCTCGACGCCGAAAACGAGACGGAGGAGATGTACGGCGGCGAACGGCTCAACGACGTCATCTGCGAGTATGGCGACAAGCCCGCCACCAGCATCGCCGACGCCATTCTTGCCGACGTCACCCGCTTCCAGGGCGCGCGCGATCGCTTTGACGACGAAACCATCATCGTGCTCAAAGTCCGCTAAAAAAAACCACCAGCCGGATTCGATACACTAGACAGGAATCCTATTCTTTGGAGCTTCCTTGTCAAACCCGGTGCAGGAACGTCTGATTCGCCCCGCTCAGAATATTGTCGGCAGCCTTCGCCTGCCCGGCGATAAGTCCATCAGCCATCGTTACGGCATGCTCGGTGCCTTTGCCGAAGGCACCTCGCGGTTCACCAACTTTTCGACCGGCGCCGACTGCGCCTCGACGCTGGCCTGCATGCAGGCGCTCGGCGCCAAGGTCGTCAAGACCGGCGACAACGCCGTCGAGGTCACCGGCGTCGGTGGCCACGTCACGCCGACCAGCCAGCCGCTCGACTGCGGCAACTCCGGCTCGACCATGCGCATGATCTCGGGCCTGCTCGCCGCCCAGCAGGGAACCTTTACCCTTATCGGCGATGCGTCGCTCTCGCGCCGACCCATGGAACGCATCCGCAAGCCGCTCGAGGCCATGGGCGCGCAACTTACGCTCACCGAAGGCCACGCGCCGCTCACCATCGTCGGCGGCCCGCTCACCGCGCTCGACTACACCACGCCGGTGCCCAGCGCGCAGGTAAAAACCTGCGTTCTGTTGGCCGGTTTGCAGACCAGGGGAACCACCACCGTCCACGAGGCGCTGCGCACCCGCGACCACAGCGAACTGGCTCTGCGCGCCTTCGGCGCCAGACTCGAGCGCACCAAGACCTCGGTCTCCATCGCCGGGCCGCAGTCGCTGCACGCCATCGACGCCGCCGTTCCCGGCGACATCTCTTCGGCCGCCTTCTTCCTCTGCGCCGCAGCGCTGTTCCCCGGCTCGAATCTTGTGATCGACGCACTCGGACTCAACCCGACGCGCGCCTCGCTGCTCGACGCACTCACCGCGTTCGGACTCAAGATCAGCGTCCTCAATCTCGAAGAGAAGAACGCCGAGTTGGTCGGCATGGTGCAGGCCTCGGCCCCGGCCGAGGGGCTCGGCTCGACGACCATCAGCGGCGCGCTGGCCGCGCAGTTGATCGATGAGCTGCCCGTGCTGGCCGCCATCGCGCCCTACTCGCGCGGCGGCATCCGCATCCGCGACGCCCGCGAGCTGCGCGTCAAGGAGTCCGACCGCATCGCGCTCACCGTCAAAAATCTGCGCGCCATGGGCGCCGAGGTCGAGGAGTTCGAGGATGGCCTCGACGTTCCCGGCGGACAGACCCTGCACGGCGCCACCATTGACTCCGGCAGCGATCATCGCATCGCCATGGCCTTCAGCGTGGCCGCCCTGCGCGCCTCGGGCGAGACGCTGATTCAGGGCGCGGACTCGGCCAACATCAGCTTCCCCGAGTTCTTCGACCTGCTCGATCAAATCGCCGAACGCTAGGCTTTCTACACTTCAACAGCGCAACGAGCGACGGCCCGATTCCAGAAGGAATCGGGCCGTCGCTCGTTACCGGGCTTCGAGAAAAACTACAATCCGGCCGGAGGCATCTTCGGCTCATTGCCGGGCTTCGACACATGCACGCCGGGAACAGACGGCGTCGCCTTCACATCGCCAGTCGCCGCGTCATTCATGCTGATGCCGTAGTGCTCGAGCGTATTCGCCAGCGTCTGGTACAGACCCGAGCGGTCCTTGGCATAGGCCGCGTGCGCCTGGATCAGCGTCGCGTCGGCCGTGGCCAGATTGCGCTGCTGCATTAGCACGCTCGCCGTTGTCGAGGCACCCAGGTGCAGCTTCTTCAGCTCGGCATCCAGACTCTGCTGGCTATAGTCCCGCGCCGCCTGCGCCGCATCCACCTGCGCGCGGTCATTCTTCAGCGCGAACATGGCGTTGACCACCTGCATACGAATCTGCGTGTAGTACTGCGCCAGCCGCAACTCGGCCTGACGATACTCCATCTGCGAACGCGCCTGCGTGGCCTGTGCCGTGCGATTGCGAATCGGCACCGTAATGTTGAAGCCGATGCCCTTGTCCGCGGCCGAATCGTTGAAGGCATGGCCCAGCGCCGTGCCCGCGCCCGAGGCAGCCCCCGAGCAATAGGTGGACGATCCGTAATATTCCATGCAACGCGGATTCACGCTACCGGCAAGGCCCTGGCCCTGATAGTAGCCATACACATCGAAGGTCGGCAGCAGCGCATTGCGTGCGCCCTTCAGCGTGATCTCGTCATTGCGCAAGGTCAGCTTGGCCTGCTCGAGTTCGGGCCGGCGCGCAAAGGCCTCCTGCACCAGATCCTCCACCGGGCGGCTCTCCTCGGCAATCGCCTCCAGGCTCACGCGATCGGTCGGAATCACCGGCGCAGCCGACAGCACCGGGTCATTCAGATTGCGCGCAATCGCCTGCTTGATGATCTGCTGCTGATAGTTCAACGCATTCTGCGCGGTGATCAGCGCCTGCTTGTCGGTAGCCACGCTCGATGCGGCGTTCACCACGTCGAGCGGCGCCATCGTGCCGATCTCCAACTGCTTGCGGTCGTCCTCGAGCAGCTTCACGCTCTGGCTCAGCGCATGCTCTTTGGACTGCACGTCCTCATAGGCCTGCACCAAGCCCCAGTAGATCGTCTCCACCTGATTGGTGGTATACAGAATCTGCTGGCGGAAGGAGGAGTCGGTGATCTTCCGGTTGTTCTCCGCCTGATACATGAACCGCTTGTTGACCCAGATGCCGGCGCCCTGCAACAGATGCTGCGTCACCGTCAGCTTGAAGGTCGAGTACAACTGCGGGCTGTACAGGCTGGTCGAGTTCGAGGTCGAGTAGTACTGATTGTTGAAGTCGCCCTCCAGCGTCGTGCCCGTCACAAATCCCTTCGTCGCCGTAAAGTTATACAGATTCGTCGTGCTGCTGCCGCCCGAGTAAAAGCTCGTCGAGGGCTTGTGATCGCGATCAAAGGAGATCGCCGCCGTCACGCTCGGATCGAGCGCCGCCGGCGTCGGACCCGCGCCCGAGGTCGACAGCGTCAAACCGCTGGTGCCCGAGCCTGAACCATTCGAGCCACCCGAGGTGCCGCCCGGTCCGCCGCCACTCGTCGAGGTCGACGAAGCTCCGCCCAGCGTATTCGAGACAATGCTGGTCGGCACGCCAAGCAGCGAGGAACCCGCCCGGGCGCGCAAAATGTCGGTATCGGCAATGTCCAGATCGTAGCGAGCAATCGCGATGTCATAGTTGTTTTCGAGCGCCAGAGCCAGCGCGTCCGACAGGCTCAGATAGATCTTGCCGTCCCGTACCATATCGCCCAGCCGCACGGAATTGGAAAAGCTCGCCTTGGGAATCGAGGTCGGCAGGTACTGGTTGGCGGGGTTGGCCCACTTCCAGGAAAACGGCTTTGAAAAATCCCGCTGCGAGGTGCGCAACGGAGCCGCGTTATTGGCCACCGGCGCCGAAGGCAGCTCCGCCGCCTGCCCAAAACCCGGCAAGCAGGAAGAAACCGTCAGCAGAATCGCGGCCGTCGCGCGCAGTCTAGCTGCCATGCGATGCTCCACCGTAGGCAGGCTCTTCGCCGCCCGCTCTTTCAACACACCTCTGCGGTAAAAATCCATTCTTCTTCTCCAGATATTGCCCCGACATTCCATTATGGAAGACGCGCCACTGCCCTCCGCGGACCCATCGCCCCGGGTCCGAAGCGCGTTGCCGCTCATCAGCCTGCAGGCTCATAGCATTTTCGGAATGGGTACAGACCGAAAGCAGGAGGCTCAGTGGCTTTTTCCTCAAGAAAAAGCCGCCTTGCACGCCGCTCAAAAAAAGTCTGCATGTATTCCCAAAATGCTCTGACAGTGCATACGCGCGCAGGCCGCCGCCGGTTCCATGAGTGCAAAAAAACCTTTTCCTCAGACTCGCCCCGGCCCCGGACACGGCTTCATGCACTCGCTTGTCCCTGGCTCTTTGATGTCTGAGTATATCCCACCGGCATTGACGGTTCCGGCTCGCCGCGTGATCGGATACCCTGTATTTCGGATGCTTTTTATGAACGGAATCTCCTCATCCGCCGCCCTGCAGACCTGGAAGCTGGTCATCGCCTACGACGGCACCGACTACAAGGGCTGGCAGGTCCAGCCCGGCGAACGCACCATCCAGGGCGAGGTGCAATCCGCCCTCGGCCGCATCGTCGGCGAAGCTCCTCTGCCGCAGGGCTCGGGGCGCACCGATGCCGGTGTTCACGCCCTCGCCCAGGTCGCCAGCTTCGAGCTTGCCACGCGCATTCCCGAACCCAACCTGCTCCGCGCCCTCAATGGAACACTTCCCCCCTCCATTCGCATCCTCGAAGCGAGAACGGTGCGAAGCACCTTTCATGCGCGCCACTCCTCCCACGCCAAAACCTACGAGTACCGCATCTTTCGCGGCGCCTGCTGCCCGCCCTTCCTGGCCCGCTACGTCTACGCCAGCCGCTGGCCCATGGATCTGGAGGCGATGAACCGCGCCGCCCAACTGTTCGTCGGCACCCGGGATTTCGTCAGCTTCGCCGCCTCTGACCCGGACCTGAACGCCCGCACCAACGCAGAGCAGAACAACGCGCCGAACATCACCGTCAAAACGATTTTTTCCTCGCTCTGGAGCGAAGAGCCCTCCATGGAAGGTCCGCTGCTCCTCTATCGCGTCCGTGGCAGCGGATTTCTGCATCACATGGTCCGCAATCTGGTCGGCACCATGCTCGACGTCGGCCGGGGCCGCATCGCGCCCGAGGCCATCCCGGAGATCATCGCCGCCCGCTCGCGCTCGGCCGCCGGCCCCACCGCCCCGGCCCACGGCCTGTTCCTGCACTCGGTCGAGTACGGCGAAGACGAATAGTTTTTCTCGCGAAATTTCTGTCAATCGCAGGGATCTAAAGAAGATAGGATTTCAGGGTCTCCGACACAACAAGGGCCGCGCAGCCTCTGCGCGACCCTTGTGTTTTGGCTTCGAAGCTCCGTTCTAGAAGGTGAAGTGTACCGCCAGCTCCGCGCTGCGCGGGCCACCCCCGCCCAGATACGGATTGCCGCTGCCCACATCCGGCGTCGCCGTGGCCGTCAGAAAATCCGAGCTCGAACCGGCCAGCAGCTTGCTGCCCGAGGCCGTCGGACTGCCGAAGACGTCGATGCCGAAGCCCGGCAACAGCGGATTGGTGTAGTTCACGTGGTTCAGAACATTGAAGACATCCGCGCGCAGCTCCACGGAAACGCCATTCGCCAGCTTCGTCGTCTTGGTCAGCGAAAGATCCAGTTGCGAGAAGGCCGTCGAGCTGAAGGCGTTGCGGCCCTCGTTGCCCGGATGCTGGGTGCCGCTCACGCAGGCCCCGGCGGAACTATCCCAGGTGCAGGGCGCGGCAAAGGCCGCCAGATTCAGCAGCGCATTGCCGTGCGCTCCGGCATGCGGGTTGCCGACAATGTCCGGCCGGCCATACCACTCGCCGCTGCCGTTGTAGTCATCCTCGAAGAGATAGCTGACCGTGTAGGGCTGGCCGCTGGCGTAGTTGTAGATGCCATCGATGGCCCAGCCGTTGGTCAGATGCGGCAGCGCATGGAACTTCGGCAGATCGTAGGTCCAGAAAAGTTGCACGCGCTGGCGCACGTCAAAGTTCGAGCTGGCCCGCTCGGCATGCGGATTGAAGCTGTTGTCGGGCATGGCGGCGTTCGGCACAAAGTCCATGCCGTCGCTGGCCGTGTCGATCGAATGCGCCCAGGTGTAGTTGAGCGTCGAGCTCAGCCCGTGCCAGTTCTGCACCTTCAGCGAGCTCTGCAGCGAGTTGTAGCTGGACTCGGCGCTGGTCTCGATCTGGTTCAGATAGGTCAGCGGCAGCGTGCCATACGAGCCATAGGTGTAGCTCGGATAGCACTGCGCGCCGTAGCTCACCGTCTGTCCATTCGGGCAGGCGTAGACCGCGCCCGCCACGTTGTTCACCTGATTCAGATCGCGGAAGCGGTACAGGTGCCGTCCCTGCGAACCGATGTAGCCGAGAGTCGCCGCCATGTGGTGCGTCAGTTGCGATTCAAGATTCAGGCTGTAGGACCCGTAGCGCGGCGTCACGTTGTTCTGCGAAACCGTGAAGGCGCTGCTCGGCGCATAGTCGCTGAAGATCTGCTGCCCATAGGCAATGGTTGAAACCGTGCTCTGCGCGAACTTGATGTCGTTGAAAGCCGGTCCGGCCTGCGCCGCGTTGGTGTTGTAGGCCTGATTGCCCACGAAGAAGTCCTGCGACGGGCCGTCATAATAGATGCCACCGCCCACGCGCACCACCAGTTTGCCGTCGCCCCGCAGGTCGTCGACCAGGCTCACGCGCGGCGCAAAGTTCGTCCAGCTCTTCGGATACAGCGAGGACGGAGCGCCCGTCGTGCCCACCGTTTCCATCGTGGCCGTCTGCAGATTGAAGAGCGAGAAGGCCTGATTCTTGGCGCCGATCACGCCAAAGTAGTCCCAGCGCAGACCGTAGTTGAGGCTGATGCGGCTGCTCACGTGCCAGGTGTCGAGCAGATAAACGCCCGCGCCGTTCTGATAGCTGTAGCGGGTGCCATTGCCCTCGGCCGAGCTGCCGCTCTTGATGTTGCCCACGAGAAAATCCTCAAGCGTGGCAAAGGTCAGCTTGCCGCGATGGCCCGAGTTGATAAAGCTGTTGATGAAGGTACGACGCCATTCGACACCAGCCTTGAAGCTGTGCCGGCCCTCGGTCAGCGAGACGTTGCCAAAGAGCTGATAGTTAGTGTCGATGCGGCCACGCGCATCGCTCGAGGTTGCGCCAATCGGGCTGTAGGCTGCCACCTGAATCGCAGGCAGACCAAGGTCGCGCGACGTCGCGCTATCGGGCAACGTGGCAAGGCCAATCGTCGAGGGATTGAAGCCGTTGTCCTGCGGCAGAAACTGTTGCAGGTAGCGATTGTAGCCGCCGCGCAGCTCAAAGATCAGATTCGGACGCGGCACCGAGGTATACGAGACCGAAGCCACATTCACATGCGTCGGCGTCGAAGTGTTGTAGCCCGGCGCGCTGCTGCCGGTGTAGAGCATGCCCAGCGGAAAGCTCTGACGGCCATGCGAATAGAAGTAACGCGCACTCAGCAGATCGCCCGCGCTCAACCAGTGCAGGTGCTGGTCAATCTTGGCGATGGCGTTGTCGCTCGCATTATGAAAGGGCGTGGTAAAGGTCTCGCTCTCGTCGCTCGTCGGCAGCGTGCCCCAGGGCTTGAGCGCCAGCAGGCTCTTGATGACCGGATTGATCGTTGTGCCATTGCTCAGGGCATCGCTGATCTCGTCAGTGGTCGGCACCGCGCCCAACTGCGGCAACCCACCGTCCTCGCGCTGGCCCTCATACGAGAGCAGGAAGAAGGAGCGGTCGCGCAGAATCGGGCCCGCAACCAGACCGCCGAACTGGTGATTCGTGTAATCGTTCTTCGGCTTGTCGGTCGTGTTAAAGGCATTGCGCGCACTCAACGCATCGTTGCGAAAGTATTCAAAGGCGCTGCCGTGCAACTGGTTGGTGCCGCTCTTGGTCACGATGTTGACCGTCGCACCGGCGCTGCGGCCAAACTCGGCCTCGGCGTTGCCGGTCACCGGCAGCTCGGCCAGCGCATCCACCGGAAGAATCGTCGCCGGCGCGCCCCACACGCCCGCCTGATTGACCGCCGGAAGATTCCGGTAGCCGTCGTTCATGTCCGTGCCATCGAGCAGATAGTTGTTCGAGCGGCCACGATTGCCGTTCAGGCTGAACAGGCCGTAGGAACCGGCCGACTCGGTCGAGCCATTCGGATCACTGGTCGCGCCCGGCACCATCTCGATCAGCTTGGTGTAATCGCGGCCATTCAGTGGCAGCTCGGCGGCCTGCGCGGCATCAATCGTGCCACCGGAAGTGTTCGAGGCCGTCTCCACCATCGGCACATCGGCCATCACCTCGACCACCTCTTCCACCGAGCCGGTCTGCAGTTTGGCGTCGGCGCGCGAGGCTCCACCCACGCTCACTGAAACCTTGGTCAGCGTCAGCGAGCGAAAGCCCTTCGCCTGCACCATCACGCTGTAGCTGCCGAGCGGAAGCTCGCTGGCCGAGTACACGCCCAGATCGTTGCTCTGCACCGTGCGCGTCATGCCCGTACCCGGACTGAAGATCTTCACCTGCGCACCGGGAATCGCCGCACCGGTTGCATCCGTCACCGTTCCCTCAATGCTTCCACGAAAGGTTTGCGCCGAAATTTTTCCGGTACAGAACAGGATTTCCAATATACATAACGCCACGATCAGGCGATTTCTCATCGATGCGACTCCTAACAGTACAGGTCAAGACAAAGTAGAAATGTTAATGGCCCTTGAATAAGGAATAGATGAGGATCTCTTCATTCAAAACCGCATAAATATGCATGATCGCGCCAATCACTCAGATAAGAAGCATCTTGCAATGCATAAAAACCATGAATATTTCTCAACGGCACCGGCTCTTGACGGGCCTGATACTCTAAAGAGTCCCTATGACCCTTCACACCCATTCCTCGTTCTTTTCCCGCGTGACGAAGCTGGCCGGCCTGCGCGCCGTCCATGCCGCCTTTGCCTGGATGCACCAGAATCCGAAGACGATCTTGGACTGGCAGATTGAGCTGTCGAAGATTCCTGGGCCCCCCTTCGGCGAAGAGAACCGCTCGGTGTGGATGGCCGACCGCTTCCGCGAGGCGGGGCTGAGCGCGGTGACGACCGACGCGATCGGCAACGTCTTCGCCACGCTGCCGGCCGCCGCGCTGCCGCCTGAAAGCACCGGCCCGGTCGTCGTGCTCTCGGCCCATCTGGACACGGTCTTTCCGCTCGCGACGCCGCTCGATGCCAAAATCGACGGCGAGCGGGTCGAGCTGCCCGGCATCTGCGACAACGCGGCCGGCGTGGTCGGCATGCTGGCCGTGGCCCATGCGCTGGTTGAGGCCAGGGTCGAGCTTCCGGCCCCGCTCGTCTTCCTCGGCAATGTCGGCGAAGAGGGCGAGGGCGACCTGCGCGGCGTGCGCTATCTGTACGAGCACAATACGCTTGCCGGCCGCATCGCGGCCCACGTCGTGCTCGACGGCGCCGGAGCCGAGGCGGCCATCGTGCAGGCGCTCGGCAGTCGCCGCTTCCAGGTCACCATCACCGGACCCGGCGGCCACAGCTTTACCGACGCGGGCACGCCGAACCCCATCGCCGCTCTCTCCGCAGCCCTTGCGCTCTTCTTTGAAACGCCGGTTCCCGACGACCCCAAGACCACCATCAACCTCGGCACCATCCGTGGAGGCACCAGCGTCAACTCGATTCCAGAGTCGGCGACGGCCTCGGTGGACCTGCGTTCAACCAGCCCGGACCAGTTGGTGCGGCTGGAAGTGGCCCTGCACCGCGCCGTGGAAGACGCCGTTCTGGCGGCGAATGCAAAGTCGAAGTCCTTCGTTAAAAAGCATTTGCGCTACACCATCCAGACCATCGGCAACCGCCCGGCCTCGTTTCTGCCAGAGACTTCGCCACTGATGGCGGGCCTTGCCGCCGTTGACCGTCATCTGGGCCTGCGCAGCGATCTGCGGCTCGGCTCAACCGACGCCAACATTCCGCTCTCGCTCGGCGTGCCCGCGCTTTCGCTCGGTGCCGGCGGCGACGGCGGCGGCGCGCACACCATCGCCGAGTGGTATTCGGCCCGGGACCGCGACCTCGGACTGCGCCGTATCCTGTTGCTGGTGCTGGCAATGCTCGACTGGGCCGCGGAACAATAGCAACCGGCGCACTACAATCGAAGCAACCATGAAAGTTCGCGCATATCTGCTGATGATTGCCACGGTGGCGCTATGGGGCGCCACCTTTGTCGTTGTAAAAGCGGCACTTGCCGACGCCACGCCGGGAGCCTTCAACCTGGTTCGCATGACGCTGGCCTTTGCCGTGCTGGCCGTCGTCTATCGCAAAAGCTGGCGGCAGATAAACCGGCGTCAGTTGCGCGACGGGGCCATCGTGGGCCTGTGCCTGGCCATCGGCTATCAGTTTCAGACCATTGGGCTTGTGCGCACCACCCCCGCCAAGTCGGCCTTCATCACGGGGCTGCTGGTGGTCATGGTTCCCTTCTTCTCGCTGATTCCGGGGCTGCACCCGGCGGGCGCGCCGCGTCCACGCTGGAACGCCTTTACCGGCGCTCTGCTGGCCTTTGCCGGAATTCTGCTGCTGACCACCCCGGCCGGAGCAGGACTGCTGCCGGATTTCAGCGCCATCAATCTCGGCGACGTGCTCACCTTCGGCTGCGCCATCGGCTTCACGCTGCACTGCATCGCACTGGCCCACATCGCGCCCAGGGTGGGCTTTCGCCCGCTGGCACTGTTGCAGATCGGCTTCTGTGCGCTGTTCATGCTGGTGAGCCTGCCTTTGGTGGAGCAGCCGCAGATGCACTGGAGCCCGCGGCTGATCGCGGCGCTGCTGGTCACCGCGATTCTGGCCACGGCGGCGGCCTTTTCCGTGCAGAGCTGGGTGCAGTCGGTGCTGCCGCCGACGCATACGGCACTGATTCTGACGCTCGAACCGGCCTTTGCCTGGCTGACCTCGTTTTTGCTGCTCGGCGAGCGGCTCGGCAGCCGTTCCGTGGCCGGTGCGGGCCTGATTTTGAGCGGCATTCTGCTGACCGAATTGGTACGCCCGCGGCCAAGCGCCGCAGAAAAGGCTGCACGGGCGCAACGGAAGGCCGAGCCCGAGCGTCTTACCACCTAGCGTGTATCGACATAGAGCAGCTTATTCAGTTGGTATATGTCGATACACCCTAAGGTTCATGCATCCGTGCATGGCATGGTTGCCTGCCGACCATGCCCCCACCAGTGGCTATACTTGCTGGTAGCATTCCGTCTCGGCTTGAGGGCCGGGGCCACGCGAGGTTTTTTCCCCATGAAATCAATCTTCGAACGGCTGCGTTCCCGCCGTCTTGCTTCGGCCTTTGTTGTCCTTGCCACGCTTTCAGTCGCCGTTGTGGCCGGATCATTCGCGGCGCACGGCGTCCGTGGACAGGAACAGGCCAACTCCTCCGATGCCACGCCGCTGCACGTGACCAACTCGACGGTGCCGCCAAATGACTTTGTGCGCATCGCCAAGGCCGTGGGTCCGGCCGTGGTCAACATCAACACGCAGACGCTGCCCAAGCAGGACAGCGGCAAGGCCCACAAGGGAAACCGCCTGCGCACCCAACCCCGGCAACAGGCGCCCGACGATGGTGAGGACGACGACCAGGGCAACATGGAGGACTTCTTCAACCGCTTCTTCGGTGGCCAGGGCGGACAAGGCGGGCAGAGCGACCAGAGCAATGAGGTGCAGGAGGCGCTCGGTTCCGGCTTCATCGTCGACCCGCGCGGCTACATCATCACCAATAATCATGTGGTCGAGAAGGCCGACAAGATCTACGTCAAGCTGGCCAGCGACCCGGACAACGCCGACCAGCGTCTGGCACGGGTGATCGGCACCGACAAGGCGACCGATCTGGCGGTAATCAAGATCGAAACCAGCGTGCCGCTGCCCACCGTCAAGCTCGGCAACTCCGATCTGGCGCAGGTGGGCGACTGGGTCGAGGCCATCGGAAGCCCCTTCGCGCTCTCGCAGTCGATGACCGCCGGCATCATCTCGGCGAAGAACCGGACGATTCAGCCCGGCGCGCAGGGCCAGTTTCAGCACTTTATCCAGACCGACGCGGCCATTAACCCGGGCAACTCCGGCGGGCCGCTGCTGAACATGAACGGTGACGTGATCGGCGTGAATACGGCGATTTACACGCAGTCGGGCGGCTATCAGGGCATGGGCTTCGCGCTGCCGTCGAACACCGTCGTCGAGGTCTACAACCAGTTGATCGGACCGGGCCACAAGGTGGTGCGCGGCTCGATCGGCATCACCTTCGACGCCCGCAACGCCAACTCCGAGAGCGTTACACGCTTGTACGGCCGCGGCGTCATCGTCAGCCAGGTGCAACCGGGCGGCCCGGCGGAGAAGGGCGGCCTGAAGATGGGCGACATGATCAACTCGCTCGACGGTCGCGCCATCCGGGACAGCGACGATCTGGTGAACGAGATCGCCAACCGTCGTCCGGGTTCGAGCATTCGCCTCGGCTACATTCGCGACGACAAGCCGGGAACGGCCACGGTGACCATCGGCGACCGCGACAAGATCTTCGCCAATTTGACCGGTGCGCAGGCCGAGGAAGAGCCAGCGAGCCAGGGCGAAGCGGGCGAGGGCAAGCTCGGCATCGTGGTCCGCGAGACCACGCCGGCGCAGGTGACCAAGCTGCACACGCCGGGCATGGCGATCCAGTCGGTGCGCCCCGGCTCCTTTGCCGACCTGCAGGGCCTTGAGCCCGGGCTGGTGATTACCCGCATCAACAAGCAGCCGGTCGGCACCCGCGCGCAGTACAACACGGTGGTGGGCAAGCTGAAAAACGGTGACGATGTGGTCTTTGAGCTGCTGAATCCGCGCCAGCCCACGCAGGGGCTGATCGTGGTCGGGGGCAAACTGCAATAAAACCGCGGCTCCGAAAGAACCATAATCTCGAAAAAGCTCTTTCGGAGCCAATCTGTCCCTATTGACACACATTGCCAAAATGAACCCTGTTTTAACTTGCTCTTGCCTTGCACGAACCTCTACACTAAACAGGTTGTTTTACGGCGTTCTCCGTATCGAGGTGATGGCATAGTGTTCAATCTGCGTTCTTCTGTCCTGTTTCTGCTTTCCGCATCCCTGCTGCTTTCTCCGGCATGGGCCTCGCGGTCGCACCAGGCGCCGACCAGTGGCCATGCGCATCGTCATGCGCACGCGGCTGCCGCGGCAGGTTCCTCGGAAGACCAGGCCCCTTCCCGGCACGGACGCGCCTCGGTGAAGCACACCTCCGCGAAGGCCTCTGCCTCCGCGTCGTCGAAGAAGCGCGGCAAGCATGGCGCCAGCTCGGCGGAAAGCCTCGGCGTGCTGCCGACGAAGCGTTCGCACGGCCAGTTGTCGATTGGCTCCGAGCGCATTCTGCAGATCCAGCAGGCGCTGATCCGCGAGCACTACCTCGACGGCGAGGCCTCGGGCACCTGGGACTCGTCTACCAACGCGGCCATGCAGAAGTTTCAGGCCGATCAGGGTTGGCAGACCAAGTTGATGCCGGACTCGCGCGCACTGAAGAAGCTCGGCCTCGGCGCCGACTACTCGAACGCGATCAACGCGAAGACCTCCAGCTTCAACGATCCGCCGCCGACCAGCACGATTCCCGCTGACCGCGCCGCGGGCTTTGCCGCCGGATCACGCGCCATTCAGTAAATTCTGACTTCAAGGAAAAGAACGCCGCGCTGGCTTCAGGCTTGCGCGGCGTTTTTATTGTCTAAAAAACTGTACGGGATGACAGTGATTGAGGCGATACGAATTTCGGAGACGTAATTCTAAAGACGGGTCTTTTTGCGGCCGCCGCGACGCGGAAGAGCCTGCGCCGGGGTGATCGGCTTCCAGGCAAAGGCCGAGCCGAGCACCAGCGAGGTGTTGGTCGCGACATAGGGCATCAGCGCGTCGATGACCTCTTCAAGATGCTGGGTATCGCGCACCGAAACCTCGACCAGATATGACTCCGGGCCGGTGATGCGATGGCAACGAAGCACCTCGGGCGTGCGGCGCGCAAGCTCGGCAAAGCCCTGAATGCGGCCGCCGTCGACGGTGATGCGCACGATGGCATGTACCGGCAGCCCGACCGCTGCCGGGTTGATCTGCGCGTGATAGCCGAGGATGACGCCCGCGTCTTCGAGCTTCTGCATTCGCTCAATCACCGCCGGGGTCGAAAGCCCGACCTGACGGCCAAGCTCGGCACAGGAGACGCGCGCATTGGCCTGCAGGCGCGCGACGATGTCACAGTCTTTCGAATCGAGATCCATCGAGCCCTTCCGTCAGGCGAGCACGGGCACGCCTGCTGGCTCATATTCTGCCATAAATCCGCCGAGCAAGGCGGGCTGGCGCACGAGACGCATGCCGGTGACCGTGCCCGCGCGCTGCCCAATGCGGGCCAGACACGCAACGGCGTAGTCGAGATGGCGGCGCGTGTAGACGCGATTGGGAATCGCCAGCCGCGTCATCTCCAGCCGCTTGCCGGCAAAGGGGCCGCTCTGCGGCGCAAGCGCCATGCGCGTCGAACGGATGCCGCCCTCGCGATAAAGCTCGACGGCGAGCGCGTGGCCCGGAACCTCATCAAGACTGAGATGCGGCAGCATCTGATCGGCACGCAGATACACGGCGTGGCCACCCGCCGGCGAGAGCACCGGAATGCCGTGCTCGCAGAGCCGATCGTGCAAATAAGCGGTCGTCTCCATGCGACAGCTCAGGTGCGCCTCGTCGATGCCCTCGCGCAAGCCGGTGGCAATGGCCTCCATATCGCGGCCGGTGATGCCGCCGTAGGTAAGAAAGCCTTCGGCGAGCACGAGCCGCTGGCGCGCGGCACGCGCGGCCTCTTCATTGCGCAGCGCGAGAAAGCCGCCGATCTGCGCCATCGCATCCTTTTTGGCCGAGACGATGCAACCGTCCGCCAGCGAAAAAATCTCACGCACGATCGCGGCAATCGAATGGTCGCGATAGCCCGGCTCGAAGCGCTGAATGTACCAGGCATTCTGCGCAAAACGGCAGGCATCCAGATAGAGCGGCTTGCCGCAGCGATGCGCAAGTTCGCTGGTCGCGCGCAGATTCGCCATCGAAACCGGCAGGTCGGCGCAGACGTTGCTGGTGATGGTCACCAGCACAAAGGGCACGCGCGCGGCCTCGGGCCCACGCAGCAGCGCCTCAAGCGAGGCCAGATCCGTATTGCCCTTGAAGGGAGTCACGGCATCAAAGTCCCAGAACTCCGCGCAGGGGAAGTCGATCGGCTCGACGCCGTGATCGACGCAGTTGGCGCGGGTGGTATCAAAGAGCGTGTTCGAGGGCACAAGAGACCCGGCCGGCGCGAGAGCGGCGATCAGCAACCGCTCGGCAGCGCGGCCCTGATGCGTGGGAAGCACGAACTCGTAACCAAAGAGCTCGCGAATGGTCTGCTCCATGCGGCGAAAGCTGGCGCTGCCCGCATAGGACTCGTCGCCCTGCATCATGGCCGCCATCTGGTCGCGGCTCACCGCGCAGGTGCCGCTGTCGGTCAGCAGATCAATCAGCACATCGTCGGCGTCGAGCGCATACAGGTTGAAGCGCGCCTTGCGGAGCGCGGCCTCACGCTCATCGCGCGTCGTCCAGCGCAGCGGCTCAACCACGCGCACCTTGTACGGCTCCATCGCGAAACAGATCGGTTCGTCGTTTCCCATGCCTTCAGCATAGGAGAGAGCCGCCATCGCGTACATTCCATTTTTAAGGCGATTTTTCGATTTTGCCTTACTTTGAAAAGAGTTCTTCTGTTTTTGCTTTCGATGCGCGGAAGCAGACTGCTTCAACCGCTCCCGCGCATCATGCCGAATCAGTCTCCGTACTTGAGCAGAAACTCATACTGCGGCCGTGTCGTGTCGGGGCCAGCGGTGATGGTGCGATCCAGATGCAGCAATTCGCGCTTTTCATCAAAGCGCGGCCACACGGGCAGTCCCTTGCCGTTGGGGTTACCGGTGCGCGCAAAGTTGGTCCAGTAGCGCATCATGGCCTCGCTCAGCGCACGATCCTCCGGACGAATCTGCGCGCCGGGCCGCGTGTCGAGCGTGCCAAAAACATATTCGATGTCATCGGAGTGGAAGGCGAACCAGCCGGGATGAAACTTGCTGGGCGCGGCGGGCAACTCGAAATGGTAGCGATAGACGGGAGCCTCGCCCGTTTTGGCCTGCGCCTCAATCCACAGCCAGGTGCTGAAGGCGATGAAGCCATCGCCGCCATAGGCCACGGCCGAGCGTGTCGCCTCCTCGTCACTGGCCGCCGGATAGACCTTGAGAAACTCGGCCTCATGCGCGGCAAAATGTTTGGCCGCGTACTGCTTCCACTTCTCCGCCGTCATGCCGCGGGCAATCAGCGCCGCGTTCTCATCCTTGTTCCAACCGGCCAGCAGAGGCACGTGCGCCTGATGGCCCTCGACATAGGTCTTTTCGACCGGCTCGGTCAGCACGCGGCCATCAACCACCGGAGAAAACCGGATCATGCCCAGCTTGCTGCTGGCCTCGATGATTATTTCAGCGGGCAACGCGCGCGCTTCGGCCAAGTTTTTTACACCGAGGCTCTCCAAAAACTGTTGATCGCGCCCGCCCCGCTCACCGAGGACATCGGTCGCCAGCACGCCGCGAAAGGCCGCGCCACTTTCGCCTATCGCCCGATGAAAGAGCCCGCGCGCCTCGGGCGAGGCCATCAAGGTGCTCACCGCAAACGAACCTGCGCTTTCACCGAAGATCGTCACGTTCGCCGGGTCGCCCCCAAAGTTGCGCACGTTGGCGCGCACCCAGCGCAGCGCGGCGATCATGTCCATCAGCCCGTAGTTGCCTGCGTGGCCGTGATCCTCTTGCGCAAGTTCGTTCGCGGCCAAAAAGCCCAGCGCGCCGAGCCGATAATTGATGGTGACCAGCACGACGCCATGGGTCGGCAGGTTGTCGCCATCGTGACGCGGCTCGCTCGCAGCGCCGCCCGCGTAGCCGCCGCCGTGAATCCAGAACATGACCGGCAGTTTGCTCGCCGCCGTGGCCGTGGCGGGGGCATAGACGTTCAAATAAAGGCAATCCTCGCTCGGCGCGCCATCTTCGAAGACCATATCCGGGAAGACGACGCCCTGCACGCAGTGCGGCGCAAACTTCGTCGCATCGCGCACGCCCTTCCAGGCCGCCGCCGGCTCGGGCGCGCGCCAACGCAGCGCACCCACCGGCGGAGCGGCATAGGGCAGGCCAAGAAAGGCCCGCACCTTGCCGTCGTTGATCGTTTTGCCTGCCACTCGGCCCCCGACCGTCGCCACCGTCAGACCCGCAGCCAAGGCCGTCGCGGCGCCGCAACTCACCGCCGTAAGGACCAGGGCCATCCAGAGATTTTTACGCATCACTCGACCTACTCCTTTGCGGACCACAATAGCAGGCTGGCAGAGCCCGCGCACAGGTTCGTCGATCAAAAGTCACAAGAAAAACCGATTTTATGAAAAAAAAGCTGGCCAATGTATTTCGATAGGAAATACAATTCTTCCTCGGAATCAAATTCTTTTCTTTCGCGTCCCTTGACGGGGAAGAGCAAGGTTTTCATCACAATGCGACTGCCCATCGTTCCCTGTTTTCTTTGTGCTCTTCTTTTTGCGGGCGGTGCTCTCGCGCAGGCACAAACCGCGGCCACACCCGCCACGAAGTCCTCGCTCGAGCCGCCGGTGACGCCCGATCAGGTCACGCGCGCGCACGATGAGCCGCTGAATCCTGCCCTGCCGACCCTGTTCATCGTTGGCGACTCGACGGCGCGCAATCAGGCGGATCTTGGCTGGGGCGACCACTTTGCGCATTACTTTGACCGCAGCCGCGTCAACATTGCCAACCGCGCCATTGCGGGCCGCAGTTCACGCACCTATATGCGCGAGGGCGCGTGGGCCAAGACACTCGGCGAGATGAAGGCGGGCGACACGCTGCTGTTGCAGATGGGCCACAACGACGGCGGCGCGCTCGACGGCGCCAAGCCACGCGGCACGCTCAAAGGCAACGGCGAAGAGACCCGAGAGGTAACGTTGCTGAGCGGCGAAAAGGAGACCGTGCACACCTATGGCTGGTATCTGCGCAAGTACATTGCCGATGCGCGCGCCAAGGGGGTCACGACGATTCTGCTGACGCCGACCGTGCGCAACATCTGGACCGATGGCGCGGACGGCAAAAAACACATTGAGCGCGACATGGGCTACGGCGCGGTGATGCGCGCGGTTGCGGCCAGCGAGCACATTGCGCTGCTCGACATGGCCAGCTCCGAGGCTGACCTGCTTGAGAGCTTCGGCCCGGAAAAGACGGCCGCGCTCTTCCCCAAGGACCACACGCACACCAGCGCGGTGGGCGCGGAGTTGAACGCCAGCGTGGTCGCCCGGCGCATCGTTGCCGACCATGCACCGATCCAGAAATTTCTACTCGCCCCGCTGCCGGAATTCACCAGCGAGACATCGACATCCAAGTAAGTTCAACGACACACGCCACAGAGAAAGGGCCTTTGCATGCGCACCTGTTTTTTGCTCAAAGTTCGTAAGGAAAAGCTTGAGGAATACAAGAAGCGTCACGCCGCCGTGTGGCCGGAGATGCTCGACGCGTTGCGCCGCACCGGCTGGAAGAACTATTCGATTTTCCTGCGTCCCGACGGTCTGCTGGTCGGCTATCTGGAGGCCGAAGACTTCGCTGCCTGCTGCGCCCGCATGAAGGACGAGCCGATCAACGAGGTTTGGCAGAAGGGCATGACGCCCTTCTTCGAATCGCTCACCTCAGGAGGAGCCGACGACAACATGACGCCGCTCGAAGAGATTTTTCACCTCGATTAATAATTGTAGGTGCTCCGCGCCTCCCGTTTCACGCAGCGGGAGGCGCTTTTTTTGCTTATTGCCCGAGCGTGACAAGGATTCCATGCTCGACCATGGAATCATATTCGAGGAGAATTTCCATGCACGCCTTCAATCCATTGCGCCGCAATCTTCTGTTTGCCGGAAGCCTGGGCGCGGCAGCCACCGCGCTGCCCACCGTCTCCTTCGCAGCCGAGACCAGCAAGAACAGCACCGCCAGCCTCTTCGATGTGCGCAGCCATGGCGCCACCGGCGACGGAAAAACCCTCGATTCACCCGCGATCAACGCAGCGATTGAGGCCGCGGCCCAGGCCGGTGGCGGCATTGTCTTCTTCCCGGCCGGCGCGTATCTGAGCTTTTCCATCCGTCTCAAGAGCCACGTCTATCTGCATCTTGCCGAGGGTGCAACGATCATTGCAGCCGACTCGCCGAAGCCGGGCGATGCGACCGGCTACAACGGCGGCGTTTACGATGCGGCCGAATCGAATGCACCCTGGGAGCAGTATCAGGACTACGGCCATAACCACTGGCATAACTCGCTGATCTGGGGCGAAAACATTCACGATTGCGGCATCACCGGCACGGGGCTCGTCTGGGGCAAGGGCCTGAGCTACGGCGCAGAGCGCGGCGTGCGCGGCGATTATCCGCAGTACAACGCCGAGCAGGCGGGCGTCGGCAACAAGGCCATTGCACTCAAAAACTGCCGCAATGTGCAGTTCCGCGATTTCTCGGTATTAAAGGGCGGCCACTTCGCCTTTCTGCTCACTGGCGTCGACAATCTGGTACTCGAGAACCTGACCATCGACACCGACCGCGACGGCATGGACATTGATTGCTGCCAGAACGTGCGCGTGTCGCATTGCACGGTCAATTCGCCGTGGGATGACGGCATCTGCCCCAAGTCGAGTTATGCACTTGGGCTCAATCGGCCGACGCGCAATCTGACCATCGATAGTTGTTTCGTGACCGGTTACTATGCGCTCGGCTCGGTGCTTGACGGCAGCTTTAAAAAGATTCCCGCGCAACCGATGTGCGGCCACAACGGGCGCATCAAGTGCGGCACAGAATCGAATGGCGGCTTCATCAATATCGCGATCTCGAATTGCGTCTTCGAGGGCTGCCAGGGCTACTCGCTGATCTCGGCCGACGGTGCGAAGATCGAGGACATCGCCATCACCAACACGACCATGCGCGATCTTTACTCCGGGCCGCTGTTCTTCTATCTCGGCGCACGGCTGCGCGGGCCGAAGGAATCAACAACGACGGGCTCGATCAAGCGCATCACGGTGAGCAACCTGGTCTACTCGAATGCCATCCGCAACAGCTATTCGATTCTGACCGGACTGCCCGATCATCCAATCGAAGATGTGAAGCTGTCGAACATCTTTATTGAAACCACCGGCGGCGGCACCGAAGAGATGGCGCGGCACACGCTCGACGACGTTACAACCAAGTATCCCGAAACAACAATGTTCGGCCCCGCGCCGGCTGCGGGCTTTTATCTGCGCCACATGCAGCGCGTCGAGATGAGCCATATCGAAATCACGCACGCCAGGCCGGAGGCACGGCCCGCCTTCCACCTGCATGAGGTCGAGCGCGCGGACTTTTTCGCCGTCACTGCACCGCGAACGAACGCCGGCGCTTTTGTATTGGAACGCGTGAAGGACTTGCGCATCGGCTGGAGCCGGGCCGCAGCCGACACCGCGCTCGCCGAGGCCGACAACAAAACGCTGTAATCGAGTCCAAGCACAACGACGGAGGCCGCGCACAGTGCGCGGCCTCCGTCGTTGGTAAGTGCAGCGCGGAACATGTCAGACATATTCCGCGCGCAGGTTAGAAGACGATGTGAGCCGCGAACTGGAAGTCGCGGTTGCCCGATGCGGTTGTAGCCTTGCCAAAGGGTGTGCCAGACGTATTCGTGTTGTAGTAAATCGTCGAAGCATCCGCTCCAGAGGCATCGGCCGCCTGTGCAGGCAGGGTCACGCCAATTCCGCCAAAGGTGTGCTTGTGGGTCACGTTCTGGCAGTTGGCTTCGATCTGCAACTTCACGCGATCCTTGACAATCGGGAAGCTGCGCTTCATGGACATATCGAGGTTATAGTAGCTCGGCCCCGAAAGGCCATACGCGCGCGTTCTCGGCGCATTGCCGATCATCGACGTGCAATTTTTGGTGCAAACCTGCGACGATCCATAAAACTTCGGCGCAATGAAGGCATTCGGATTGACATGTTGCACATCATCGATGCCCCACTTGCCAACGCGAGCGCTCTTGCCTGCAAATGCGGGGTTGAGATTCGGCATCGCCTGACCGGCAACCGCATAACCACTGGTCGGAAGAATCGCCAACGGCGAGCCGGAGGTGTACTTGAAGATGCCCGAAAGCAGCCATCCGCCAGCTACATTTCTGATCCAGAAGTTATTCGCACCCAGCTTGTTTTTGCCGAAGGGCAAATCGTAGGTTCCAAAGATCGACAGAGCCTGCGGAATCGAGTTGGTCGTCCAGGAACGATCGGCCTGGCCACGGTGGAAGGACTTGCCACCAGCATCGATCGCATCCGCCGGAATGTCGTATCCCGAACGGAAGGATCCATCGTCACCGATGTTCTTGGAGTAGGTGTAGTGCAACTGGAACTGGAGGCCCTTCCAGTTGCGCTGGATCAGGCTCAACTGCAGAGCGTGATAGCTGTTGTTGCCCACGTTGCCCCAGAAATCGGCGGCGTTGTACTGCGGGAAGGCAGTCAACATGCGCTGAATGGTTGCACTCGCGCTGGCGTTACCCGCCGCCTGATAGCCCGCGTACGGAACCGCAATGCCCGACATCGCAGCCTTCGCTGTGGCAATGTTGGCATCGCTGGCCTGTGCCGTCAAGATGTTGCCTCCAGCACTGCTACCGGAGGCCACCTTGGTGGTAGCCAGACCGACCATGTACTTCGGATCAAGCTGGTTGGACCAATACCCGCGAGACGGTCCATTGGTGGTACCCGTAGCAAGGAAGTGACTCTCGCTGCCTGAATAGTTGAGCGAGAGGGTGATGTTCGGTGTCAGCACGCGCTGAATGCCGAAGTTATAGAACGCAAAGGTCGGCGCGCGACCCGAGACGATGGGGTCCGCATAGTTGGCCGTTAACGGCGTCTGATAGACACCATTCACCAGGTACGCACCCGTACCAAGCACCTGACCCGCAGCCGAAACGCCCGTGGGCGTCGGCAATGTGTAGGCAGGGCCACCGAGGGCGGTATTGCTGATGCCGAGGCTCGCAAACCCGGTGCTATTGTTGAGCCAGTAGGAAGGCGCGCTGCCCACCTCGCTCGTCGGACTTGCAGAGGCCGAGAAGCCGTTGGAGCCCGTGCCGGAATAAGAGCCCGCACGTCCGCCAACGCCGCCGCCATGGGAGTAGAACAGGCCATAGCCGGCGTGGATAACGGTCTTGTCGTCGTACTGGTACGACAGGCCAAGCCGCGGTCCCCAGTTTTTCCAATAGGTCTGTACCGGGGTGCGGCAGTTGCAGGTATAGTTACCGTGGCCGGCAAACTGCATCATGCCAAGGTTGCCCGTCGCCGTATTGGTGAGGCCAGGATTCAGGAAGCTCCAGCGATCCTTCGTCTCCGTAAAGGGAGGGATGTAGTCCCAACGAACGCCAAGGTTCAACGTCAGCTTGGAGTTCACCTTCCAGTTATCAGCGACATACGGTGCAAAAGGATGATACCGCCCACCGGTGACGGCAAAGGTCTGGATGGTGGTTGACGACGAGCCGACGCCGCCCAGCAAGTAGCTGGCATAGCTGTAACCGGTGTTCGCCGTTGTGGCATTGACGCCGGTAATCGCCGCGGTCGGACTCGTGGAGTAAGTCATGGAAAGCGCCGAGGCCGTACCATCGGCCGCATCCGCGTTGGCCTCGAGGAACTGGAACTGGAAGCCAAACTCAATGGCGTGCTTGCCCTTGGTCCACTGCAGGTTATCTCCGTAGGTATACCCCAGCGAACGCGAGGTATAGGTCGACGTAGCGCCGTGGCCCCATGCCGTCGGAGCATTGCTACCCGAGAAGGTAACTCCCGGCATCTCTTCGGTGTCTTGCCCGACAGGAAGATTGGTCATGCCAACGCCCGTCGCACTGTAGGTCGAGTCGCCCTGCGTGATGTTGCGTACCGGCGGTCCGCCAAAGTAGAGAAAGCCAAATTTGAACTGGTTCACCATGGACGAGTTGATCGTCCAGGTGTGATAGAAGTTGGCAAGATCGATGCGCACACGAGCAGCCGTGGCATACGCGTAGGGGTACGGCAGGGTCGTCGTGGCGCCGTAGGTATAGGGCACGTTCAGGCGGCTGCCCCGGGCCCAGATCGCTGACAGTCGCTGGCTCGGCGTCACATCATAATCGACGCGGCCCGTGAAGGACCAGTTATCGTAACCCGACGGCATGCCACCGAGATAGTTATTCTGCAGGTTGCTGTTGCTCGGTGTCGGCAGGCCTTTCTGCCACGCTTTGGCGATCGGAGAAATGTAGCTCGACGGAATCACATTGGTGGCAACGGACTCGCTCGTCGTCGGTGCGCCTTGCCACGTCTGACCGTAGGCATAACGGCAATAGTTGCCCTTGTTGTTGGCCATGCAGGTCGACTGGCTCTGCGGGTCATACAGGATATATCCCGGACCACCATTTTTCTTGAGCAGCGCGCTGAAGTCGCCCTGCCGCATGGCAAGCGTCGGAATCGTCATCAGACCGGGGTTCACTGCGGCGCGGCCGTGATAGCGGTCCCAGGTGTACTGGAAAAAACCCTTGTGGTGCGTCAAGGGAATCGGGCCACCAGCGGAGACCGAAAGCTCATTCTGGTTCTCGTACGGCTTCTTCCCCACGATCTTATTGCCGTTGGCATCGTATGACGTGGGCCGCTTCTGCGTGTAGGTCCAGGTATCGAAGATGGTATTGCGTAAGAAGATGTTCGCAGAACCGTGATACTGCGAGGCACCGGACTTGACGGTGAAGTTCAGCATGCCCGCGCCCTGAAACTCGGGCGGAATCGAACTGGTGACCACCTGCAGCGAATCGATAGCCTCCATGGCCACCGCGTTGAAGATGATGCGATTGTCGCCCTGCTGCGTGGCAACGGTGACCGGCAGGCCATCGAGATACAGCTCGGCCAGATAGTTGGAGGTGCCACCAATGACCGGGGCACGGGAGCCGCTCTGCGCGCCTGGCAACAATGTTGCAAAGGCCGTAGGATCGCGCTGCTGGCCGCTCATCTGAATCGGCAGGTTGTTATACGCCTTGTTCTCGACAATGCCGCCAAGCTGCGCGTTTTCGGTTTGCAGCGCGGGAGGAGCGGCCGTCACCGTAACGGTCTCGGTCTGCGATCCGGGCTTGAGAGCAATGCTCAGACCTGTCGTATTCAGAGCCTGGCAGATGATGTTCTTCTGCACATATTCGCTGAATCCAGGAGCCGAAACGGTAATTGTGTACGTGCCCGGCAAGATGGGCGAGATCAGATAAAGACCTTCACCCGTGGCCTCACGTGTGGTTGAAACATGCGTATCGTCGTTGGTCGCCGTCACGCTCGCATGGGGCACAGCCGCGCCGGTTTGATCAGTCACGGTTCCCTGAATTCCCGATGCGCCACCCATCTGCGCACTTGCGGCCTTCGTCATTCCCGCCAGGAAGACGAGAAGGGCAAACGCGACAAGGATGCGCCTTGTCCAGAGAGGAGTATTTTGGCAGACTCTCCCCTTTGTAAAAATTTTCATGGTGCCTCCGAAGTGTATTGCAGTTGCGCGAGGACAATAACCATTGCAAGCGTCAACTGTCAATAGATAAATTCAATTCGATCTGAACTCAGAGAGCCATTCTCACAATCATCATCGACATGTTTCAGCAAATCACTGATAAAAATTGGGGTTTTCCAGAAAACTCTTTTATTCAAAACGGGAATTAAATGCCGAGGCACAATAGAGTCAGCGCTACAAATCGTCCCACACCTTGCAACACACCGCGATACAGGCAAGCGCAGCACTGCTTTCTCCCACAAAAAAAGACCCCGCATCCGCGAGGTCTTTTTCTGCTTCCCTTTCGCTGCGATCTAGTGCCTCAAAAAGTCCTTCACCTTCTGCACAACCACGGCGCGACTCACGTCGGAGATGGCCTCGGTCAGTGGCAGTTGCTTCGGGCAAGCCTTCACGCAGTTCTGCGCAAAGCCACACTCCTGGATGCCGCCGTCGCCAGCGAGCGCACGCAACCGCTCTTCTTCAAGCACCTTGCCGGTGGGGTTGTTGTTGAATAGCTTCACCTGCGCGATGGTCGCCGCGCCCACAAAGCCCGTCGCCTCGTTGAACTGCGGGCAGACCTCCATGCAACAGGTGCAACTGATGCAATTCGACAGCGGATAGTTTTTCTCCTGCTGCTGCGGAAACTGCTTCGGCCCCGGGCCAAGATCGTAGGTGCCGTCAATGGGCACCCATGCCTTGACCGCCTTGAGGTTGGCAAAAAGCACCGCGCGATCAACGGCCAGGTCGCGCACCAGCGGGAACTTCGAGAGCGGTTCGAGCCGGATCGGCTGCTCGAGGTTCACGACCAGCGCCGAGCAGGCCATCCGCGCGCGGCCATTGATGCGCATCGCGCAGGAGCCGCAGATCTCTTCCATGCAACTGCAATCGTAGGTGACCGGCGTCGTCGGCTTGCCTTCGGCCGTCACCGGATTGGCGGCAATCTCCATCAGCGCCGAGATCACGTTCATCCCCGGCCGCTGCTCAAGCTCGAAGCGCTCCCACCGCGCCGGTTCCTCGGGGCTCGCCTGACGCCGGATCTCGAATTGAACTGTCTTTGCCATGGCCTTCTATCCTCCGGGTTACTGCGCCGCATCATAGCGGCGCGGCCGCGGCGTGATGAACTGCGTATCGACCTCTTCGAAGCTCAGGCGCGGCCCCTCGGGCGCGCCGGTAAAAGCGGCCCTGGTCGTCTTCAAAAACCTTTCGTCATTGCGCTCGGGGAAATCCGGTTTGTAGTGCGCGCCGCGCGACTCATCGCGGGCAATGGCGCCGAGCGTAATGGTCCGCGCCAACTCCAGCATATTCCTGAGCTGTCGCGCAAAGGCAAAGCTGGTATTCGCCCACTGGCTCCGGTCGCTCAGGTTGATTTTCTTGTAGCGATCCAGTAACTCGACGATCTTCTCGTCGGCCTTTTTCAGCCCAGAGTTATAGCGAATGGTGGTGGCATGTTCGGTCATCGTCTGGCCCAGTTCGCGCCAAAGCCTGAAGGGGTTTTCCGTTCCGTCCGAGACGAGCAGCGACTGGTTGATCTCGGCCTGCCGCGCGAGTTCGGCCGCCGCGCCGCCGTCGCCCTCGGCAGGCGCAAGACTCTTCGCATACCGCAGCGCATTTGGTCCCGCCTGAAAGCCGCCGTAGATGCAGCTCAACAGCGAGTTCGCGCCGAGCCGGTTCGCGCCGTGATACTGATACTCGCACTCGCCCGCCGCAAACAGTCCCGGAATATTCGTCATCTGGTCGAAGTCCACCCAGAGCCCGCCCATCGTGTAATGCATACCGGGGAAGATCTTCATCGGGTGCGTGCGCGGATCGACGCCGACAAATTTTTCGTAGATTTCGAGAATGCCTTCGAGCTTGCGATCGAGTGTCGCGCGGTCAATGTGCGTCAGGTCGAGGTAGACCATCGGCTGGCCTTCAAGACCGAGGCCCAGCTCATACACCACCTTGTGAATCGCGCGCGTCGCCACATCGCGCGGCACCAGATTGCCATACTTCGGATACCACTCTTCGAGAAAATAAAAACGCTCGGACTCGGGGATCGACTTGAAGTCGCGCGCATCGCCCGCCTTGCGCGGCACCCAGACGCGGCCCCCCTCGCCGCGGGCCGACTCCGACATGAGCCGCAGCTTGTCCTCACCGGGAATCGTCGTCGGATGCACCTGGATCAGCTCGCCATTCGCGTAGTAGGCGCCCTGCTGAAAGACCGCCGACTGCGCCGAGCCGGTACAGACCACCGAGTTGGTGCTTTTGCCGAAGATGGCGCCGATGCCGCCGGTGGCCAGAATCACCGCATGGGCCGTGAAGGCGTGCAGCGCCATCGAACGCAGATCCATGGCCACGATGCCACGCGCCGCGCCCTGCGCGTCGAGAATCGCCGAAAGAAACTCCCAGCCCTCATACTTCGTAATCCGGCCCTCGGACTCGAAGCGGCGCACCTGCTCGTCGAGCGCGTAAAGCAACTGCTGTCCGGTGGTTGCTCCGGCAAAGGCCGTGCGGTTGTAGAGCGTGCCGCCGAAGCGACGAAAGTCGAGCAGCCCTTCGGGAGTGCGATTGAAGGGCACGCCCATGCGGTCAAGCAGATCGATGATCGCCGGCGCGGCCTCGCACATGCGCTTGACTGGCGTCTGGTTGGCAAGGAAGTCGCCGCCATAGATCGTGTCGTCAAAATGCTTGGCGGTAGTGTCGCCCTCGCCCTTCAGATTCTTGGCCGCGTTGATGCCGCCCTGCGCGCAGACCGAGTGCGAACGCTTGACGGGAACGATCGAAAACAGGTCGACCGCGCCACCGCCCTCGGCGATCTTGATCGCGGCCGCAAGCCCCGCCAGTCCACCGCCGACCACAATGATTTTTGGTGCCGCCATGAATATCCTTTCGTAAAACGAGGGACTAGGGACAACTAGGAACTAAGGGAAAATGGAAACGGGAAGCTGAAAACTGGGGAACAGAGCCTGTGCTGTTGGCAACAACGATGGCCAGTCCTCGCCCATCAATTTCTTCCTGTTTTTCCCGCCCCCATGCTTCCTTTCCGCACTACTTCTACTCTCTGGTCCCTCCGTCCCTTGTCCCCTCGATCTCTTGTTCCCTAGTCCCTAGTCCCTGCTTCTCACACGAACGCCCACAAACTCACCAGCCCCATGGCCGCCATCGCCAGGCCGAGCGCCGCGCAGACCACGCCAAAACGCTGCCGGGCGCGCTCTCCGGGCACAATGCCCCACTTGGCCGCGAAGAGCCAGATGCCGTAAGCAAAGTGCCAGCAGACGGCGACCATCGCCACCGCATAAAGGGCAAGCACGGCAGGATTCGCCAACGCGTCGTGTACCTTGGTGAAGGCGTAAGCCGGGTGCTCGGGCAGCAGCACACCCATGAACCGCTGCGTCGCGACGTGATAGAGAATGTAGAGGAAAGCGATGGCCCCGGTGCAACGCTGCATCCCGTACAGCCAGTTACCCGCCCACGGATAGTAGACGACGTTCGATTTGCCGCGCAGCCAGATCCATACGCCGTAGAGCGCGTGATAAAGCAGCGGCAAAAAGATGAAGACCCACTCCAGGCCGCGCACCAGCGGCAGGCTGTTCAGCCAGAGCACCTGCGCGCCATAGGCCTCCGGCCCCTTGAGCGCCTCGAAGTTCGACAGCAGATGCTCGATGAAAAAAGCGCCGAGGGGAATGATGCCCATCAACGAATGCAGTTTGCGCCAGTAAAAGCTCGTGCCCTGGTCGGCGCGCAGTGCGGAGACGCCTGCCCGGAGGGCGGGCGTAGTAGAAGGTGCGGAGTTCATGCTCTCTCGGCTCCTTGAAATCTTCCGGGGTCTTCCGGCACGGTCCGCCTTGTGAGGCCGGAAGCGCCGCTCGGGGTTACTGTCATCTTGTTCCACACCGGCGGTCGCGTCAACCGAACGCGCCGCATCGGATCACTGGATCACCGGATTCCCGCCCCGGCCACGCGCTCTGTGATCGGCGCAACCCGCAGGCCACGCGCGCCGGTGTAGATCTGCCGCGGCCGCGCGATCTTCTGCTCCGCATCCACCACCAGTTCCTGCCACTGCGCCAGCCAGCCGACCGTGCGCGGAATCGCGAACAGCACGGTGAACATCTCTGGCTTGAATCCTATCGCCTGATAGATCAGCCCCGAATAAAAATCGACATTCGGATAGAGCTTGCGCTTGATGAAGTACTCCTCGCTCAGCGCAATCCGCTCAAGCTCAAGCGCCACTTCAAGTTTGCGATTGTAGCCGGTGACCTTGAAGACCTCATCGGCGATTTTTTTGATCAGCGCCGCGCGCGGGTCATAGTTCTTGTAGACCCGGTGGCCAAAGCCCATCAGCTTGCCCTTGCCGTTTTTCACCTTTTCGATGTGCGCCGGAACGTTCTCGACCACGCCGATCTCTTCCAGCATGCGAATGACCTCTTCATTCGCGCCGCCGTGCAGCGGGCCCGACAGCGCCGAGGCCGCCGAGGCCACCGCCAGATACGGGTCGGCATGCGCGCTACCGACCGAACGCATCGTATGCGTGCCGCAGTTCTGCTCATGATCGGCATGCAGAATAAACAACACATCGAGCGCATGCGCCAGCACCGGATTCGCCGCGTACTTCGGCTCCACCATCTTCCAGAGCATGTTCATGAAATTTTCCGTGTAGCTCAGATCATTGTCCGGGTACACGTACGGAAAACCCACGCTGTGCCGGTACGACATGGCGGCAATCGAGGGCATCTTGCCGATCAGCCGCTTGATATGCCGCAGCCGCACCTCGGGGTCGCCAATCTGCCGCGCATTCGGGTAGATCGTCGACAGCGCCGCCACCGTCGAGATCAGCATCGACATCGGATGCGCGTCGTAACGGAAGCCCTCCATGAATTTTTTCGTCGTCTCATGCAGCATGGTGCGATGGCTGATCTCGTAGACCCAGTGGTCCAGTTCCGACGGGTTCGGCAACGCTCCGAAGAGCACCAGGTAGGCGACCTCGAGAAAGGTGCAGTGCGCGGCCAGCTCTTCGATCGGGTAGCCGCGATACTCAAGAATGCCGCGATCCCCGTCAATAAAGGTGATCGCGCTGCGACACGATGCGGTATTCATGAAGGCCGGGTCATAGAGCATCAGACCAAAGTCATTCTCATCGGTCTTGATCTGCCGCAGATCCATGGCGCGCACCGCACCGTGGTCAATCGGCAGTTCGTAGCTCTTCCCGGTGCGGTTGTCGGTCACCGTCAGGCTGTCTTCGGGCACGAGCGATCCTCCTCGGGGCGCGGACAAAAGCAGGCGGGGAAGCCGCCGCGCTCACGCCAACATCCTAGCCCGGGAAGGGTGCGAAGAGGTAGAAAATTATGGAGAATATCGATCCGAATCCGAACACGATGGTACCGGCGGGAAAAACGGGAAGGTTTTCCTGAAAGAGAGAGCCGGCACGCGACTCCCCTTCCAGACAAAAAACGGCTACTTGCCCCGCAGCAGGTCGAGCATGGCCGCAAAGGCACGGCCGCGATGGCTGATGCCGAGCTTGGTCTCGAGCGAGATCTCGGCCATCGTCTGCTCCAGCGTCGGCATGTAAAACAGCGGATCGTAGCCAAAGCCGCCGGTGCCGCGCGGCGCCTCGAGGATCATGCCCTCGACGGTGCCCTCGGTCGTCAGAATCGGGTGACCGTCGCGCGCCGCCACCAGCACGCAGCGGTAGCGCGCCGTGCGCCGCGCGGCCACAATGCCGGTCAGCCGCTGCATCAGCACCACGTTGTTCCACACATCCGAGTTGTCATTGGCGTCGGGCGAATCGGTCAGCCCCAGATCGGCGGCAAAGCGCGCCGAACGCACGCCCGGAGCCCCGCCCAGCGCATCCACCTCAAGACCCGAATCGTCGGCCACCACCAGCTCGCCCGGCGCAAACTGCGAATAGTAGATGGCCTTCAGCATGGCATTGGCCTCAAAGGTCGCGCCATCCTCTTCGGGCGCCGGAATCTCCTTGAGCCTCGGCAGCGGTTCAATATCGACGGCGAAGGCATCGGCGGCCGTGCGAAAGTCCTTCAGCTTCCCCGGATTGGTCGTTGCGGCAAACAGATGCAGTGCGTCTTGCTCTTCCATGCAGCCAGTGTAGTGCATTTTCGTCTCGCGCCCCAGCGGTCGGACGGAGCAAAATCGTCTTGAAGCCGCATGAATCCATTGACAAAGCTATCTCAGGTTTCCTAAAGTTGCCATTTGGAAAATTTTCACCAGCGGAACAGACCCACCCTTTTCCAAAAAGCAGAAAAACGACCCGCAAGGCGGAACACGCGTGATCACACGGCTTTTCAAACCCGCGCCCAGGCCGCACAATAGGACTCGTTACCCCCATGGGAGCGATCCAACCGCATGAAACGCCTTGTTCTGCCCTCTTTTGCCTTGGCAGTGTTCTGTGCTCTGCCCGCACTGTGCCCGGCGCAGAGCCGCACGCCGGTCGCGCTGCGCGTCAACCACCTTTCCGCTCCGCTCGGCATCGATTCCACGCCGCGTTTTTCCTGGCAGCTTGCCGACCCTGCGCCCGGCGCGCGGCAAAGCGCCTATGAGCTGCAGGTGGCCAGCTCGGCCGCGCTGCTCGAGCGCGACCTGGCCGACATCTGGACGAGCGGCCGGGTAGCCTCTTCGCTTTCGGTAGGCATCGCCTATGGCGGACCGGCCCTCAAGCCCTCCACCGTCTACTACTGGCGCGTGAAGAGCTGGGACGCGGAGGGCAAGCCTTATGCGCCCAGCGCCATCTCCACCTGGGAGACCGGTCTGCTCTCCGCCGACAACTGGCACGCGGCCTGGATCGGCTACGAGACCGGCGAAGAGGCGACCGTCCGCGCCGCCCGCTCGGCATGGATCACGAATCCGAAGGCGAAGACACTGGCCGCCGAAAAGTCACGCGAGGAGCGTTCCGCCTATCGTGCCGCGGTGACGCTCGCCAAGCCCGTCCGCCATGCCACGCTCTACGCCACCGGGCAGGACACGGTCGCCGCCTGGGTCAACGGCCAACAGGTGCTCGCGACACAACCGCTGATCGCCGCCAAGCAGATGCCGTGGAAAAAGTTCGTCCGCGCCGATGTGACCGCGCAGCTAGCCCCCGGCGCGAACACCCTCGCCCTTGAGGTGCTCCACTACAACGAGAACCCCAACGGCATGGCCACCGGCGATCCGCCGCCCCTGCGCGCGACGCTCGCCGTCGAATACGCCGACGGAACCTGGCAGAGCTTCAACAGCACGCCCGACTGGAAAACGGCCATCCACGCCGCCGCCGGTTGGCAGCAAAAAAACTTTGACGATGCAGGTTGGAAGCCGGCCACGCTGGCCGCGACCCACGGTGCGCAGTTGAGCGAGCCGCTCGGCGCGCCCTGGCTGCCCGACGCGGTCAAGGAACTGCGCCGCGACTTCACGCTCGCCGCCCCCGTCCGCTCCGCGCGACTCTACGCCACCGCCCTCGGCGCCTATGAGCTTTATCTGAATGGCCAGCGCGTCGGCGATGAGGCCATGGCTCCCGGCTGGACCGACTATCGCCAGCACCTCGACTACCAGAGCTACGACGTGACCGCGCTGCTGACTAAGGGCAAAAACGCGCTGGCCGCACTGCTCGCCCCCGGCTGGTACGCGACGCCGCTCGAGTGGTTCCAGCAGCCGAACAACTACGGCCTGACCCCGCCCGCCCTGCGCGCGCAACTGCGCATCGAGCACACCGACGGCGCGGTGGAGTGGATCGCGACCGACACGCAGTGGCAGGCCGCTCCCTCCTGGATCACCAGCGCCGAACTCTACGACGGCGAAGCGCAGGATGCGCGCCGGTTTGACTCCCACTGGGCCATGCCCTCCGGAGCGCTCGCCCACCCGCAGCCGGTCATCGCCATCAGCCCCGCGCCGGTTGTCATCGAGGCGCAGGAGTTTCAGCCGGTCCGCGTCGAGCGTACCCTCACGGCGCGATCCCTCACCGAGCCCAAGCCCGGCGTCTGGGTCTATGACTTCGGCCAGAACCACGCCGGCGTGCCCACGCTGCGCGCCTCGGGGCCGCGCGGCACCACGGTACAGCTTCGCTTTGCCGAAATTCTCAACCCCGACGGCACCCTCTATACCGAGAACCTGCGCACCGCCCGGGCGACCGACACCTTCACCCTCTCCGGCAACGGTGTTGAAGAAAGCACACCGCGATTCACCTTTCACGGCTATCGTTATGCGGAGCTGACCGGGCTCCTCGGCAAGCCCGCCAACGACGCCGTCACCGCCCGCGTGCTGCACACCGATGCGCCCTTCACCGCGACGCTTGTGACCGGCAACGCGATGATCAACCAGCTCTGGAGCAACATCGTCTGGGGGCAACGATCGAACTTTGTCGGCGTGCCCACCGACTGCCCGCAGCGCGACGAGCGCCTGGGCTGGACGGCCGACGCGCAGGTCTTCTGGCGCACGGCCAGCTACAACATGGATCTGGCAGCCTTCTCGCGCAAGTACGCCGCCGATCTGCGCGGCACGCAGGCCGGTACGCCATACTACGGCATCTTCGCCCCCGGCACCATGCAGCCCGCCTCGGGCTCGGGCGCGGGTTGGAGCGACGCTGGCGTCATCGTTCCCTGGACCTCGTGGCTCCAGACCGGCGACACCGCCATCATCGACGAGAACTGGTCAGCGATGCAGAGCTATCTTGACGCCATCGCCCACGCCAACCCTGACTTTCTCTGGCAGCATGAGTCCGGCACGCCCTTCGGCGACTGGCTTTCGCCCGAGGGCAAGACCGATGAGGTGCTCATCGCCACCGCCTACTGGGCCTATGATGCGACCCTGATGCGCCAGATGGCCCACGCCACCGGCCGCGCGGCAGACGAGCAGAAGTACGCTGCGCTCTTCGACAAAATCCGCGACGCCTTCCAGAAAAAATTCGTGCGCGCCGACGGCTTCATTGCCGCTGCCGACAACTCCGCCTCCATCTTCGGCCAGATCAACAACCCCGACGCCAGGGCCACCGGCGGCGATACGCAGACCGGCTACGTGCTGGCGCTGCACATGAATCTGCTGCCCGAGTCATTGCGCACGGCCGCCGCCGAGCGCCTCGCCCAAAAAATTCACGCCAACCATGACCTGCTCGCCACCGGCTTTCTCGGCACACCCTACCTGCTTGAGGAACTAACCAAGACCGGTCATGCGGCGCTGGCCTACTCGCTGCTGCTCAACACCGCCTACCCCTCCTGGGGCTACATGGTCGAGCACGGCGCAACGACCATGTGGGAGCGATGGAACGGCGACCAGATGATCGCCGACCCGTCCATGAATTCCTTCAACCACTACGCCTATGGCGCGGTCGCCGACTGGCTCTATCGCTACGCCGCCGGCATTGACGCCGCACCCGCCGACCCCGGCTTCCACACCGTCGTGCTTCGTCCGCACTTCGATGCGCGGCTCGGGCACATTGAGCTCCGCTACGATGCGAGCTACGGCCCAATCCGCTCTGCCTGGACCGTTACCGGAGCAAAGGCCGACTGGCAGATCACGCTGCCCGCCAACACGATCGGCTGGCTGCCGCTCACCGCCGACGAGGCGCAAAAGTTCACCCTCGATGGCGCGCCGGCCCGCCAAAGCGCGCGGATCAACTTTACCCGGCACGACGGCATCGACGGCTTCGAACTGCCCTCCGGCACCTACCAATTTGAAAGGATCTCTCAATGAACGCTATTTCCGCCCCCAATCCCATGCTCGGCATCATGATCTTCATGCTGGGCGGCCTGATGGGCGCTGTCTTTTATCTGCCCTTTTCCCGCGTCAAAAAATGGGCCTGGGAAAGCTACTGGCTGGTCTACGCGCTGGTGGGTCTGGTCATCGTGCCATGGGGGCTGGCCTTCGCCACCTCGCCCAATATTCTCTCCGTGCTGGCCGCCACGCCGCGCGAGCGCATCATCTTCTGCCTCATCTGCGGCGCGCTTTGGGGCTTCGGCGGACTCACCTGGGGACTGATGATCCGCTACCTCGGCGTAGGTCTCGGTCTGGCCATGGGCGCGGGCCTCACCTCGGCCACCGGCACGCTCATTCCGCCCATGCTCAAGGGCAAGGAAGCCATCGCCGCCATGTTCTCGACCCCCGGCGGCGAGGCCTCGGTCGCCGCTGCGGCCGTCTCTCTGCTCGGCATCGTCTGCGTCGGCCTCGCCGGTCGCTCCAAAGAATCCGAGCTGCCCGAAGAGGTCAAGAAGAAGGCCGTCGCCGAGTTCGACTTCCGCAAGGGACTCATCGCCGCCGTCTTCTCCGGCGTCATGAGCTCGGCCATGAGCTTCGGCCTGCAGGGCGCGCCCGAGATCCAGAAGCTCGCCCTCACCACCGCGCCCACCACCTCCGTCACCTGGGCCGGCATTCCCGTGCTCGTCGTCGTGCTCATGGGCGGATTTCTGGTCAATGGCGGCTGGTGCATCGTGCTCAACATCAGGAACCGCACCGCAGGCAACTACGTTGACCGCGCGACGCCGGTCGCAGGCAACCTCTTTTTCGCCGCCCTCGCGGGCCTGTTCTGGTGCCTGCAATTCGTCTGCTTCAAGACGGGCGAGCCCTCGATGGGCAAGACCTCGTACATCGGCTGGGCCGTGCTGATGGCCGCATCGATTCTCTTCAGCCAGTTGATCGGCATCCTGCTCGGCGAGTGGAAGGGCACGGGCAAAAAGACCCGCACACTGCTGGCCGCGGGCCTGCTGCTGCTCATCGTTTCGTCGGCCCTTGCCGGCGTCGCCGGTTCGCTCTAAAAACAACCGACGCGTCGCGTTTTGAAAAGTACGGCTTTGCTGCCGCGAGAGAAATCAGCCGCGAACTGTTTTTGTGTCAGGGCCCGACTTCAGTCGGGCCAAAGGCCACGAAATACGATGGGGGCTTTAGCCCCCCGTGAGATTTCTTCACGCAATCCATCACCAGGAAAAGGAAAAAAATGCCGATCAACATCTTCGCCGGAATCGGTTGTCACACGGCAGGTGCCGCCAGCGCCGCTTCGTTCTACGCTCCCATTCAGCGCATCAAGAAGTGGTCCTGGGAGACGACCTGGCTGGTCGTCGGCCTCTTTTCCTGGATACTTCTGCCGCTTGCCACCAGCCTCGTTCTGCTGCCGGACCTGCACGCCTTCTACGCCTCGCTCAGCCCCGACGTCCTGCTCAAGGTCGCGCTCTTCGGCGCCATGTGGGGCATCGGCAATGTGAACTACGGGCTGACCATGCGCTACCTCGGCATGTCGCTCGGCATCGGCGTCGCCATGGGCGTCACCCTCGCCGCCGGCACCCTGGTTCCGCCCATGATCCACGGCCAGTTCGGCGCCATGCTCCACACCAAGGCCGGTCTGTGGACCGTCGCTGGCGTCGTGGTCGCGCTCATCGGCGTCGCCATCGTCACCCTCGCCGGACAGCTCAAGGAAAAGCAGCTCGGCAAGGGCTCGGGCGAGTTCAATCTGAAGCTCGGCCTCGCTCTCGCCGTCTTCTGCGGCATCTTCTCGGCGGGCATGTCCTTTGCCATCGACGCCGCGCAACCCATCAAGGCCGCCGCGCTCGCCGTCGGCGTCAAACCGCTCTACGCGGGCCTTCCCTGCTATCTGGTCATCATGGGCGGCGGCGCAATCATCAACTTCGGCTACTGCCTCTTCCGGCTCTTCACCCGGCCCGAGCTTTCGCTCAAGGCAGACCTCTCGCAGCCACTATCGATCCTCGCCAAAAACGGCGGCATGTCGGCCGTCGCCGGAACCATGTGGTACCTGCAATTCTTCTTCTACGCCTGGGGCTCGGCCTGCATTCCGCAGAACATGGCCTACGTAAACTGGATGCTGCTGATGAGCCTCTACGTGCTCTGCGGCGGCCTGATCGGCCTCGCCGTCGGCGAGTGGAAGGGCGTCGCCGCCAAGCCCGTCCGCCTGCTCTGGCTCGGCATCGCCATCATCGTCCTCGCCGCCAATCTCGTCGGCCTCGGCATGGCGTCGTAAAGGCAGGCAACAAGGGAACGTGGGACTGAGAAAAAATCAGCCGCGAACAGGTCTTGTGTCAGGGCCCGACTTCAGTCGGGCCAAATGCCAAGAAATAAGCCGCGGGCTTCAGCCCCGGATGCCCCGGACGCACGAGCCTTCGCGGCGCACGACACCGCTCTCTCTTCCTGCACGACAAAACTGACAAAAAAACGCCGGCATTGATCGCCGGCGTTTTTCCTTGCGCGTCATGCGCCTGTTCCCTGCAAGACTCTTACGCCCTGCGGCCTTCCACCACCGAGGCCAGCAGCTTGCCCGCCGCATCGACCGCGACAAAGTTCGCCACGCCACCCACGGCCAACGCGCCCGCGCCCTTGACTCCGGTCATCGCCGCCGGATTCGTCGTCAGCAGCCGCAGCGCCGTCGCCACCGGCGTATCGGTAAAGCGCACAAAGTTGGCCAACGCCCGGTCCAGCGTCAGCGTGCTGCCCGCCAGAACCCCGCGCGCCGTCGCCTTGCCGCCCACAACCTGCACCGGGAAGCCGCCCAGCGTGTACTCGCCATCCGGCATCCCCGCCGCGCTCATCGCGTCCGTCACCAGAATCGCGCGGTTCGCGCCCTTGGCCCGGAACCAGATCTTCACCGCCTCGGGAGCCACATGCAGACCGTCGCAGATCAGCTCGGCATAGAGGGAATCGGTGACCAACACCTCGCCCAGAATTCCCGGCTCGCGATGGTCGAGCGGCCGCATCGCGTTGTAGGTGTGCGTTGCCGAGGCCGCGCCCGCCGCAATCGCCGGCTTCACCTCGGAGGCCACCGCGTTCGTGTGGCCGAGCGAGCTGCGCACGCCGCGCGTAAGTGCATGTGCAATCAGCTCTGTAGCGCCTTCCAGCTCCGGCGCAATCGTCATCAGATGCACGTGGCCCCGCGCCGCCTCAAAAAAGCGGTCGAAGAGCTCAATGCTGGGCTTCTGCAGGTGTTCTTTCGGCTGCACGCCGCACTTGGCCGAGGACAGAAACGGGCCTTCCAGATGGATGCCAATCGGCTGCGCGCAGGCCTTGCCGTCAGCACCAATAGACCCTGGTTTTTCAATGAGTTCGGCCAATCCTTCGAGAGCCCGCAGGGTCGCATCCACCGAGGCTGTGACCGTCGTCGCCAGGTAGCGCGCCACACCGCGCGTGGCCAGGAAACCGCCAATCGTGCCGAGAGCCGCGGGCGTGGCCTCCATCACGTCATGACCGGCCGAGCCGTGGAAGTGGACGTCGAAGAAAGACGGGGCCAGAGTTGCACCCGCAAAGTCTTGTGCTCCAGCCACTTCCGCGCCAATCGCCCCCCGGCTTTCCAGGGAAGCAATTCTGCCGTCTTCAATGCGCAGCACGGGGTTTTCGACAAGCGAAGTTCCCGTCCACAGGGCTTTGGCCGTAATGACTTGAGCGCTCATGGAGCTATTATGGCAGCAAAACGACTGATTTGGCGCAAAACGATCAACTGATTCCGCACACCGTGGTGCAAAACACCTGTTTTGGCCTCAAAACAGCGTTTTTTCGTGCAATAATTGGTGTCATTTTTGGCCTTTTTAGTGTCAAATTCAGGCCAAAACCATGTCGTTTGCGACCCCAAAAACGCTTGCGCTCTCGAGGTTTCACGCGAGGCTCTCCTCGGGGAGGATAATTGGCCGACCTGCTATTTATTTTCCTCGGGGAAATTGCAACCGGACACGTGCGCGCACGACGATGCGCGTTCAATTTTTCTCCCGGACTGTGCGATAGAGAGGAAATGTTCGACAAGGCAAACGCAGATCCTTCGACTCACCACCCCCAGGCTTACGAAAACGCCGGGGGCTCCGTTCGCTCAGGAGGACTGCCGTTGTTTTTGTCAATACCCCCGGCAGAGCCG
>DBTV01000030.1:0-92305 GCA_002307235.1 Acidobacteriaceae bacterium UBA1307
TCAAATCCAGCCCCCGCAACCAATCAGCGCAGATCGGCTTCAGCGCTGAACAGATTAAAGAAACCAAGGGTGCCTATGGCACCTTTTTTCTTTGCCCTATTTTTCCTTCCACACTCCCACACATAAAAAACATAGTTATTTTTTTGCGCGCCGTAACTTTTTGTTATCGGCGCAAAATAACTTCTGGAAGTTACTTGCCCGCGGTAATTTTTTTCGCGCGCGCATAGGAACCCATATTGAAAGCACTTTCGTAGCCCATGGCGCGCAGCTTCCTCACCGCCGCACGACTGCGAGCGCCGCTCTGACAGTGCAACAGCAAAACACGATCCTTGCGGTCGACACGCCGCGTGACCTGCGTCTCAATCTCGTTGAGCGGTAGATTCACCGCCTGCCGCAGATGCCCGGCCACGAACTCGCCGGCCGTGCGCACGTCAATCACCTGCGCACCCGCGTGCAGCAGCACGCGCGCCTGCCGGGCCGAAATCTGCCCCGCATGCCGCACCCACCAAAAGCCGATCAACAGCGCCGCCAGAAGAGGAAGGGTCGTACCTATCATGGCCAACAGCTTACCGCGTTCGACAGGTCATTCGGCAAGTTGCCGTCCCACGCCCGCGCGAAAGCAGTGTTTTTCTTCGCACTGCGCCTGCCTGCACGGACGCGGAGCGGATGCGCACCGGCCGGTAACTGCGTGCCGGAATTTCGCATTGGCTCTTTCTGCCGCCGCGTGTACACTGGAGGCGCTATGAGCTGCCTGTTTTGCAAGATCATCGAGGGCTCGATTCCATCGACCAAGGTTCATGAAGACGAGCTGTGCTACGCCTTTGCCGACATCAATCCGGTGGCCCCCACGCACGTCATCCTTGTGCCGCGCGAGCACTTGGCCTCGCTCGACGATACCGACCCGGACCACGGCGAGATGCTCGGCCACCTGCTGCTGACCGCCGCCGAGATCGCCCGCAAGCAGAACCTCACCAACGGCTACCGTATTGTGATCAACACCGGCGAGGACGGCGGGCAGACGGTCGAACACCTGCACCTGCACCTGCTCGGCGGACGCGAACTCGCCTGGCCTCCAGGCTAGGGTGTATCGCCATAGAGACAAGCGGAAGCCCCGCAAAAAAAGTGAAGCAGAGGACTGCCACGTTGCGCCCGTGGCGGTCGTCTGCTTTTTTGCGCACAAAAAAGAACGGCCCCGATGCTCTCGCATCAAAGCCGTTCCGTATGCATAGGGACCAAGGGACTCGTCCCTCGCTTCACTACACGGGCTGCTGCGAGAGCTCTTCCTCTTCTTCAACCCCGTAGCGGCGCAGCATGTTCGGCAACGCCTGCGAGAAGGCCGAGCGCGGCATCACCGTGTCGCAACCTGCCTCGGAGGCCTTCATCTTCAGATCGCCGAGCACGTGCGAAACAAAACCCACCACCGAAACCGTCTTCTTGAACTTTGATTTGAACTTGGGAATCCAGGTGAGCGGCTTGCCGTTGGTGTTGCCCAGGTCAAAGACCACCAGCGACGGACGGCTCTCTTCGGGAAGCTCAAGCACGCGCGTCACGGCTTCCTTGTCGGCGCCCTTGACGAACTCGACCTTGACGCCGAGCTTGCGGGCCGTCTCCTGAATCTTGGCCAAAAAGAAGAGATCCTCGATGAAACAGTAGATGCGGACCGGAGCATCTTCGCGCACCTGCACCGGCGGCGCATAGGGCTCTTCCCAGTGCTGCGAGGAGCGGCCACCGCCCATCTGTCCCAACTGAATCGTCGAAGGCGGACCGTCGTCGATGTTGCCGTTGGCCACCCGGTAGCTGTGGTCCATCGGTCCGACAAACTCGCGCGGGCCCTTCATCTTCGGCTTTCGCTTATTTTGCTGCGGGGAGGTGTTGTTACCCGGCTGCGCGGAGGGGTTCTTCGGAGTAAATTTTTTCTTTTTCCGGCCCTGACTCGGCTGCTGTTGCTGCCTGCGGGGTGCAGCGGGCGGAGCTTGCGGAGCGGCTACCTGAGGCGCCTGAGGCTGCGGCTGTTGGCCGGTGGCCACGTTCGGCTGGCCGGTCTTGTTCTTACGGCGGCGGCGGCGGCGGCGATGCCCCTGCGACTGCCCCTGGCCATTGTCAGAGGCGGGCCCAACTTCGGGAAGGGCCTGGGTTGTTTCTGTCGTCATGCGATTACTTCCTGCTACTCAATGGTGCATTGCGTACGGATGCTTGGCTGCAAGCCGGCTTGTTGCAAACTGCGCCTGCAACGGCGGATTCTCCACTTTGCCCTCAGCGTCCTCGAAAGGCAAAGCGAAGCGAAGATCGATTCCTTCAGGCAAAACGACAAACAGCCAGGATTCACAGCCAAAACCGTGCGGCAAAGATTGTGCGTTGGATGTTTGTTGTGAGTACGCGGCACTTTATCTTCTGCCGCTCTTAACCCCTCACGTCAGGAAGCCACACACCGGGATTTCCCGTGCCGACTCTGGTTCCAGACGTCTTGCCTTGCAAATTCCGTAAAAACGCTCGTTTCGACTCCAATGCAAACTCAGTCCGGATCGACTCAACGGGCTGTTTGAGGCATTGCTGCGAGTACGTTTCTGCTGGGTGTATCCCTTGCTGCTCAGGCCTGGCGGCGGGCTTAGGCCCACATCCGGCGGGCAAAGCCTCCATCCGTCGCGGCGAGCGTGCTCTTCCATTTTCGGAAGGCCTGCGTCAGCTGCTCCTGAGGCAACTCCGATACTACAAGCATCCCATGGCGACTTGCAAGGGGCCGATGCGGTGAAAAAATCTTCGATCTCAAGAAAACGGGAAGGGAGAAAAACCGAATCCAGCCTAAAAAACAAGAAGCCATCCCTCGCGGAATGGCTTCTTTGCCTCCTGGACAGGCCACCGGCCTCCCATAATTTCGTGGGCGAATTATTTCGCTCCACTTCAGCTTTTTTTCGGCCGGTCTGCCCTCATTGGGGCGCTCTCGTAGCCGAAGGGCTGTTTGTTTGTGTGGCCAAAAGCCTTGGCTTCCGGCCGAAACATCACTGGCACTTTCTATTAATGCAATCCTTGGACCATTCTTTTCGATCTTATTTATCAATGACATACAAAATAAAGCTGCGCCCGGATGTTTGAATTTCTGTAGCGAACGATCTTTTTTATACTGAATACCATAGATCGCATTCTGCCCCTATGCCCCCAACGCAGGGCATTCTTTCTATTTTTGGCACTTTGGACAAAAGTGCGTGCCCCGGCCAGCCACCAGAATCCGTTCGATCGGCGTTGCGCAGTTGTGGCAGGGCTCGCCGCCACGCTGATAGACCCGGTGCTCAAGCTGATAAAAACCCCGCACGCCGGTCGCGTCTACATAATCGGAGACCGAGGAGCCGCCCTTGGCAATCGAGGCCTCCAGCACCTGCACAAGCGCCACGCGCAGCCGTTCCAACTCGGCCCGCGTCAGCCGCCCGGCGGCCCGGCGTGGCCGGATTCCGGCATGAAACAGGCTCTCGTCGGCATAAATGTTGCCGACGCCGGTCAGCAGCGACTGGTTAAGCAGCGCGGCCTTGATGGCCAGCGTGCGCCCGCGAAAGAGCGCGGCAAAGGCCTCCGGTTCAATCGTGAGCGGCTCGGCACCGGCGGCGGCAAAAGCGCCGTTCTTCTTCAGATCGCGAAATTCCAGCCGCCCGAAGCGACGCGGATCGACAAAACGCAGTTCCTTGCCGCTTTTCAGCTCGAGCCGCGCGTGGGTATGCTTGGCGACGGGTGCTTCAGGGGTGGTCACGAGCAGCCGCCCGGTCATGCCAAGATGCACAACCCATTGGGCTTCGATTGATTTTTTATTTTCGCCCAGCTCGCAGACAATGTGCTTGCCGGTGCGGTGCACGGCAACGATTTTGCGTCCTGCGAGCCCTCGATGCTGGCGCGCCGCCGACGTCTTGAAGGGCTGCGGATAGCTGCTAAACCAAACTTCAACAATGCGGTCGCCATGCACGCGCTCGTCAACACCGCGTGCGACCGTTTCCACCTCGGGCAGTTCCGGCATCTTGGACTTCGAAGCCTCCAGCCTTTATCGTACCTCTACGGTCCAAAACGTCGCTTATGCCTGTGCGCTGTCACCTTCGGCAGTGTGGGCACCCGTCTGGCTCAACTTCGTCCAGAAGAGAAACCCCAGCGAGAGTCCGGCAAGAAACACGACCAACGAAGAGCCCTCGATCAGACTCAGAGAGCGGTTTTCGTCTCTGGTCAGGTAGATCGCCGCACCGTGAATGCTGCGCGGAACCACGCGTCCTTCTTCGAGAACCGACCAGCGTGGCATCGTGTCGTAGTAGCGCTCGGAGAGCCTGGTTGAGGCAACCAGTCCGCAGACACCGCTCAACAGGAAGAAGAGAGAAACCACGCGCAAAAATCTTAATGCAGAAGACATGAGGATTGTCCTCCTTACAGAAAATCCATCTTTCTGGCTGATGGGGGCTTTCGCCGGACTTCCCGCTCTGTGCGCGCTGTATAGCTTCGATGTCTCTGTTGTGCTCAGAAACTCCGAGGACTCCACTCTCTAACTTGATGACTTCAGCGCAAGGCGAAACGGCCATGTTCAGAATACTTCTTTTTACGAAAAACGCTGCAACGATGCGCCACTCTTGCGTAACGCGCATAAGTAACTATAAAAAATGATTTTTTGCAGTATGAGTTATCCCAGTTACCGACATATCAACATGGCCAAGCTCTTCGCGCACGCAGCCCCGTCCGACAGGCCCATGCCAATCAGTGCTGCGGCCAGGAGGGATGTATCTTGCTGACCTCAAAGCTCACAATCTTCCACTCGCCCTGCGGATTGCGCACATAGACACGCGTGTAGCGAAAATCGCCGGAGACCGGCCCGTTGGCATTGGTCCCCACGATGGACGATAAAGAGGTAACCACCGCAGTCTTGCCGTAGAAGCGAATCTTGCGGTCGGTCACCTCCATGGAGGTGACATGCAGCGAGCCCTCACGAAGCGCGGCCAGAGCCTGATCCTTGGTTTGCAGCGTTCCGGAGGCGGTAATGGCGATGTAATCGTCGGCCAGCAGCCGCGCCATGGCGTCGAAGTCATCCGCCAGCACGGCCTTGCGCCAGCTCTCCTCGAGCCGCTCGATCTGGTGATGATTACTGTTGGGCTTGTGCGGAATCGGCGGCATGGCCCACAGCGGCAACGCCAGCGCGAAGACCAACAGGGCCACACTCCGCTTGAAGGAGAGGACCAACGAGAGCGAATTGCGCTGGAGTTTTGGCATCGACTTGAAGGGATAGTAGCCCCGAAGCCTTCAGCCGGTCAACGAGAGGAATGTGAATCGTTACGATTCCGCCTCGAATGGCGGAATCGCAGCGTGCATTGCGGAAAAGTTAAGCGAGCGAAACGAGGTTTTCGACGGCGCGCTCTTTCATCTTTTGCGCCAGCACGCCGATGGCGTATTTTTTGAAGTGCTCGCTGGCGCGATGGGCGGCCAGAGCCTTTTCATCGGCGTACTGCTCGAGGATCAGCAGCGAGTCCGGATCGTCTTCGACCTGATTGGGCGAGTAGACGATGTTGCCCGGCTCCTGACGCGAGGCAATGGCCAACTGACGCGCAGCCTCGACCGCTTCCGCACGGTCCTCAGAGGCAAACCGATAACGAATAACAAAACTAACCATAAATTTTCCTTGGGGATTGCGCAGGGGCCGCCGTTGAGGCCGGCCCCCTGCGCATCTTAGGCGTGAATTTCGTCAAGCACTGCCGCAAACTCCGGCAGAACCATGGTTTGTGCGCGATCCGGGCCGGTGGAGACCATGCCGATCTTGGCGCCGCTCTCGCGCTCCTGGAAGCGCAGATACTCCTGCGCGGCCCGGGGCAGCTTGTCGAACTCGGTGATGCCCTCGGTCGACTGCTTCCAGCCCTTCAGCGTGGTGTAGCGCGGCTTGAGCGCCTCCATGCCGACGACGTCGGCCGGAACCTCATCGGTGAGCTTGCCGTTGATCTCGTAGCCAACGCAGACGGGAATCTCGTCGAGCTCGTCGAGAATGTCGAGCTTGGTGATGACCATCCACTCGGCACCGTTGATCTGGTTTGAGTAGCGCAGCAGCGGAATGTCGAGCCAGCCACAGCGGCGCGGGCGGCCGGTGACGGCGCCGAACTCACGGCCACGCTCACGCAGGCTTTCGCCGGCGGCGTCGAAGTTCTCGGTGGGGAACGGGCCCTCGCCGACGCGGGTCACATAGGCCTTGGTGACGGCGATGACCGTGCCGATGGCCGTGGGGCCAACGCCGGTGCCGGTGGCCGCGCCGCCGGCAGTGGCCGACGAGCTGGTGACGAACGGATAGGTGCCGTGATCGATGTCGAGCAGGGTGCCCTGCGCGCCCTCAAACATGACGCTGCCGCCCTCGGCGAGAATGCCGTGCAGTTTGCGGCTGGTGTCGGTGACGAAGGGGCGCAGCTTTTCAGCCGCGGCAGCGTACTCGTCGAAGATCTTGGTGGCATCGATCGGTTCAGAGCCATAGAGGGCCTTGGCGATGGCGTTCTTCTCGGCGCAAGCAGCTTCAATGTGCGTTTTCAGCAACTTGGTATTCAGCAGGTCGACCACGCGCAGACCGCCACGGGACATCTTGTCCTCATAGGCCGGGCCGATGCCCTTGCTGGTGGTGCCGATCTTCTGACGGCCGGGCGCGCACTCGGCGGCCAGCTCGATCATGCGGTGATAGGGCAGAATGACCTGTGCGCGGTTGGAGACGAACAGGTTCTCGTCGACCGGCAGGCCAAGATCGCGCAGCCGGTTGACCTCGGTCAAAAAGGCCATCGGGTCCAGCACAACGCCGTTGCCGATCACGCCCTTGCAACCCGGGCGCAGCACGCCGCAGGGAATCAGCTGCAGGACAAACTTCTGTCCGCCAATAATGACCGTATGGCCAGCGTTATGGCCGCCAGCGTAGCGGGCCACGGCGCTGAAGCGCTCGCTGAGCACATCGACAATCTTGCCCTTGCCTTCATCGCCCCACTGGGCACCCAGCACAACCGCAGTCTTTGCTCGCATGAATCCTCGAATCCTCACGTACGCCGTTCCACACTAAAGTTTGGAATTTCGCTCGGGCTTGCCGCCACGGAGCCTCATCGGAGGGAACGGAAAGTGTCGGCGCGGCTCGAACCCGGCTGCGCCTCTTCGATGATAAACCCTCACCGCGTAGGAGCCGAACCGGGGACCGGCCGGAAAAATCTTTCGGAATCCTGTTCACCATTCCGCCGCCCCGCCGTTGTACAGGCAGAAGCACCGGGAGGCAAGGGAGACCATGCAACTTCGCAAAATAGCAGGACAAACGACAATGATTCTGGCCAGCCTCGTGCTGGCGCTGAGCCTGACGCCGGCCGCGGCGCAGGCCAATGCTGGCACAAAAACTGCGACCGCACCAAGCAGCAGCGAACCGTTTGACGCGGTTCAGAGTCAGCTTTACGAGCTTCTGGGCCACGCACCGACGATGGCGACAGCCATCGCGCACGATCCGTCGCTTCTCGGCGAATCCGGTTACATCACGCACAACAATCCGCCGCTGGCAGCCTTTCTCACCACGCACCCCGACATTGCACGCACGCCCGAGTATTACCTGTTTGCCAACCTATCCGTTGATCATGGCGACCGCGCCCGCGCCCTCGAAGAGAGAATCTGCCCGCAGATGCTGCCTCCCAACTTTTCGGGCAACATTCGGAGCGAAAACCTGGTGCCTATGATCGTGCTTCCGGCCCTCTTTGGCGCCATCGTCTGGATCATCTATCTCTTCGTCGCGGGTCTTCGCCAAAGCAAATTACTCAAGGCGCAGAGCGCGTTGCAGGGGCGACTGATCGACAAGATCAGTTCCTCGCAAGATATGGCGACATACCTGAGCACCAATACCGCCCAAAAGCTCTTCGGCGGCACTTCACTTACCGATGCGCAGCCTGCCGATGCAAAGGCCGTCTTCACCTCGGCCCGCATCCTCTGGCCGCTCCAGATCGGGGTGATGCTGATCGTGCTGGCCATTGGCGTCTACGGCATTCGCAACTGCGGCAATGCTGCCGACATGGTCACAACCAGCGCAGCCATCGCGCTCAGTGCCATGATGGTCGCCGCTGGCATCGGGTTTATTCTCTGTGCAGGCATCGCCTGGGCCACAGCAAAGAGGCTGGGCGTGCTTCCGGCAAAGCCGAAAAAAAACGAAGACGAAACCCTCGACAGGCCGTAACCGCAAGGAGCGGCCGTGAACGATCCGAGTTCCGAAGGCAAAGAAAAAATGCGCTGGGAAGTTGCCCTGCCCCAACCCGCTGCCATAGATGCCGCCCAGGCCGATGCGCTCCCGATGGACGCCGAGGCCTTCGCCGGCTTCTACGCACGCTCGTCGCGGCCGCTGTGGGCCTATCTGGCGCGCTGCGCGGGTGACAGGGCGCTGGCCGAGGATCTGATGCAGGAGAGCTACGTGCGCTTTCTCGCCTCGGAGCGGCTGGCCGAGCTCAGCCGCGAGGGCGAGGTCGCCGCGCGGCGCTACCTTTACCGCATCGCCAGCAACCTGCTGCGCGACCACTGGCGGCGTCCGCGCACCGAGCCGCTGGAGGGCGCACCCGAGCCGCAAGACTCGACCGGCGAAGCCACCGAGGCGCAGATGCGACTGAATGCCGTACTCGCCCAGATGAAGCCACGCGACCGGCAGCTTTTGTGGCTGGCCTACGCCGAGGGCTACTCGCACCAGGAGATTGCCGAGGTGATGGGCATGATGCGCGCCAGCGTCCGCGTGCTGCTTTATCGCGCCCGGCACGCCATGGCCAGGCTGCTCGACAATAACGACAGGAGGCAGGCATGAGCCTCAACGAGGAACAGAAACAGACGATGCCGCCGCTCGACGCGGCGTTCCGCACGCTGCGTGCGACCACGGCCACGACAGCGCCGCAGCTTGCGCCGGGGTTGCTCTGGTGGCGTGCGCAACTGCGCCGCCGCAATGAGGCTCTGCGACAGATCGAGCAGCCGCTGTTGGCGGCAGAACTTCTGGCTCTGGTGCTGGTGCTGGGCTCGAGCGTAGGTCTAGTGGTGGTTGCCGCGCGCAGTGGTGCGCCCTGGCTGCTGGCCGCGCAAAGATCGATTGTCGCGCCGTGGGTTGCGCTCTTCCAGACGCCGTGGACAATGCCGCTGGCCGCTGCGGCGCTGTTGACGCTGCTCGGCGCAGCCATCGCGCTGCTTGCCTGCGACAAAACCGAATGATCGCGGCTGCGTCCAACGAGCAAAGCCCAGGAGATGCCGATGAACACTGCCCGCTTCGCGCGCTTGCTCTATCTTGGCTGCGTTGTGCCTGCCCTGCTCCCGTTGCACGCGCAGCAAACGAAGCCCGCCTTCGAGAGCTACTCCGTGCACGCCAGCAAGAAGTGCGAAGGCGACATCGGCTTTCAGGGCAATCGTTTTGTGGCCCCTGATTCCGCGCTGTCTTTCTTGATGTACTCCGCCTACGCGACGGAACTTTCTCAGGACGTCGAAGGCCTGCCAGCCTGGGGCGAATCCGCCTGCTTCACCATCGAGGCGCGCATGAGCGACGACGACTACGCCGCACTGCAAAAGCTCCCGCCCCAGGAAAGAAAAAAACAGCAACAGCAGACGAAGCAGCAACTGCTCGTCGAAGTCTTCAAACTGCGCATTCACACGGAGACACGGATACGGCCTGTGTACGAGATCCATCAGGCCCGTGGCGGAATCAAGATCAAACCATGGCCTGTGGGCAAACCTGTCGAAGAGGGCTTTTGGGGCTTTGACTCCTTCGCGTTCCACGGTACCTCGCTCACGATGCTGGCCACGAATCTGACGCAGATTCTGAGTGAACACGTGATCGACCAGACCGGACTGACGGGCCTGTACGATGTCGTCCTGACACCATCACAGGAACCAGCAAAGGACGTCGAAGAGGTACACGCGCGGCTTCTCGGCACGCTTGAGGAGCAGCTCGGCCTGAAGCTCACGGCGACCAAAGCTCCGATCACGGTGTACGTCGTCGATCACGCGGAAAAGCCCGAGGCCAATTAGAGACAAAAAGAACCCGGAGAGGGCCGAAGCCTTCCCCGGGAAAGTGTGGTCTTGCGTCGTGGCGCAGAGGTTCCCACGCCGCGATCTTTCTTACTAATTCCAGGTGTTCTGCGAGGCCGTGAACTCGGCTTCGGTGCGCGGATGCCGCACGACGGTCAACCCGTCGGCGCCGAGCAGGAAGGTCGTCTCGGTCTCGGACCGGGTCAGCGTATCGACAACGCCCTTGGCCGTGTAGAGCACGACGGGCTGCTCCGGGCGGGCGAGATCGACGATGCGATAGTCCTCCGCACTCACCAGAGCAACCGGCTGGCTCGACGGAGTCTCAAGATACGCACCCGCGCCGATCTTGCGCAGATCGCCGCCGTAGATCTCACTCGAAGCCGCACGCAATACCGGCGCCGTAGCCTTGCGCGCATCGAGAAGCGCGTAGCCGTGGCTGGTGCGATAGCGCACCAATACGACATCGTGACCAAGATACTTCACAAAGTCAAAGGGCTCGGCGGCTCCGAGAGCGACCGGAGCAAAAGCACGAATTTTGCCGGGGTCGGTCACGTCGAAGACGGCCAACTGCGCGCCGTTGTTCTGCTCAACGTAGAGATAGGTCTCTTCCGTGCTGGCCACGCGCTTGAGATAGAGCGCCTGCCCGGAGTTCTGCGCCAAAGCCGGCAGATTTGCTGGCCGCACGATAACAACATCCTGCGACGAGGTGCTCAGATCCTTGGTTGCGGCATGCAGAAGGCTTGCGCCCGTGAAGGTTGCAAAAAGAAACAAACGAGACAGAAGAGTGGATGTACGCATGAAGATCACCTCATTGATCGAGAAAGTTGCTCGATTCCGCGCGCATCAGCCTTGTCTCACACATGTTTCCATGCGAAAAGACAGCGAAGCGCCGACTCTTTCCGCAGCGAGGCAACAAAGGAAAGAACCGTTGCGACATCAACCTGAACAAGTTCAGCTTGCCGTCGCACAATCGATGTGAGCGCATCGATTGCAGCAAATTGTGTACGTAGAGATTTAGAGGCGGGCCGGCGGAGGACGGAAGAAGAAGGCACTCAAGGCCGCACGGGGAAGCGCGCTGAAGGCAGGCTGCAGGGTGCGTGCACGACGCCACAGAGCGGCATCGGCCGTACGCAGACTCCAGAGAAGAAAGGCTGTGAACGCAAGCAGCACAAAGGGCGCATGGGGAGCCGGCTCGGCGGAATTGCGTGCCAGCAAAGGATTTTTCACCGTGGCGCGCTCGTTCTCACTCAACATGCGCGCCGAGGGAACCCGATGAAAATGCGCGGTGTTCTGCTCGTAGAGCGAAAACTTATAGGCGAGATTCCATCCAAAGACAGCCAACGCCAGCGCCAACAGCAGAAGCCGCGGCCAGAACGATTGCATCCGGAATGGAGAAACATGCGCCATCATCACTACTCAGGTTCAACCCGGGAACGCAGCAAAACACGCGCCCATCGGTCCTTTGTCGCGAAACAAAGGTAACTGAATTTATTCATAGCACAGTCTAAATTAAGTTGTCTTGAACCGCGATCACAGGTAAAACCGGGGATTTTCGATAAGTCCATGCAGCGTAAAGGGTAGATCAGAGGCATTTTTCTTTTATTGCGCGTGGGCCAAAAGGCGAAACAGAGGCAATCGCGGGCGCAGAACCGAACAAGACAATGTTTTCTTCATTAAAACTCTTGCCCATACCCTTTTGCGCCGATAATCTTCTGTACAGTCTCTCCAGCCGTACAAGGCTCCCGTGCTGGACAACCCCTATCGGTAGCAACTTACCGGGAAAGTATTTATCCTGTGCCTATGTCGATTGAAGATAGCATCCTCACACAAATCGATGCAGAGATTGCCCGCTTAACCGAGGCGCGCAAGCTGTTGCAGAAGGCCGGTCGCGTTAAACTTCCTGCCGCGATTGTTGCCAACACCACCAAAAAGAAGGCTCACAAAAAGCATGTGTTGAGCCCGGAAGCGCGTAAGCGCATCGCCGACGCGCAGCGCAAACGCTGGGCTGCCACAAAGGCGAAGAAGAAGACCAAGTAAGCCGATCCGGTCGATCCAGCCCATCGTGCCTCTGCTCGCGCTCCGCGTATAACCCACGCGCAGACACGATTTCTTCGTTTTCCAGGCATTGTTCTGCCTTTCTTTCCGGCTCACCTCTGTGTCTCCTTACGGGGCAAACAGCGAACCCTCCTCCCCTTTATTTACGCTTGCTTTCTCCATTTCTATAGGGCTCACGATGGCTATAGTATTTTCCCAATTGCTGTAGAGGGAAAACTGGATATCGAGGGTCTTTTTCCTCAAGGAAAAGACCCCTTGCACGAACCGCAACACTGCACGTGTATTGGGAAAATGCTCTAAAACATAACGTACACCGTGCCCCGGCACGTCTGGGCCCCTTTGCGCACTCTCACGATTGGTTTGCCATCTTTTGCGCAGCGCGATCAACGCGCACGCAAAAAAGCAGAGGGAAAGCCGCTTGGGCTTTCCCTCTGCTTTGTAACCCTCGATTTCGGGGCAAAAAACTACTTCTTGGTCGGGGCGATGACGTCCTTGGCGGCCTTGGCCACGCGGAACTTCACGACGGTCTTGGCCTTGATCTTGATCTGCGCGCCGGTCTGCGGATTGCGACCGATGCGGGCCTTGCGCTCAGCCTTCACCAAGCGACCGATGCCCGGGATAACGAACACGCCGTTCTTCTTGGTCTCCTTGATGGCGGTCTCCGCCAGCAGATCGAGGAAAGCAGCGGCCTGCTTGTTGGTGATTTCGAGCTTCTCGGCCAGGTGGCGGATCAGAGCGGTCTTGGTCAATCCAGTTGCCATGCGATGTTCTCCTTAGTGGGCAGATCCTTGGGACTGCCGTCGTTGCCTGGGGCTGCGATGCTGAAGCGTTCCGCATGAAGGCGTGCGACCGAGGCAACGTATGCACGAAAACCTCTATTCATGCGGGTTCTCGCGAACCCTGTCGTTGGTTACAATGCCGCGTTCGGGCATATGAAGTCAACGTAAAAACAAGCGATTTCCACAATTTTCTGTGGGTTTCATACCGAAAACGCCTATTTTTGCCTGTTTTCCTCGTTTTTGTCGGATTTGAGACGTTTTTCCCTAGGTTTTATGCAGGTTTTCGCCGCTCCCACCCTCGCCGCTAAAAGGCGAATTGCAGCCGCCGTTTTGGCTTGAGCGAGGCGAGCAGAGGAGCATTCAACGCCTCGACCAGCGGCGCGACGGCCTTGCAATGCCGCACCACCAGAGCCGCCAGCTTTGGGTCATACGCCGTCTCGACGGGCAGCGAAACCGACAGCCCCCACTGCCGACAGCGGACCAGATCGATGGCCGGATGCTCGGGATCGTAGCCTTTGGGCGCGCGTACCAGCGGGTTGCCTTCAAAGTCGGGAAAGGTTTTGCGGACGGCAGAGCTCTCGAGCAGTTTTCGAAATTCGGTGTGGTGTTCAAGCAGCCACTGGCGAATCTGGTGGAGTTGCTCTTTCTGCGGCAGCCAGACGCCGGCAGCGATCAGCAGTTGCTTGGGCTCAAGATGCAGGTAAAAGCCCGCGCAGGAGACCTTCTCCAGCCCCTCGCGCGCCCACCAGGCGGCGACATGCGTCTTGTAGGGCGTCTTGTCGGAGCTGAAGCGGGTGTCGCGATAGATGCGGAAGAGGGATTTTTCCGCCGGGCGAACGTAGTCGGGCGCGAAGTTGAGCATGGACTCGTTGACCTTGCGGACGAGGGCCAGCATGGGCTCTTTCAGCTCGGCGTCAAAGATGGCCTTGCGCGGCTGGAACCATGCGCGGTCGTTGTTGCGGGCGAGGCCGCGCAGAAACTTGAGCGCCTCGGGCCGGAAGTAGGGAAGCGCCTCAACAGGCGCGGAGGTCTTCGTTTTGCTCGCCATGACAGATGCAGTGTAGCGCAACGGGCAACTGCAAGATACGGGCCTTTGTACGAGCCGATAGCTTTTAGCCATGAGCTTCTAGCGAAGAGCCAGAAGTCAGCGGACCGCGCCTTTAGGCGCGGAGGGGGTATCGCGTACTGTTTCCGAAAATCTTCCCCAGGGGCTGAAAGCCCCTCTCCCCTTATGCCATCGATGGCATGGATGAATCCATGCCCTTTCAAAACACAGCTTTGTCATCAACCTGGAGCCATGAGCTGTTAGCTCCTCGCGAAGAACTAGAAGCTGATTGCTAATGGCTAGAAGCTAGTTAACCGCCTTACCGAATCACCTTGAGTGCGCCACGGAAGAGGCCGTCGAAGTTGGCGGCAAGCTCCTTTTCCTTGGAGAGGGCGAGTTCGACGGCCTTTTCGGCGGCGACGCGCTGGTAGCCGAGGTTGACGAGGGCCGAGAGCACGTCGTCGACGGCGGCCCCCTTCAGGCCAGCGGCGGCGACGGCCGGAGCCACGGCGAAGTCATCGAGCTTGTCCTTGAGTTCGACCACGAGCCGCTCGGCGAGTTTTTTGCCAACGCCGGGGATGCGCGTCAGTTGCGCGTGGTCCTGGCCGCGAATCGCTTGCACAGTGCGCTCGACGGCAAGGCCGCTGAGGATCTTGATGGCCTGCTTGGGGCCGACGCCGGAGACGGTGATCAGCCGCTCGAAGAGGCGCTTTTCGGCGCGGTCGAGGAAGCCGTAGAGGGCGATCTGGTCCTCGCTGACCTGGGTGTGGATGTGCAGCGAGGCCTCCTGGCCGACCGAGGGCAGTGTCGTGAAGGTGGGTACGGAGATGGTGACGTCGTAGCCGACGCCGGCGGCCTCGACGATGGCCTGGCCGGGCTGTTTTTCGATAAGTTTGCCGCGCAGATGAGCAATCATTGGCCCTCATTGTAAAATCCCGGCCCCCTCGGGCGGGCAGCGACTTTCCTTTATGTCGCTGGAGAGTCCAACGTATTGTCGGTGTAGACGGTTGAGTTTGGTGTAAAAGGAACGCCCGGGGTTGGCCCGGGGAAGGCTTGGCCGGATACAATAAGGTTCTACAGCTAGGGTTACGGACGAGCGCGGCAGTCGAGCGCGATTTCCGGAGAATTTGGAGCAGGTGCACGTGAGAGGCTTGATCTGCCGCGGTCTGCGGCTTTGGACAGTTGCGGGACTCAGCGCGGCGGCAGCGATCTGCCTGCTGCCAACGGCTGTGCGCGCCGAAAGCGCGCCGACCCAGACGACGCTCAATGCAACCACCCGCCAGGTAAGCGGCCGAACCAAGGCCACGCTGCAAATCGCCGTTGCGTCCGACGATGCGACCGCAGCCACCGGCGCGGTTTCGATTTATGACAGCGGCAAACTGGTTGCCGGAGCCGTGTTGGCTGACGGCACGGCCACGGCTGATGTGAGCCTGCCCAGCGGCACGCACAATTTGACCGCGGTCTATGCTGGCGACACCACCCACACCAGCTCGACCTCGCTGGCCAGCGCCGTTCCGGCGGCCACCACCACGAGCACCCCCAGCTTCACGCTGGGTCTGACGCCGATTTCGCCCACCAGCTTCCCGATGACGCTGACGGCCGGAGCCGCCGGCACGGTCACGGTGACGGTGACGCCAGAGAACAATTCCACGCTGAGCGCGCCGATGACCGTCACGCTCTCCTGCTCGGGCCTGCCGGACAACTCGTCATGCACCTTCTCGCCAACCTCGGTGCAGATTCTGTCGACGACGGCAAGCAGTTGCACAACGGCCACCAGTTCCACCTGCCCGCCGACCGCCACCATGACGCTGCAGACGCAGGCCCAGGGCACGGCGAGCAACAAGAGCCCGTCGCGGCCCGGCAAGGGTTCGAATGTGGTCACCTGGGCAATTCTGCTGCCGGGCATGCTCGGACTGGGCGGACTGGCCTGGAGCGCGCGGCGCAAGCTCTGGCTAAGCCGGATGATGCTGATCGCGGCGATTGCCGTATTCGTCTCTCTTGGGCTGAGCGGCTGCAATCCGCAGTACAACTACTATCACCACGCGCCGGACGCGAACTATCCGACGCCTTCGGGCAGCTACACGATCACGGTGACCGGGCAGTCGAGCGACGGCCTGACCGCGACGACGGCGAATACGACCTTCGTGCTCACCGTCAAGTAGCACGCACTCCATGCGGCGCTGGCACTCACTTCCCTCGGGCGTTTTTACGCTGGTGGACGAGAGTGTCGGCGCCGTTTTGCTTGAGTCGGCGCCCCGGGCCGGGGGCGATTCCAGGCTGTTTCTGGCGCCGGAACAGACCGTCGTCGCATGGACACGCGAGGAGGTTCCGGCTCTGTTCGCGGCCCTCGAAGAGGCCACGCGCAGGGGCAAATTTGCCGCCGGATTCTTCGGCTACGAATGCGGCGCGGCCTTCGAACCAAAGTCCGGGCTCGGCGCTCCACCCGCGGGAGAACCGCTCGCCTGGTTCGGCATCTTTTCCTTCTGCCACAGATTCGATCACTCCACTGGAAAATTTCGCGATGGATTTTTGGTCGATGAGGCTACGCCCGCCTCGGCCAGCGTCGAGGCCAGCTTCTCGATCGACGAAGCCGCATACACGAAAAAGATCGAGGCCGTGCATGCGGCGATCCGCAGCGGCGACGTGTATCAGCTCAACCTGACCGCTCCCTTCCGCGTGAAGGTCGCAGGGCCCGCCGCCGCGCTCTACGCACAACTGCGCGCACGCCAGCCAGCAGCCTACAGCGCCTTTCTGCACTGGCAACACGAGCGGCGCATTCTGAGCCTTTCGCCGGAGCTGTTTTTCCGGCTCGACGGGCAGCAGATCACCACCCGGCCGATGAAGGGCACGATCGCGCGCGGACGCACCACGACCGAGGATCGCTCGCAGGCCGACTGGCTCCGCAACGACGAAAAGAATCGCGCGGAAAATCTGATGATCGTCGACCTGCTGCGCAACGATCTGGGCCGGTTGGCTACGCCCGGCAGCGTACAGGCGAAAAAGCTCTTCGATGTCGAGCGCCACCCGACACTCTGGCAGATGACCTCAACGGTGACGGCGGAGCTGCCCAAGGCCGTCACGCTCGAAGCAATTTTTCGCGCGCTGTTTCCCTGCGGCTCCATCACCGGCGCGCCGAAGATTCGCGCCATGCAACTGCTGGCCGGACTTGAAGAGGCTCCGCGCGGCATCTACACGGGCTCGATCGGCTATGCGGGGCCGGAGGGCGCGACCTTCAACGTCGCCATCCGCACGCTGGCGCTCGACGGCAACACGGGCACAATGGGCGTCGGGGGCGGCATCGTCATTGACTCGACGGCCACCAGCGAGTACCGCGAGTGCCTGCTGAAGGCCCGCTTCCTCACCGCGCCCGTCACGCCGGAGTTCGCGCTGATCGAGTCGCTACGCTGGGACAGGGGCTATCCGTTGCTCGACCTGCATCTGGACCGGCTGGCGGATTCCGCCGATTTTTTTGATTTTTTCTGCGACCGCGAAACTGTTCGGTGCGCACTCGGTGAAGAAGAGAAAAACTTCGGCGACGCGGCTCCGCGCAAGGTGCGCCTGCGCCTCGACCCGGCGGGCGCGGTACAAATCACCTCCGAAGTGCTTGCGCCAGCGCCTCAGAAAACTTTACGCGTGACGATTGCCGAAGAAAGAACCGACCCCGCAGACGCATTTCTCTTTCACAAGACCACGCAGCGGGCACGGTATACACGCGCCTTTGCCGAGGCCACGCGGGCGGGCTTTGCCGATGTGCTCTTCTTCAACACACACGGAGAGCTGACCGAGGGCGCGATCAGCAATGTTTTTCTGGTTCTGGATGGGCAGTGGTACACGCCGCCGATTGCCTGCGGCCTGCTCGACGGAGTCTACCGGCGACACCTGCTGGCCACGCGGCCCGGGATCGTCGAACGCGTGCTGACGCGCAAGGATCTCGATGCCGCCGAGGCCATTTATCTGAGCAATGCCGTGCGCGGTCTGAGGCGCGTCAAACTTAGTGCATGAAGTTATAAGAAAGTTCTAACCCGCGACCATTCGGCGTGGCTACAGGCGCAATCGAAACCCGGCTCCAGGCGTTGTCGCTTCCGCGCCGCTGCACCACGTAGCCGCCGATGGCGTAACCGAGCGCGCTGCCCAGCACGACATCCGAGGGAAAGTGCTGGCGGGCGATGACGCGCGAGGCTGAAACCGTCGTGGCCAGCGAGTAGACCAGCGTCTTGGTAGCAATGCCACCGTACTGCGAAGTAACGACGCGGGCAAAGGACCAGACCAGCACCGAGTGATCGGAGGGCATCGACTGGCCATCGGGCCAGGTGCGGGTTCCATGCGGCCAGAAGCGGCCCGTTCCGTCGCCCTGTCCCGGAGTCTGGCGATTGATGGCGTAGCCAAGACCGGTGTTCAGAATCGCCGCGTCGGCCATCGCCTCGCTGGCCAGCACCGCGGTCTCGCGCAGCCGGTCATCGTGCCGGACCGAACCCACCAGATACCCCACGCCGACCGAGGCCAGCGGACCATAGATACCGCCGAAATCAGAGACGCGCTTGAAGTCCTTCTCCCGCTTCGGATCAGTGCCGAGCGCGCGCATCGCATCGGCATCGCGATCAATGCCATAGCCAACGGCCACGCCCACCGGAGCCACCCAGAGCCAGCTTTCCTGCTTCATGTGCAGGGGCGCGGTGATGATGCCGGCCTCATCCTGCGCCACATGCAGGACGCAGACCTCGAGCGAACGCAGAGCGCAATTTTTCTCTGCCGTTGCTTGGGCCACCAACGGGGTTCCTGCCAAAAGAAGTAAAAGGGAGGGAAGGATAAACAGGCGCATATTTTGCCATCGTAAAGCATCCTGAAGGGCTCCGGAATAGCAAAAGAGGAACAGCGTCGGCGCGAGCCTTCACCTCGTAGATACAGGAAGATGAAAAAATAATTTTCCCCTTATGAGATAGGCGGCAATGATTCATACTGGAATCTATGCATATGCACAATCGCTTGGTCATTTTTCTGGCATCCGGTTTGCTTGGAACCGCTGCGGCCATTTATGCGCAGGCGCCTTCTTCGACGCAAACCACAGAGAGTTCGAGCACGGCATGGCCGTCGGAGACCGACTCCGGACAGACAGGCTCTATTGACACAACCGGGGCTTTGTCCGGCCAGAACGGGCAAAGCAATGCCGGACCGACGAACCGCGACCTTGCGGCGACGCGCCAGCAGACGGCCTCTTCGAGCGAGAACGCAACGCTGACGAACCAGACCTTGCTCCAGCAACAGCAACAACAGTTGCAGATGTATTTTCCGCCTGCACCGCCGACTGAGTTTCAAAAGTTCGTCGCGGCCTCGACCGGCAAGCGCCTGAACATCTTCGGCGCGGATCTGTTCCGCCGCATTCCGGCCTCGTTTACGCCGAGCAATCTGGTGCCGGCCGACAGTGATTACGTGATCGGCCCCGACGATGAGTTGCGCGTCCGCATCTGGGGCGCGATCAACTACAGCGGCAACCTGCGCGTTGACCGCTCGGGCAACATCTACTTGCCGCAGATCGGCTCGGTGCATGTCGCCGGACTCAAGTTCTCAGAACTCGACCACCATCTGCGCCAGTCCGCCGGCCGCGTGTATCGCAACTTCGACCTCTCGGCTGATCTGGGCCGCATCCGTTCGATGCAGGTCTACGTCACCGGACAGGCGCGCAAGCCCGGCATGTACACCGTCAGTTCGCTCAGTTCGCTGGTCGATGCGCTGTTTGCCTCGGGTGGCCCCGCGCCCGAGGGCTCGCTGCGCCACATTCTGCTCAAGCGCGAAGGCAAGACCGTCGCCGACTTTGACCTGTACGCCTTTCTGCTGCGCGGCGACAAGGCGAATGACCTGCGCCTGTTGCCTGAAGATGTGCTCTACATTCCTCCGGTGGGCGCGCAGGTGGCCATCTACGGCAGCATTCGCAAGCCGGCGATCTATGAGATGCGCGACGGAGAAACCGTGGGCGATCTGATCGACGCCGCCGGCAAGACCTCGGCCATGAGCTCGGGCACCAAGGTTTCGCTCGACCGCGCCGACCAGAATCAGCGCCGCGCCGTTGAATTTCCGCTCGATGCGAATGGCCTTTCCGCACGCGTGGCCGATGGCGACATCGTGCGCCTGTTCTCGATTGTTCCTTCCTATCAGAAGACCGTGATTCTGCGTGGCAGCATTGCCAACGCGGGCCGCTACGGCTGGCACGAGGGCATGCACCTCAGCGATCTGATTCCCGACCGCAACGCGCTGCTCAGCCGCGATTACTGGTGGAAGCGCAGCCACCTTGGCCTGGCCGCGCCGGAGTTCGAAGCCGCCATCACACCGGCCGATCCGCTGCTCGACGAGCTGACGCGAGAGAAACCGCGCACGCCGCAGTACACAACGAATCAGCAGAACCAACAGCAGGGCACGCAGTCTTCCTCTTCGAATACCTCGCAGACCCCGCAAAACGCTGCAGGCCAATCACTCTCCGGCACCACGCAATCGTCGAGCATGGACCGCTATCGCGCCGACCAGAACTCCGGCAACGCCTCGATCGCCATGCAGACCGCCGCAGCCGAGGAGCTCGACCCCGAGACCGGGCTGCCCAAGGAAAAGAAGAGCAAGGTCCGCCTGACGCCACATGAGATCGACTGGAATTATGCGGTCATCGAGCGCACCAACCCGGAGACCTTCAAGACCAGCCTGATTCCCTTCGACCTTGGCAAACTGGTGCTCGGCCACGACGCCAGCCAGGACATCGCGCTCGAAGCCGGCGACACGGTTTCGATCTTTTCGCAGTCCGACATCCGCGTGCCGCTCGAGCAGCAGACCAAGTACGTCACCATTGAGGGCGAGGTGGCCAATGCCGGCACCTATAGCGTGAGCGCGGGCGAAACGCTGCGCGACGTGATTCGCCGCGCCGGCGGACTCACCTCGAAGGCTTATCTCTACGGCCTCGAGTTCGACCGCGAGTCGGCGCGCGTTCTGCAGCAGCAGCGCATTGACGAGTATGTGCGCAGCGTCGAGCAGGAGACGATGCGCAGTTCCATCGCCTTTACCAGCTATGCCTCGCTCGCCGGACAGGCCGTTTCGCAGGGCGCGACCAACCCGGTCATCGATCAGTTCATCGCGCAACTGCACCGCATTCGCGCCACCGGACGCATCGTTCTGGACCTGAAGCCGGAGAGCAAATCCATCGACGACATTCCGGCGCTCTCGCTTGAAAACGGCGACAAGCTGATCGTTCCTCCGGCACCGGCCACGGTCAATGTGGTGGGCTCCGTCTACGATCAGAACTCCTTCCTGTTCGCTCCGGGGCGCACGGTGGGCAGTTACCTGAAGCTGGCCGGCGGCGCCAATCGCAACGCCGACGAGAAGCATGCCTTCGTGATCCGCGCCGACGGTTCGGTGCTCAACCGCAGCACCGTGAAAAGCTACTGGGGCAACGGCTTTACCGATGCCAAGCTCAACCCCGGCGACACCATCCTCGTCCCCGAGAAAAACTTCAAGCCGAACCTCAGCCTGAAGAACACCCTCGAATGGACGCAGATGTTCTCGCAGTTGGCGATGGGCGTAGCCACAGTCTCGCTGCTCTAAGTCGAGCTCACACGCAAAAGGAGCCCAGGCCATTGGCCTGGGCTCCTTTGCGTAGCGAGCGCAACAGCGCCTGAGTTTTCCGGCGCTGTTGTTGTGGCGGGTTTCGTGCCGCCCCTCCGGGGCGGCGGCGCACGTGGGGGGCGAGCCTTCCCCGGGTTCCGCCCTCGCTTCCGCTCAGGCTCCACCCGGGGCTATTGTCGCTGCGTCCCTACGGGACGCATTTATCTTCCCTCTGAAGTTATCGAGAAGCCCTACCCCTTCGCGAACATCGCCTTCATGCCGCGCAGGGCTTGGCGGGTGCGCTCTTCGTTTTCGATCAGCGAGAAGCGGACGTGGGTATCGCCGTAGTCGCCGAAGCCGATGCCCGGCGAAACCGCCGTCTTGGCCTCGGTCAGCAGGAGCTTTGAAAACTCCATCGAACCGAGCTTGGCGTACTGCTCGGGAATCTTCGCCCAGAGGAACATCGTCGCCTTGGGGCTGATGACCGGCCAGCCGAGTTTGTTCAACCCCTCGACGAGCACATCGCGGCGCTTGCGATAGACCTCGCAGATTTCGGAGACGCAATCCTGCGGGCCTTCAAGCGCCAGAATCGAGGCCACCTGAATCGGCGTGAAGGTGCCGTAGTCGAAGTAGCCCTTGAGCCGGGCGAGAGCGGCCACCAGCGTCTTGTTGCCGCACATGAAGCCCACGCGCCAGCCGGGCATGTTGTAGCTCTTTGAGAGCGTGAAGAACTCGACGGCCACTTCCTTTGCGCCGGGCACCTGCAACACGCTCGGCGGCTGATAGCCGTCGAAGGCGATATCGGCATAGGCGATGTCGTGGATCAGATAGAAGCCGTACTGCTTGGCCAGCTCCACCAGACGCGCAAGGAAGGGCAGATCGACGCACTCGGTGGTCGGGTTCGACGGAAAGTTGACGATGAGCGCCTTGGGCCGGGGCACCATGCGCGGAATCAGATCTTCAAGCTGCGCCAAAAACTGCTCGCGGTCGACGATGGGCACGCTGACCACGTGCGCGCCGGCGATCACCGGGCCATAGATGTGAATCGGGTAGCTCGGGTTCGGCACCAGCACCGTGTCGCGCGAATCGAGAATCGCGAGGCAGAGGTGGGCAATGCCCTCCTTGGAGCCGATGGTGACGATGGCTTCGGTGTCCGGGTCAAGATCGACGTCGAACTTACGCTTGTACCAATTACAAACCGCCTTGCGCAGGCGCGGAATGCCGCGCGAGACCGAGTAGCGGTGCGTGGGGGGCTTCAGCGCGGTTTCCACCATCTTTTCAACGATGTGCTTGGGAGTCGCCCCGTCGGGGTTACCCATGCCGAAATCGATGATGTCCTCACCGCGACGGCGCGCGGCCATCTTCATCTCGCCGGTGACGTTAAAGACGTAGGGTGGAAGGCGTTGAATACGGCTAAACTCGTCCATCCCCACAGTGTAAGACAGACCGCCTGAAACTGGCGCGCCCGGCCTGTTGGAGACGCTGATTCCCGTTCGTCGACGAAACCGGTGTTCCATCCCCGCAAGAGCACCAATTTGGGCCACCCCCCGACAAGACTGCACTTTCGTGTTCTGCGCCTTTCCCTTTTGGAGCCGATCAAGCCAATGGGATCCACAGGACCTGAGACATGGGAATTTTAAGCAGCATTCGCGGCCGACTGATGGCCTCGGTCTTCCTGCTCTCCGCCGTTGCCGTGTTCATCGGAGCGTTCGGGCTGATGAAAGCCACCAACCTGCGCGACCGCATGTACCTGATCGCCGGCCCCATCGCCGAGCGAGCGCGCCTGACCGATGAGGTTGATCTTCAGCTCATCAACTACATCCGCATGCAGAAGAACATCATCCTGGCCACCAGCGACACGCTACGCACCAAGTTTCAGGCTCAGCAGGATGATTTTTCCGCGGCCTTTGAAACCGCGCTGGGCAATTGGGACGTGATCGCCTCTGACCAGGGCAAGCAGGACATCCGCGAGATTCGCACCGCCTTCGACGAGTACAAAGAGATGAACCGGCAGGTGGTTGCACTGGTTCGTCTCGGGCACCCCGATCAGGCGCAGACTCTGTCGGTCAACAAAAGTTTTGAGATCTTCGCCCGCATTCGCAAGCCGCTCGACGCCTCAAAAAAGCGCGCCACCGACGACCTGGCCCAACAACGCGACGAGACCACAGTGCTCTATCGCAACCTCTGCTGGAGCCTGGGAATCGCGGTTCTGATCGGCGTTGGCTTCGGGCTCACGATGGGCTGGCTGGTCGTGAATGAAACCGTCCGCCGGCTCAACCGGGTACGCGACTATGTGCGCGACGTGGCCGAGGGCGAGGGCGACCTGACCAAGCGCATCCCCATCACCCACGAAGACGAACTGGGCGCGGTCGGCATCTGGATCAACAAATTCCTCGACGGCATCGAGGAGATCATCGCCAGCGTCGCAGAAAATACGGCAAAGATTGCCACCTCCGCCGGACGCATTGCCGCCTCGACCCGGCACATTGCCGACTCCAGCCGCCAGCAGGACTCGAAGGCCAACGAGGTCTCCCACTCCATGCAGCAGATGGCGCAGAGCGTCGTCGAGGTGAGCCACAACAGCGAACAGGCAGCCCAGACCGCGCAGAAGGCAGGCACGGCGGCGCAGAGCGGCAGCCACACCGTCAACGACACGGTCACCATCATGCAGGAGATCTCCGCCTCTTCGCAGCAAAGCGCCCAGGCCATTCAGCAACTCGATCAGTCGAGCGACAAGATCGGGCAGATCGTCGCCGTCATCGACGAGATCGCGGGCCAGACCGGGCTGCTGGCGCTGAACGCGGCCATTGAAGCGGCGCGGGCGGGTGAGCATGGCCGAGGCTTCGCGGTCGTTGCCGGCGAGGTCCGTCGGCTGGCCGACCGAACTTCAACGGCGACCAAGGAGATCGGACAGATTGTCGCCGAGGTCCAGAAGACCACGCAGCAAGCCGTCGGCGCCATGGATGCGGGCACGCGCAAGGTTTCGCACGGCATGGAAATCGCGCAGCAGTGCACCAGCGAACTGGAGCAGATCACTACGCGCGCCTCCGAGGTCGAGCACCGCATCTCGCAGATTGCCGCCGCCGCCACCGAGCAGTCACATGCCACCGGCGAGGTCAACGCCAGTATGGAATCGATCGCCATTATGGTGCGCGACGCCTCGAGCGCCGCCGAAGAATCCGCCGAGGCCTGCGAACAGTTGGCCGAGTTGGCCACCGATCTGCAAAAGCTCGTGGGGCGGTTCAAAACCGATTCTTCCGGCGGCAGCGAATCTGCTCGCCGGGTTGAGCGGGCAGATTCATTTTCCTGATTCATTTCAGGCGTTTGTTTAAGCGCCGGTGGTCAGCACCACGCGGAACCGTGCCTTGCCGCTCATCATGCGGTCAAAGGCTTCCGGCGCACGCTCCAGAGGATATGTTTCCGTCATGGGCTTGACGCCGGTGAGCGCGCTGAAGTTGAGCGTCTCTTCGGAGTCCATGCCCGTGCCCGAGGGCCAACCGGCAATCGAGCGGCTGCCCATGATCAGCGGAACCGCGCCCACTTCAAACGGCTTGTCGGGAACACCGACGATGATCAGCTTGCCCTTGGGAGCGAGGCCGTTGACGGCAGCCGCAAGAGCCTCCGCATTGGTCAGCGTGGAAAGAATGACAGCGGCTCCGCCCAGCTTCTGCAACTCGGCTGCAGGGTTCTGCGTGGTGCTGTCGATGTAGATGTGCGCGCCAAGCTGACGGGCAAGGGGAGCCTTGTCCTGTCCGCGAGCGATGGCCACCGTGCGATAGCCGCTTTTGGCCGCGAACTGCACGCCGAGGTGTCCCAGTCCGCCGATGCCGAGAACCGCCACCGTGTCGCCGGGGCGCGCGCCACTATTGCGCAAACTGTTGAAGGTGGTAACGCCGGCACACATCAGGGGAGCCGCATCGACATCCACCAGATCCTCCGGAATCAGCGCCAGAGCATTGGCCGGAGCATTCACATAATCGGCATAGCCGCCATCAAAGCTGATACCGGAGATTTTCTGGTTTGCGCAGAGGATGAAATCGCCACGCCGACAGGGTGCGCAATAGCCGCAATGGCCACCGTGCCAGCCCAGCCCCACACGTTGGCCGGGCTTGAAGAGAGGCACGCCTGACCCCACGGCATCCACAACTCCGGCAACCTCGTGGCCCGGCGTGCGCGGATAGGCGATGCCGGGAAAGCCACCAAACTTGGTGATGGAATCACTATGGCAGACGCCACAGGCCTGGACCCGAATGCGGACCTCGCCGGGACCGGGCTCGGGAAACTCCTTTTGAACCAACTCAAAAGCCCCGCCAGCGGCGGTAACTTGCACGGAACGACCGGAAACGACAGGCATAAGGATTGCCTCCTGTCCGGTTGGATGTCATCTTGCTTCGCTCCGGTTCAATTTGCAGGCACAAATTGCACGAAGTTGCCGCAATCTGTCTGGGATGGCTCCCGCTGGTCGCGAATTTATACTTGTAAGTGCTATGAGCGAGTTTCTTCCTGTCGACGAACAACTGGATCTTTTGCAAAAGGGCGCGGCCGAAATCATCCGCGTCTCCGACCTTCGCGAGCGCCTCGAAGAGAGCCGCAAAACCGGACGCCCTTTGCGCGTGAAGGCCGGCTTCGATCCGACCTCGCCCGACCTGCACCTGGGCCACACCGTGCTGATGCGCAAGCTCCGCCACTTTCAGCAGCTCGGCCATCAGGTCATCTTTCTGATCGGCGACTCCACGGCCCTGATCGGCGACCCGACCGGCCGCAACGTCACCCGCAAGCCGCTCACCCGCGAACAGATCAAGGTGAACGCCGAAACCTATCTTGACCAGGCCTTCCGCATCCTCGACCGCAACACCACCGAGGTGCGCATGAACTCCGAGTGGCTCGGCAAGCTCGGCTACGAGGAACTGATCCGTCTCTCGGCGCACTTCACCGTCTCGCAGATGCTCGAGCGCGATGACTTTCACAAGCGCTACGAGTCCGAGTTGCCGATCAGTCTGCACGAGTTTCTCTATCCGGTGATGCAGGGCTATGACTCGGTCTGCCTCAACGCGGACGTCGAGCTCGGCGGCACCGATCAAAAATTCAACCTGCTCTGTGGCCGCGAACTGCAACGGCATTACGAGCAGAAGCCGCAGATCGTTTTGATGACGCCGATTCTCGAAGGCCTCGACGGCGTGCAGAAAATGTCGAAGTCGCTCGGCAACTGCATCGGCATCACCGAGCCGCCCGCGGAGATGTACGGCAAGCTGATGAGCATCAACGACGAGCTGATGTGGAAGTACTGGGTCTTCCTCACCGACCTCAAGCAATCAGAGATCGATGCCATGCGCGCCGAGGTGGCCGCGGGCAAGCTGCATCCGATGGAGGTCAAGAAGAGTCTGGCGCGCAACATCGTCACCGGCTTCCACTCCGAGGCCGATGCCCGCGAGGCCGATGAGAACTGGGCGCGCATGTTCCAGCAGAAGGAGACGGCCGAAAATCTCGAAGAGGTTGCGGTTGCGCTTGTCGGCGTTGCCGGTGCCGAGCCGACGCAGATCAAACTGCCGAAGCTGCTCGTCGCCCTGGGCCTTGCCGCCAGCGGCTCCGAGGCCAATCGCAAGATCAGCGAGCACGCCGTCAAGATTGATGGCGAGACGGCAGAAGGCAATCTATTCTCCGTCGCTGCAACGCCCGCGAAGGTGGTCGTCCGCCTCGGCAAACGCGCCAAGGTCGCGGTGATCGGCTAACTATTCCTCCCCTAAATGAAAAACCTCCAGAGCGAAATCGTTCTGGAGGTTTTCTTTTGCCCTGCTCTTTCAAAAGTGAACTCGCACCAAATTACGCACCCATTGTCTTCCCTCTTTCATCGACAGGTGTGGGCTCTGCTGCTATCTTCGCTCCATGCGCAAGGTCGCACTGATTTATAACCCCATCTCCGGGCAACATTCCGCCTCACGCCAATGCTGTTTCGACGCGGTGCTGCGCACGCTGCGCGACGCAAAGATCATCGTCGAGCCATGGCAGACAGATGGTCCCGATGCGGGCGCGCGCCTTGCGCGGAAGGCCGCGGACGAGGGCTTCGACACCGTGCTTGCCTGCGGCGGCGATGGCACGGTGCATGCTGTTCTGCAGGGCCTCGCCGGATCGCAGACCGCCCTCGGCGTCATTCCCTTCGGCACCGCGAACGCGCTCGCCGTTGGACTCGGCCTTGCCGGTGCGCCGCAACGCGCGGCAAATAAACTGCTGCATGCCGTGCCGACACGTGTGCCGGTCGGGCGCATTTTTTATCACGACGAAGAGGCCCGGGAGCAATCCCGTTATTTCATCGTCGCCGCCGGCGTCGGTCCCGACGCGCAACTGATGGCTGCAATGGACGCAGGACTCAAGCGCCGCTTCGGCTACGTTCTCTATCTTGTCGAGGGTCTGCGCATCTGGCTCGGCGGCAGCTTTCCGGTCTTCGAGGCGCGCTTCGGAACGGGTCGGCCTTACACGCGGCGGCTTTCGCAACTGCTGGTGATTCGCGTCCGCTCGCTCGGCGGCGCCATCGGCTCTCTCGTGCCTGGCGCAAGCCTTCGCTCCGATTCGCTGCGCATGCTGGCCTTCGCCACGCAGAGTCGCTGGCACTATCTGCAATTCGTCACGGGCGCGGTCCTCGGCCATCATCGCTTCTCGAAGATCGTCGACCTGTTCGAGACCGGCGACGTCGGTTGCGACGCACCCGAGAACGAACGCATGAGTCTGCTTGCCGAAGCCGATGGCGAGGTGTTGGGCCGTCTGCCCGTGCGTCTCGCGATGGTGCCCGACGCCCTCACACTGCTCGTTCCCGAGGAGATCGCAATCTGATTGAGCGAGGACTTTTACGCGCGTTGTGGTAGGTTAGAGGCCAACATGCCCTGCCGCTTATTCGCTCTTTTGCTCACACTCTCAGTTGCTACGGCCGTCGCGCAAACCCTGCCACCGCGGCCGCTCGATCTATCCGGGCTCAAGCAAACGCCCAACGCCGACGCACAAAATTCCGACCCGCTCGCCGCCTGTCGCGTTGAGGCCGAGAAGGGCAACGCCGATGCGAGCTTTCAGCTTGGCATGGCCTATCTGATCGGCGAAAATGCCCCGCAGGACGCAGTCGCCGCCGAAGGCTACTTTAAAAAACTTCCGCTTGAATCCGCGCAGATGTGCATGATTGCCGAGGCCTACATGGAGACCGCGCTGCCCGGCCGTCTCGGCGCCGCCGCGCGTTGGGTCGAGGCCGCGCACGCCGGTTGCGCCGATTGGGCGCAGGCCGTCTGGTATGGCGGCAATCAGCGCGGGCCCGATACAGCCAGGGAAATCGAGTTCCTGCGCCGCGTGCTCAATGCGAAGGACGATGACTATCGCTTGCTGGCCCAAGCGCAGCTCGGACAGTTGCTGCTCGACGGAACCGCCATCACGGCCACGCCCGCCGAGCGCGCGGCGTGGATCGGCGCGGCAGCGCGCATGCGACTCGGCATGGCAGGAATGCTTCTTGCGCCGCGCACCACGACAAGCGACGATCCTGAACGCGCCTTCACCTGGATTCGACGCTCGGCGCGTTATGGAACGCCGGTGGCAATGGCCCAGCTCGGGCAGGCCGCCATGGCGCGCACCGCCAGCGACCTCAGTTATCTCGAAGGCATGGCGCTCTACGCCATGGGGATGCGGCAGAATCTTCTTTCAAGCGCCGCGCTCGCCGCGCAGATCAAGCAGCTTGAACCCGCGCAGATCGAGGAGCTTCATAACGGCATTGCCTACTGGACGCGCACCGCGCATGAGACCGGCGGCTACTACGCAAAGAACGATCTGCTGCGTCTGCCTGCACCTGTCGACGAAAAAGCTCTCGCGGCGCAAGCTACCGATGCCGATCCTGATGCGGAGGTGCGGCTTGCTTACGTCTTCGAGTCGCGCGGCGATTTTGAAAAGGCCGAAGCGCTCTATCACACCGTCTGGCGCAACGGTCTCGGCCGCATTCTTTTTGCGCAGGCTGAAGAAGCGGCCAAGGCAAAGCAGTGGACCAGTGCACGCGATTTTGATCTTTTGGCTGCCGACTTTGGATCGCGCGAGGCCTGCCTCGCATTGGCCAGTATCGAAGCTCAGGGTCTGGTGGAAAAGAAAAATCCGCTCGGCGAATATCTCTGGCTGCTGCGCGCAGGCTCGACAGACACGCAGCGAATCAACGCAGTCAAGCGCAGGCTCGCCGCCTCGGAGGTGGACAGCGCACGACGCAGCACCGCCGCATGGTTCGTGACGAACAAAGCCTTCTGGCCAGAGGAAACAGCACGCGCGCAGAAACTCCTCGACAAACAACTGTCCATACAAATTCCAGGGCGCGGCCTGACTCCTGTCCCGCAAAAAAGCTGGAACCTTCCTCGACGCATGCAATGATCTTGCCGTAATCTACGCCGGTAGATTACGGCGCACCGGTCAACGCGCCGCGCAAAAATCGCCCGCGTGATCCGAGAGCGAGGGCGGCGGCGTTGCACGCCCCCACGACGATGGCTCCGCGCCAAGCACGATGCGCAGCGTGCCTCCATCGGCGATCATCGCGTGACGAAACCATGACTGCGTGACCGGCTCTCCGTTCCACGTGACCGATTGCACGTAGCGGCCGAAGGGCGCGGCATCCGCATTCTCCGCAACAATGCGCAGCAACTTGCCATCGTGCAGATGCACGCGCGCCTCGCGAAACTGCGGCGGAAACAGCAGGTACACATCCTGGCCCGCGACCGGATAAAATCCCAGCGCGGCAAAGATGTACCAGCTCGACATCGTACCGTTGTCGTCGTTGCCGGGAATGCCCGCGCGCGCGTCGTTGAAGTTTTTATCGATCTCCATTGCAAGCACGTCGGCGGTCAGATCAGGCCGACCGATCCAGTGAAAGAGCATCGGCGTCAGAAAACCCGGCTCGTTGCTCATATCGAAATGTTCCTTCACGAAGAAGCGATTCATGCGATAGAGAAACTTATCGCGACCACCGGCAAGTTCGATCACCTTGCTCACATCCTGCGGCGCATAAAGCGAGTAGGTCCAGATGTCGCCTTCATACAAAAAATCTGGCCACGTACCGCGCAACGTCAAGTAGGGAGCGGCCCAGCGGCCCTGTTGATCCTTCGGACGCAGAAAGCCGCTCACGTGATCCGAGGTCAGCGTTGCATCCCACAGGTTCGTCCAGTTCGAGGCCGAGCGCGCCAGTTGATTGGCTTCGTCCTTGTGCCCGAGTCCGCAGGCAACCTCGGCAATCGCAAAGTTATCGTAGCTGTATTCGACGGTGCGCGAGCCCGCGCGCTCCGTATCGCTCGCCACATAACCGAGCGTGTTGAACTCATCAATGCCGCCGCGTCCCCACTTGCGCGCATCCTTCGGCTCCACCGTCGCGTTCTTCCGCATCGCCTCGTAGGCCGTCGCATAATCGATGCCGTCGATGCCCTTCACATACGCATCGGCAATCATCACATCCGCATTGCTGCCGCCCTGCGTACGCCCGGTGTCATTGCCCGAGCGACCATCGGGCAGGTAACCTTCATGGCGACCAATCTCCACCAGCGAACGCACAATATCGCGTTCACGTTTTTCGTCGATCAGTGTCAGCAACGGAGCTTGCGTCCGGAAGGTGTCCCAGATCGCATAGTAGTCGTCGTAGTACGGCTCCTTCGAGGTCCACAGCGGATTCTCTCCGGTGCGATCGGAGGGCGTCAGCAACGCGTGATAAAGCGCTGCATAAAAGATGCGTCGTTGCCGCTCCGTGCCACCATCAATCTCAATGGCGCCTAGCGCCTGCTCCCACACCGCCGAGGTGCGCGCACGCGCGGCATCAAAGTTCCAGTCAGGAAGCTCGCGTGCCGCATTGGCCCGCGCCTGCTCCACACTCACGAACGAGATGCCGACCTTTGCCTCAACCGTCTGCGCGGCATCACCGGCAAAATCCATCACCGCGCCCAAGGGCTTGTCTTCGGTGAGCACGCGCGTTGCAGCAAGCTCCGGCGCGCCGCCCGCCCAGGTGCGCACAGCAGCCGCATCGCGATTCAGTTCGATCGAATAATAGACGCGATACTCGCCGCCCTCGTTCCATCCACCGCGATAGCGCCCCACGCCCTCGATGCGATGCGGCGACACCACATGAATTTCTCCACCCAAAAACTGTTGGCCCTCGGCAACGTATCCGCGCGTCAGGCAGTGGTCCACATCGAGCGCGATATGCGCGGCGTTGCCCGCCGCAAACGCGTAGCGATGCAGTGCCGCATGCGCCGTCGCCGTCAGCTCCACACTCACGTCGTAGCGCTTCAGGTGCGTTGCATAGTAACCCGGCGCAGCCTGCTCGCGATCACGCACCGAACCAAGTTTCGTGCGATCAAATTCCCCCGTCGTTGGCAGCAACAAAATATTGCCGTACTTGCCCGCCGCGCCGTTCAGATGCAGATGACTGAAGCCCAGCACCACGCCCGTGCTTGCATAGCCATTGCTTGAAGGCTTGCCGTCGAAGCTCACCACGTCAGGCCCGGCCTTCACCACGCCGAAGGGAACCGTCGCGCCGACGAAGGCCTCGCCGCCAAAGTCTGTGCCGATGAACGGATCAACCGCATCCACCCGTCGCGCCTGTCCCCACGCCATTGCGCACAGCAACCACACACTCAGTCCATACGCCGCCCACTTCATCCGCATCACGTTCCTCTCCTGCCTTCGAGTGCTTCCATTCTCGCGCATCGCGATGATGCCCGCATGAACAAAGGGCAATCACGCGCATAAAAAACGGGCCAACAGCACACGCTGTCGACCCGTCTTTCATCCTCGTTCGTTTTTACTTCTTCAGCGGCTTGCGCGCAAAGTAGTACAGCGCAAAGGCCAGCGCCGCGAAGCCCACCACCGAGACCACATCGTTGTGGAGGAAGGTGTGCGGAATCGCCAGCGGATTCTCCTTGTTGAAGGCCGCCTCATAGCCCTTGAGCGCGACGCCGACCAGACCCACCAGACCACCGGCAGCGATCAGCCCCGAAGCAAACAACGAGCCCGGCGAGACCTCGCTTTCGGCCTCGGTCTCACCATGGCGTTTGGCAGACTGCTCCACCAGCCAACGCACCACGCCGCCCGCAAAGATCGGCAGCGTCGTGCCAATCGGCAGATACGCACCCACCGCAAAGGTCAGAGAGCGAACGCCGAGCAACTCCACCGCAACCACCAGCGCCACACCCAGCAGCACCAGACCCCACGGCAGCTTGCGCGACAAAATGCCATTGATCACCGTCGCCATCAATCGCGCCTGCGGAGCCGGAGCCGCCGCCGAGCCGATGCCCTGCACCCAGTGCACCTCAATCTGGCCCGTCTTCGGCGAATACAGATACTTGCCGTCCTGCAACTCCGAGGAGCCAATCGCATTCAGCAGCACGTACTCCGAGCGCGGATGCGTCGCACCAGCGCTTGCGCCATCGGTGATGCGAATCTGCTCGGGCAGGTGATGCGTGTCATTCTGGATCGTCACGCCCGCGTGCTGCGCTGAAATATTCCACGACTGCTGCATCGAGTGGAACTCCTGCAGCCCCGTGTTCATCAGGTTCAGCGTCCAGCCAATCACGACCGTCGAAACCACCACGCCGACCATCAGCGCAATCTGTTGCAGTCGCGGCGTCGAGCCGACAATGTAGCCGGTCTTCAGATCCTGCGAGGTGTCGCCCGAGTTCGACGCCGCAATGCAGACCGCGCCGCCAATCGTGATCGCCAGCGCACCGTAGGCTGGAGCCGTCCAGCCCAGCAGCAGGAAGATCGCCGCCGTGGCCATCAACGTCGCAATCGTCATGCCCGAGACCGGGCTGGCCGAGGAACCCACCAGGCCCACGATCCGCGAGCTGACCGTCACAAAGAGAAAACCGAAGACCACCACCAGCAGCGAGGCCGCCAGATTCGCGCCCCATCCCACATACGCGCCCGGCACCGGCTTGAACTGCAGGAACAGGAACATGCACAGGAAGATCAGCAGCGAGCCGATGATCACCACCCGCATCGAAAGATCATCTTCCGTACGCTTGGCCTTGACCTTGCTGGCGTTCGCGCCCATGCTCTTCACGCCCGCCGAAAGCGCGCCGATCAGCGTCGGAATCGTCTTGAGCAGAGTGATCAGGCCGGCCGCGGCCACCGCACCCGCGCCCATCGGCTTGATGTAGGTCGACCAGATTTCGCCCGGCTCCATCTGCGCAATCGGCGTCAGCCCGGGATAGATCGGATGCCCAATCTCCTTGCCGAAGAAGTAGATCAACGGCATCACCACCAGCCAACTGAAGACACCGCCGGCAAAGATCACGCCCGCCACCTTCGGCCCGATGATGTAGCCCACGCCAAGATATTCGCTCGTCGCATCGGCATTGATCGACGAGCCCTTCATGACATGCTGCGGGCCAAAGTCCGGCCTGAACTCGGGATTGCCCGGCCACAGGCCGAAGAGATTCTTGTTTTGCAGGAACGTGTACACCGCGCCCAGACCCAGCCCAAGAAAAACCCGGCTGGCCAGCGATCCGCCCTTTTCACCGGCAATCAGCACATCGGCGCAGGCCGTGCCCTCAGGGTAGGGAAGCTGATCATGCTCTTCGACGATCAACTGGCGGCGCAGCGGAATCATGAACAACACACCCAGCCAGCCGCCGATCAGCGCCAGCATGAAGATGCGCGAGTACTCCAGGTCGAAGCCGAGAAAAACCAGCGCCGGCAGCGCGAACAGCACGCCCGAAGCAATCGACTGGCCAGCATTGCCGGTCGTCTGCACAATGTTGTTCTCGAGAATCGAGGAACGGCCAAAGGCGCGCAGAATGCTGATCGACAGCACCGCGATCGGAATCGAAGCGGCAACGGTCAAACCGGCGCGCAGACCAACGTAGACCGTGACCGCGCCAAAGATGATGCCAAAGATCGAACCGAGCAGCACCGCACGCAGCGTAAACTCGGGCCGGTTTTCTTCAGCCGGGACAAAAGGTTGAAACTCAGGCAAGGATAGCCTCCGAACACATATATATCGATTGTAAGGGGCCATTGCGAGGCTCTGACTGCCGAATGCCACGCAGTCTCGGCAGAAACGTCCTCCAAAGGAAGTAAGTTTTTGCCGCGCTTTTTAGGCCTTTTGCCTCTTTTTCAGCCACGCAGCCAATATTTATAGCTATTTTTCCTTTTTTTACCAGGAAAGCGCCGCTCTTCTCTGCCCGCCGCCGGACAAGAGCTGCAAGGTTTCGATTCATTTACTGTCCCTAATTAAGCAAACACTTACGCAGCTAGCCAAAATTCAGACACTTCTGAATCGAGATCATGCAAACGCTGTCTGCGCACCGACACTCATGGTCTATAACGTTACAAATAAAGATGTTATATTCCATCCCGATGAAGGGGGTGGATGCAAAAACGCTCTTCGGACGATGGAAGACGACCTTAGTCGGCGCTCATTCGGTCGATTATTCAACGCATCCCAGAGGAATACGCACATGAGTCTCAGTGTTCTGAATAACGTTAATGCGACGTACGCAACAAATAACCTGAACAAGACCAGCAACAGCCTGTCCACGGTCCTGCAGCAGCTGTCTTCTGGTTCGAAGATCAACTCTGGTGCCGATGATGCCGCCGGCCTTTCGCTGGTCAACGGTCTCCAGGCCAACCAGAACGCTCTGACGCAGTCGGTCACCAACGCGACAGAAGGCGTGGGACTGCTCCAGGTTGCTGATGGCGCCCTTTCGCAAGTGACGAGCCTGCTTGACCGTGCTGTTACGTTGGCCACCGAGGTCGCGAACGGTACCCTAAACACCACGCAGGGTCAGGCTGCCAACCAGGAGTATCAGTCGATCCTGGCCGAAATCACGAACATCGGCTCGACGACGACCTACAACCAACAGAAGGTCTTCGGCACCTCCTACACCATCTATACCGGCGACTCTTCGTCGCTCGGCGCCACCTCGGATGTTCTGAATTTTGCCTCGCTGAATGCCACCACCGGCACGGTGGGTGATTCGGGCGGTTCGATCTCCTACTCGAGCGGCACCATCTCCTACACGCTCGGCACGGGTACCTCCCTGTCCAGCAGCCTGAGCTACAGCAACGCCGCCAGCGCTCTGACCACGCTCAACTCCGCCATCTCGGCCATTTCGGCCCAGGACGGCTACGTCGGCGCCCAGATCAACACCCTGTCCGCGATCAGCAACGTCGAGTCGACCCAGCAGACCAACATCCAGTCGGCACAGAATGCTGTCCAGGCCACCGACTACGCCTCGGCGTCGTCCAACATGTCCAAGTACGAGATCCTCAGCCAGACCGGCATCTCGGCTCTTGCCCAGGCCAACAGCGTTCAGCAGGAAGTCACCAAGCTCTTGTCGTAATCTCCATGAGGTTCGCAAGATTGTTTCAATACACCTAAGGGACAGGCGGCAGGGAGAACCTACTCTGCCGCCTCTTTTTCCCCACCTTGGGCGGATTTTCTTTCGGCAGACAAGATTCTTTGCCTCCCTGAGGAAACATAAACCCTGTATTTGGTCGTTTTTTCTAAGAATCGGCGCTACAGTTGCACCATATTTGGTGCATATATAGAACTTTCGTTTTTCTCTCGAAAATTTTCACCCGTTTCTCTGTCCCGCTCAGGACATTTCCTCCGACAATCTGCATCGATTCGAGGCTGTCCTTCAGAAAAGGCTTACAGCTTTCCCCTTCAAAACCAAAGTACCGTATCTAAGTGAGACAATCACTGTCCTCTCTGAGACCTTCTTGCCCTAATCCCATACATGTCATGATGTTACCCACCTCTCCGATGAAGGGGGTGGATGCTGCAATGCTCCTCGGAACTCTGAAGGCTGGATAGAAATCAGCTACAGATAGACCGAAATTCAGGGCATCCCCAAAGGAATTAATCCATGTCTCTCAGTGTTCTGAACAACGTCAGCGCGACCTACGCAACCAACAACCTGAACAAAACCAGCAACAGCCTCTCGACGGTATTGCAGCAGCTGTCTTCGGGCTCAAAGATCAACTCCGGTGCCGATGATGCCGCCGGCCTCTCGCTGGTCAACGGTCTGCAGGCCAATCAGAATGCTCTGGCTCAGTCGGCAAATAACGCCACAGAGGGCATTGGCCTTCTCCAGGTCGCCGATGGCGCCCTGTCGCAAGTGACGAGCCTGCTTGACCGTGCCATTACGCTGGCCACCGAGTCCGCGAACGGCACCCTAAACTCGACCCAGGTCTCCGCTGCGAACCAGGAGTATCAGTCGATCCTCTCCGAAATCACGAACATCGGTGCTACTACGACCTACAACCAACAGAAGGTCTTTGGCAACTCCTACACCATCTACACCGGTGACTCGTCGTCCAGCGGCGCGTCCTTTGACAACCTCATCTTCGCCTCGCTGAATGCCTCCACTGGTTCGGTCGGCGATCAGGGCGGCTCGATCTCCTACTCCTCCAGCACTCTCGGCGGCACCATCAGCTATGCGACCGGCTCCGGCGTCACTCTGGCCTCAAGCCTGACTTACTCGACTGCGGCGGCGGCTCTGACCTCGTTGAACAGCGCGGTCACCGCGGTTTCAGCCCAGGACGGCTACATCGGCGCTCAGATCAACCTGCTCAGCGCGATCAGCAACGTCGAAACCAGCCAGCAGACCAACATTCAGTCGGCCCAGAACGCTGTCCAGGCCACCGATTACGCCTCGGCGTCGTCGAACATGTCCAAGTACGAGATCCTCAGCCAGACCGGTATCTCCGCTCTTGCCCAGGCCAACAGCGTCCAGCAGCAGGTCACCAAGCTCCTGTCGTAAGCAACTCTGTAACATCCAGATTCGATACACCTAAGGGACAGGCGGCAAAGGGAATCTTCTTTGCCGCCTCTTTTTTGTTTTTGTATCGAAGAATTTCCCCGCTCTTCCCGCCGGCGCGAAAGGCCTATTTCTCGCTCTTGAGCTGCCCGAGCAGCCAGTCGATCCCTGCCGCCTCGTCTTCAATCTCCGTAATGAGCGGCGCAGTATGTATAGGAACCGAAAATTTTTCGGCAAGCGGCCCCATCCGCACAGCATCTTTTTCCGTGGTGAGAAGCTCCGCCTGGTGCTGCACGGCAAGCGCAGAGAGTGCCGCGATATCCGCCTCGCGGTAGGGGCGATGATCCCGAAAAACCTTGCGGGCGGCGACCTTGACTCCGGCGTTTTCGATGCCTGAAAAAAACTGCTCGGGTCGCGCAATGCCGCAGAAGGCAACGACCGGACCGGCCAGAGCTTGGACCTCCATCCGGCGGCGAATGCGCCAGACAGGTCCTTTCCATCCAAGCTCTTGCAGACGGCTTTCCAACTCCGGCTCCGCGACAGGAACCACCACCACCGAGGCACGACCGAGCCCTGAGAGCGGCTCGCGCAGATTGCCCGCAGGCAGCAGCGCATCCTCCAAATCGACGCGGCTGACGAGAAGAAAATTCAGGTCGCGCTCAAGCTGCCGATGCTGAAATCCATCGTCGAGCAGATGAATTTTTTTCTTGTTTTGGTCGAGTTCCGCGAGAGAGCCGGCATCATACCGCCGAGGCGCAACGTAGACCGGCGCACCGGTGGCGCGGGCGATCAGCAGCGGCTCGTCGCCAAAGGTTTCCGGGCTTCCTTCGGGATCTACTCGCGCAGGGCTCTGACTCGTGCGTCCGTAACCGCGCGAAAGCACGTCGACGGGAACGCCGCGCCGCGCGAGAGCCTGCGCCAAAGCTATGGTAAACGGGGTTTTACCGGCCCCGCCCGCGGACAGATTGCCGACGCTCACCACGGGCCAACCGAGCCGCTCCACCCGCTCCCAGCCATGCTCAAGCCGCCACGCGCGCAGCCCAACGGCCAGCCGATAGAGCGGCACGAGGGGGGCAAGCCAGGGACGCGCGGCGCGGCTCATCGGGGCCTTCCTTCGCGAATTTGCGCGGGCAAAAGTTCCAGAATCGCCTCGATGGAGCGGGCCGTTGCCCCGGCCTGACGATCAAATATTTCTTTCGCCCGGCTCCCAAGTTCCTGCGCAAGCGCAGGGGTCTGAAGCACTTCAATGAGCGTAGCGGCCAGGGTTTCGGTGGTCGCGATGCGCAGGCCCTGATGCGCCAGAAGGTCTTCAGTGATGGCGCGAAAATTTTCGTAGCTGGGCCCGGCGACAATGGGCACGGCAAACTGCGCCGGTTCAAGCGGATTGTGGCCCCCCGAGGGAATCAGGCTGCCGCCGACGAAGGCCACCGAGGCCAGCGAGTAAACCGAAGCCAGCTCGCCGATGGTGTCGAGCAGCAGGATCGAGCCCGAGGCCAGCGGCGCACCCGTCCACGCAGAGCGTCGAGCCCACGGAATGCTGGATTGCCCTAATAATGCGGCAACCAAAGAAAATCGCTCCGGGTGGCGCGGCGCCAGAACCAGCAACAGATTGGGATCGGCGGCAAGCAGCGTGGGCCAGGCGGCAAGCAGCGCGGACTCTTCGCCCTCGAGCGTGCTTCCGGCGACAACAATGCGGCGGCCCTGCAACTGCGCGCGCAAAAGTCGCGTCACCCCGGCCTCTTCCGCCGCGCGAATGTCGAATTTGAGATTGCCCGAGAGACGAACCCGATCCGGCTCACCGCAAAGGAGTTGGAGCCGTTCGGCGTCGAGAGGGCTCTGCGCCAGAAAGCGGTCGACGCGGCTTAAAAACGGTCGCCAGAGGGCACGCAGACGGCGATAGCGCGGCCAGCTTCGGTCGGAGATGCGCGCGTTGACCACGGCGACCGGAATCCGGCGGCGGAAGCAGCCCGCCAACAGATTCGGCCAGAATTCTGTCTCGGTCAAAATCAGCAGGCTTGGCTGCAAAGCATGGATCCAGCTCCGCGTAGCCCACGGAAGGTCGAGCGGGCAATAGAAAACGCGCTCAGCGCCGAAGCGTTTTTGCGCCAGCTCCTGGCCGGTGCGGGTGGTCGTCGAAATGGCAATGAAGCAATGGGGCAGGCGCTCTTCCAGCTCGCGGACGAGCCGTGCCACGGCCAGCACCTCACCGACCGAGACCGCATGCACCCAAAGCAACGGGCGGCCGTTTTGCCCGGCAAAAACGCGCGTCCGGCCCAACCGCTCGGCCATGCCGCGGCGATATTTATGCGTGGTGGCCATCTTCCACAGCCACCAGGGCGCGCTGGCGACGAGCGCCCCCAAAAGAACGAGATTGTAGAAAAATAAAATCATCTGCGACGGAACGCACCTTGCATCGGTCTAACCCTACTGATGATACCCTCGCATGCAATCCGGTGGTCTCGTCCCGTCCTGCTTTTCGCGCTGGCGCTGCCGGCCGCGGCCAGGGAGCACACGCCGCCCGCCGTCGAACCAGCCTCGCGCTTTGCTGCCGTCGAGACGCATACCGACGAAAAAATCTCCATTGCCGCCGAGCCTTACGATACCAAGGAAAAATGCGCGCTGTTTCGTGTCGATTATCTGCGACGCGGCGTGCTTCCGGTGCGGCTGGTCGTGACGAACAATGGCGACAGGCCGATCTCGCTCGATCAGGCGCGCATTCTCTTTGAATCGGCATCGGGCGAGCGGATTCAGGCGGCCGAGCCCGAGGACGTCGAGCGGCGCTTCTCCTTGAAGGACAAGACCGGCGCGAAGATCCCCATGCCCACGCCGCTGCCGAGCCTGCACACCAAGGCCAGGGCTCACGACAAAGAGGTCGAGCAGGACTTTGACACCTTTGAGTACAGCGCGACCACCATTGCACCGCACACCACGCGCTCCGGATTTCTCTTTTATGTCATTGACGGTCCAACGGCTTCGCTCGCAGGCGCTCATCTGATCGTACGCAAACTGCTCACCGATGACGGCCATGAGCTGTTCGCCTTCGAGATTCCCTTCGACAAGTACCTGCGATCAAAGTCTGGACAGATGAACTGAAGATTTCTCGTAGAACGGCGATAAAAAACAATATTGCAGGTGATATGATGCCGTCGTGAGGATCGTTCTGGACACCTCGGTGCTGGTCGCAGCCTTGCGCAGCCCCGGCGGTGCCTCGGATGCTCTGCTTCAACTGGCTTTGGAACGCGGCTTCAAACTTCTTCTTTCCGTCGCGCTGGTTCTAGAATACGAAGCCGTGCTGACGCGCCCGGAGCATCGGCAGAGGGCACAGCTCTCCGTGGCAGAGATAGGCGAGATTGTTGATGCGCTTTGTCTGCTTGGCAGCGAGGTTGTCTCACATTTCAACTGGCGTCCGCAACTCAGCAACCCGGATGATGAGATGGTTCTGGATCTGGCAATCCATGGCGAAGCCAAGGCAATCGTCACCTTTAACCGGGCGGATTTTGCCGAGGCCGCTCATCGATTTGGAATTGAGATTTGGTCTCCGCGCGAGGCCCTGGAAAGGCTCAGAAATGAAACAAAGTAACTTTGCCCTGCGTCTGCAGCCTTCACTGATGGAAGAGGCCCGGCAGTTGGCCAAGAGCGAAGGCGTGGCACTGAATCAATTGATCAATGTGGCCGTGGCGCAGATGATTGCGACGCACAAGGCCAGCCAGTACTTTGCGCAGCGCGCGCTACGGGCCAATCCCGAACGCGCGCTGGAGCTCCTGCGGCGTCCTCGCAAGGGCGAATCCTCCGGTTCAGACGATGAACTGCCAGAGACCGTAGACTTCCCGCGCGGGGCAAAACAAAGCGCCTGAGCGGCGGCTACTCGGAGTAGGTCGCCGTGGTCGTGTCCGTCTCCCAGATGGTGCAGGCGGTCACGCGCACGCGGCCCTGGGTCATCTCGGCCAACTGCAGGTTGGTCTGATCGTAAAAATATTTGGCGATGTTTTCAGCCGAGGGATTGATCTCGGTGAACGGCGCAAGATCGTTCAGCATCTGGTGGTCGATGCGGTCGATCACCGGGCGCATCACCTGCTTGAGCATTTTGAAGTCAAGCAGCAGGCCCGTCGCATCCAGTGTTTCGCCGACCAATGTGACGCGGACTTTGTAGTTGTGGCCGTGCGGATTCTCACACTTGCCGTGGTAATTGCGCAGGTAGTGACCGGACGAAAAACCGGCCTCCACAGTCACTTGATACATGCGATTCGACTCGATTCCTAGCGGGGAAAAACCCTCTGCCCTTATTGTAGCGGAGCGGTGAGATCGCCCGTCTGCGCCACGCACACACCGGCCTGCGCAAAGTTTTCTTCCATCCGCTCTCGTGAACCGTTAAGGTCGATGGCGCGGCAGCCGTCCTGCAGGACAATGGCCTCAAAGCCCCGTCGCCGCGCATCGAGCGCCGAATACCCGACGCAAAAATCATAGGCCAGCCCTGCAAGAAAAATTCGCTCAATGCCACGCGCGCACAGCACCGGCTCAAGCCCGGTCGGCGTCCTGCGGTCGTTCTCGAAAAACGCCGAGTAGGAATCGACGCGCGCATCCGAGCCTTTGCGCTGCACATAGCTTGCCTGCAAGGTGAGCTTTGCGTGAAACTCCGCGCCAGAGCTGCCCATGACGCAGTGCACGGGCCACAACACCTGCGGGCCATACTCGAGTTCGAGCACCTCGTAGGGCTTGCGCCCCGCATGCATCGCAGCGAAGGATGAGTGATCGGCCGGGTGCCAATCCTGTGTCAACACGACATGCTGAAACAGCGGAGCGACGCGCAGAATCGGCGCAATCACCGCATCGCCCTCAGGCACGGCCAGCGCGCCACCCGGACAAAAATCATTCTGCACATCGACGACCAGCAGCAGATCGCGCGCGCCAATGCTCCACACTGTTTTTTGGTTCGCCATACCGGTATTGTCGCAAAGAGGGCTGTCGTTGCTTTACGCAAAGTGTACTTCGACGCCACTGGCGCGCAGCCGTGCAATGTCTTCGGCCGGAGCCTTGCTATCGGTCACGATGGCGCTGGCCGCGCTCAACGGCGCGACTGGAATCATGCCGCCACGACCGAACTTGGTGTAGTCGGCAACGATAATCACGCGGCTGGCCACCGAGATCATCTTCTGCTCGGAACCAACAATCAGTGTGTTGTTGTTGCTGAATCCCGCAGCGGTAATTGCGCCGATCCCCATGATGAGCACATCGGCGCGCAACCCGGCCAGCATCTGTTCACAAAAAGGCCCAAGCAGCACGCGATGGCGCGGATCGAGATAGCCGCCGGTCAACGTCAGTTCAATATTCTGGTGCGACTCAAGAACCGCGGCAATCGGCAGGGAATTGGTGACAATGTGCAGCGACTTCCCGGCCAGCGCGCGCGCAACATCGACCACCGTCGAGCCACCATCGAGAATCACCGTTTGCCCGTCGGCAACCAGGCTGGCAGCAACGCGCGCAATGCGCTCCTTCTCACTGCGGCCCGTCTCGATCCCATACTCGGGAACACGCGCCAGCGGTTGCTCGACCGCGATCGCGCCGCCATAGACCCGGCGGAGAAAATTTTCCTTCTCCAGCAGGTCAAGATCGCGGCGAATGCTCGACTCCGAAGACGCAAACTCCTTGCACAAACTCTCCAGCGCGACAAACTCCTGCGCCTCAAGTATCTGCCGAATTCGTAACTGCCGTTCCGCTGCTTTCATCGTCTCAGGGCCGCGTTCCAACGAATCCCGATGCGGCAAAGGATGCAATCGTCTGCATCCTTGTGTGCCGCTCGCTTTGTCTGGATTCTACCGTGCGCTTGATGAGGAGCGTTTCAGGATGCGGCGCGGCAATGAGCTACCACTGCAGAAAGCGTCGACGCAACGCCTCAGCCGTCACGCGTGGCACACCCGGCTTCTGCGGTTTGCGCGAGGCTAAAGTTTCACTATACGGTACAAGGCGCGCAACGGGGCTTCCGTTCTTCAGAAAAAGATAAGAAAGCCCCTGATAGCGAACGCGGTTCACGCACTCGGCGAAGTTCCGCGCCGCTTCCGTCACGCTAAGGGTCCGCTCTTGCACGCGGTCAGATTATCAGATTTTCAACAAAATGCATCCAGTTTGTCGAAGTTATTCTCCGGCAAGCTGTTCGACCAATTTATCGAAGTCCTCAAGTCGCGCATATTCAATAATCACGCGGCCCCGCCCGTTCTTGTCCTCGATGCTGACCTTCATTCCCAGAGCACGCTGCAACTGCAACTGCGCCTCGCGTACATTCGGGTCGACCACCGGAGCCGGCTTTTCTTCCTTCTTGAGCTTCTTCTCTGGATGAATCTGCCCCTGCACAAAGTTTTCCGTTTGGCGAACAGAAAGAGAAAGAGCGACCACCTTCTGCGCGGCCTTTTCAATCTCCTCGGCGCCGTCAAGCGCCAGAAGCGCGCGTGCATGGCCAAAGCTCAGGATGCCCTTTTCAACCCGGTCCTGCACTGAAGCCGGCAACTTCAAAAGCCGCAGGAAGTTCGACACCGAAGCACGATCCTTGCCGGTCCGTTGCGCCATCTGCTCCTGCGTCATGTGGAACTCGCGCGAAAGCCGCTCGAAGGCCCGCGCCTGCTCCATTGGGTTCAGGTCAGCTCGCTGCAAATTTTCGACGATGGTGATCTCCATCGCCTGTTCGTCGGAGACCTGTCGCAGAAAGGCCGGGATGGTCTTCTTGCCGATTTTCTTCGAGGCTCGCCACCGACGCTCACCCGCAATCAGTTGATAGCGACCATGAGCAAGGGGGCGAACCAGAATCGGCTGCACGACGCCGTTGGCGGCAATCGAGGTGGCCAGTTCCATCAACTGTTCCTCGTTCATGTTCGTGCGCGTCTGAAAGGGGTTGCGGTCAATCAGTTCAACAGGAATCTCGCGTGGAGTTCCACCTTCATCTTCTTTTTTCTCAACAGGCTTCGCGACAGGCGCGGCGGCCTGCGCGGGAACGCGCGGCAACAGGGAATCGAGGCCTTTGCCGAGGGCGCGACGGCGTGAATCGTTCGTAGCAGTGCTCATGCTGAAAAATCCTTCTTTCCCGGCGCTGATCGTCGGGTGTCAAAATAATTCGGACAATCGGGAGCCGTCTACGCCCTAGGCGTAGGGCCAAAAGCGGATCTTTCCCTCGGATTTCGCGCTTGGAGCGGCCTTGGGAGGCTTCGGCAGCTTGATTTTATTTCGAGCCACGAACTCTCCAGTCAGCTCGAAGTACGCCTCGGTGCCACGCGAGCGCGGATCATAGAGCGCAACCGGCTTTCCGTGGCTCGGCGCCTCGGCCAGGCGCACATTGCGCGGGATCACGGTCTGGAAGAGCCGCTCCTTGAAGTACTCGCGCAACGTCTCGGTGACCTGCTGCGAAAGGTTCGTCCGGTCGTCATACATGGTCAGCAGGACGCCTTCGATGGTCAGCTCGGGATTGAAGGCTGCGCGCACGCGTTCGAGGGTCGAAACCAGCTCGGAGATGCCTTCGAGGGCGAAATACTCGGCCTGCATCGGGACGATGAGGCTCTCGGCCGCGGATAAGACGTTGAGCGTCAACAGATCGAGGGCCGGCGGGCAGTCGAGCACGACCACATCGTAGCGGTCGCGGATGGTCGCCAGAGCCTTGCGCAGCCGCAACGTTCGTTCCTCGGCGCTGGCCAGCTCGACGTTGGCGCCGGTCAGGTTCTTTGTGCCCGGAAGTACCGATAAATGTTCGATTTCCGTGGGGATGATGGCCTCTTCCGCGGAGCAGTCGCCCATGATCACGTCATAGATCGAGCGCCGCTCGTCGTCACGCGGAAAACCGATGCCAGAGGTCGCGTTCGCCTGCGGATCGCAATCGACCATCAGGATATTCAGCCCCGAGAGCGCCAGGCAGGCCGAAAGGTTGATCGCGGTCGTGGTTTTGCCCACGCCGCCTTTTTGATTCACGATTCCCAATATCTTGCCCATGGCTCACAAGCCTAAAAGCTTTCCCTTGATCGATGCAGTCTTTTCTGCTGTGGAGAACTACCCCCTCCTGTGGAATTTTTCTTCGCGCTTTCTGCCGCATGCCTCTAACATCCTCTATTTCAAGTGCTTCCGTGGACGGCCTTTTGCCTGCATTTCTAACCTCTCCCGTACCCGCCGGTGGAAAACTTTCTCTTTGGGCGGCATTATCCGCTCTCTTCGGGCCGGAATGTTTCACGTGGAACACTCTGGACCCTTCCTTGCGCGATGTTTCACGTGGAACATTACGGCGTCTCTCTGTTGCGCAACGTCATGTTCCACGTGGAACAAACGCCCCTCTCTTCAGGAAAAACTCGAAAGAAACCGCCTTCAAGCCCAAGAAAAAGGCCGATGGCGTTTGCCACCGGCCCTCTCTGCTCCACACCGTCTGCGATCAGGCTTTGATCCCCAGAGCCAACTCCCGCGCATCGCTTCCTGGCAACGAAACCCTCTGCTGCCACGAGAACACAGGGCCTGCAGCCTCGGACAAGCGCGGTAACTCCTGTTCGGTCGTCAACAGCGCCAACAATCCCCCCGGACGAACCAGCGCCGAAGCCGCCTCGACGGCCTTCTCCATCCGGTCGACAGCCCGGAGCGTCACACAATCAAACTGCGTCGCCAACAACTCCGCCCGCTGCCCGTGCACCTTGCTCTTCAGCCCCAACACGCGCACAGCCTCCTGCAGAAAGGCCGCCTTCTTGCCCTGCGACTCGGCAAGAGTCACGGCAATCTCCGGCCTGCACAGCGCCACCGGGATTCCAGGGAAGCCGCCGCCCGAGCCAAAGTCCAGCAAGGTGCCCAGCCCTTCGGGAAGCGCCTGCGCGGCCGCAATCGACTCGACAAAGTGCCGCCTCAGAATGCCTTCCTCGTCGCGCACCGCGCTCAGGTTCGTCCGCGCATTCCAGCGCACAAACAGCTCCAGATACGCGGCAAAGCGCTCGGCCGTCGGCGCGGCTAGCTCCCGCAAACCTGCTTCGGCAACAAACTCGTTCAATCGCCGCACAATCGCGTCCAAAGATTCACTCATATCCTTACCACCGACTCTCCAATCACTGGCGGCTGCCATGCGCGCGCCGCCCCAACCAATGCCTCAAAAATGGCCCGCGACAGTGCGCTCTCCACGCGGGTTCGCTCCGGATGCCACTGCACGCCAAGCACAAAGTGATCTGCCGCTGCCAGCTCGACGGCTTCGATCACGCCATCGGCCGGCGAGACGGCAACCACCTGCAATCCGTCGCCAACGCGCTGAATCGCCTGATGATGGGTCGAGTTCACCGGCTGCGTCAACGCCGTCGCATCCTCGACCAGTGCCGCCAACCGAGAACCGGAAGAAATCCGCACCGGATGCGCCTCGACGATCGTGCGACCGGGATGATGATCGACACACGTCTTGAGATCCTGAACGAGCGAGCCGCCACGCCAGACATTGAGCGACTGCGTGCCCGCGCAGATGCCCAGCACCGGCTTGTGTAGATTGAAGGCATCCTGCAGCAGCAGCTCGTCGACCGCCGTGCGCGCCGCATCTGCCTCATGACATTCAGGTTCGCGCGCAGCCCCGTAGCGCTCTGGCTCAACGTCGAAGCGGCTGCCCGGAAGAAGAACACCATGTGTACTATTTAGTAAACACGCGATGGCATCCTGCGAAAGATCAAGGGATATCTGAACCGCCTCCGCCCCAAGAGCTTCCACCGCAGCCACATAGGGCGGCAGCGTTCTCTGGTTATAAGGCTCATCGTTCAGGGTGGGAACGGGAATGGCAATGCGTACGCTCATCGTAGACAGTGTAGCGGTCCGTGCCGCCTGCGCAAGCACGGCCCCTGTCTCCATGGACGATTACTCCGGCAGCGCGGCCGACTCACCACCGAGCAGTGCCGCGACACGCCTGCGCAGCTCGGTCGTCAGCGCCTCGGCATCGCGCACATTCATGCCTTTGGTTTCAATCGGTTCACCAACGTACATCGTCAGCGGTCCGGGATAGAGAAACCGCGCATGCATGGGCATCAGGTCATAGACACCCTTGAGCGCAATGGGGACCAGCGGCGCCTGCGCGCGGATCGCCAGATAGGCCGCGCCCGAGAGAAACGGCTTCAGATGCCCGTCCTGCGTGCGCCCGCCCTCGGGGAAGACGAAGACCGACATGCCGTCGCGCAGGGTGTGCGCGGCGTGGGCCAGGCTCGACAGCGTGGCGCGCGGGTTCTCGGTGTTGATCGGCAACTGGCCTGAGCGGTTCAAATACCAGCCAACAAAGGGGATACTCCACAGATTCTTGCGCGCCAAAATCCGAAACTGAAACGGCAGCGTCGCAAAAATCACCGGCGTATCCATGTACGAGGTGTGGTTCGAGGCGTAGACCGCCACCGGCGCCTTGCGCAGATTTTCCGCACCCACCACCCTGAGCTTGCTCGACGAAAACCCGACCAGCAAGCGCGCCCAGAACCGTGCAATCCGGTGCTGCCAGCGGCCACTTTTATCGAAGAGCGAGGCCGCCAGCGCCAGTGATCCGCAGCCGATCGTCGACAAGGCAATCATCGGCGTGTGATAGAGGTTCGTGCGCCACGCGTAGACGCGGGGCAGGGGATTCGGACGCCGACTCATGCGCGCGCCTCGCCCAGCAGCAGGGAACGCACTTCACCGACCAGATAGACCGAGCCGGAGACGACCACGGTCTCGCCCGGCTTCGCCGCCGCCCTCAAGGCCTGCTCCACCGATTCCGCCACCTCAAAGCTGGCGCCTGTGGCCTTTGCCGCTGCTTCAAGATCGGCAATCGCCGTGGCGCGCGGGCTATGGATCGGCGCCAGAATCACGCGCTCAAAGAGCGGGAAGAGGATCTGCGCCATCTCGGCCACCGGCTTGTCGCGCAGGCAACTGAAGACCAGTGTATGTCGCTCGTTTTCCGGCAAAACGGCATTCAGCCCCGAGCGCATCGCCCAGGCTCCGGCGGGGTTGTGCGCCACGTCAAGAATCCAGCGCGAGCCAAGGCCCGCAATCGCTTCAAGGCGGCCCGGCCAGCGCGTTGCGGCAATGCCCTCTGCAATGGCCTCGGGCGTAATTTGCGCAAAGCCATGCTCTTCCGCCAGTTCGACTGCCGTCGCAATCGCCAGCGCCACGTTGCGGTGCTGGTGCTCGCCCTTGAGCGGCGAATCAATGCGGATTTCCGCGCCCAACGCCTCGATGACATAGGCACCCACGGTGCCTGAAGCGGGCACGTAGGCGGCCGCGTTCACGCCACGCACCGCGAGCGCCGTCGCCACCTCGCCCAGCGCCTGGTTGGCCTCTGGGTGCTGCGGCAGCGTCACCATGGTGCCCTGCGCGCGCAAAATCCCGGCCTTTTCATGGGCAATCGCGCCAATCGTCGCGCCAAGCCACTCGGTATGGTCAAGCGAGATGTCGGCAATCACCGAAACCAGCGGCTCCACGACGTTGGTCGCATCCAGCCGCCCGCCCATGCCCACCTCGAGCACGGCAATCTGCACCCGGTGCTCGGCAAAGTATTCAAAGGCCTGGGCCGTCAGTTGCTCAAAGAAGCTCGGCATCTGCGGAATTTTTTTCTCGTGGAACAGCCGTTCGGCCGCCTCATGCACCAGAAAAAAATTCTCGGCAAACTCCTCGTCCGCAATCTCCTGGCCATCAATGCGAATCCGCTCGTTCACGTGCATCAGATGGGGCGAGGTGTAAAGACCCGTGCGCAAGCCCGCGGCCTGCAAAATCGAGGCCAGCGTCGCTGCCGTCGAGCCCTTGCCGTTGGTGCCGGCAATCAAAACCGCGGGAAACCGCTTCTGCGGGTCGCCGAGCGCGGCCAAAAGCGCGCGCTCTTCCTCGAGCGAGAACTTCCGTCGCGCGCCACCCGCCGCCGTATACAGCTCCGGCGCCTTGGCAAAGAGTTGTTCGATTGCTTCTGCGTAAGACATGCGAATTTCAGTATAGAAGCGGGGAGGGAGCTGAGGCATCAATGCCCATGCCTCCACCCAGCTCCCGTTCACTGCTCACTCGTCACGGTCGGCTGCTTCAAAAGCAATTCCAGCGCCCTACGCGCGTTCTGCAGGCAGAGCCGAGCTTCTTCCGCGTTCATGATGCCCTGATGCACGGCCTTGCGGCCCACATCGTTGACCATGTTGGCCACGCGCGGAAACTCCGCATCAAAGCCGGTCATCTGCAGGTTGTTGTTGACCTCGTGAAGCAGATTGCCGAGCGTTGCCGTGTTCCGGTAGCGCGTCTTGAGCAACTTGGCCAACTGCGGCGGCAGCTTCTGCTTGATCGCCTCTTCCAGCACCGAGCGGCACATGACCGCGCTTGCCGTATAAAGCCCGTAAAAATAGCAACGGGTGGCCTCGTCCAGGTAGCGGTCGGCCTCCTCGGAGCTGGGCGTCTCCACCACGCACTCGCGCAGATGCGTCGCCCGCTCGACGGCCGGCTCGACCATCTCCAGCAATTCCAGGGCAAAGGCCGCGCGCAACAAGTCGTTCTGCTGTCCGTCGAGTGCCAGTTGCACCTCCTGCCAGACCGGCGTCTCTCCCTCATCGCTCGCATGCTGGAAGTGCGTCAGCGAGGTCAGCCGCTGGCGCGCATGAATCACAAAGCCCCGCTGCATCTCCTGCGCCAGCCGCTGCCATTCTGCCGCAAAGGCCTCGGGAGCAGCCTTGTAACGCCGCTGCATCTCTTCAAAAACAACCGCAGGGAGCACCTTGCGCAATTGCTCAAAGCGCCCCGTTCGCGCCAATTCAGCAATGGCCGCACAAAAATTGATTCCTGGCGCGTCTGCCGCCGACATTTTCAGCAGTTCAGTGATCAGACGCTTGATTTCGATGCTCATGGCCCCATTCTCCCAATCCCGGCAGATAAAGTCTAAAAATATTTACGAATTCACAATGCGGTACACCCAAAAAGCAAATATCGCCCCATTTCGATGGGGAAACGTAGCTTGAACTTGCCCTAAAATACCCCAACATTGTGCAAATGTAGGAAATTTCGGATTTTGCGTCCGCTGTGGAAGATGAGGATATTCCGTCGCCCCATCAAATCAGCTTCTGAACCAGATCTTCACAAAAATGACCTCAAATCCACATGGTTTTTTGGAGCGCGCGTGCAAACCGTGGAAATCAAGGAACGCTTCCGAGGGCACTTCCACCGGTTTTCCAATTTCCCTGAATTCCACAGCCTAGTTTTCTAAAACTGGACACAAAGGTAAAGATTTTATTTTTAGTAAGATATGACAGTTTTCCATTTATTCACAGGCATCTACGGTTAATACGGGCAATCTAGAACAAACACACTGTGGAGGAAGTACTCGTCACACGCACTGCGTTGCTCAAGCAAAACCTGGCGGTGTGGAAGCTGTGTGTTTCTTTCCCTGATGAGCGCAGGAAGCAAAAACCCGAAGTCCCCGGAATCCACGGAAATTCCATGTTTTCCACCCTTCTGTTTCCGTCGCAGGTGCATAGAATCGGAAAAGCAGGATAGACAGCCGTTTTCCACGGGCCTCCAAGTGTTGTAGAGTGGGGCCATCGGTGGAAAACGGGTTCGTGGAGCGTAAAACTATGCCAATCGTCGAAACCGAGCAGGAGCAGCACACCGAGCAGGGGGCAGCGATGGAGATTTCCGTAAGCCGTCAGGATCTTTTAAAAGAGCTGACCGCAACGCAGAGCGTGGTTGAGCGCAAGACCACCATCCCGATTCTGTCGAACTTTCTCATCGAGGCCGATAACGACCTGTTGACGATCACGGCCACCGATCTGGACCAGGCGATCCGGACCAGCACGCCGGTCAAGATCAAGACGCCCGGTTCCTGCACCATCCCGGCACGCAAGCTCTATGACTACATCAAGCTGCTGCCCGATGGCGACCTCTCGATCAAGCTGCTCGACAACCACTGGGTGCAGATTCGCAGTGGCCGCTCGAACACCAAGGTCGTCGGCATGGCCCGCGCCAACTATCCTCAGGTGCCGGATTTCCCGTCGATCGCCGCGACCGCCATTCCGGTCGACGCGCTCAAGACACTGATCAGCTACACCATCTTCGCCATCTCGAGCGAAGAGTCGCGCTATACGCTCAACGGCGCGCTGTTGATTCTGAAGGCCGAGTCGCTGGCCATGGTCGCCACCGACGGTCACCGCCTGGCCTTTGTCGAAAAGGTCAACGAGACCCTGACCGGCATCAGTGGCGAAAAGCGCGTGCTGGTTCCGCGCAAGGCCCTGCAGGAGCTGCAGCAACTGCTCAACAATACCGACGCCGAGACCATCGAGTTTGCCGACGACGAGCACACGCTCTTCTTCCGCATTGGCGCGCGTACCTTGAGCACGCGCAAGCTCTCCGGCCAGTTCCCGAACTTTGAAGCCGTGATGCCGCGCGACAACACCAAGTTCGCCATTGTCCGCGCCAGTGAGCTGAGCGCCTCGATCCAGCGCGTGGCGCAGTTTGCCGACGAACGCTCGGGCGCGATCCGCATGAAGCTCGAGGCCAATGAGTTGAAGCTCAGCGCCAACTCGACCGATTCCGGCGAGAGCGAGGATTCGATTGAGACGCCGTACACCAGCGACGCCATCGTGGTCGGCTTCAATTCCTCGTACATTCTTGAGTTTTTGAAGGCGCGCGGCAACGAAGGCGAGGTCCGGCTGGAGTTCAAGGACGCGCAGTCCGCCGGCCAGCTCCGCCCCGAAGACCCCGAAGCCGAGTACAAGTACCGCTACGTTCTGATGCCGATGAGGATCTAAGGCTGACTTGTCAGCCTTAGATGGTATTTTAATTTTCATATATACATAATGTATTTCCATATAATTTACTTTTTAGTAAAAAAGCGTATATATGTAAAGTAAAGAAAAATAAACACTTATAATGTTTTTATGTTTGGAACGGAAAATGCATAGAAATCATGCATGCTGATGCCAGATTAGTGGCAATATCCGAAAGGCAACCGCATTTGATCAAATATCACTCTTAAATTTGGTTAATGAGCCTTTCGTCCGTACAAGCAACGATCTGTAGTCAAGGGTCAAATATCTGTAAACTTCATGGTTATCGCTAGGTTGGGGGAAATGGGTCATATGAGTATCAAAAGAATCAACGTTCTGCTTGCTGTCTTTTTTGCGCTTCTTCCATTTTCTGTATTTGCTCAGTCGGGCACGATAGAAGGTCGAGTTTTTGATCCTTCTGGTGCCATGGTAAGTAATGCGCAAATTACAGCAAAATCGACACAGACAGGTTTTAGCCGCGCGACAAAGACCACATCGTCAGGTGTGTATACGATACCGGCACTCACACCGTCGACATATGACGTCACTATTTCAGCCCCTGGTTTTCAGGTTCAAACCAAGAAGGGTGTTGTGTTGAATGTTTCGGCGGTCCTTCCGCTGAACTTCACGCTCAACGTGGCAGGAGATGTCATGACGGTTGCCGTGCAGGATGCGGTAACAGCCGTAGTAGAAACCGATAATGCGCAGTTGTCTACTGTGGTTGATTCTAAGAAGATCAGTGATCTTCCCCTGATCCTACGTGATCCGTATCAGTTGGTGCTTCTTTCTCCTGGAGTCGTCACGGCTACCAATAACGGTGGTGGTGTTTCAGTAAATGGCCAGCGCAACCGCAATAACAATTTCATGCTCGATGGCGCGGACAACAACGACACTTCGGTTCCGGGCGGACTGGGCGGCATAACTGCTGCCAATCCGGATACCGCACAAGAGTTTCGAGTCATTACCAATCCCTACGATGCTGAATATGGCCGCAATACGGGAGCCATTGTCGACGTCGTAACGCGTGGTGGTGGTAATCCATATCACGGGGATGCCTACGAGTTTGGCCGCTACAATGCTCTGGGTGCCCGCGACTACTTCAATAAAAAGGAAGACGGCCCGCAGGATCCTTATGTGCGCAATGACTTTGGCGCATCGGTAGGCGGTCCTATCTGGAAAAATCACACATTTTTCTTCTTGAATGGTGAAGCGCAGCGTTTTCGCACGACCCGCACGGCATACCAGACGACTCCGACCGCAGCTTTCAAGACGGGTAAGTTTACTTTTATTGATCCTACGGACGGGTCGCAGACCGCAGTTGATCTGACCAATCCTGCAAACAACGCGAAAAACCTTACTGGCCTCAGCATCAGCCCTCTGATGCAGAAGCTTTACTCGCTGATGCCGGTTGGTACCGACAACGGCGATGGCGTTAGCACGACCTACTTTTTTGCTTCACCGGACCCGTTGAATAGCTACTCGTTTACGGGACGGTTCGACCACAAACTCACGGATAAGCATCAGCTGACGGTTCGCTACATTTATGCTCATTCGAACGAAGCAGATCCCAGCCACGATGAAGTCCTTCCTGGCTACGGTAATTCCAACCAGATCACGACCCAGCACAACGGCGCGATCACCATTGCCTCTGTTCTGACTCCGACCATGACCAACCAGTTCAAGTCTGGCTTTAATTTGAACAATGCTGGTTTCTATTGCAACCATGCTGGTTTGGACTCAGTGTTGGGAACCGACAGCTACGGTAATGGTCGTGATGTTGTCATTCCCTACTTCTTTACCTTTGGTTGCACATCTTTGGGTGATAGCAACGGACAGGCACGTTTGAGCTCTACGCTTTATTTTGCCGATACCCTGAACTACGTCAAGGGCGCGCATTCGTTCAAGTTTGGCGGCGATTACCGTAGCGTGAAAGACAACAACTACGATAACTTTAGCTCGCGCGATAGTCTTTCGCTGAACAACTACGCCACATATGGTGCTACGTCCTACGCGTTGGCAAATCCAAAATCTTCGTCGCTCTTGAGCTTTGAAGATCTTGTTTGGGGAGCTACCGGTGCTGTTGCCAACGCCTCTGAATATCAGTTCTTTAATGCGCGTGGCCAACGTCGTCAGAATGACCTAACGCACTTCCGTCAGCACGAATTCTCACTGTTTGCGCAAGATACCTGGAAGGCAACGCCGCGTCTGACTTTGATTGCGGGCTTACGCTATGCTTTTAACGGCGTTCCTTACGAAAAGGACGGCGAGTTCGCAAACTTCTTTGGCGATGCGTCGGCAGCGCTTCCTGCAGTTGGTTATTTCAGCTTTACCAAGGTAGGACCGGGAACAGGGCATCAGATCTATTCCGATAGCATGTTGATGTTTGAGCCGCGCGTTGGCTTCTCGTATGCTGCTGATGAAAAGACCGCAATCCGCGGAGGTTTCGGCATCTTCCATGATCGCGTTTTTGACAACATCTTCGGAAACGCAAAATCCAACCCGCCCTTCCAGGCGAACTGGAATGACTATCCTTTCGACGGTACAACCAGTACTCCGACGGTTTCAACCTATGCTGACCCGAGCAATTTGACGCCTTCAGCGACAATCACCAACGGCGATCTGAATGAGCCTGTCGTGATTGACAGCAATCTGAAGATGCCGACCACGATTCAGTGGAGCCTCGGCGTTCAGCACCAGATTACGCGGAGCCTGGTTGCCGAAATCAACTATATTGGCAATCACGGTACGCATGGGCTGCGTGAGATCGATGGTGCCGCGCCGCAACAGGCTCTGGTGCAGAAGTACATCGCCGCAGGTGTTCCAACCTCAAAGCTGCAACTGACGTCTCTTTACCTTGGCGGAAGCTATGTCGATGCAAATAACAATACGGTCAGTTTTGGACCGTCGGTAAACAATACCGCGTTTTTGCATGAGCTTCTGCAGGTTTCGCGGGTCGATAGCACTTACAGTGCTCTGCAGGCAACTTTGAAGGGGCAGATCCAGAACCTCAATTTGAGCGTGAGCTATTCTCTTGCCCATGCTCTGGATAATGGTGCGGATGCGTTGCGCCCGGGTGCTGGTGGCGCAGGAATGCCGCGGAATAGCTACGATCTCACTCCAGAACATGGTAACTCGGATGCAGACGTCCGCCACCGTTTTGTCGTTTCCGCAGTGTATGACCTTCCGGTTGGCAAGGGGTCGGCAACACTGAACCGCGGAATAGTGGGTCGTATCTTTGAGGGAATGCAGATTTCGGGTATCGATACAGCACAGAGCGGTCTTCCGTTCGATCTTCGCGGTACGGTCGATAACCTGCATACCGGTGTTTTGGATCGTCCACTACTGGTGGGTAATCCGTACGCAGTTAAGCGTGGATCAACGGTGGCCACCGGTAAATTCACAGGCGTAGCGCGCGCTGCCTTTGCCAATGCACCGTTCGACAAGAATGTAAGTATTCATCGTAACCAGTACTATGGCCCGCACTATTTCGACACGGATCTTGTCTTCCAAAAGACACAGACCCTGCACAATGATGTGAAGCTCGTCTTCCGTGCAGAGAGCTATAACGTGTTGAATCACCCCAACATGGAAGCTCCTACGTCGGGAAGCATCTCCTCGGCGTATTTTGGAATCTCGACGGCGCAGATCGGTCAGAATGATGGCACGACCGGTGCTCGTCAGCTTCAAGGAGCTCTGAAGATCATCTTCTAGGGGAATTGAGTGCAAGAACAACGCTGTTCCTACGGGAACAGCGTTGTTCTTGCACTCATGATCAATAAGAAAAAACCGCCAGGATCCTGGCGGTTTTTTTATGACTCAACGAAAGAGCAAAGAAGAAAAGAACTTCACTGGTTCCTCGCGGGCGGCTGCAGAAACTCCAGCGCGCGCACGAGGTAGTTCTTCAGTTCGCGGCGATGCACGACGGCGTCGAGGAAGCCTTTTTCGAGAAGGAACTCGGAACGCTGGAAGCCTTCGGGCAACTTCTGGCGGATGGTTTGCTCGATGACGCGGGGGCCGGCGAAACAGATCAGAGCGCCCGGCTCGGCGATGTTCAGGTCGCCCAGCATGGCGAAGCTTGCCGTGACGCCGCCGGTGGTCGGGTCCGTCAACAGGCAGATGTAGGGAACCTTGGCGTCATCGAGCTGCGCGAGGGCGGTCGAGATCTTGGCCATCTGCATCAGGCTCGAAATGCCTTCCATCATGCGCGCGCCACCGGAGGCAGCGACGACGATCAGAGGCTTGCGGCTCTCGCGGGCGCGATCAACGGCGCGGGCAATCGTCTCGCCGACGACTGAGCCCATCGAACCGCCGATGAAGCTGTATTCCATGGCGCAGACCACGACATCGTGCGGGCCGAGTTTGCCGACGGCGCTCAGAATGGCATCGTTGAGCCCGGTCTGCTCCTGAGCCTTGCGCAGTCGCGCCGTGTAGGGCTTCAGGTCAGTGAAGGTGAGCGGGTCGGTGGAACACAGCGTCGTGTCGACCAGCTCATAGCCGGGCTCGAGCAGCAGATCGATCCGCTGCCGCGCGCCGAGCTTGAAGTGGTGCTGGCACTTGGGGCAGACGTTCAGATTGGCCTCGAGTTCGGCCTTCCAGATCACCGAACGGCAACCGGGGCACTTGATCCACAAACCTTCGGTGCGCACCGACTTTTCAGCCGAGAGGCCGGAGGCTGGAGCTGCGGGAGAATCGCTTTCGCGCTTGAACCAGGACATACCGAACTCATTGTAAATGGCGGGGCTGCCGAGCTAAAGCGGCAAATGCGTCACGAAAGGCATCAGTATTCGATGCCGCGCTGGGCGAGGATGCCTTTCTGGTAGGCGTGCTTGAGCTCACGCATCTCGGTGACGGTGTCGGCCAGCTCGATCAGCAACGGGTGGGCGTTGCGGCCGGTCAGGATGACGTGGACGTGTTCGGAACGGCTCTCGAGCGCGTCGGCGACCCGCTGTGGGTCGAGCATCTTATAGAAAATGGCGTAGTTGATCTCATCGAGGACAACCAGATCCCAATCGCCGGAGTGGATTGCGTTGTCGGCCTCAGCCCAGGCGGCTTCGACGAGACGGATGTCCTCGGGATCGGTTTCGGCGCCGCCCACCTTTACGAAGCCACGGCCCATCTGGCGGATGACGAAGCGGTCGCCAAAGCGGTCAACGGCATCGAGTTCGCCGCAGCTCCAGGACCCCTTCAAAAACTGCAGCACCAACACGCGCATGCCGTTGCCGACCGCGCGCAGGGCCGTGCCGAGGGCTGCCGTGGTCTTTCCCTTGCCGGGGCCGGTGTTGATCAGAAGCAGTCCGCGCGGGGCGTCGTTGTCCAGTTCGCTCATGGTGGATTCAGCTTACCTCTAAATCAGTGGCCGGAGTGGTAAGGATGGCCGGAGAGGATGGCGTAGGCGCGATAGAGCTGCTCGGCCATGACCAGCCGGGCCAGCGGGTGGGCCAGCGTCATGGGGCCAAAGGAGAGAAGCAGTTGCGCGCGCTTGCGCGCCGGTTCCGACCAGCCGTCGGCCGGGCCGATAGCGAAGACGATCTGCTGCGCGCCCTCGTCGCGGCGGTTACCGAGCCAGGCAGCGAAGTTCTCCGAACTGAACTGCTTGCCGCGACTGTCGAGCAGAACGGCGACGGCCTGGGTGCGGCCGTTCTGTTTGTCGAGCCAGTCAAGAAAGGCCTGTTCGCTGCGAAAGGCCTCGGTGCGCGGGTGTGCAAAGGTCGCGCAGCGCTCCATATAGGTGTGGATCAGCGTGTCATAGGCCTTGAGCGGGCTGGAGGCAGCGCCGACATGGGCCAGAATCAGGTTCATGGAACGAGAATAGCGGAGGCGACAGAAAAAGGAGGAGAAAAAAAATCTACAAGAAAGTAAATGAATAGAGATAAACGGGATGTTAGGAGACAGAAAATACATAAATGCATATTTGCACCAATGAACTATAAAGAATAAAAACCATCTATGTATTTTAATATCAACAATATGAAAATAAACTTTCTGTGGTAATGCGGTTTGGAATGGGAATTGCATGAAGAAATACGGGTTCTTCATGGCGTCCGGATAAAAAGCCCTTTTTTGTAAATGGCTTACTGGGCGGAATGAAGAATAATCCACTTTGTTTGCAGAGTTTGATGATCCAGGTTGAACGAAATCGGTGTGGTGCAAAGTTTTCGTGTCGCTGAACTGGATGCATCGCTCAAATACAAAATTATGAGCAAACCCGCAGGGAAAGTTTCTGGAGGGTTTGTCGCTGGAGGAGCAAGAATGCGATTTATCCGCATACAGACGATAGCTTTGATGCTTGGCTGTTGTGCAACTGTGGGAACACTGATTCATGTGACGACCCCGGTTGTGGACGCTCAGTCGATCATCTCGGGCGATATTACGGGTTCGGTGACGGACGCTTCGGGCGCGGCATTGCCGGGCGCGAAGGTGGTGGTCACGAGCCTGGCGACGGGACAGGCCAAGACGGTTGTCGCGGATAGCGTGGGTGGTTATCGCGTTCCCCTGCTTGCTCCGGGCAAGTACAAGGTTGCCATCACGATGACGGGCTTCGATGCGACGGCGCAGATCACCACGGTGGCAGCCGGTTCGGTGGCCACGGTCAACTTGAAGCTCTCGGTTGGCAAGGCCTCGGAGACGGTGGAGGTTTCGAGCGATGCGATTCAGTCGCTCGATGTCGACAATGCGCAGATCTCGACCTCGTTTGATGTGGCTCAGCTGCAGAGCTTGCCAAACCCTGGCGGCGATCTGACCTTTGTCGCGCAGACGACGCCGGGTGCCACTATGAACACGCAGGGTGGCTATGGCAACTTCTCGGTCAACGGTTTGCCGGGCACCTCGAACATGTACACCGTGAACGGTGGTTACGAGGGCGATCCGTACCTGAACGTCGGCAACTCGGGTGCCAGCAATCTGTTGCTCGGCAACAACGATGTGGACACCGTGACGGTGACGACCAATGGTTACGATGTGAGCTTTGGTGGTCTGGCCGGTGCGCAGGTCAACGAAATTTCTCGTTCGGGCTCGAACCAGGTGCACGGCAATGCCGTTTACTGGTGGAATGGCCGCGCGATGAATGCCAATAGCTGGTTCAACAAGTTCTATGGCTCGGATCGCCCCTTTGACAACGCGAACCAGTGGGCTGCCAGCCTGGGCGCACCGCTGAAGAAGAACAAGATCTTCGGATTTATCAACACCGAAGGTTTGCGTGTTCTGATTCCGACGCGCGAGACGGTCTACGCGCCGAGCCCGAACTTTCAGGCGGCGATTCTCGGAGCTTCCGCCAAAGATGCAGCGATCGACGCCACCAACACGCAGGGCATGATTCCGAACGGCAACTTAGCCTTTAACGGCTTGTCGTCGCAGGCTGCGCTGTACAAGACGATCTTCAGCTACTACAACAACGCGAAGAACTTTGCCGCCGGTTCGCAGTCGACGACCGATCCCGATACCTGGAAGTTCAATGGTCAGGCGGTAAACTTTGCGAAGGAATGGTTGATTACCGACCGCGTGGACTTTATCCTTGGACCGAACGACACCATGTACGTTCACTCCAAGGTGGACAAGGGTACGCAGCCGACGCAGACCAGCTATCTGGATCCGATGTTTAATGCGGCCAGCCCGCAGCCTTCTTATGAAGGTCAGTTGAACGAAACGCACACCTTTAACTCGAACCTGACCAACCAGTTCCTTTTTGCGGCCAGCTACGCGCGGACCATCTTCACCAACACCAATGCGGCCAAGGCCTTTGCCTCGGTTCCGTTTGTGCTGCGTTCAGTGGGTGGCACGAGCCCGATTACGGATGCCAGCGGCAACATTGTTCGTACCTTTGATTGGGTGAACGATGGCGGCAGCTTTGTGGGTGGTGAAGATTATGCCTTTCCGCAGGGACGCAACGTCACCGGCTACCAGTTCAATGACGATCTGACTTGGCTTAAGGGCAGGCACACCGTCAAGGTGGGCTATACCTTCCGTCGCGATGACATCACCGACTATACATCGAGCGAGTATGTGTACGGCAATGGCGGCGCCCGGAACTCAATGATCAATCCGAGCAACTTCGCAGCCGGTTACACCGATAAGTGGGAGGAGCGTTTCCCGCTGCGCAATGCGCAGCCGGTAGCCCTGTATGTTGAGGGTGCCTACGTTCAGGATCAGTGGAAGCCGACAGAAAAGCTGACCTTGACCATGGGGCTGCGCCTCGAGCACAACTCCAACCCGATCTGTGTGACCAACTGCGTCTCGAATCTGGCCAATGACTTCGAGAAGCTGGCAAGTGCAGCGTCGACTCCGTACAACACGCTGGTGGCCTCGGGCCGTCACCGTGCCTACTTCAAGCAGCAGAGCATTGCCTGGCAGCCTCGTCTTGGTTTCTCGTATCTGCCGTTTGGCAGCAACTCGAAGACGACAATCCGCGGTGGTGTTGGCTACTTCAACGACTACTTTCCGGCATCGATCATGGGTAACCTCGTGACCAATCTGCCGAACGTGGACCGGTTCACGGTGTACGGCAAGAAGTACGGGAACAATGTTCCTGTGAACCCGACTCTGGCAGGTAGTGGCCATGCCATCGCGACGGCCTCGAACAACGCCCTGCAGAACCTATTCAGCAAGGGTGCCTGCTATCAGGGCTGCGGTTCGAGCCTCAGCCTGAACGACGTCACAGGTGGCGTTTTCTCGCTGCCGACGGTTGTGGGCACGGCGCATCAGTTGCATCTGCCGACCTACGTTGAGTGGAATCTGGCGATTGAGCGGGAAATTGCGCGCAACACGGCTGTGAAGATCGGCTATGTAGGCAATCGCTCTTATCATCAGCCCGTGTCTAGAATGCCGAATGCCTACGATAAGTATGGAACCAATGCCACGTTGCCGAGCGCAGCACCGAATGCGGCTCTGGGTACAGTGGTTGAGTACTACAGCGGTTCGAGCTCAAACTACAACGGTTTGCAGGCGCAGTTGTCCACCCGCATCAACTGGGTGACCTTCCAGTTCAACTACGTCTGGAGCCACGCGCTCGATACGACCTCGAATGGCGGCTTCGATGCCTTCGGTAAAAACGACAGCTTCCAGTACAACCCGTATGATCTGAAGCAGAACTACGGCAACGCCGATTACGATGTGCGTCACTATATCAGCGCCAGCTATGTGCTCTCGATTCCTCACACCAAGGGACCGCGCCTGCTGGTCGACAACTGGGAACTCGCCGGCACGGTCTTCCATAACTCTGGCTACCCGTTCTCAGTGACTGATAGCACGGGCGACATCACCAACGACAACAACTACTACGCATTGGCGAAGCAGGTCGATAACAACTTCAATCACCATTGCGGTGGCGGAAACCACGCGAGCAAGCAGTGCGACTTTGCTTCGCACTTCACCAACTCAACCGACTTTGGTCAGCAGCGTCGTAACCAGCTCTTTGGACCGAACTATACGGACGTCGATCTGGATGTTGCGAAGGGCTTCAAGGTTCCGGGTCTGGAGAAGGGTAAGGTCAAGGTGGCCGTGCAGTTCTTCAATCTGTTCAATCACCCGAACTTCTCGCAGCCTGATTTCGATGTGAATGATGGCTCCACCTTCGGTACGATCACCTCGACGGCCAGCACGCCGACCTCGATCCTTGGATCGGGTCTGGGCGGCGACGCTTCGCCTCGCTTGATCCAGCTCAAGGGAACCTTCAGCTTCTAAGCAAGGCTGATTGCTCTACCGGAAAGGGTCCGCCATGGCGGGCCCTTTCTCTTTGCGCGTGATGGCTGGAATGCGCGCAAACAAAAGGGCGCCCCGAAGGACGCCCCCTGTTTTCCGTAGTGCTGCTTACTTCTTTTTCTTCCCGGTCTTCTTGGTGGCCTTCTTGGCGACCGGCTTTTTCGCGGCGACCTTCTTGGTCTTGGCATCGGCCTTCTTGGCGACAACCTTCTTCGCCTTGGCGACTGCCTTTACAACCTTCTTCGTCGGCTTGATCGCGGTCTTTTTGGATGCGACCTTCTTGGCGACGGGCTTGGTTGCAACGACCTTCTTGCCCTTGGCGACGAGCTTCTTCGCCACCGGCTTCTTTGCCGCTGCCTTCTTCGCGACAACCTTCTTCGCGACAACCTTCTTGGCAGCCTTCTTGAGCACGACCTTCTTCACCGCAGTCTTCTTGACGACGGTTTTCTTTGCCGCAACCTTCTTCACCGGCTTGACTGCAGCCTTCTTCGCGACGGTCTTCTTGGCGACCGGCTTCTTTGCCGCGACCTTCTTGGCCACAGCCTTCTTCTCCGCAGGCTTGACCACAGCCTTTTTGGCGGCGGGCTTTGCGGCAACCTTCTTGGCCTTGGCGACCGGCTTTGCCACGGTCTTTTTCGCGATGGTCTTCTTCGCGACAGCCTTCGCTTCCGCGGGCTTTTCGACGACCGGCGCGGCCTTCTTGGCAGGGGCCTTCTTTGTGGCCGGCTTCTTCGCGACAACCTTCTTGGCGGCGGCTTCGGCCTTGGCGGGCTTGGCATCGCGCGCGGCAAGGGTGTTGGCGGCCAGATCCTTCTTCAGCTCTTCGTCGAACTCCGCCGGAGTGAAGGGCTTGGCGGACTTGCGCAGGCGCTCAATGTCGTAGAAGGCGCGGCGCTCGGCGAGGAAGACGTGGACGACGAAGTCCACGTAGTCGAGCAGCACCCACTCGCCCACGCGACGACCTTCAACCGAATTTGCGTAGACGCCGAACTCGCGCTTGAGGCGCAGTTCGATCTCGTCGGCAATGGCGATGGCCTGTCGTTCGTTGGTGGCCGAGGTGATGAGGAAGTAGTCGGTCAGGCCGGAATCAACCGGGTCCAGTTCAAGAATGCGTGTCTCTACGCCCTTCTTGTCTTCACAGGCGGCCGCGGCGGCCTGCACTAGCTTGAGCGTTTGCTCGCGATCTTGCGTATCAGTCATGGACTATTTTGGCTCCCCACCTATCCTATCGTTTGACTGCGAGGCCAGCAAAACTTATTGATAGAGCCCGTGCTCTTTGAGGTAATCGGCAACAGCGGGCGGAACGAGAGTTTTCAATCTTTTTTCGGAGGCGCCGCCGCCCAGCAGCAGCGAGCGAATCTCGGTGGCGCTGATTTCGACGTAGAGGGAGGGCAGCAGATAGAGCGGCGCCCGCTGGCCATGCGTGTTGCGCAGCGTGTACTGCAGAACGGCGATGCCGTGCAGGGTGCTGGCGGGCAGCGTGGAGGTTTCGGCGGTAAGACCGTCGGGCAGGTGGCTCATGGCGGCGTCGAGCGATTCGCCGGGGCGCGCGGCGACGACCAGCGTGGCGGCAAAGGGCAGCGCGGCGGCGCGGTGCCACAGCGGCAGATTCAGAAAGGAATCCATGCCCATCAGGCAGAAGAGTTCGGTCTCGGGGCCAAGCTCGGCGTGCAACTGCGCAAGGGTGTCGATGGTGTAATTAGGGCGACCGCTGGCCGAGGGCGCGTCGACCAGAGAGACGGCAAAGTCTTGGTCGTCGGCGATGGCCAACTGCGTCATGGCAACCCGTTGGGCAAAGCTGGCCGAGGAGCCTTCGGGTTTGAGCGGCTGCGTACCGACGGGTGCAAACAACACGCGGTCGAGGGCAAGCGCCCGCTGCGCGGCGTGGGCAATGGCCAGGTGTCCGCGGTGGGGCGGGTCGAAACTGCCGCCAAAAAAAGCGATACGGCGCGCAGGACGGGGCGTTGGGACTGCATTGTGCATTCAGTTCATGGTAGCGCGCAGCGATGGTGCTACCATGGACGGAATTCGTTCGTCCTACACAAATATGCGCTATCTGATTGCAATTCTCGCTCTGGCGGGCGTAGTGGTCTCCGCCCTCGCGCTTCGTGTGCATTACGATACGGGCACTGAACCATGCTCGATCAATGCGCACTGGGATTGTGGCGTGGTCAATCACAGCAGCTTTGCCGAGGTCGCCCATGTGCCGGTCGCCATCCTCGGCATTCTCGGCTACGTGGCGCTGGGAGCGCTGGGTTTTTATCGCAAGCCGTATCTGTATCTTCTGGTCGTTCTGGCGGGGTTGGCCTTCGCGCTGCGTCTGAGCCTGATTGAAGATCTTGTGCTCGGCGTCTGGTGTCTCTACTGCGTGATTTCGCAGGGGATTATCGCCATCATGGCGCTGATCGGCCTTGGCTGGTTCAGCCGGGAGTACTGGAAGCTGCGCCAGCAGGGCCGCTGATAAACTTGAAGCTGAAGATGATCAAGCAATGGTATGCACGCTGGATGTACGCCTGGGAGACCAAGCTGACCACGCGCGATGAGAATCGCGTCGTGCGCCCCGTCGAATGGGGCTTTGAGTGGATTGCTCCTTTTCTGGAAAGCCACGGGTTGGCCGACGCTCTTCCGACGGCGGCCGAGCAGCAGGACCCGGTTCTGGCCGAGGCCGCCATGGTGCGCATTAACCGGTTGCTGATCGCGCACAGCGACGAGTTCTTCGGTTATGAGAAGCCGACCGACTTCCGGCTCGAGGAGCGTTACCCGGAGCTGTTCCCGACCAACGTGCGCCCCGAGACGCTGGCCAAGGACGCGGCCCTCAAGCAGCAAGCCGCCGAGGGCAAGATGGCCAAGGCGCAGTTTCTGCGCTTTACCTCGCCCGAGCGGACGCCGTACCCGGAGAACGATCTGGTGAACGCGCGCTGGTTCCCGGCGCCCGCGCACAAGGATCCGACGCGGCCCAGACAGGCCATTCTCATCTTGCCGCAGTGGAACGCTGACGGCTTCAGCCACAACGCGCTGGCGACGATCTTCAACAAGATGGGAATCTCGGCGCTGCGGCTTTCGATGCCCTACCACGACATTCGCCGCCCGGCCGAGATCGAGCGTTCCGACTACGCGACCAGCTCGAATGTGGGCCGCACGCTGTCGGCCTGCCGGCAGGCGGTGGTCGACATCCGCTGCTGCCTGGACTGGCTGGAGTCGCAGGGCTATGAGCAGTTTGGCGTCCTGGGCACGAGCCTTGGCTCCTGCTACGCGTTTTTGGCCAGCGCGCATGATGCGCGCATTCGCGTGAATGCCTTCAACCACGCCTCGACCTCCTTTGGCGACGTGGTCTGGGATGGGCAGAGCACGCGGCACATTCGCCAGGCGCTCAACGACGAAGGGTTCTCGCAGGAGCGCATTCGCGCTCTGTGGTCCGCCATCAGTCCCATCAGCTATTACGAACGCCTGATGCGTCCCGAGGTCGACGGCGCGCGCAAGCGGGTGCTGGTGGTCTGCGCGCCCTATGACCTGACCTTCCCGTACAAGTACTCGCTGCAGGTGATTGATGCCTTCGATCGGATCGGGCTGAACTACGAGAAGCGCATTCTGCCCTGCGGTCACTACACGACCGGGGAGACGCCCTTCCAGTACATCGACGGCTGGTATATGGGCTCGTTCGTCTATCGCGCCTTCAAGGCGTTGCGGCAGGAGAAGCTGGCCGAGCCCGCGCTCGACGAGGAAAAGGCCGAAGCGCGATAAGCACCCCGGCGATCCACAGGCAAAAAAGGAAAACAAGGAAAAGCGGTTCGCAACCGGCGCAAAGATGCCGCCGGTAGCGGGCCGCTTGTTTGTACGCGCCGCAATTTATTTATAAAACTGGATTCCTCCGCTTGAGCTGACGCGCGAAACGATGATCTCATCAAAAAAACTGTGTACAGGGGAGTGCAAAGGCGGATGTGATGAGGCCAATTCTTAATTGATAGGAGGAATAAAAACGGGGAAAACAGGGGTTTTTACGAAAAGATATAGACACATAAAGTATTTATTTTCTAAAGATTGATGGATATATTGTGCAAAATAAGATTTTTTGTATTGACAACAAGTGTTTCGGGAAACTAAAAATCCAACGATTGCGTAAATCGATTTTGCGCGGTCGTGAATTTTTTTGAGGCTAATGGCATGTTTTCATGCCATCACAAATGATCCGAGGAAAGTATGTCAAAAGATAGAAGAGCGGAAACCGCTGTGTGTATTTCTGCGTTCTGTCGCGTGATGCGCGTCAGAACCACGGCGGTTGCATTCAGCCTGTGTGCAATTTTTTGTTTGATCTTCTCGACGTTGATGCCGGCGCAGGAGTTTCGCGCGACGATTTCGGGAACGATCACCGATAAGAGCGGAGCAGTGATTCCGGGTGCCGAAGTCACGACGCGCGAGATCAACACCGGAACGACCAATCACACCACGAGCAACAGCACGGGTCTGTACACGATTCCGTTCCTGTCTCCGGGTACCTACAGCCTTGAGGTCAAGGCGGAGGGCTTCCAGTCGGCGCAGCGTGCCAGGTTTGTGCTGCAGTCGCAGGAACACCCGGTGATGAACTTTGCGCTCGAAATCGGTACGGTGAGCCAGTCGGTGACAGTAACCGACGAGGCGCCGCAGCTGAATGCCGTGAACGCGTCGGTGGGCCAGGTGATTTCGGCCGAGTCGGTTGCCGATCTGCCGTTGAATGGCCGCACGCCGGCGATTCTGACGGAGCTTTCGGCGGGCGTCACCTCGACCGGGGCGCCGCACATGGTGCATCCGTTTGATAACAACGCGGGCAACTCCTGGTCGATCGGCGGAACGCCGAAGCAGTCCAGCGAGGTTCTGCTCGATGGTTCGCCTGACCTTACGATGCTGGGCGCGACGGCATATTCGCCGACGCAGGACTCGGTGCAGGAGGTTTCGGTTCGTCCCTTCGATACCGACGCCAGCTTTGGCCACACCATTGGCGGTGTCATCAACCAGATCACCAAGAGCGGTTCGAACGCCCTGCATGGCACGGCCTATGAGTTCGGCCAGATCTCGGGCATCGATGCGAACACCTACTACAACAAGCGCGCCGGTAATCCGACGCCGGTCTTCCACTTCAACCAGTATGGTTTGACGGTGGGCGGCCCGGTACGCATCCCGAAGTTGTACGATGGCCGCAACAAGCTGTTCTTCTTCTTTGCCTGGGAGGGCGTGAAGGATTCGACGCCGAACACGGTGACGACGACGGTGCCGACCAGCAATGAGCTCAGCGGCAACTTCCATCAGACCCTGGTGTCCGGTTGCGCCAGCAATGGCGGACTTTCCACCACCTACAACGCGAATGGCGCGGCCCTGTGCGGCGATGGCACGGTGGATCCGAATCAGCTCTACAATCCGTACTCGGGCGCCTATGACTCGAGCAAGCACGTAGTGCGCACGGCATATACCGACAACCAGTTGCCTACCCTGTCGTCGATTGGCAAGGCCATCATGGGTCTGTATCCCACGGCCAACAACACGGCCGGAGCCAACAGCGACGGTTCGCAGAACTACATCAGCAACGCGCCGGCGACCGACGATTACAACAACGAATTTGGCCGTCTGGATTACAACGTCAACGCCAGCGATCACGTCTTCTTCGATATGCGTCACAACTACCAGACGCAGTCCAAGAACGACTACTTCAAGAACAAGACGACCGGCTCGACGATGGTGCGCGAGAACTTTGGAGCCACGCTCGACAACGTCTACACGCTGAACCCGACCACCATCTTCGATGTGCGTCTGAACTGGACCTACTTCAACGAAACGCATGGCACGCCGGCCTCGGCCTACAAGCCCAGCTCGCTCGGCCTGCTGAGCGCGATGGACAGCAACAGCTCGTTCCTGCAGTTGCCCTACGTCGCCTTCAGTGGCGCGGGCGGAAGCTGCGGCAACTTCAGCAGCTATCAGTGCCTGGGCGACAACGGATCGATGTTGCAGCCGACGACCAGCTACCAGTTCTTTGCGGACGTGGTGAAGCTGATGGGGCGCCACTCGCTCAAGATGGGCTTCGACGGCCGTCAGTATCGTTTGAGCGTGCAGCAGTACAAGTACTCGTCGGGCGAGTTTGCGTTCAGCACTTCGTGGATGAACGCCGGCTACTCGGGCGTTTCGAGCGCCTTTGGTCTCGATCTGGCCGCGTTGGCGATGGGCCTGCCGAGCTCGGGTGAGTATGACATCAACACCCGCGGCGACTATCACCAGTACTACATTGGCAGCTTCATTCAGGACGATTGGCATGTCAGTGACAAGCTGACCATCAACCTTGGCCTGCGCTTTGACATCGACACGCCCTTCCGCGAAAAGCAGGGACGGACGGTCAATGGCTGGGATTCGACCGCGACGGTCAACTATGCCAAGACGCCGAGCTTCACGGCCCTGACGGAAAGCTCGAATGGTTCGAGCTGGACGCTGTCGAGCCTGAACACCAATGGCGGCCTGACCTTCCCGAACAAGAGCAACGGCGCCGTGTACTCCAACAACAGCGGCTTCTTCAGCCCGCGCATCGGCTTCTCGTACAGCCCCGACACCAAGACGGTCTTCCGTGGTGGCTTCGGCGTGTTCGTGCAGCCGGAGACGCTGGCCTCGATGTCGGCCGCCGGCAGCTATTCTTCGAACGCCATCTCCAACCAGGAAGGCTACAGCGTTTCGACCAGCTACGTGGGTTCGACGACGGGTCTGTTGCCGACCAACTCTCTGTCCACGGCATTTTCGACGATCAACGCGCCGACGGGTTCGACGCTGGGTGCCAGCACCTTCCTTGGCTCGCCTTCGTCGATCAGCTTCCTGGCTCCCAAGCAGCATGATGCATATTCGGAGCGTTGGGACTTCGGCTTCCAGCGTTCGATCACTCCGAGCCTGATGGTTGAAATGCTCTACGTGGGCAACCGCGCACTGCATCTGCCGGTGGCTTCGCAGAACATCAACGCGTTGCCCAAGGCGTATCTTTCGACGACGCCCTTTGAGAACGTGAATATGAAGAAGGCGTATTCGACGACCGTCAGCAACCCGTTCTACGGCACGCTGGGTTCGACGAACACGACGGGAACCAACACCACCTCGAGCGTGAGCTTCAGCAACCTGCTGGTGCCCTATCCGCAGTATGGCAGCTCGTCGATCTCGATCCAGAATCAGACCATCGGCAAGTCCTACTACCATAGCGCCATCGTGCACGTGGAGCAGCGCGCCAAGCATGGCCTGACGTTGACGGCGAACTACAGCTTCTCGAAGATGACCGATTCGGACGCCTTCCTGAACGATGTGGATACGCAGTTGACGCACCGCATTTCGCCGTACGACTTCACGCACCACTTCACGGTGGGCGGCACCTATGCGCTGCCCTTCGGCAAGGGCAAGCTGTTCAGCTTCGGCGGCAGCAAGCTGTGGGACGAGATTCTGGGCGGCTATGTGGTCAATGGCGTCTTCCAGTACCAGAGCGGCGCGCCGGTCTACTTCTCGGCCGACATTCCGTTGCAGGCTGGCGTGAAGCTGCGCGACATCACCACGCAGAAGCGCAACACCACGGGTAAGGCGCTCGATACGACGAAGTTTGTCACCGGCTCGGTGACCAGCTGCACGGGCACCTGCGATGGCAGCGCGTACATCAACGGCCAGTACGTCAACCACTATCGCACGTTGCCGCAGACCATGTCGTGGGTGCGTCAGGATGGTTTCAACAACATGGATGCATCGTTGCTGAAGACCTTCGCGATCAAGGACGGCATCAAGTTCCAGATGCGGTTTGAGACCTTCAACACGCTGAACCACCCGACCTTTGATGCGCCGTATACCTCGAGCGCCACCTCGAGCAGCTTCGGCAAAATCACGGCCACGACCTCCAACAGCCAGCCGCGCCAGATCCAGATCGGTGGACGACTCACCTTCTAGTTCAAGCGCAACACTGGTAACAAAACGCCGCGCGGAATCAAGCGATTCCGCGCGGCGTTGTTTTTTTCGTGGGGCGAAGAGTTATTCGGCGCGCAGGGTCTGCGCCGGATCAATGCGCGCAATGCGCAGGGCGGGCGTGAAGGCCGCGAGAAGCACGACCAGTAGCAAGGAAGCAACGACGGCCGCTGCCGTGCGCATGTCATAGACCTCGATGCCGAAGATCACGCTGCGCATGGCTGGCAATAGTGCCGCGCAAAGCGCGATTCCGATACCGAGCCCGGCCAGCGCGGCATAGATTCCGCAACTGCCGATGGTGGTGATTGCCTGACGCAGGCTTGCGCCGAGCGCGATACGAATGCCGATTTCGCGCGCGCGCAGCGCGACAAGGCTGGCAACCAGAGCAAAGATGCCCACCGCGCTGAGCAGCAACGCGAGCCCGGCCAGCACACCCAGCGCAGCCACTTCGACGCGCTGCACGTAGAGCGTTTTAGCGCGTAGATCGTTCATGTGATAGAAGCCGGAAAACGGCAGGGCGGGATCGACCGAGGCCAGTGTCCGTTGCATTGCGATGGCAAGATTTTGGTTCGGGTTTGTTGCACGCACAATCCAGTTCGGCTCGAACCAGCCATGCACCAGAGTCAACATTTTCTTTTCTGCCTGAGCGGCGGGCGTGTACATCGTCGGCTCGCGATCGAGCGGCGTATCGTCGTTGCCAAAGCAGGGAGAAAGCGGCACGTCGCCCACCATGCCCACGATCATCGTATCCTTGCCCACGGCGCGTCCCACGGGGTTTCCTCCGTGGAAAAATTTGCGCGCAAAGGCGAGGTTCACGATGGCCACGTGCTGCGCCTCGGGCCCGTCGGAAGAGGCGAAGGCACGCCCGGCAAGCAGCGGAATGCCCAGCGTTTCAAAGTAACCCGGTGTCGTGTAGATTTCGTCGGAGCCCGCCGAGGTGCCTGCTTCCTTGCCGTTGCGGACCGTGATCTGGTCATTCAGTGGACGCTCGTAGGGAAGCGTCAGTCCAACGGCGGCGTTCTTCACGCCGGGGATGCGCTGCATCGCCGTCACGCTCTCGTCCATTAATTTACGAAAGGCCGCAGGGTCCGCGTAGCGCGCATCGTCGAGCGAGGCCTTGGCCGCGAGCACGCCCTTTGCATCAAAGCCGGGCGGCAGTGTTTCCAGATGAACGAGCGTGTGGATCAGCAGGCCCGAGGCGGCCAGCAGAACGACCGTCAGCGCCACCTCTCCCGCGATGAGCATCTGGCGCAGACGCAGGCGAGGATGGCTGGTGCAGGCGCGGTTCGACAGACGTTCGCGCAGATCAAAGCTGCGCAAAAACAGCGCGGGCAACATGCCGAAGAGCAGACTGGTGAGCAACGATGCGATCAAAGTAAACGCCAGCACGTGGCCATCGAGCGGCACATTGGCTACGGGAAGAAAATGCTTCGGCAGCAGAACCAGAAGTCCATGCAGAGCCGCGTAGCCTACGCTCACGCCCGCCACGCCTCCTAGCAAAGCCAACAGAAGCGACTCAACCCAAAGCTGGCGCAGCACGCGGCTCATGGAGGCACCCAGCGCCAGTCGTGTTGCCAGTTCCGGCTTGCGCCGCTCCATGCGCACCAGCATGAGCCCGGCGAGATTGGCGCAGGCGATCAGCAGAATGAAGCCCGTGGCCAGCAGCAGGCCCAGCACCAGCGGCCGCAGTTGCCCTGCCGCGCCTTTCTGCAAGGCTACGGTGTGGAAACTGACCTGTGTGCCAGGATTGCGGGCGGCAAAGCGTTGTCCCACATCGGCCCAGGCGCGCCCGATCTCGGCGTCGGCCTGTTGCCATGTGGCGCCATCGCGCAGTCGCACAATGGCTTCGTAGTTGCCGCCTTTTCCCTCGCCTTCACGACTGGGGCGGAGCGGTGTGTAGACATCGCTTTCCATGGGCGTCTGCGTGTTTTCCGGAAGAATGCCGATGACCGTATAGGTCTCGCCCTTGAGCCGAATCGCCTGCCCCACCAGAGTGCGGTCGCTGTTGAAGACGCTGCGCCACAGACGATCGCTGAGAAGGGCAACCTTCGCGCCGTTGGGGCGGTCTTCTTCTTCGGTGAAATTGCGGCCCATTACGGGATGAATTCCGAGTACATCGAAATAGTGCGCGGAGACTCTTCCTGACCGAACGGCTTGTGCACGTTTCCCGGTTGCAAGGTTCACGTCTATGGCATTGCTTGCGACGGCAGAAGTCAGCGAAGGCACGCGGTCGCGCAGGTTTTCCCATTGCTCACCGTTAATGTTGTCTGGCGCGTCCATGGCCATTGGGCCGGTGATGCGCGTGGAGATGGTGCCGAGCCGCTCCGGCTGTGGATAGGGAAGGTGCCGCAACAGTAGCGCATTCACGAGAGAAAACGCTGCCGTGTTGACGCCGATGGCCAGTGCCAGAGTGAGAATCACGGTTGCCGAAAATCCGCGATTGCGCATCAGTTGCCGCGCGGCGTAGCGCAGGTCGCGCACGAGTTCTTCTAGCCAGTGAAAGCTGCGTTGCACGCGATAGTTTTCGCGCGCTTGCGCGAGGCCGCCAAAGTCAACGAGCGCCTGTCGGCGCGCCTCGTCCGCGCTCATGCCGCGTCGTTGATGTTCTTCCGTCGCCAGAGCGATGTGCGCGCGCAGTTCTTCGTCGAGTTCGGCGTCGTGCCGCCTGCGCGTTGCCAGCGATTGCACGCGATGCCACAGAACCAGAAAAAATTCCATTGTGCGCTCTCCGAGCAAAATATGTATGGCGCTAATTCGACGGCGCGAGGAAGCGCGCCATGGTGGCGGCGACTCTCTGCCAGTTCTCAGTTTCCTTTTCGATCTGCTTGCGGCCCAGGCGGAGGAGCGAATAAAAACGAGCGCGGCGATTGCTCTCGGAAACGCCCCACTCGGCCTTGATCCAGCCGCGCTGCTCAAGCCGCAACAGCGCCGGATAGATGGTGCCCTGATTGAGAATCAGCGCGTCTTCGCTGACCTGTTCAATGCGCCGCGCAATGCCGTAGCCGTGCAGCGGCCCCATCGTCTCCAGGGTTTTGAGCACCATCAGATCGAGCGTGCCCTGCAAGAGATCGGTTCTTTCCTTGCCCATGAATTCTCCTGTTGAATGTCTACAGAAAGAATGCGCGCCCATAGGCAGAATGTCAACAGGGGAGACGCGGCGGAGATTTCCTCAGTGCCCATGTGGAGAATGCGGAAAACAGGGGAGGGCGGGTTTTCAACGCATGGAAAGGAGCGCAAAAGTCGTGTGTGCTTTTGTTCCTGAGACGTAATTGACCGAAGAGCAACTGCAGATGCTTCGACTCACCACCCCCAAGCTGAAAACGCTTGGGGCCCCGTTCGCTCAGGAAGACAGACCTCTATTTTGGTGATGAATCATCGAGTCAAAATGCTCGCGAAAGAATTTTATTTTCTTTATTTTTGGCTGCGTTGGTGCGCGGCGCGCCAGCTTTCCACGCGATCCTTGGCGGCTTCCACCTCGTCGGTGGTCAGGTGCGTGCCGATGAGCTGGCGGTTGGCGGCGTACTGCGGCTGCTTCGCGCCGGGAGTGTGTGCCGCCAGATCGAGCCAGAAGTAGGCCTCGTTGTAATCGCGCGCAACGCCCTGGCCCATCGAGTAGAGCGAGCCGAGCGTGGCCTGCGCGTCCGCGTTGCCCTGCGCGGCTGCTTTTTGATACCACACGGCGGCCTGTGCCATGTCCCGCGGCAGCGTCTTGCAGCCGTCGCGATAGAGCGTGGCCAGATGCAATTGCGCGGCGATGTTGTCCTGGTGGGCGGCCTTCGCGTACCAGTCGGCGGCGAGCTTGCAGTCCTGTGCGCGGCCGGGGGCCTGTGCGTAGGCGTCGCCAACGGCGATCTGCGCGGCAACGTCGCCGACATTTGCCTTGGCGATGAGCGCGGGGTCAATGGGCGCGGTCTGCGCCAGAGCGAGAGCGGAGAAGCCGGTCCCGGCGATCCACAGCATCCACAGGGGTTTGTGCAAGAAAGGGCGCATACGCCTTCAGTCTAGAGCATTTTTCCAATACACATGCAGTGTTCGATTGCGTGCAAGGGTCTTTTTCTTGAGGAAAAAGACCCTTGGCATCCTGCTTTCGTTCTACAGCAATTGGAAAAATGCTTGAGCGCGAAGTACGGTCGATTTTCCCGTTGCGTGTCCCTCCGCGGAGAGAGGGTTTCCCGGAAGATTACTCGAAGGCTTCGGCGCGGAGCGCTCGGTACTCGAAGAACATGCTGGCGCGCCAGCGCAGAATCATGCCGAAGGCGAGCACGAAGAACAGGCCTGCGGTCTGCTCGACGTTGATAAAGCGGTCGAAGTAGCTGCGTGCGGCAAGCCGGATCACGGCCAGAACGATGACCACGGCGAAGAAGGCCTTTGAGCGGCGCATCATGATGGCGTCGCCGGCGCGCTCGAGCCGCGAGGTGGCCAGCAGCGGATAGGCCAGGGCAACTGCGCCGATGAGAAAGGCGACCAGGGCCCAGAGCAGCGGCACGCGAAAGACCGGCACCAAAAACATGGAGAAGCCGGTGGCCATGCCAAGCGGGGGAATCACAATCTTGCGTAGGGTCACTGCGGTGCGGCTCTCCTGCACGCGCCAGGCAAAGACGGCTGCGGCACCGGCCAGAGCGGCGGCCGTGGAGACAAAGGGCGACAAAATCATGAAAAATCCTCGCTGCACTTTGGATGCGGATAGCCCGACGATAGTTTCGTCGAGTTGCGACAGTTGTTGCACTAAAATCGGTGCAATTCGCAGAATGCGACGAGTTGGAAACGGGCTTGCCGTAAAATTGTAGCCATGACCGACCGCATGTCTCTCACGCTTGCCCAGGCTGACCCCGAGGTTGCCGCAGCCATTGATCACGAGACTCTCCGCCAGCATGAAGGGCTGGAGATGATCGCCAGTGAAAACTTTGTCTCCGAGGCCGTGCTCGAAGCGGCCGGCTCGACCTTCACCAACAAGTACGCTGAGGGCTACCCGGGCCGCCGCTATTATGGCGGTTGCGAGTACGCAGATGTGGTGGAGAATCTGGCGCGGGATCGCGCCAAGCAGATCTTCGGCGCCGAGCACGCCAACGTGCAGCCGCACTCGGGTTCGCAGGCCAATGCCTCGGCCTACGCGGCGATCATCAAGCCGGGCGACACGATCCTCGGTCTTGATCTGGCCCACGGCGGCCACCTGACGCACGGCCACAAGCTGAGCTTCAGCGGCAAGCTTTACAAGACCAGCTTCTATCACCTGCGCAAGGATACCGAAACGCTCGACTACGACGAGATGGAAGCCGTTGCCCTCGCCGAGAAGCCGAAGATGATCATCGGCGGCGCCAGCGCCTATCCGCGCCTGTGGGACTTTGAGCGGATGCGGGCGATTGCCGACAAGGTGGGCGCCTATTTTGTCTTCGACATGGCGCATATCGCCGGTCTGGTGGCCGGTGGCGTGCATCCTTCGCCGGTTCCCTATACCGACATCACCACGACGACCACGCACAAGACGCTGCGCGGACCTCGTGCGGGCCTGATCCTGTCGAAGCAGTCTCTGGCCGCGGCCATCGACAAGAGCGTCTTCCCGGGCCAGCAGGGCGGCCCGCTGGTGCACATCGTTGCCGCCAAGGCCGTGGCCTTCGGCGAGGCGCTCGCACCCAGCTTCAAGGACTATGCCAAGCAGATCGTCGCCAACGCCAAGGCTCTGGCCGAGGCTTTGCAGGCGGCCGGTTACCGGTTGGTCTCCGGCGGAACCGACAATCATCTGGTGCTGGTCGATGTCTTCCAGAAGGGCATCTTTGGTTCCGAGGCCGAAGAGGCGCTCGGCAAGGCCGGTATCACCGTGAACAAGAACGCGATTCCCTGGGATACGAATCCGCCACTGAAGCCCTCGGGCGTTCGCCTGGGCACCCCGGCGCTGACCACGCGCGGCATGAAGGAGGCGGAGATGAAGCAGGTCGCCGCCTGGATCGACCGTGCCCTGGTGGCTCGCGGCGACGATGCGGCTCTGGCCAAGATTCGCGGCGAGGTGGCCGAACTGGCGGAGAAGTTCCCGCTCTACGGCTGGCGTCGTCACTAATTCGAGGCTCACATGCCATGGCCGCGCCGGAGCCTCACTGCTCTCGCGCGGCCTTGGTGTTTTCGGGAAAACTTTGGTGCGCGTACGTCGATAATCACTTTCCCGAGAAAGATTTAAAGAAAAAATGATACGGTGCACCCTGCAAGAATGAACCTTGCGCGCGTTTTTCGAATCTTATCTTTTATAAGCGCGGATCGATAAACAAGTGGGGTGCAGGTGCAAACCCGCCCGCCATCGCGTCCGTTTTTTCTCTTGCAGAGCACGCTTCCGCTCTCTGCCGAATGACAACACCTGAGGAGAAACCTGTTGCCCGAGCAGTCATCCACCGCTTTGAACGCGGTCGAGCACACCAATCCGAATCTCTCGCCTGTAGTTGCATGGAAGCCGCGCGTTAACCCGTGGCTGATTGCCATGACGGTAGCGCTGGCTGCCTTTATGGAGGTGCTGGACACCTCAATCGCCAATGTGGCGCTGCCGCACATCGCCGGCTCGCTGGCGGCCAGTTCCGACGAGGGCACCTGGGTGCTGACCAGCTATCTGGTGGCCAATGCCATTGTGCTGCCGCTGGGTGGCTGGGCCTCGTCGCTGATGGGGCGGCGCAACTTTTTTGTTCTTTGCATTGTGATCTTTACGGTCTCCAGCTTTTTGTGTGGCGCGGCCCCTTCGTTACCTATGCTGCTGCTGTTCCGGATTCTGCAAGGCGCGGGTGGCGGCGGTATGCAGCCGATGGCCCAGGCCATCATGGCCGACAGCTTTGAGCCGGCCAAGCGCGGTCAGGCCTTTGCCGTCTATGGTTTGGTCACAGTGCTGGCGCCGTCGATCGGGCCGACGCTCGGCGGCTGGATCACCGACAACTACAGTTGGCGCTGGATCTTCTTCATCAACATTCCCGTCGGTATTCTGGCCTTCTTCCTGGTCATGCGCCTGGTCGAGGATCCGCCGTGGATCAAGCCTGATCTCTCGCGGCTGCGCCACATGGACTACGTTGGCCTGGGCTTTTTGACCGTGGCCATGGGCGGGTTGCAGATCATGCTCGACAAGGGTGAGGAGATGGACTGGTTCTCCTCGCACTTCGTCTGCATCTTCGCCGCGCTGTTCATTTTTGGCATGATCGGCCTGTTGGTCTGGGAGTGGAGGCAGAAGGAGCCGCTGATCAACCTCCGGCTCTTCCGCTACAAGAACTTTGCCATCTGCTGCTTTCTGATGATGCTGGTGGGCGGTTTGCTGAACGCCAACACCGTGTTGCAGCCGCAGTTTATGCAGCAGTTGCTGGGCTGGACGGCGACCAATGCCGGACTGGCGCTGACGGCTGGCGGTGTCTCGCTGGTGGTCATCATGCCCTTTGCCGGCATGGCGGTGGGCAAGTTTTCGGCGCGGACGCTGACGGTCTTCGGCTTTACGCTGCTGGGCATCGGCTTTTATGCCGCGGCCTACCTGACGACGCTGAGCATGAGCTTTGAGCTGGCCTCGATTCTGCGCGTGATCATGCTGGTGCCGGTGCCGTTCTGCTTTATCTCCATCACCAACGCGGCCTACGTGGGGATGCCGAAGGAAGAGAGCAATCAGGTTTCGGGCCTCATCAACTTTGCCCGCAACATCGGCGGCAGCATTCTGATCGCTATCACCGGCGCGCAGGTGACCAACCGCGCCATGTGGCATCAGGCGTTGTTGCAGAATGGCATGCAGCCGGGCTCGATTGCCTACAACCAGCAGCTGCAGGGCTCCAGCCAATTTCTGGGTCAGCACTTTGGTGCGGCCAACGGGCAGAACATGGCTTTGGCCTCGATGTACCAGCAGTTGAATCTGCAGGCTGCGACGCAGGCCTACGCGGACGTCTACATGGAACTGGTGGCGCTGTCCGCGGTGATGGTGGGCCTGGCCTTCCTGCTGAGCAAGAACAAGCCGGGCGAGGGGCCGGGCGGCAGCGTGGCGCACTAAATCCCTGACCAAAAAGAAGAAAAAATCCCCGGGCGGCCACGCTCGGGGATTTTTTTGGTGTCGCCGCGATGCAGGCATTGGCGACGGAGTGCGTTTCCTGCTACCCCACGGACGAAAATTCGGCCTATAATGCCAGCCAGAAATCATTGATGCAAAAGAGATGCCTGTTTCCGACATCGCTTGTTTTGAGGAGGCAGTCCATGTTGAAACCTTTCTTGCTTTTCTGTGCGGCAGGAGCTATTGCCTTGGCGCCGGCGGTCATGAAGGGAGGCAGCCCGCAGGAAAGCGCGCCTGCTCCCGCTGCCAAGGCCAGGATCTCGCCCGAGTTGCAGGCCAAGGCCAAAAAACTGTATGAGCTCGACTGCGCCATGTGCCACGGCGACAAGGGCGACGGAAAGACCGATATTGCCAAGAGCATGAATGTGACGCTCGATGACTGGAGCGAGGGCAAGGCGCTGGCCGGCAAGTCCGACGATGCTCTGTTCGACACGATTCGCAAAGGCAAGGGCAACATGCCGGCCGAGGCGGAAAGCCGCGCCAACGATGCGCTGGTGCGGAACCTGATCCACTACATTCGCGGACTCTCGAAGGGGTCGGCGGAGCCAGTGCACGCGGCGCAATAGCGTCGGACGGAGCGGCGGGCTCGCGGCTCAGCGTGCCTGCCATCGTCCTTGGGAGGGAGCAGGGGCATTCATGCCCCAGCTCCCTCCAGCCGAATATTGGAAAGCAAAAAAATTAGTGCTGCGCGAGCAGGGGCTTGAGCTGGTCGAGGATGCGGTTGGTGTCGGTCTCGCCCTTGAAGACGGCGCGGACCTTGCCCGCGCGATCAATCAGCAGGCTGACCGGCAGGCCGTCGACGCCGCCATAGGCCTCGCCCAGCTTGTCGTCGCCCATCACCACGGGATAGTTCAACTTGTGACGCAGCAGAAAGCGGCGGGCGGTGGCGGCGTTGTCGTCCATCGAGACGCCGACGACGGTGAAGCCCTGCGCGGCGAACTGGTTCTGCCAGCCGATGAGGGTCGGCATCTCGGCCTGGCAAGGCGCACACCAGGTGGCCCAGAAGTTGACGAGCACCACCTTGCCCCGCAATGCGGCCAGGTCGACGCGATGGCCGCTGAGGTCGGCGCGGACCAGGGCGGGGGCCGGTTTGCCGATGAGCGGCGAGGCGGCTCCAGCGATGCGGGGAAGAAGGCAGGCGGCGAGCAGAAGCCCGGCAGAGAGACGAACGAGGCGCATGACGGCAAAAATCCTTTCGCGATGGACCGGCCTCGGGAGGGAAAAACGCCGGTCTTCTGTCCTTTGAGTCTACGACGCGCGAGGCTCAAAAAGGCGAAAACCATCGCAGCGCGAAGAATGAGGAAAACACGATATACACAGGCTGTGAATCTGTGTGGATAAGTGGATATTTTCTTTTATGGTGAAATCGCCAGTGTTTATAAGGGGATTATCGTGTGATCCAGAGCGCGGAAGAGATCTTTTCCACATGCGCTGTGGAAGAGGTGGATAAGTTCAGGAGGCGGGGCGGGCCAAAGGCGAAAATCGTGCACCAACTTTGAGGCAAGAAAAAATCCCGGCCGGGCTCACGCCCCTGACCGGGATTTTTCTGTTTTGGCGCCGCGTTATCCCTTGCGGCGGTAGAGAATCTGGAACTCGTAGCCGGGGTTGGCCGGGAAGAGTCCGGCGACGTGGCGAAGGCGGTCGGCCAGAGCCCCTGCCGCCAGCAGCGGATAGTCGCGCTCGCGCAGGTCGCGGTAGTCGAAGTCGAGCGAGAGGGCGAGCATGTAGATGGCCAGCGCATCGGAGAAGGCGGCCTCGAAGTAGGAGGTGCGGGCCTTTTCGTCGATGACCTTCTGTCCGGCGCGGCCCTCTTCGGCGCGGCGGCGGGTCTCCCAGGCGTCCTGGCTGGTCTCGCCATGCGTCTGCGCCTCGGCCTGCGCCCAGACGAGCGTGGAGAAGCTCTCGGGGACGCCGGCGGCCTCGACGAAGTTGTGGGCAATGTTGATGAAGAACTCGAAGGCGAGGCCAAAGCGGTCTTCGACGAGCCGGGTGGAGAGGAAGACGGCTCCGGTGTCGCCGCAGGTGACGTCGCGGTGGCAGATGGCGCGGTCGCCGAGCTCGATGGAGTAGCCGGGGGCGACGGTGGTTTCGCCCGTGTCGCCAAGGGCGAGCGGGACGAAGAAGTAGGCGCGGCGAGCCAAAGCGGCCGACAGCGTGGCGGGGACGGCTCCGACCAGATGCGCCAGATCGGCATCGGCAAGATGGGTTTCGCCCCATGCAACGTAGCGGACGCCGTTCGCGGCCTTCAAGAGAGTGACCTGGGCCGCAACCTTCTCGGCCGGCCAGAGTTCGATCTGTGCAGTGCTAGCCATGCATCTGTATTCTAGAGCCTGTGGCAGCGGTCCCGCACGGTGGACGGCAAAAGGACTTTGCCATTTGCGTCCAGCGGCGGCCCATGGCAGAGTGTCGAAAGGGCTTACGTTTCCAGGCCAGGAGCAGGGGAGGAAATTTGTCCTTTTCCAGCACATCCGTTGAAATCCTCGATCTGCGGCACTTTTCGTCGGCGACCCTGCGCACTGCACTGGAGGTCGAGAGCGATCTGTGGCGGAGAAGGCTGCGCTGGGACTATCAGCACTCGATCAAGCTCCTGCTGCAATATCTTGATAGCCACCTGCTGCCCGGCTACGCGGCCATCTTCGGCGATCAGGCGCTGGGCTACACCTTCTGCGTGTACGAGGACACCAAGGCCGTCATCGGCGACGTGTTTGCGATGGAAGGCTTGCCGGAGGAGGGTGCGGCGAACCGCTCGCTGGCGCTCGAACAGCGGCTGCTGACGAATCTGCTGGAACTGGTGGTGAACTCGCCGCAGATTGAGCGCGTTGAGTCGCAGATGCTGCTGCACTCCTTCGGCACGCTAGAGCCCATCTTTTTGCGTTACGGATTCGAGGTCTACCGGCGGTTGTTCATGTTGCTGTCGCTTGAGGGCCGGTGGGGCAGGCCGCGCTTTGAGCTGCCCGAGGATCTGGAGCTGCGAAGCTGGCGGGACGAGGAGCTGACAGCCGCCTCGCGACTGATCTCCGAGGCCTATCGCAACCACCCCGACAGCCAGATCAACGACCAGTACCGCACGGCGCATGGCTCGCTGCGTTTTTTAAGCAACGTGGTGCGCTATGGCGGCTGCGGCGCGTTTGTGCCGACGGCCTCGTTTGTGGTGACGGAGCGGGCGACGGGCGCGCTGGTGGCGGTGGTGCTGGGCTCGCGGGTGAGTGCCGGTTGCGGCCATGTGACGCAGTTGTGCGTGCATCCCGGCTACCGGCGGCGCGGGCTGGCGCGGTTGCTGCTGAACCTTTCGGTGCAGGCCTTTGTGCGTTTGGGGGTGGCCGAGGTTTCGCTGACAGTGACCGAGGCGAACCGGCTGGCGATCGGCCTTTACGAGTCCGAGGGCTTCCGCTGCGAACACAGCTTCGAGGCCGCCGTCTGGCTGCGCGAGCAACAACGGCGCTAGACGACGACGGCCAGCCGCGAGGGCTGGCCGTTGTTTCTCAAAAAGATCGAAAAGAAAAACTAGCGTGCGATGAAGTACATCAGCCAACTGAGCACGACGGCCGAGCCGACGAAGAGCACGAAGCAGTAGGCGCCATAGCGCACCATGCGCCGGGGCGTCTCGCGCTGGGTGATGCCGAAGACCGTCGACGCGAAGAGGGCAAAGAGCAGAACCGCGGTGAAGTGAGAGGGATGCATTAGAGCGGCTTCCTCCCGGTACGCAGATTGTGCGCGTCCACGGCGGCGATCACGTTGAGCAGGCCCGCGACGACGATGAACTTGGAACCGTAGTCGCCGGTGGTGACCAGCACCTGATCGGCACCGAGGTTCAGCGCCTTGGCGACGAAGAACAGCAGGCCGTTGCCCAGATCGCCCGCCAGCCCGAGCATGTCGAGCACGTCCTGAGCGTTCGCATAGAGCTTGCCCTGCATGACGAGGCCGGTGATAAACATGCCGACAATCGCGGTGGCCAGCAGTGCGCCGCGGCCCCACTTGCGCAGCAGAAAATGTCCTCCGCCGGGGACCAGCCAGCCAACAATCAGCGGCAGATAAACGAAGCCCTGGGCCTCGTTCTGGGCAGAAACGGATTTGTTTGCTTCGGCAGCCATACCTTTTTGACTATACCGCACCGGCCCGAGAGCTGTTCGGGCCGACGCGGCTCCTTTTTCTTCCATACGCAACGGGTGCGCGGAAGGTTCCTAAACGCGGACCAGTTCGCGCTGGATCTTGCCGGTGACCCAGGCCTTGCCGGGCGAGGTCATCATGTCGATCTCGCTGCGGATGCCGAACTCGGGCAGGTAGATGCCGGGCTCGACCGAGAAGCAGGTGTTCGGCAAAAGCTGGCGAATGTCGTGCGTCTCGAGGTTGTCCAGATGCGCGCCGGGTCCGTGGATCTCGCTGGTGATGTTGTGGCCGGTGCGGTGCGTGTAGTATTTGCCGAAGCCGGCCTGCTCGATGACCGCGCGGGCGGCGTCGTCGGCCTCGAAGCCTGCGATGGCGCGATTTTCCGCGAAGGCCTTTTCGACAAAGCTGATGGCTGCATCGCGCGCGCCGAGGACGGTCTCGAAGACCTTCTGCTCGTGTTCGCTCGGCTCACGGCCAACGATGCCGGTCCAGGTGACGTCATAGTAGACCGAGCCAGGCTTGTTGTCGCGGGCCCAGATGTCGATGAGCAGCACGTCGCCATTCTGGATGGGTGCGGAGACGGCGGCGGTCGGCTCATAGTGCGAGTCGGAGCTGTGGGCGTTGACGCTGACATTCGGCCCATCGGCCCAGACCAGCCCCTCGCGGCGCATGGCCTCGGAGAGCCAGAGCATGTGCTCGTACTCGGTGTAGGGCGTGGGGCTGCCGACGGAGGGGCGCAGATGCTGGCCGATCACCTTCCAGCCTTCGACCAGAATCCTGTCGATGGCCTGCTGGGGAATGCTGTGGCTGGCCTTCTGCTCCTCGGTGAGCACGGCCTCGAACTGGCTGACGAGGTTGGCCGAGCTGACGATGTTTTTGCCGAGCGAACGCAGAAACTCGAGCGTGCCGCCGTCAACCATCGAGACGTACATGATGTCGTTGTTCGGCGAGTACTGCATGGCGATGTTGGTCGCGTCGGCCAGCAGCGTGGCGATGCCGGCGTGGAGCTCCTGCCAGCTTGAATACATGGCCTTGGGGCCGGGCAGGGTGTCGAGCCGGAACTGCTCGATGCGGTGGACGAGCTTGCTCGGTTCGCCGGTGGCGGGGATGTAGTAATACCAGCGGCGGGTGATGTGGGCCTTGGGGTCGAGGCCGAGAATACCCGCGGCAATGGGGTCGCGGTGGTGGTGATCGTAGAAGAGCCAGCCGTCCAGACCGGCCTCGCGCAGCGCATTTTGGATCGCGGAGAGGTTCATAGGGGCATGATAGCGCCTGCCCCATGAAGATGCCCTACAGGGCGGCCAGCGCCTCGGCCTCGGTCGCGGCCAGGGTGGCGTATTTGGTGATGCCGACCATGGTGAAGACCTTGGTGAAGTGCGCCGAGAGGCCGAAGACGGCGACGCGCTGTCCGACGCCGCTCGCCTCGATCAACATCTGAATCATCAAGGCGATGCCGCTTGAGTTGATGTAGTCGACCTTGGTGAAGTCCAGCAGGACCGGGCCCTGTTTTGGCTGCGCCTGATAGAGGCCGAGGACCGCCTCGCGCGATGTGCTGGCGATGTCGCCGGCAAAGCGCAGGACGGTGACCGGCGTGCCGGCCGGGGTGGTGGCTTGTTCCGCGTACGATTTGGTTTCGCTCTGCATTCTTCTCTTGGTCTTGGTTGAGATTTGTGGGTGTCAGGCCGCTTTATCCAGCCGGATCACGAGTCGCACATAGCTGCCGCCGCCGTCATCGGAGGCGACCCATTCGGCCTCGTCGACCAGCGCCTGCATCAGGAACATGCCCAGACCGCGGGCCGGTTCTTCGCCGCGCATTTTGCGGTCGATGTCGGGCTTTTTGGGCTGGCCGGTCATGCCCTTGCCGCCGTCGATCACCTTGACCTCGAGGGCGTTGGCCTCGCTCGACAGAATCACGCCGACGGAGAGATTTTCATTGAGCCGGTTGCCGTGCTCGATGGCGTTGATGCAGGCCTCGGCGACGGCGGTCTTCAGGTCCTCAATGCGATCGTCGGCAAAGCCCATGAGCTTGGCGACAGCGGCGGCGGTGCTCATGGCCACCTTCTCGTAGCCGAGCCGGGAGGGCAGCCGGACCTCGACGCGGGTTGGTTTGGGATCGCTCATGCAGGGCTCCCGGGAGCTGTCGCGCGGCAAAGGACCAGGGCCGTGCGGTCATCCTGTTGCGGTCCTCCGGCGGCAAACTCTTCGACGGCGGTCCACACTGCCTTGAGCATAGCATCGGGCTCGGCGGTGGGGCACTGCGAAAAGGCGTGCAGCAGGCGGTCGGGACCAAACTCGTCCTCGCCGCGAAAGACCTCGGTGAGCCCGTCGGTATAGGAGAGCAGCCGCGCGCCGGCCGGGACCGGGCAGCGCTCGATGGTGTAGCTCATGCCGGGCAACATGCCGAGGGGCGGACCGCTGGCGGCAAATTGACGCGGCGTCGCGCCGGGTGCGACCAGAAAGCCGGGATTGTGTCCGGCGTTGACGATCTCGAGTTCGCTTTTTTCCGGCAACAGATGCAGAAAAATCGCGGTAACGTAGCGGCGGCGGGCCTCTTCGCCCTCGCTCCAGTGGTGCTGGTTCATGCGGCCGGCAAGCTCGTCGAGCGGCGCGCCGGTGGTGGCCATGGCGCGAAAGGCCGAGCGGAAGCTGGACGACATCAGCGCCGAGGCCAGGCCCTTGCCCGCCACGTCGGCCACGGCAAAAAGAACCGAGCCGTCGTGCAAGGCAATCGCGTCGAAATAATCGCCGCCGACCTCGTAGCAGGCGTCGGAGCGGAAGCCGACGCGGTAGCCGGGAATGGCGGGCAACTGTTGCGGCAGCAGAGAGCGCTGAATGCCGCGTGCGGCCTCCAGATCCTGTTCGACGCGGGCAAAGGCCAGATTCCGCTTGTGGAAGCGGGCGGTCTCAAGCGCGACGGCGGCCTGCAGCACCAGTCCTTCGATAAAGTCGGCCTCGTAGAGCGAGAGCGGGCGTCCATCGGGCGAGGCTACGGTGAGCTCGGTCATCGGCTGGCCTTCGCGGTCTTCGAGCGGCCAGCGGCTGGGCTCGGTCGCAAGCGAGGCCGGGTCTTCGCCGTAGACCAGACCGGCATCGGGAAAGGCGGCTCCGGCCATCTCCAGTTCGCGGACCAGGATGCGCAGCACCTGCGAGAGCACCTCGCCTTCGTCGACGGTCGAGTGCACCTGCCGCGAGGCTTCAAGCAGCGCCTGCAGACGCGCCACCTGTTGCAGCAGGTCGAGATTTTCTCCGGGAGTCGGACTGATCTGGGGCATCGGATTCACTCTAGCACGGAAGCAATCCCTGGTCGGTGCGCGGTGCGTCTGGTTGCAACGCGGTTGCCGTACAATGAGCGCGACGGTCTGCTGGGGATGCGGCCGTCGGCCAAAGCCGTGCCGCGGCGCGTGCTTTGGAGTGCGGGCGAGACTTTTGCCGAAACTGTTTCGTCCCTATCAATGCATAGAGGGGCTCGCTGCGGGGCACGCTCTGCTTTTTTGTCCTTCGGCACGGCTTTGCAAACTCAAAAGATTTGGCGGGAAACAACTCCATGGTGAACGAAGGCGCTCCAGAGTCCTATTCGTCCGGTTCCGGCGTGACAGAACCACCCAGCGGCGCAAAGCGCGTGTGGGTGCGGGTGGTGCTGTACGCGGTGCTGCTTGCCCTGGTGGGCTACGTGGTCTGGCGGGTCTACGAGAACCAGCAGCAGACCAAGGCCAACACGGAAAAGCAGGCCAACGCGCTCACCAGCCGGCCTACGCCGGTGCAGGTGGCGGCGGTCGAAGAGAGGCCGATGCCCATCTATCTGCAGGCCATCGGCACGGTAACGCCCTACATGAGCGTGACGGTGAAGGCGCAGGTCAGCGGGCCGCTGTTGCCGGTCCACTTTACCGAAGGCCAGCAGGTGCGCCAGGGGCAAACGATCATGAACATTGATCCTCGCCCGTACAAGGCGGCGCTCGATCAGGCGCGGGGCACGCTCGCTCACGATCAGGCGCTGCTGAAGAATGCGCAGGCCGAATTCGCGCGCTACAAGGCGCTCTACGACGCCGGTGTGGTTTCGCGCGAGTCGATGGAGACGCAGCAGGCTGGCTTTGGCCAGTACACCGGCCAGATCGCGGCAGACAAGGCGGCGATTGAGTCAGCACAGGTGCAACTGAGCTGGTGCTCGATCCATGCACCGATCACGGGCAAGATCGGCCTGCGGCTGGTGGACCCGGGCAACATCATTACGGCGAACACGACGAGTCTGGTGGTCATCAATCAGTTCGAGCCCATCGCGGTGTACTTCACCGTCTCCGAGACGCAGTTGCCGCAGGTGCTGGCAAAGATGAAGCTCACGAAGGGGCTGCCGGTCGAGGCCTACGATCAGGCGAACACGACGAAGCTGGCCGACGGCAAACTGCTGACCACCGACAACCAGATCGATACGACCACCGGCACGGCCAAGCTGAAGGCGGTCTTTGACAATCGCGACGGCAAGCTGTTTCCCAATCAGTTCGTGAACATCCGTCTGGTGATGGAGAACCGGCCCAAGGCGCTGGTGGTGCCGACGGCGGCGATCCAGACCGGCCAGCAGGGCACCTTTGTCTGGACCCTTGCGACGGATGCGAGCGGCAAGACGACGGCCAGAATGCTGCCCGTCAAAATCGCGCTGGCGCAGGGGCAGAGCACGGTGCTTGATGGCGGCATTGCGCCGGGCGAAAAGGTGATTGTCGATGGCGCGGAGCGCTTGCGTGCGGGCTCGGCGGTGACGGTCGGCGCGGCGCGCGGCGGGCAGGGCAAAGGCGAGCAACCGGCAAAGGAGCGCCCGTGAGTCTGAGTCCTTCCCGGCCGTTCATTCTGCGCCCGGTCGCGACCTTTCTGTTGATGGCGGCGATCTTTCTGGCGGGCGCGGTGGCCTTCAAACAGTTGCCGGTTTCGGCGCTGCCCGAGGTCGATTACCCGATCATTCAGGTGCTCACGTTTTATCCGGGCGCGGGCCCGTCGGTGATGGCCAGCTCGGTGACCGCGCCGCTCGAGCGGCAGTTTGGCCAGATGCCGGGTCTGAAGCAGATGTCATCGACCAGCTCGGGCGGCGGCTCGGTGGTCACCCTCGAGTTCAATCTCGACGAGAATATCGACGTGGCCGAGCAGGAGGTGCAGGCGGCCATCAACGCGGCCAACAGCTATCTGCCAGCCGACCTTCCCAATCCGCCGATCTATAGCAAGGTGAACCCGGCCGACGCGCCGGTGATGACGCTGGCGCTGACCTCCGACACCCTGCCGCTCGACAAGATCGAGGATGCGGCCGACACCAATCTGGCGCAGAAGATTTCGCAGGTGACCGGCGTCGGACTGGTCTCGATTGCCGGCGGACAGAAGCCCTCGGTGCGCGTGCAGGCGAACCCGGCGCAACTGGCCAGCTACAACCTGAGCCTTGAAGACCTGCGCACGGCGCTCGCGGCGGCCAATGTCGATCAGGCCAAGGGCACGCTCAACGGCGACCGGCAGGCGTACACCATCGGCGCCAACGATCAGTTGTTTTCAAGCAGTGACTATAAGCCTGTGGTCGTGGCCTATCGCAATGGCGCGGCGGTGCGCGCCTCCGACGTGGCGTTGATCGTCGATGCGGCCGAGAACAATCAGCAGGCGGCGTGGATGGATCGCCAGCCCGCGGTGATCGTCAACATTCAGCGGCAGCCGGGCGCGAACATCATCGCCGTCGTGGACCGCATTCAGGCGTTGCTGCCGCAGTTGCGCGCAAGCCTTCCGGCCTCGGTGCATGTGAAGGTGCTCACCGATCGCACGGTGACCATTCGCGCCTCGGTCAAAGACGTCGAGTTTGAGCTGCTGCTGACCATCGCGCTGGTCGTGATGGTGATCTTCCTGTTTCTGCGCAACGTGGCCGCGACCATCATTCCCTCGGTGGCCGTGCCGCTGTCGCTGGTGGGCACCTTCGGCGTCATGTATCTGCTCGGCTACTCGCTGAACAATCTGACGCTGATGGCGCTGACGATCTCGACCGGCTTTGTGGTCGACGATGCCATCGTGATGATCGAGAACATTGCACGCTTTATTGAAGAGGGCATGTCGCCGATGCAGGCGGCGCTGAAGGGCTCCGAGCAGATCGGCTTCACGATCATGTCGCTGACCATCTCGCTGATCGCCGTGCTGATTCCGCTGCTGTTCATGAGCGATGTTGTCGGCAGGCTCTTCCGCGAGTTCGCCATCACGCTGGCCGTCACGATTCTGGTTTCGGCCGTCGTCTCTCTGACGCTGACGCCGATGATGTGTTCGCGGATTCTCAAGGACAAAAAGGACGCGAAGCAGACGCGGTTCTACGTCTGGTCAGAAAAAATCTTCAATGCAATCATCGCTGCCTATGGCCGCGCCTTGCAGGTGATTCTGCGTCATCGCTTTGCCACATTGATGGTGACGATTTCGACCTTCGTGGCGACGGTGCTGCTGTTTCTCATCGTGCCCAAGGGCTTCTTCCCGGTGCAGGATACCGGCGTCGTGCTCGGCATCAGCGAGGCGCCGCAGACGGTCAGCTTTGCCAACATGGCGCGTCGTCAGCAGCAGTTGGTCGAGGCGCTGCTTGACGATCCGGCGGTTGAAAACATCTCGTCGTTCATTGGTGTCGATGGCACCAACACCACGCTCAACTCCGGCCGCATTCAGATCAACCTGAAGCCGCTCGAGGTGCGCAAGGAATCGGCGACCGATGTGATTCGACGCCTGCAGCAGCGCGTGGCGGGCATCGACGGCATTCAGCTTTTTCTGCAGCCGTTGCAGGATCTCACCGTGGAAGATCGCGTCAGCCGCACGCAATTCCAGTACGCGCTCGAAGATCCGAACCAGACCGAGCTGGCCAGCTATACGCGCAAGATGGTCGATGAGCTGAGCAAGGAAAAGTCCGTGACCGACGTCGCCAGCGACCTGCAGGATCAGGGCCTCTCCGCGCATCTGGTCATTGATCGCGACACCGCTTCGCGGCTCGGTATCTCAATGGCCGACATCGACAACACGCTCTACGATGCTTTTGGTCAGCGGCAGGTCTCGACGATCTTCACGCAGCTCAACCAGTACCACGTGGTGATGGAGGTCGGCAAAGACTTCCGCGATGCGCCGGAAGATCTGGCCTCGCTCTACGTGAAGTCGTCGAACAGCACGCAGGTTCCGCTGAGCATGCTGGCGCACTGGGAGCAGGGCAACGCGCAGCTCGCCATCGGCCACCTCAGCCAGTTTCCATCGACCACGGTCAGCTTCAACCTTGCGCCGGGTTACGCTCTGGGCGATGCGATCAAGGCCGTCAAACAGGTGGAGCAGCACATCCAGATGCCCGCGGCGATCAACGCCAGTTTTCAGGGCACGGCCGCGGCCTTCCAGAGTTCGCTCGCCAACGAACCGATTCTGATTCTCGCCGCGTTGATCACCGTCTACATCGTGCTCGGCGTGCTCTATGAGAGTTACATTCATCCGATCACTATCATCTCGACGCTGCCCTCGGCAGGCGTCGGCGCATTGCTGGCGTTGCTGATTACGCACGTGGACTTCTCGGTGATTGCGCTGATCGGCATCGTGCTTCTGATCGGCATCGTGCAGAAAAATGCCATCATGATGATCGACTTTGCCCTGCAGGCGCAGCGCGAAGAGGGCAAGACGGCCGATGAGGCCATCTATCAGGCCTGCCTGCTCCGCTTCCGCCCCATCATCATGACGACCATGGCCGCGCTGCTCGGCGGCGTGCCGCTGGCGATGGGTGGCGGCGTGGGAGCGGAGCTGCGTATGCCGCTCGGCATTACCATCGTTGGCGGCCTGATCCTCTCACAGATGCTCACGCTGTTCACCACGCCGGTCGTCTATCTCTACTTTGATACATTGGCCAGTCGCTTCAGGCCGCGCGCGCTTGCGGCGGGCGAGTCCACCGCGGCGAGCGCCGAGTAAGGACGGAGAACGATGCATCTTTCTGCGCCCTTCATTCAGCGTCCGGTAGCGACCACGTTGCTGAGTCTGGCCCTGCTGCTGGCCGGTGCGGTTTCATATTCGCTGCTGCCGGTGGCCTCGTTGCCCGATGTCGATTTTCCGGTGATCAGCGCCAGCGGCGGGCTGCCTGGTGCGAGTCCCGAGACGATGGCCTCTTCGGTCGCCACGCCGCTCGAGCGCCAGTTTGGCCGCATTGCGGGCGTCAATCAGATGACCTCGTCGAGCTCGCTTGGCTCGGCCTCGGTCACGCTGCAGTTCGACATCAATCGCAACATCGACGCGGCGGCGCGCGACGTGCAGGCGGCCATCAATGCGGCGCGCAGCCAGTTGCCCGCCAACCTGCCGCAGAACCCGAGTTATCGCAAGGCGAACCCGGCCGAAGCGCCGATTTTGATTCTCTCTCTCACCTCCGATGTGCTGTCGAAGCCGCAGGTCTACGATCTGGCCGACTCGATTCTGGCGCAGAAGATTGCGCAGATCGGCGGCGTCGGTCAGGTCTTTGTCGGTGGCAGTTCGAGTCCGGCCGTGCGCGTCGATCTGAATCCGATGCAGCTTGCCAGCAACGGCGTCGGCATGGAGGCCGTGCGCACCGCGCTGGCCGCGGCCAACGCCAACCGGCCCAAGGGCGCCTTTCAGGATAACGAGCGCCGCTGGAGCATCAACGACAACGATCAGATCTTCAAGGCGAAGGATTATGCGCCGATCATCGTCGGCCACAATGCGCAGACCGGCGCGCCGGTGCGCGTCGCCGACCTTGGCACGGTCACCAACAGTGTTTCGAACACGCTGACGGCGGGCGTTTCCGGCATCAATGACGGCAAGGGCGCGACGAAGATGCAGGATGCGATTCTGCTGATCGTCTTCAAGATTCCCGGCGCGAATGTGATCTCGACCGTCGACAACGTGATGAGCGAGATGCCGCGCCTGCAGGCGTCGATTCCGCCGACGGTCAAGATCAACGTCGCCGTTGATCGCACCACGACCATCCGCGCCAGCGTGCGCGATGTCGAGATGTCGCTCGCCATCAGCGTCGTGCTCGTGGTGCTGGTTGTCTTTCTGTTTTTGCGCGAGGTCTGGTCGACGCTGATTCCCTCGGTGGCCGTGCCGCTGTCGCTGACCGGCACCTTCGGCGTGATGTATCTGGCCGGTTACACGGTCGACAATCTTTCGCTGATGGCGCTTACGGTGGCCACCGGCTTCGTCGTCGATGATGCCATCGTCGTCATTGAAAACATCACGCGCTATCTCGAGATGGGCATGAAGCCCTTCGAGGCCGCGATGAAAGGCTCAAAGGAGATCGGCTTCACCGTGCTGTCGATGAGCCTGTCGCTGATCGCCGTCTTCACGCCGATTTTGTTGATGGGCGGCATTGTCGGCAAGCTCTTCCGCGAGTTCGCCGTCACGCTTTCGGTGGCCATTGCGGTTTCGCTGGTGGTTTCGCTCACGACCACGCCGATGCTCTGCGCGCATTTTTTAAAAGCCCGCGACGCATCGAAACATGGCCGCATCTATCGCGCCAGCGAGCAGGCCTTCAACTGGTTGCACAGCGAATATTCCAGCGCACTGCGTTGGGTGTTGCGCCATCAACTGCTGGTGCTTTTCATCGCCGTGGGCACGGCCGCGCTCAACGTCTACCTGTTCATGATCGTGCCCAAGGGATTCTTTCCGCAGCAGGACACCGGGCGCATGGGCGGCCGCACCATGGCCGCGCAGGACATCAGCTTCAACGCCATGAGCGTGAAGCAGAAGACGCTGGCGCAGATGGTGCTCGACGATCCGGCGATCCGCTCCGTGACGGCCTTTGTCGGCGGTGGTGGACCCGGCGGCGGCTCGAACAACGTCGGCAACATGTTCATCGCGCTCAAGCCGCTTGAAGAGCGCCCGGGCCGCGTCACGGCCGACGAGGTGATCAACCGGCTGCGCCGCAAGCTGACGAGCGTTCCCGGCGCGACGCTGTTTCTGCAGGTGCAGCAGGACATTCAGATCGGCGGTCGCGGTTCGGCCGCGCAATACCAGTACACGCTCTCTGACGAGGACATGAACGAGCTGAATGAGTGGGCACCGCGCCTGTTGCAGCGCGCCCGCCAGCTCAAGCAACTGCGCGACGTCAACAGCGACCAGCAGAATCAGGGGCTCGGCGCGAATCTCGTTATTGATCGCGACGCCGCATCGCGGCTCGGCGTCACCATTGCGATGATCGATCAGGTGCTCTACGATGCCTTCGGACAGCGCCAGGTTTCGACCATGTACACCGGCATCAACCAGTACTACGTGGTGATGGAGGTCGATCCGAAGTACAGCAAAAGCCCGGACGCGCTCAACGGCATCTTCATCAAATCGTCGAACGGAACCATGGTGCCGCTGTCGGCGATGGCGCACTACAGCACGCAGCGCATCTCGCTGCAGGTCAACCACCAGGGCCAGTATCCGGCCGTGACCATCAGCTTCAACCTCGCGCCCAACGTGGCGCTGGGCGATGCGGTCTCGGCGCTCGAAAAAGCGCAGCAGGAGATGGGCCTGCCGAGCACCGTCCATGCCAGCTTTCAGGGCACGGCGCAGGCCTATCAGGACTCGCTGCGCAATGAGCCGATGCTGATTCTTGCCGCGCTCGTCGCCGTCTACATCGT